>NZ_AKIV01000064.1 GCF_000282655.1 Polaromonas sp. CF318
GCTGATGCTGGCCGCCGCGCCGCCATGCGAGTCGCCCGCCCGTTGCCGCACCTCCACGAACACCAGCGTGCCATCGGGGGCGCGCATCACCAGGTCGATCTCGCCGCCGCCGCGTCCGGGCGTCCGATAATTGGCCTCCACAAAACGCAGTCCCGCCCGCTGCAGGTAGGCGCGCGCGGCGGATTCCGCGGCATCGCCGCGCGACTTGGTGGTAACCTGACCGGGCACGGGCCGCGCCTCGGGGGCCGCGCCCACCGGCGGGACCTTGGAAACCTTTCTGGAAAACCACATTGAACGCTTCTTTCGACCTGGCCCTGGATGCGGCGCGCGCCGCGGCGGGCATGCAGCATTATCCGGAAAGCGCGCTGTATGTCGTGGCCACGCCCATAGGCAACCTGGCCGACATCAGCCTGCGCGCGCTGCAGGTGCTGCAGCTGGTGGACGCGATCGCCTGCGAGGACAAGCGCCACTCCCAGCCCCTGCTGCGCCAGTACGGCATCGACAAGCCGCTGCTCGCGGTGCATGAGCACAACGAAGCGCAGGCCGCGAACCTGGTGATTGAGCGCCTGCAGCGCGGCGAGCGCGTGGCCTACGTCAGCGATGCCGGCACGCCCGCCGTGAGCGACCCCGGCGCGCGCCTGGTTGCCGCGGTACGCGCGGCCGGCCTCACCGTCATGCCCCTGCCCGGCGCCAGCAGCGTCACCACGGTGCTCAGCGCGGCCGGGCTGGCCAGCCCGGGCGGCGAAACCGGTTTTGTGTTTGCCGGTTTCCTGCCGAGCAAGGCCGGCGAACGCGACCAGGCTATCGCGGCGCTGCAGGCCGATGCGCGGGCCATCGTCATTCTTGAAGCGCCGCATCGCATCGAGGCGCTGGCACGCGCCATGGCCGTGCTGCAGGGCCGCCTCGTGACCGTGGGCCGCGAGCTGACCAAGCAGTTCGAGGAAATCGCGACTGTGCCGGCGCAGGACTTCGCAGCCTGGCTGGCCGCGGGGCCGCAGCGCACACGCGGCGAGTTCGCCCTGGTGCTGCACCCCTCTTCCACGCCCGAGAGCGCCGAGGACGGCACGCGGGTGCTGCAGCTGCTGCTGGCCGAACTGCCGCTCAAGACCGCCGTGAAACTGGCCGCCGACATCACCGGCCTGGGCCGCAACGAACTCTACGAAACCGCCCTCAAACTCAAAAACGCATGAACCCCAATGCCGACCAGCTTTGGCGCGCCCCGCGCTGGACACTTGCCGCCCTGCTGGCCATCCTCGGCATGCTGGGGCCGTTTTCCATCGACACCTACATCCCGGCGTTTTCCGGCATCGCGCAGTCGCTGGGCGCCTCGCCGGTGCAGATGCAGCAGACGCTGTCGGCCTACCTGTTCGGCTTTGCCTTCATGAACCTGTTCCACGGCGCGCTGGCCGATAGTTTCGGCCGCCGGCCGGTGGTGCTCTGGGGCATCGCGCTGTTCACCCTGGCCTCGGCCGGCTGCGCGCTGTCGCAAAGCATAGGCCAGCTGGTCTTCTTCCGGGCCGTGCAGGGCCTGTCGACGGGCGCCGGCATCGTGGTCTCGCGCGCCGTGATACGCGACATGTACCCGCCGGCGCAGGCCCAACAGGTCATGAGCCAGGTCACGATCTATTTCGGCGTGGCACCCGCGCTGGCGCCCATCGTCGGCGGCTGGCTGTTTGTGCACCTGGGCTGGCACAGCATCTTCTGGTTTCTCACCGGTGTGGGCGTGGTGCTCTGGACGACCAACTTCCGCTTCCTGCCCGAGACGCTGCCGCCGCTGGACCGCCAGCCGTTTGAAGTGCGGCACCTGATGCGCGGCTACTGGCAGCTGGGCTCCAGCCCGCGCTTCTTGCTGCTGGCGCTGGCCAGCGGCGTGCCCTTCAACGGCATGTTTTTATACGTGCTGTCGGCGCCCGCGTTTCTGGGGGACCACCTGGCGCTGCAGCCCACCGAGTTCTTCTGGTTTTTTCTGCTCACCATTTCCGGCATCATGTCCGGCGCCTGGCTCAGCGGCCGGCTGGCCGGCAAGATCGCGCCCAAGCAGCAGATACGCCATGGCTTCGTCATCATGCTGCTGACCTCGCTGCTCAACCTCACGGCCAACCTGCTCTTCACGCCGCACGCCTCCTGGGCGCTATTCCCGATCGCGGTGTTCGCCTTCGGCTGGGCGCTGATGGTGCCGGTGGTCACGCTGCTGGTGCTGGACCTGTATCCCGAGCGGCGCGGCATGGCGTCGTCGCTGCAGGCCTTTATCGGCTCGACCGCCAACGGCATCGTGGCCGGTATCGTCGCGCCGCTGGTCATGCATTCCACGCCCGCGCTGGCCGCGGTGTCGCTGGGCATGATGTGCATAGGGCTCACGGCCTGGATGTATTTGCACCACCGCTGGCCCGAGATAGGCCGCGTCGCCTCGCGCGACTGATGTTTTGCACCTACTCCCTCTGGGAGGGGGAGTAAGAGAGGAAGGCACGTCAGCGGTCGTTTATCCTGACCGGAAATTCCATGCCCTGGCCGACACGCTGCACCACCCTGCCGGCATCCAGGTAGACAAAAAAGAACATGTCCTGGACGCCGTCCCGCCAGCGATAGGTCATGATGTCGCCCGACCAGGAGGCCACACCGTCGACCTTCGCGGGAGGACCGAACTCGCGCTCCACGTCCGCGCGCGTCCATTTGCCAACTTCTATCCTGGAGAAGTCCTGCGGGTTCAGGACCTGCCTGGCGCTCACCACTTTACCCGCCGCATCGAGATCGACCATGATGGCCGCTTGGCCCGCAGGCTGAAGGGAATACTGCAGACGCGTGCCCGAGGCCAGCGCCACCGTGCGCGTGGGCGTTCCATAGCTCGCGAGGACCTGCTCGCGCGACATGCCGGGCTGCACGCCGACGGCGCAGCCCACGGCCAGGAAAGCGGCAAGGGCCGCTGCGGAAACGGTTTTAACCATAGTCATAAAGGGTAGCTCCTGGATTCATCCCTGGGTTTGTCTGACATCGCCGGCATACGAAATGTTCCCGGCGAACTGGAATGGACTAGCTGTTCAGCTGCGCCCAGCCCGGCGTGCCCGCGCGGCCCGAGTAGCGGCTCGTCGCGTCGTAGCGTTCCCACGCCAGCCGCGCGGCGCGCCCGCCGTAGACCGACTGCTGCAGCCATTCACATTCGGCCTGCAGCGCGACGTCGCCGCCCAGCCGTGTATGCCAGACCTTGGCGGCGCTGTCCCAGCGGTAGCCGCGGCTTTTGAGCACCTCCTTGGCCGCGAAAGGCGCGCCCGTGGCCTGCAGGCGGTAGCTGGGCAGGCGGGCCGAGGACAGCAGCTGCACCAGGCCGTTAACCCCCTGGCCCGGCAGCTCGGCCATCAGCACCGCCAGCAGCGCATGGCAGTCCATCTCCGCGCGGTGCGCATCGTAAAACCAGCCGAGTTCGGAAGCCAGGTAGCTGAGCTTGGCCGAGCTGTGGCCTGCCGCCGTCCAGTCGATATCGGCGAAGGAGCAGGCCCAGTTCAGCGCCTGCGCCTGCGGAATCAGGCCTTCGACAAAGGGACGGTCAAAACCCGCGTTGTGCGCGATGACAAGGTCCGCGCCTTCCAGCAGGCTGCCCACGCGTGCCATGTCCAGTTGCTGGCCCGCCAGCATCCCGTCGGTGATGCCGGTGATCTCGCGCGCGATTTTCGGCACCGGCATGCCCGGGTCGCGCAGCCCGTCGTAGACCTGGACCGGGCCCGTGGCCAGGCCGGTCTGCGTGTCGACCTGTATGCGCAGCAGCGCCAGTTCCATGATCTGGTCACGCGAGGCGTCCAGCCCCGTGGTTTCCGTGTCCAGGATCACCACATGGGCCACAGGCCCCTGCGGCGCCTGCGGAAATTCCACGGCCGGCACCAGCCGCCTGAGCACGCGATAGTCGGGATGCTTCTCCAGCGCCAGGGCCATGGCCTCGGGGCTGTCGCCCGTCGCGGCGGGAGGAAGTGCCGCAGCTTCAGGCGCCACGGGCTTGGGCGTCTTCGCCGCCTTGGGCTTGCGCAGCTTGGCGGCAGCGGCCTCGGCGGCCATCGCAAGCAGGCCCTCGTCAAAACCGAAACCCAGTTGCCCGCCCGCCGTCATGCGCGCACCAAAGCCTGAAGCCTCTCAGTGGGGATACCGTCTTGCATGCTTGCTCCTGGGTTTGCTTGGAATAAAGCTCGCTATCTTCGCAGATAGCCGGCCCCATCGGGCCCCAGGTTTTGCAAGCCGGCCGCAGGCTCGCTATTCCCCTATTCCCCCAGCACAAAACCCTCGCGCCGCGGATCGGCGCCGCCGACCAGGCCCTGGGGTGTCACCACAATGCCCTGCAGGCCGCTGGTGAATTCGATGGCCTGCACCTCGTGGCCCAGCGCCTTCAAGGGGCCGGACAGCTTTTCCAGCTCGCTGCCCAGTTCGACCTCGGTGGCGCGGTTGCGGCTTCCCATGTTCGGCAGCGAAATCGCCTGCTGCACGTCCAGGCCCCAGTCCAGCACGCCCACCAGGGTCTTGGCCACGTAATTGATGATGGCGCTGCCGCCCGGCGAGCCCACCGTCATCTTGAGCCTGCCGTCGGCATCGAACACCAGCGTGGGCGACATGGTGCTGCGCGGCCGCTTGCCGCCCTCGATGCGGTTGGCCACCGGCAGGCCGTTCTCTTCGGGCGCGAGCGCGAAGTCCGTCATCTGGTTGTTCAGCAAAAAGCCGTGCACCATGATGTGGCTGCCGAACACCGCCTCAATCGTCGTCGTCATGGACACCGCGTTGCCGCTGCTGTCTATGACCGAGATATGGCTGGTCGCCGGTATCTCCGAATCCTCGTCGGGCGCCCAGGCCATCTTGACACCGGCCGGCACGCCCGGCGCGGCGCGCTTCATGCTGGCGTCGGTGCGTATCAGCGCGCTGCGGGTCTTGAGGTACTCGGGCGAGACCAGCGCCGTCGCCGGTACGTTCACGAAATCGGGATCACCCACGTAGTAGTCGCGGTCGGCATAGGCCAGGCGGCCGGCTTCGGAAAACAGGTGCACAGCCTCGGTGGAATTGGGCCGCACGCCGGACATCGGGAAACGCTCCAGCGCGCCCAGCATGGCCAGTACCGCGATGCCGCCCGACGACGGCGGTGGCATGCCGCAAACCTTGTAGGCGCGGTAATGGCCGCACAGCACGGCGCGCTCCCGGGCCTGGTAAGCAGCGATGTCCTGCGGCGTCATGTCTCCGGGCTGGGCCTGGCCGTTCACGGCGGCGGAAATGTCGCGGGCGATCTCGCCTTTGTAGAAAGCATCCGGGCCCTCCTTGGCGACGCGCCTGAGCACCGCCGCGAAGGCCGGGTTTTTCAGCGTGGCGCCGACCGCCAGCGGCTCGCCGGCCGCGTCGTAAAAATAAGCGCGCGCATTCGCGTTGGCGCGCAGCGTCTTGTCGAGCTTGATCACGTGGTGCAGCCGCTCAGACACCGCAAAGCCGTTTTCGGCCAGGCGTATGGTGGGTTCAAACAATCTGGCCCAGGGCAGCTTGCCGTGCTTCTGGTGCGCGAGCTCCATCACACGCAGCAGGCCGGGCACGCCCACGGACTTGCCGGAGTTGATGGCATCCCTGAGCGGCAGGGGCTTGCCCTTGGCATCAAGGAAGCGGTCGCCCCTGGCCGAGGCCGGCGCTTTTTCGCGGCCGTCATAGGCGTTCAGCAACTTCTGCGCCGCGTCGTAGCTCACTATGAAGGCGCCGCCGCCTATGCCCGAGGATTGCGGCTCGGTCAGGTTCAGCATGAGGGCGGCGGCGATGGCCGCATCCACCGCGCTGCCGCCGGCCTTGAGCATCTCCTGGCCGGCGCGTGTCGCATGCGGGTTGGCCGTGGCGATCATGAATTTTTTGGCCGTGACGGCCTTCTTCTCGGTATAGCCCGAGGAGGGTTCGGGCGCGACGTCCTGGGCCGGCACCGGCAGCAGCTGCGCATGCACCGCAGCGTGCGACATGAAGACAACAAAACCCAGCCGCGCCAAAACGCGGGCCGCTGTGTGTAAACGCATCTTTTTTCCTTGTGTGATGGAGGGGGTCTAGGCGCCGGTTCACTGGGCCGGCAGGTGTCTGGCGAAAAATTCGCGAATCCTCGCGTGGGCGGCGACGCGCGCGGCGGGGTTGCCTCCCACGTGCACGGGCTTGCCGCTGCGCACCACGTCTTCGCGCAGCTTGACGGGGCTCAGCTCGTCAAAGCCGTGATAAGCGTCGGGATAAATTTCGATGTCCACGGGTTGGCCGCGTCCTTTGCTGCGTTCGGCCAGCTTCTGGCAGTAGCGGGCCGGCGTCCAGTCGTCGAGTTCGCCGGCCAGGATGAGCAGCGGCGCATAAGCCACATAGTCGGGCCTGGCCGCCAGCGTGGAGGCACAGCCGGGGTACATGGCGATAGCCGCGGCAAAGCCGGGCGCGCCCTGTTTTTTCACCGGCAGCTCGGCATTCATCACCTGCACGGCCGCCGTGCCGCCGTGCGAGAAACCGATCGCGCCTATCTTTCCGGGCACCACGTCGGCCCGCGTGTTGAGATATTCGATCACGCCATAGGCATCCAGCCAGCGATGCTCTTCCTGGATAGCCCTGGCCTTGGGATTGACGGTGCAGATCTGCCGCTCGCCGCGCGGGTTGAAGCTGTCCACCAGCAAAACGCCATAGCCCATGCCGTTCAGCAGTTTGGCGGTGTCGCGAAAGCGCTGGGTGATGAGCCCGTTTTTGCCCAGGGCCCCGGCGCAGCCGTGGAACATCACCAGCGCGACAAAGCGGCCCTGCGCCTCGGGCTTGTAGAGGTAAGCGTCCAGCACCAACCGCTCGCTGCCCTGCCAGCGGTCCAGGCTGGGGAACTGCACTTTCTCCTGCGCCAGGCAGGGCAAGGCCAGGCTGCAGGCCAGTGCGGCCGATGTGGCGAGGCGCCATGGTTTAACGTATGTCATCAAAGCCCTCCACCTTCAGCAGATTAGGCTCTTCGCCGCGCAGGGCCAACGTGCTCTCATTGGGCTCGTGGGCCGCGGCCGACTCGGGCGCTTCACCCTGCGTGGAAGCGACGATGGCGGCCTGCTGGCGCGCCGCGTCGTTGGAGCGCACCGGCAGTACGACAGGAGCGAGGAAAGACGGCGGCCGCATGTCGATGGCGCCGGAAAGCATATTGCCTATGCGCACCGAGGAAAAGCCGGCGGCGACCTGGCCGATTTCCGCGCCGCTCCAGTTGAGCTGCCCCGTCGCGCCCTCGCCTATGCCGATGGCCGCGCCCGGCGTCAGCTGTTCGATGGCCAGCACACCGCCGGCACTCGCGATGCGCACCGAGCCTGTGCCGGTGGACGTCGGCGTGCTGTCGTAGCTGTCGGTCTTGAAGCTGATGTTGCCGGCGCCCGTGGCTTCAATCGTCGCCACGTCGGTGCTGGGCCGGATGGCAATGCCGGTGCCCGAGCCCGCCGCGATGCCGGACAGCGTGATGGTGCCGGTCTGCGTGAGCCAGCTGTTTTTGCCGCTGGCCATGTTGATGCCGTCGCCGCTGCCCAGGGCCGTTCCGGTGGCCGACAGGTCACCGCCCGCGCTGCGGACCGTGTTGGTGCCGCCGGCCGCCAGCGAAATGCCATTGCCCGACCCGACAGCCTTGCCGGCCAGCACGAGCTGCCCGCTGCCGGTGGATTCAATCAGGTTGGTGCCCGAGCCCAGCGCCAGCGCGCTGCTGCTGCCGGCCGATTGCGCATTAACGGTCAGCACGCCGTCCGCCGTGCGCAAGGTGTTGTTGCCGCTGGTGCCCATGCCCAGGCCCGAACCGGATCCCGTGGCATCCGACTGCGCGTTGACACTGAGGTTGCCCTGCCCGCCGGCCTGTACCAGGTTGGTGCCGGTGGCCATGGACATGCCCACGCCGCGCGTACTGTAGCCGCTCAGGCTGATGTTCCCGCCCTGCGAGAGCACCGAGTTGTTCAGCGAGCCGAAGGTGATGCCGTCACCGCCATTCGTACTGCTGCCGGTCATGGAGAGATTGCCGCCGGCGGTCTTGACCTGGTTGGTGCCGCCAGCCAGCGAGATGCCGTTGCCCGCACCCGTGGCAGCGCCGGCCAGCACCACCTGCCCCGCGCCAGTCGCCTCCAGCGTGTTGCTGCCCGAGCCCAGGGCCAGCGCGCTGCTGCTGCCTGCGGAGCGGGCATTGATGCTCAGCGTGCCCTCGGCCGTGCGTATGGCATTGGTGCCGCCGCTGCCCATGGTCAGGCCCGAACCGGAGCCCGCGTTGCTGGACTGCACGTCGAGCGTGACGTTGCCCGAGCCCGAGGCCGCGACCAGGTTGTTGCCCGAGCCCATCAGCAAGGCGCTGCCGCCGGTGTTGGCCGCCGTGAGCGTGATGCCGCCCGCGCCCGAGGTCAGGATTTTGCTGCCGCCCGTCAGCGCGATGCCCTGCGTCGCGCCCGCGCCCGTTCCGGACACGGCGATGTTGCCGCCCGCGGAGCTGAGCGTCGCCAGGTTCAGCGCCACCGGGCGGTTGGCCGTGAGCGTGATGTTGCCCGCGCCCGTGGCTTCGACCTTGGCCTGGGCGGCGCCGTCGCCCAGCACGATGGCGCTGCCGCTGCCCGTGGCCGTGCCGCTGATGGTGATGCTGCCGCCCGCCGTGCGCATGAGGTTGGTGCCGGTGATCATGGACACGGCGTTGCCGGAACCGCTTGAGTTGCCGCTCAGCGCCAGGCTGCCGCTGCCGGTGGCCTGCAGGGTGTTGGTGCCCGAGCCTATGGCCAGCGCGCTGCTGGAGCCCGTCGACTTGGCGTTGATGCTGAGCACGCCGTCCGCGACGCGTATCGTGTTGTTGCCGCTGGAGCCCATGGTCATGCCCAGCGCGTTGCCGGTGGACTCGGCACTGATCGTGATGTTGCCCGTGCCGGTGGCCTGGATGATGTTGGTGCCGCTGTTCATGCCGAAGGCCGTGGCGTCGGCATTGCGGGCATTGATGGTGATGTTGCCGCTGGTACTCTGGATGGTGTTGGCGCTGGTGCCCATGGAGAAGGCCTGGCCGGTCGCGCCCTTGGCATTGATCAGGATGTTGCCGGCGCCGCTGCTCAGCAGGCTGCCGCCGCCCACCATGCGAAAGCCTGTGGTGGTGACGCCGCCGCCCGTGGCATAGCCGGTGGTTGGGTCGGCACCGCCGCCTATGGTGATGTTGCCGCCGTTGCTCACGATCTGCGCGCCCGAGCCCACGGACACGGAGCCGACGGTGGCGCCGCCCGCCGAGGCGGAATTCAGCACCACATTGAGTTTCGCCGTCCCGGACGTGATGTTGGCATTGACGTTGATGTCGCGGTTGGCCAGCAGGGTCAGGGTGCGGTCCGTCGCGCCGTTGTAGGCGATGGCGTTGCTGACCGTGATGTCGCCCAGCGAGGCACCTGCGCTGGCCGTGCTCACGGTCACATTGGCGCTGCCCAGCTGGGTGACCAGCGTGGTGGTGTTGAGGATGGACGAAGCGCCCGAGCCGGTGAAGGTGTTGCTGCCGTTCCAGGTCGCGGTGTTGGCGCCGGTCGAGATCGTGATGTTGGTCGGGTCCAGCAGCAGCGAGCCCGCGCTGCCATGCGCCGCAGTGAGGTCAGCCGTGCCTGCGTAATCGAGGAAGTTGACGCCCGACACCTCGGCATTGCCGCCCTGGCCACTCACGGCACCGCCCTTGGCGCTGATGCTGCCGTAGTAGCGCGTGCTCTCGTCGGACCAGGCCACGACCTTGCCGCCGTTGCCGGTGCTCACGGCATCGGCCTTGATCTGCGCGTCGGCATCGATGAACGTTGCGCGGGCGCGCTGCTCGCTGCCCGAGCCCTGCCAGTTGCCACCCAGCAGCGTGGTGCCGCCGCCCGCATCGCCCGAGGCATCAACCCGCGCGCCGGCGAACAGCCCGACCTTGTCGCCCAGCACCTTGACGGTTCCGCCGGTCTGGCCGGCGCCGTAGCCCGAGGCGTCCAGCGTGCCGCTGACGGCGACCACGCCGCTGTCGCCGCCTTCCAGTCGTATCACGCCGCTCCTGTTTGTCAGGCTCCTGGCCTGCACCGTGCCGCTGTTGTTGAGCACGGTGGCCAGCGGGTCACCGCCGCCGCGCGCGGCCAGCACCACCAGCCCGCCGTCCGCCTGGATGGCGCCGCTGTTGGACGCCAGCGCCGCCAGCGCGGCGCCGTCCACCTGCAGGTTGAGCAGCCCGTCGCCGTGCATGTCCAGTGTGACGGCACTGCCCGCGCCCAGGGCCACCGTGCCGCGCTGCGCGCTGATGCTGCCCTCATTGGCGACCTGCGGGCCTATCAGCGCGATGTAGCCGCCCTCGCCGGCCGTGAGCGTGCCCTGGTTGAGCACCTGGCCGGTGGCACCGGAGCCCCTGGTGAAGCGCATATTGCCCGCCGCGAAGTCGGCGTTGGAAATATCCAGCGTGCTGGCCACCAGCCCACCGGCGTTGATGCTGGAGCCCGGCGCGAACAGGATGCCCGCGGCATTGACCAGGAAGACCTGGCCGTTGGCGTTGAGCTGGCCGTAGATGCGCGAAGCGTCGCTGGACATCACGCGGTTCAGCGCGATGGACGAGCGCGAGGGCTGCACGAAATTCACCTTGGCCGCGGCGCCGATGTTAAAAGTGTCCCACTGCGCCGTGAGCTTGTCGCTGAACTGGTTGACGGTCAGCACATTGCCCGAGGCGGCGATGCCGCCCGAACCGGCGACGACCTGGCCGTTGGTCGGCAAGGCATTGCCCGGCAGCGCGTCGGCAAACACCCGTCCCGCCTGCAGGGCCAGGACAGCCAGCATGACGGAATTCAGGATGGGACGGAAGGAACGAGGGGAGCGGCTGTGGACGGCATGCATGCGTGACTCTCTTTCTCAGAACCTGTACTTGAAACCAAGGCCGTAGCCGGTCACGTCCGCGCCCACACCGGGCGTGTTGCCGGCCGAGGCGAACACGGCGCCGGTGCGGAAGTTGTAGCTCGCCGAGCCGTCGTTGCGTATTCGCGAATAGGTGCCGTAGACGCTCAGGTTTTTGCTGACAGTGCGGTTAAAGCCCAGCGCGACCAGGGTCGCTCCCAGGCCCGCGGTCGAGCAGCTGCGCAGCGCGGGATCGTTGGACACCACGTCGCAGCTGCCGGGCGAAGCGCGGCCGGCGCTGGCGCGCAGCTCCCAGGCGCCCAGGGTGTGGGTCACGCCGAACAGCCTGGCGCGGCGGCGGTAGCTTTGCAGGTCCAGCACTGTGTTGCCGGGAATCACGTCCGACTCGGCATACGAAAGCTTGTCGAGCAGCATGGAGAAGGTCGTCGCGCCCAGCGTGTAGCTGGCGCCCAGGCTCACGGCCCAGTCGCGCGACGACGTGCCCTGGGTCACCGCCGTGGCCGAGGAGCCGACGCCGCGGTTGTTGCGGCCCAGGCTGGCGATGCCGAAATACTGGTTGTGCTGTTCGTAGGCGATGCCGAGCTTGAGCGCGCCATTCACATAGGAGCCGCTGAAACCCCAGGCCGAACCCGCGCCCAGGTCGGGCGCCGCCCGGCGTCCGTTGTTGGAATAGGCGATGCGTGCCGACAGTCCTTTCCATTCCGGTGTGGCGTATTGCCACACGCCGGGCTGCCGGCGTATGAAGGCCGCGTCGTCGTTGTTCGCGTCGCCCACCTCGGTCACCGGGCCGGCCACGCTGGACGAACCCACGCCCAGGCCCGGTGAGCCTATGATGCCGCCCGCGCCGCCTATGCCGTAGTCATTGAAGGGATCGAACCTGGCCGTCATGTCGCGAAACGGCATGGTCCACTGGCCGTAGCGCACCGCCCCCCAGTCGGGGCTGCGCAGGCCCACGCCCGCATCCTGCAGACTGGTGGCCGCGTTGGATTCGGGGCGCTCGGAGCTGGGGCCGGTCTTGGGCACGTATTTGTAGGCTACGCCGGCCTCCACCTGCCAGAAGGCCTCCAGCCCGCCGCCCAGGCCCAGCGCGCCGCGCACCCCTATCGAGGACGAAGGGTCGCTGATGCGCAGGTAGGGAGGCAGCTGCCTGCCCGTGGGGCTGGCGGAAAAAGTGGCGCCGCGCGGGCCGGCCGGCGTCGCGCCGTCGCGCGCGACCTGCTCGAACTCCAGGCCGAAGCCGCCGTAGATCTCAAACTTGTCCGAGCTCAGTTCCGCATCGTCCGACAGCGAGGAACCCAGGCCCGCGAAGGCTTGCGGCGCCCCGCTGAGCTGCAGCCACAAGGTCGGGCTGTGCGAGGCTTCCACGGTGCTCGGCGTGCTGCCGGGCTTGAAGGCCACGCCGACACTGATGGTCAGCGCCTTGGGCCGCGTGAAGACCAGGCCCAGGCCGGCGCCTTGCAGGCTTCTGTGATTGCTGAGCTGAGCCGGGTCCCAGGGGGTTTTGTCGATGCGCACGCGACCCGCGTCGTAAAACAGAAAACCTTCCACGCCGAAACCGCCGAGCCGGCCCAGGCCGTGGCGCAGCTCCAGCCGGGACAGCCAGCCCTCGTCGCCCGCACCCTCGCCTTGCGGGTAGGCCCGCACGCCGTTGGGGCCGCCCAGGAAAAACTCTTCCGACGAGTCGAGATTTTTCGAGGCCTGCTGGCCCGACAGCGAAGCATGCAGCGTGAAGCCGCCCGGCAGCGCCTGCAGGCGCGAGAGCGACCAGTTGAGTTTGCTGAAGCGGCCGTTGGTCATGGCCGAACGCGCGTCGAAAGCCGCATCGGACATGGTGTCGCGGCTCAGGCGGCCGCGCGTCAGGCCCAGGGAATAGCTGGTCAAGGCGGGGTTGCCGCTCACGCCGTCGCGCCAGTCGCCATAGAGATCCAGCCTGGCCAGGGTCGAGGACTTCCTGACGTCCAGGCCGGCCTGGTTGACGCGGTCTATATAGTTTTTTTGCTCCAGCGAGAGTTGGCCCGTGAGGTTGGCCTGCCGGCCGCGGATGAAAGGGTAGGCCACGAAGCCGCTGAGGCTTTCGCCCTCGCCGCTGGCATCCAGCGGCGCGAAATCCCGGCCGATTTTGTAGAGCAGGTTGGTGTAGGCCAGGCCCGCGCGCAGGCCGGAGCCGCCCAGCGGCGCCGACACCCCCAGGGTCTGGGCCGTCAGCCCTTCGAAGCTGGTGATGCCCTTGGCGCTCCAGGCCTCGCCCATGCCCAGCCAGTCATTGGCCGACAGCTCCACCGTCAGGCGGTTGCGGCCGGTGTAGCTGTTGCCCTGGTTGTCGAAACCAAAACGCGCCTGCGCCAACGGGCTTTCGCTGACCCTCACCACCAGGTCGGCCGTGCCGGGCTGGGTGCCCGCGCGCAGCACCGCCCTGACCGTGATGCCGGGAAGGTCCGTCAGCAACAACAGGGCGCGCTCTATCTCGGCCTCGCGTATCACCGCCCCGGGCGCCAGGCCGGCAATGAAGCGGTGCGCCACGCCCGGGTCCAGGCGCACATTTTTGGCGGGCTCCACGCTCACCGCACCCAGCCGGCCTTCCTGGATTTCCAGCCTGACGGAGCCGCCCGCGATGTCCTGCGCGGGCAGGTTGGCGCGCGCCACGAGGAAGCCGCGTTCGCGGTAAAAGCGCGTGATGCGCGCGGCGGCCTCGGCCAGCGCGTCAAATCCGATTTCGCGGCCGGTGTAGCCGTTGAGTTCCGCGGCCAGGATTTGCGCGTCGATCGAGTCGTTGCCGCTGAACGTGAACTGCGTCACCAGCACCCGCGCGCCGGTGTCGGCGGACGGCGCGGTATTTTCCTGCGCGGGTTTTTCGATCACGGCCGGCGCGTCCGCCGGTGCCGGATTTGAAAGGCCCGGCGCGCGTTCGCGTATGGACTCCAGCATGCGGCCGGCATCGGGTGCCTGCGCGAAAGCGCCATAACCGTAAAGCGCCAGCAAGCCGCCAATGACGCTGGGTTTAAAAGGCCGGCTTCGGGACCTGTTCACATGGATTGCTTGCATCTGTCGTTTTCAAAGGCTTTCAGCCGGACCGGCGCCGTGCTTGAAAGCTGGTTCTCCCCGCCGCTTATTGGACGGGTATTTGCCCGCCAGGACCAGTTCGAAATACCCGCCCATATCCATAACCCAAGGTTATTTATCCAGGCGAAAAATATGTATCAGCGCCTGGAGGCCGAGGTGCGTCGGCAGCGCTTCCGAGAGGAATTCATCCGCCGGTGAACGCAAATGGACGCGGATTGAAGAGAGGGTATTTGCGTTTTATCTGCGCAAATCTGCGAAATCTGCGGATAAAAAATTCATCCACAAATTTCGCAGATTTACGGAGATTGAAAACAGGCTGTGCTACCCCTTCTCCCTCCGGGAGAAGGCGGGGACGAGGGCAAGCGGCGGTGGATGTTGCCGTGCCTCCGTGAAGGCCGTCGGCCCCCACCCTTTCCCAGGGGAGAGGAGATAAGAAAGGGTCTAACGCGCGAGGAATTTGCCGAAGAAAGCCTGCGCGCGCTGCTTGCTGTCCTCGCTCGCCAGTTTGTTGGCCTGCACCGATTCGCGTTTGCGCGTGGGCGTGTCGTAGGAATGCTCGACGCCGGGATACAGCACAAACTGCCAGTCGCTGCCGTTGCGCTCGGCGATCTCGGACAGCCGCGCGCAGCGTTCCGGGTTGACCTCTTCATCGTCCGTGCCTATCAGCAGCAGCATGGGCGCGTAGCTGCGGTAAGCCTGGCTGTACCTGCGCATGACCTGCCCGCAGGCCGGATACATGCTCAGGAAAGCCCGAAAGCCCGTGGTTTCGGTCGGTGCCTCAATGCCCGGCGCCGTGGTGGAGGCCGCGGACAGCGCCGTGCTGCCGCCGTTGGACCAGCCCTGCAGGAACACGCGGTCCTTGATGACGCCGGGCTGGGCGCGCAGGAACTTCAGTGCCGCGTAGGCGTCCAGCGGGCGCACCGTGATTTCATTGACGCTGGCCGGCCTGCTGCCATCGTTGGTGCCCGCCTCAAAGCCCCGCGCATAACCGCGGGGCCCGAAGGAATCCACCAGCAAGGCCACATAGCCGCGCTCGACCCAGAATTTGGCCCACATCACATGGCGCGAGGACAGGGAATCGGCGTCAAAAGTCTGCTTGAGCGTCGAATACAGGCCGCCGCGCCCGTGCAGCATCACCACCGCCGGGTGCGGTCCCGGCGTGTCGGGCGCGTACTGGTAGGCCACCAGCGTGGTCTTGCCGTCCTCGCTGGCGAAGTTCACGGTTTGTGCTTTCTGCGCCCGCGCCGGCTGGCTTGCCGCCAGCAGCAAGGGAACGATCACAACAAAAAAACGGAACGCAGGGCGCGAAAAAATTCGGGAGGCGGTCATGTTCAATGAAGACTCTTTCAGGCAACGGGCAGCGCAAAGGCGATGGCGATGGCGATGGCGATGGCGATGGCGATGGCGCGGCCATCATGACAAACGAAGCCGTGCGGCGTCAAGGCTTGCGGACGCGCGCCGGACACGGTGCGCACCGCCTCATCAGAGGAGCCCATAACTTCAGGTTATCGGGCTCGCAGAAATGTGATGAGGGCGGGCCCGCCTGCCAACTTAGGATGGCGGCTCAATGCCGACCTCCACCCCGAGCCGGCTCCCTCTTTCCGAAAGCAGTTTTCATGATCCATACCTATACCGATGAAGACGTAACCCGCACCGTCGGCTGGCGCGAAGTCCTGCAGGACCTGCCCGCGGCCTTTGAATCCCTGCGCAGCGGCGACGCGGCCATACAGGCGCGCCAGCGCATAGACTGCGGCAGCTGGAAGCTCAGCGGCATGGGCGCGTTGTGGGAAAGCCGCGGCGTGGCCGCGTACAAAACCTACACCAGCCTCAACGGCCAGTTCGACTTCCTGGTCAACCTCTTCGATCTGGCGCGGCAAGACCACCACGTGATGCCGGCGGCGGAAATCACGCGCGCGCACCGCGGCCATGACAGCCTGGGCAGCGCACAACATCACCCGGCCGGGCACGAAAAAAATGGCACTCTTCGGCCTGGGCATCCAGGGCCGCACCCACCTCGAGGCCTTGCATGAAACCATGGGCTTTTCGGAAATCGCCGTCGTCGACACGGCCGACGTGTCGCAGGCCTGCGAAATGTTTTGCGCGCGTTACGGCATTGCGGTGCGGCAGGTGTCGCCGCAGGAAGCGGTCACCGGCGCCGACCTTGTTGTCACCGTGACGCGCTCCAAGCAGCCGCTGTTTGACGGCGCCTGGCTGCAGCGCGGCGCGGCCATCTGCGCGGTCGGCACCAGCCTGCCCGGCGGCACCGAGATCGACCAGGTCAGCCGCGCGCGCAGCGACCGCGTCATTGTGGAATGGAAGCCGCAAAGCCTGGTGGAGGCCGGCGAGATCGTGATCGGGCTGGCCGACAAAAGCCTGGACATCTCGCAGATCAGCGACCTGCCCGAACTGCTGGGCAGCCGGGAGCCCTGGCGCCGCTCTCCGGAAGAGATCATCCTCTTCAAGGCCGTCGGCGTGGGCCTGAGCGACCTGGTCGCCGCCAGGCGCGTGGTGCAAAACATGCGCAGCCAGGCGATGGCGCAGCCCGCAGCCGCCAGCCAGTACTAGAGAAGCAGGCTCGCCGCCCTCAGGCCCTGGCTTGCAGGGTGGCTTCCTGCACTTTTTTGAGTTCGTCGCCGACGCACTGCGTGAGCGTGCGCATGATGTCGGTCACGGCCGCCGCCTTGAGGTACATCGCGCAGACCGGGAACTCGGCACGCGGCTCCAGCGGCAGGACCTTGAGCTTGTCGGAAAAAAAGTTGGCGCTGGCCGAATCCACAATCGCCACGCCCTGGTCCAGCTCGGCCAGCCGCACCGCCATCTGGTAGGTGCGCACCGCCGTCTTGCCCTGCTGCCAGTTGAAGCGGTTGGCATAGCGCGAATAGATGCGGCCCAGCGGGTCCTTGCCCGAGAGCTCGATCAGCTCCATGCTCGCCAGCGCCTCGGCCGAGATGGATTTGTTACGCGCATACTTGCCCAGCCGCGAAGGGAGGCAGGCCGCCACCAGCTGCAGGTGCCCTATCTCCACGCAGTCCAGCGAAGGATGCAGCGGCGGGTCGAAGGCAATGCCCATGTCCACCTCATGCATGAGCAGTTTCTGCATCATGTCTTCGGTGTGGCCGGTGTTGAGCTCGCTGCGCATCTTGGGAAACTGCTTGCGCGCCGCCAGCAGCGCGGACGGCAGCACGCTGTTGGCCAGCGAGGCGACGGCCGCCACGCGCACCGCCTTGTCGGCGCCCAGCTTGAGGTTGCGCGCCAGCTCGCGCACGGCATCGAGGCCGCCCGTGGCCTGCTCGACGACAGGGGCCAGGGCATGGGTTTCCCGGGTCGCCACCAGTCGCTTACCTTCGCGGTTGAAGAGCGCGAAGCCGACGGTCGCCTCCGCATGCTGCAAGGCCTTGGTCACGGCCGGCTGGGACACATGCAGCAGCCGCGCCGCGCCGCTGATGGTTCCGGTGCGCAGTATGGCCTGCAGGACTTCAATGTGGCGGGTTCTCATGGAGGCGGCGTTGTGGTGGCTGGCGTGTCAGGCGCGGGCAGCGGCGCCGGCCCATTTTGCACTGAAACCGGCCGGGAGGCCGAGGTGCCGGGTGCTTATATACCGTCGGCCTTGTGCTGCTGCGCAAAGCTTTTGGCCAGGTCCAGGAAATTCTTTTCGGCCGGGGAGTTGCTGTCTTCCCGGCTTACCAGCGTGATGGGCGCCACCAGGGCCGGCCGGGCATTGCGGATGCGGCAGTACACCACGCTCTCGCGGTGGAAATTCTTCATCGAGGCGGGAACGACGGAGACGCCCGCGCCGGCCGCGACCAGGCTGATATTGGTCAGCATGCGCTCGACCTCCGTGGCGATCTTGAGCGTGAAGCCCGCCTGTTCGCAAGCCTCGATCAGGTCCGAATACATGCCCGGCGCGCCGTGCCTGCGCACCAGGATGAACTGTTCATCGGCCAGGGACCTCAGGTCGAGGACCGGCATCTTGTCCCTGGTGGCGCCCGCGATCAGCGCGTGGCCCACCGGCAGGATCAGCAGCATCTCTTCTTCGAGCAAGGAAAAAAAACTCACGCCGCGCGGATGGCTGACGGGCGAACGCAAGATCGCGACATTGACCGTGCCCCTGTCTATGCCCTCGGTCAGCTCGGCCGCATTGGCTTCCCGGAGATCCAGGTGGACATCGGGATAGGCGTCGCGGTAGGCGCGGATGATGCCGGGAATCAAGGGATGGGCCGCGGCCGAACTGGTAAAGCCTATGGCCAGCGTGCCTTCAAAACCCTGCGCGGCGCGCGCGGCGCGCGCCGCGGCCAACTCGACGCCGCGCAGTATGGCCTTGGCCTCCTGGACAAACACGGCGCCGCCGGCCGTCAGCGCCGCGCCCTTGGGATGGCGGCGGAACAACTCGAAGCCCAGTTCTTCTTCCAGCAGCCGGATCTGGTGGCTCAGGGGCGGCTGCTGCATGTTGAGCCGCTCGGCGGCGCGCGTGAAGTGCTGCTCCTCGGCAACCATCAGGAAGTAGCGCAGGTGTCTCAGTTCCATCGCCTCAGCCCATCTTTTAAAGATATCAGGAGTACTGCATCCGGATTTTAGGTATATACCCTCCGCGCCGGTGACACCTGCGCGTCTTTACACTCACCGTCCATCCTAAAAAATCCACCGTATGGCGCGGCTCGCGAAGTCCCGCGGCAAGATCGCCCGTAGACTGGGCGATCGATGACCAGAACCAGAAAAACGCTTCGCCATCCCATCTCGCAGATGGCCCTCGCCTTTGCCGCCGGCATGTTGCTGGGGCACTTCTTCCCTTCAGCCGGCGCACTGATGAAACCCTTGAGCGACGGCTTTCTGCGCCTGGTCGGCATGCTGATCGGCGTGCTGATTTTTTGCCTGGTGGTATCAGGCATCGCCGGCATGCGCAACCGGCTGCAGGCCACGCAAGTGGGCGTCAAGGCTTTCTTCTATTTCGAGGCCATGGCGGCGCTTTCGCTGGCGGCGGGCATTGTGGGCGCCCTGCTGCTGGCGCCCGGCAAGGGATTCGCCCCGGTTTTTACCGCCGAGGCCGCGCAGCACGCGGCGCCCGCGCCGGCCACGCAAAGCGCGAGCGGCTTTTTGCTCGACATCATTCCCTCGACATTCACCAGCGCCTTCACCGGCAACAGCATTCTGCAGGTCCTGCTGCTGGCGCTGCTGACGGGCATCGCGCTGGCGCGCGTAGGCGAGCGCGGCCGCGGCCTGCTGGAGCTCATAGAAGGCGTGCAGCAGGTGTTCTACGGCATGGTCGGCATGATCCTGAAGCTGGCGCCGCTGGCCGCCTTCGGCGCCGTGGCTTTCATGATAGGCCGCTACGGCATATCCTCGGCGCTGCCACTGCTGCATTTTCTCGCCGCAATCTACCTCGTCAGCATCTTGTTCGTCTTCGTCGTGATGGGCCTGGTCGCGCGTGCCGCCGGCTGCAACATCTTCCGCCTGGTCGCCTATGTGAAGGAAGAGCTGATGCTGGTCTTTTTCACCAGCTCATCGATCGCCGCCCTGCCGGGCCTGGTCGAGAAGCTGGAAAAAATGGGCTGCGCCAAACCGGTGGTGCGCCTGATGCTGCCGGCCGGCTACAGCTTCAACCTGAACGGCAGCACTCTTTACATCGCGATGGCCGCGGTCTTCCTGGCACAGGTGGCGCATGTCGACCTGGGGTTCTGGCAGCTGCTGTCGCTGCTGGGCATCATGATGCTGACATCCAAGAGCGCCGCCAGCGTCGCCGGTTCGTCCTTCGTGGCCCTAGCCGCGACGCTGGCCAGCCTGAACCTGATTCCCCTGGCCGGCATGGTCTTGCTGCTGGGTGTGGAGCGGCTGATGAAATGCCGTTCCCTCACCAACGTGATCGGCAATTGTGTGGCCTGTATCGCCGTCTGCGCCTGGGAAAAAGCGCTGGACCGCCAGGCCATGCATCAGGCCCTGTCGGGCAAGGACCTCCCGGCCGCCGCCAACCAGATCTGATGCAGGCGATCGCCCAGGCACTCCGAGCGGCCCAGGAACAAGGCGTCCAGGCATTCGGGCCGCTCCAGCCGGCGGTATAGCGCGGCCCGCTCCGTGTAGTGGTCGGCCATGCGGATGGCGGCCGCGACGTAATCCTCCACGCTGGCGGCGATGCTCCAGTCCGGCAGGCCCAGGCGCCGGAACAGCGCCTCGTCGATATGCTCGAACACCTCGGGGCCCGTCTTGCACACACCGGGCAGGCCGACCGTCATCGCGTCGGTGATGCCGTTGGTGTTGCCGAAGGGGAAAGGACTCAGGAACATGTCGCAGCGGCTGAAGATGGCGAGGTAGTCCGGATAGGGCTGGTGGGCGTAGACCTCGGCGTCCGGCAGGTAGCGGCGTATCACCCTTCTCACCTGCGGGTAGATCAGGCCGGTCGCCTGCCCGATCAGGAAATGAAAGCGCACCTGCTTGCGCGAGCCGGCGCGTATCTTCTGGCAGGCCAGCAGGAACTTCGGGTTGAGCTTCATGGTGGTCGAGGCCACGGCGATGTTGACCACGGGCGAGTCCTGCCGCGGCGGCCGTGCCAGCGAGACCTCGATGGCGGACGGCCGGTAAGGCTGCCCGTCCTTCGGCAGGCGCAGCAGGGTTTCGCTGAAGCAGGCCGGATCGCCGACAAAGTCGTCCTCCACGCTGATGTAGTCGATGCGGTCGGAGTGCGTGGTGGCGGGATGGCCCAGCGCGGCCACCTGCACGGGCGCCAGGCGCTGGTTGGCCGCGAACATGGTGATGGGAAACATGCCGACGCTGGGCATGTAGAACACGGCGGGCTTGAGGGCGCAGGCCAGCGTGTGCAGCTGGCGCAGGCAGGCGATCATGTCGTTGGGCGCCTCGAAATCCACGACCTCGTCGAACACCGCCCGGCCCAGCTCGTCGATATTGCCGGGGTAGGCGACGGCCACCAGGTAGAAGTGCCGGCGCGCGGCCTCCATGCTCCTGGAATGCGTGCGGTAAATCGAATGCCCGCCGGAAAACCACTCGAGCAGCACCAGCATGACCGGCTTGTCCGCGCTGGCCGGGGTCAAGGCGGGCGGCACGCGAGCCAGGCCCAGCGCGTCCAGCTTCTTGCGGATCAAGCGGTTGATGGGGCGCTTGATTTCATGGCGGCCGGGCAGGTCGGCGTAGCTGCAATGCATGTACACGTCGTGCAGGATGCCCAGCGGCAGCAGGTCCAGTGTTTCGATTTCCTCGAGATGATCGGGCAGCCAGGCCAGCAAGGCCTCGCGCTTGGAATGCGCGGCGGGTGAGCCCAGAAAACGCGGCGAGAGCAAGGCCGTGAACAGCGCGGCGGCCAGCTTTTTGTTCTGCCGCCACAGCAGCTCCGCGTCCAACGGAATTTCCGATTCGGGCGAGTACAGGATGCAGAACTTCACCAGGTTCTGCTCGCTCACATGAAACTCCGGCGCGCCGGGGCCCAGGAAGTTAAGCGACTTCAGGATGTGGTCGCAATGGACGAAGGCGCTGGCGGCGAAGAGCGCCGAGAGCCAGCGCTGGAAGTTGATGAACTGGCCGAAGCCGCCGGGGGTGACGTGAAAGCTCGGGTCGGAAAACAGGGCCGAGATGGCGCTGGTGATGCGGGTCAGACCGTGCGCGTCGCGCTCCTGCGCGCCTATGGCGGCCGACAGGCTGAGCGCGAAGTTGCCGTCCAGGTTGCCGTAGTTCCTGTCTATGAGCAGCAGGAGCTTGACCAGCTCGCGAGCGGCCGGCTCCTGCTGCCGCGAGTAGCACAGGTATTCGAAGTTCTCCAGCGAAAAAACGTCCTCAGCCATGGCACCCCCTTGCGTCAACGGCCCGGGCGGGCAGCGCCAGTATCGCCGTTGCCGACGCCGGGCTCACTGGAACAGCCCGGAAAAAGTGCGGTCCAGCCGGTCCTGGGCGAGCGCGAGTTTTTCCTCCTGCGCCTTGAGCCAGGCGGCATCCTGTTCCATCCGGCTCTTCTCGGCCGCGAGCATCCTGGCGGTCTCCGCGCGCTGCGGGCCGCCCAGGCCCTTGCTCGAGGCCAGCATGTTCTGCGCGGTCAGCGAAGCCTGGTAGCGCTCCTGCGTCAGCGGGAATTCCGTACGCGGGAACTTGAAGGTTTTGACCGCTTCGGCATACAGCTGCCTCACGGTATCAAAGGGAATCTCGGCGGGCTTGAGCTTGTGGGCGCGCCCGTGGTTGACCAGTTCCGAGGCGAAATGGTGGCCGACACGGAAGGGGACGTCGGCGTCCCGCTGCAGGATGTCGGCCAGCTCGGTGGTGGTGGAATAGTCGGCTTCGACTTCCTGCAGGGCGCGGCTGCGGTCGATGACGAGGTTGTTCATCAGGTCGGCCAGCTTCACAAAGGCATCGGTCGTGAGCTCCAGGGTTTTTTCGACCTGGTCGCGCTTGTAGTCGGGCATGCCGGGCGTGACGTTGTGCGCCTCCAGCTGGTAGGTGAAGGCGCGGCCCACCACCTCGCTGGCCTGCAGCCGCAGCGTGTTGAGGGCATAGGGGTTGCGCTTTTGCGGCATGATGCTGCTCGTGCCGGTGAGCCGTCCTTCCCGGATGGTGATCCAGGGAGCGGTCTGGTGGTACTGGGTGTGCATGTCCTGCACCAGCACGCCCATCATCAGTGCCGCGTTGCTGCACAGGCCCACCAGTTCCACACCCTGGTCCAGCGCGCCGAGCTGGGCCGCGTCGTAGGAGTTTTCCAGCGCGCCGTCAAAACCCAGCAGTTCCGCCAGTCGCTCACGGTTGACCGGAAAGCTCGAGGTGCCGAGCACACCCGCGCCCAGCGGGCTCAGGTTGAGGCGCGCGTAGGCTTCCTTCAGGCGCGCGCTGTCGCGCCCGAAAACCGAGGCGAAGGCCAGCAGGTAGTGCGCGTAGGTGGTGGGCTGGGCCTGCACGCCATTGGTATAGGCCGGCACGATGGTGTCCAGGTTTTTCTCGGCCACGGCCAGCAGCTGCGCTTTCGACTGGATCATCGCGGCCATCAGGGCCAGCGCGCGCTCGCGCTGCATCAGGCGCCGCGTGGTGGACAGCATGTCCTGGCGGCTGCGGCCTGAATGCATGCGCGAGCCGTCCGGGCCGGCCAGCGCCAGGATCAGCGGTTCATACTGCAGATAGTCCCCCGGGCGCTTGGCGCCGGGCTGGTTGCCGTTCCTGATCACCTGGTCGACCGCCCGCGCGATTTTTTTGCCGAGCTCGGGCGGGACGATCCGGGTCTCCACCACCATCACAGTGGAGGCCTTGTTCATCTCACCGAGGAAATGGAAATTGTCGTGCTCGACCTTCCCGGGGGTTTTGTCCGCGGCGACGGCCGCCCCGCACAGCGATGCCAGCAGCAACGCAAGCAGCACCAGCCGCCCGGTGCGGCGCGGCGGCATGAAGCGGATGGTCGCCGCCGTGGACGCGGGCTCAAGGCGTCGCATCGTCTTTGCCCGCGGCGGATGCGTTGAGATCGGCGCCGGGCGACAGCACGGAAATGGTGAGCCTGTCCGTGCCGGTTCCGGGGGGCGGCGTCGCGATGTCGCCCGCCAGCGGCGCCATCCAGTCGCCGCCGGCCATTTCGGTCTGCAGCGCGGCGGTGGCGGCGGCCGACGCCGTGCTGGTCAGGCTGTTGTTGATGGTGCCGCCCAGGCTGCGCAGCACGGTGCCGGAGCCGGTGGCGGCAATCGTCGTGACATCCGAGGACTGGCTGAAGGCCTGCCCGTTAGGCGCGCTGGCGCTGATGAGCAGCAGGCCGTTCTCCACCTGCAGCTTGTTGGTGCCGCCGTCTATGCGCACGCCGTAGCTGCCGCCCGAGCCCGAAACGCGCAGGCTGCCGTCGCCGCCCGTGCTGACGGTGTTGAAGGCATTGGGGCTGCTGCCGACGATGGAGAGCCCCTCGCCGGATCCGGCGGTCGTCGCCTGGATGTCGATGTCGCCGCTGCCCGAGGTGATGCTGACGCCGTTGGCGGCGCCCGAGGCCGCACTGCGCAGCAGGACCGCCGGCGCGGTGGAGGCCGCGCCGCTGTTGCCCGTGACCGAGAGCTTGCCCGACACCGTGGAGATGGCGGCGGAACTGGTCGCCGTGGAAGGGTAGATGGTGACACCGCTGCCGTAGGTGGAACTGCCGGCCACGCTCACCGTACCGCTGCCGGTGGCGCGTATGACGTTGTTGCCGGTCAGCACGCCCACGCCGTCGCCGTAGACACTGCTGCCGGTGATCGCGAGCGCGCCGTTCTCGACGCTGACCAGCGCCTTGCCGCCGCCGTAGATGCTGACCCCGTTGCCCTGGTCGGCGGCATTGCCGACCAGCGTCACATTACCGGCGCCCGTGGTCTGGATGCGGTTGGCGACGTTCTGGATGGCGATGCCGTGGTCCAGCTCGCCGACGTTGGGTGAGTGGAAGTTGCCGACCAGCATGATGTTGCCGCCCTGAGAGGCAATGTTGTTGACCGAGTTGGTGCTCGAAGCGCTGCCGCCCAGCGAGATGGCGTCCGAGGTGCCTATGGAGTCGCCGCGGAAGGTGATGTCACCGCTTACGGTGGTGACGCTGACACCGTTCGAGTTGCCGGTGGAGTTCAGGAAGATGCCGTAGCCGCCGAAACTGCTGGTGCTGTTGCCGTTGACGGCGATGGCGCCACTGCCGGTGCTGATGTTGATCGCCGCATTGGCACCGGAGGGCGCGATGTCGACGCCTCGGCCCGAATAACTGGTGCCATCCAGCGTCAGCGCACCCGACTGCGTGCCCAGGTTGATGCTGGCGTAGGTGCCGCTGGCATCCAGCGACACGGCCTTGAACGAGCCGGTGGTCGGATTGACCACGCTGTTGTTGGCCAGCAGCTTGAGCGCGCCGGCGGTGCTGCTGATGTTGACCCTGGAGGCGGTGGCCGCGCTGGCGCCGCTGCCCGAACTCAGCAGCCCCAGCGCGGGCGTGGTGCCGCCCGAGGTGTTGCCGGCCACCGTGATGGCGCCGTCCGAGAAAATGCTGATGGAGGATCCCGAGCCCGTCGAATTGAGCACCGTGCCGTAGCTGCCGGTGCTGCTTCCGCCCAGCGTGATCGCACCGCCGGCCGTGGCATTGAGCACCACGCCGCCGGTGCCCGAGGCCGCCAGGTAAACGCCGCGGCCGGAACCGGCAAAGCCGTTGGAATTGGCCTGCACGGTCAGGTTGCCGCTGCCCACGGTGAGTTGCTGCGAGGAGGTGCTGGCGGTCGAGCAGATCAGCACGCCAAAGCCGGAAGTCGCGTTGCCCCTGATCGTCAGGTCGCCGGAGCCGCTGGCAGCCAGGGTGTTGTTGGTGCTGAAGATGCGCGTGCCGTTGCCGCTGCCCAGGTTGGTGCTGTCCACCGTGATGGAGCCGGCGCCGCTGGTCAGAACATTGCTGCCGCCGGTGAGCACAAAGGCGTCGCCGGTTCCGCTGGCGCTGGCGACGTTGGCCAGGATGGCGATGTTGCCGCCGCCGGCATTGAGCGTAGAGCCGGAGATATTCACCGCGCTGGTGCTGGAGCTTGTCGAGGTGGAGGCGCCGCGTATCGTGATGTTGCCGCCGCTGGTGCTCAGCATGCTGCCCCCGGTGATTGCCACGCCCGAGGCGCCGCTCTGGTTGGTGGCGGCATAGCCGGTCAGCGGATTGGTGCCGCCGCTGATGGTGATGGACCCGCCGTTGGTGCTGATGGTGCTGCCCGTCAGGGCCACCGAGCCGTTGCCGTTGTTGGCGAAATTGGAGGATAGCGTGACGTTGAGGCTCTTGCCGGTGCCGTTGGAGATGGTGCGACTGCCGATGATGATGTTGCGGTGCGCCTGCAGGGTCAGCGAGGCATTGCCAACCCCCTTGACGTTGTCCAGCACGTTGATGTCGCCCGAGGTGCCGCCGACGGCGGAGGTCAGGACAATCACGTTGGCGCCTTCGGACAGCGACGCGTTGAGGACGGCCGAGCTCAGGTTGGAGCTGGCCGCGCCGCTGGAGGTGAAGGGCGAGCTCGAGGTCGCACCGACGCTTGCCGTGCTTGTGATGTTGATGTTGTAGGGATCTATCAGCCAGGTGCCGCCCTTGCCGGAGGCCGCGCTGATGTCCACCGAGCCCGTCGCGTCCAGGTGGTGGCCCGAGGTCTCGACCAGGCCGCCGCTGCCGGTTTGGCCGCCGCCCAGCACGGTGATGCCACCATGAAAGCGCGTGCTGTCGGTGGACCACAGGATGACTTTGCCGCCGTCGCCGCTGCTGATCGCGTCGGCGTGGATGCGGGCGTCTTCGCCCATGAAAGTCCCGACGGCCTGGCGCTCGGCGCCGCTGCCCTGGTAGTTGCCGCCGACCAGCACGGTGCCGCCGCCGGCGTCGCCCGAGGCGTCGATGCGCGCGCCGTCGAACACGCCGACGTACTGGCCCAGGGCCTTGAAGCTGCCGCCGGTTTCGCCGGCGCCGCGGCCCGAGACATCGACACGGCCGCTCACCGCGACGACACCCGCGCCGCCGCCGTCGAGCAGCACGGCGCCGTTGCGACGCTGCAGGCTGGTCGCCTCGATCACGCCCTCGTTGTTGACCACATTGGACAGCAGCGCGTCGCCGGAGCGCGCCGACATGACGACCACGCCGCCGTTGGCCTTGAGCAGGCCCTGGTTCACCACGCTGGCGCCCAGCGAAGGGTCGCTGACCTGCATATTGATCAGGCCGTCGCCATTGAAGTCCAGCGTGACTTTTTCGCCGGCGCCCAGCATGACGCTGCCCAGGCGGGCCGTGATGCTGCCCTCGTTGCGCACCTGCGCGCCCAGCAAGGCCACGTAACCGCCGTCGGCCGCGACGATGCTGCCCTGGTTGATCACGGCGCCGCCCGAGCCGCCGGCTTCAAAACGGTTGTTGCCGGCCATGAAGCTGGCGTCGGAGAGGTTCAGCGAGCTGGCCACCAGGCCGCCGACGTTGACGGCCGAGCCCTGGCCGAACAGGATGCCCGAGGGGTTGATCAGGTAGACCTGCCCGTTGGCATTGAGCTGGCCCATGATCTGCGAGGCGTCGCTGGAGGTGACGCGGTTGAGCGCCACCGACGAGGCCGAGGGCTGCGCGAAATTGACCCTGGCCGCGCTGCCGATGTTGAAGGTGTTCCAGGTGGCGGCCATGCGGTCGCTGCCTTGCACCACGTTCATGACGTTGCCGCTCTGGCTGATGCTGCCGCTGCCGGCCGTGACCTGGCCGTTGGTCGGCAGGGCGCCGGGGTCCAGCGCATACGCCCGCAGCGGATAGATGCTGCACAGCGCCGACAGGATGGCGGCCGTCAGCGGCGTCAGCGCCGGGCGGTGTTTACGGGCCGAATGCATGGAAAAAGCCGGGGAAGGTTGGTGTGTCATGGCGAGCCCCTCAGAATGTGTAGTTGATACCGACACCGATAGCGCGAATCGTGGTGCCGACGCCGGAGGTACCGAACACGCCGGCGACGGCGTAGTTGTAGTTGGCCAGCGGCTGGTTGCGCAGCACCACGTACTGGCCGAAGATCCTGACCTGCTTGCTCCAGTTGTAGGAAAAGCCGATGGCCTGGGAGGTCGCGCCCATGCCGTCGGTGGAGCAGGTCACGCCGTTGCCGGAAATCATGGTGCAGTCGCCCGCGAAGGCCTTGGCATGGCTGGCGCGCAGTTGCCAGGCGCCTATCTTGTGGGTGACGCCGACCATGTAGGCGCGGCGGCGGTAGCTGGACATGTCGCTGGAGGTGACGCTGGTGTTGACGACGCCGGATTCGGCATAGCGCAGCTCGTCGGCGATCAGCGAGACCTTGGTGTCGCCGAAGTCGTAGGCCACGCCGTAGCGCACGCTGTAGTCGTCCGACGTGGTGCCCTGCGTGACGTGGGTATTGGTGCCGACGCCGCGCGCGTTGCGGCCCAGGCTGGCGATGCCGAAGTAGTTGATGTGCTGCTCGGCGGCCACCACGGCGGAGAAGCCGCCGTTCTCATAGGACAGGCTGCCGCCGTAGAGGTAGCCGGTGTCCACGTCGGGCGCGGCCTTCATGCCGTTGTTCGAATACGCCAGCTTGAGCTGGAAGCCGTTCATCTTCGGCGTCCAGTAGCCGTACATGCCGGCCTGGCGGCGGTTGAAGGCGGTATCGTCGTTGTTGTTCACCGCCGCCGTGCCTACGGGCCCCGAGTTCCGGGCGATGCTGGTGGCGAAACCCGGCGAGCCGATGATGTTGTAGTGGGCCGCGCTGGTGGTGCCGCCGAAGGGGTCGAAGGAAGAGGTGCTTTCCTTGAGAGGCATATCCCAGTTACCGTACATTGCGGTGCCGGCGTCGGGATGGGCGACGGCCACGCCGGTGTTGCGCAGCTCCTGCCGGTGCGTCCAGTCCGGCGAGGCGTCCACGCCCGCGGCGCCCGCGCTCAGCGACAGGCCCAGCTCCAGCTGCCACAGCAGCTTCCACTGCTCGTAAATCGGGATGCCGCCGCGCGCGCCTACATAAGAAACGTTGTCGCGCGCGCGCCAGAAGCCCGACATATTGCGCCCGTTGGGCGTGGCCAACCTGCTCTGGTCGGCGGGCGCCGCGGGCGTGGAGTCCGAGCGGCTCACGTATTCGGGGATGATGCCCAGCGAGCCGTAAAACAGCATGCCGTCCTGCGCTTCCTCGAAGTCCTCGCCGCGGTTGCCGCCGCTGCTGCTGGAGGCCAGGCCGGTGAAGGCCTGGGGCGACCCCGAGACCGACAGCCACAGGCGGCGCGCGCTTTTCGGTTCGCTGGTCGGGTTGACGCCGGGCGACATCGCGATGCTCGCATTGAACACCAGGTCCTTGTTGTAGACATTCAGGCCCACGCCGTAGCCGTAGCGGCTCGCGCGGTTTTCGCTGGCGTCCCAGGGCTTTTTGTTGATGGTCACGCGCCCCGCGTCGGCGAACAGCGCGCCTTCCACCACCGAGTTGCCGACGACGCCCAGGGTCTTGCGCAACTCCAGCCGGGCCAGCATGCCCTGGTCGCCGGCGGCCTCGCCGGCCGGGTAGGCGCGCACGCCATTGGAGCCGCCCAGGCTCATTTTTTCCGACGCGTCCAGGTTCTTGTCGGCATACTGCGCGCTGACGGAGCCCAGCAGGGAGAAGCCGCCGCCCAGTTGCTGCTGGCGGCTGAACGACAGGTTGAGTTTTTTGTAGTCGCCGGCCGCATTGGCCGTGAAGCGGTCCAGCGCGGCGTCGTTGGCGGTTTCTTTTTTCAGGTGGCCCATGCCCACGCGTGCGTTCCAGCTGTTGCCGGCCGGCGCGCCCGCCCAATCGTCGCGCCAGTCGCCGGACAAGCCCGCGCTCAGCACATGGGCGGATTTATCGACGGTGGTGCCGCCTGTGGTGTCCTGGAAATGCCGGTATTCCGCCGCCAGCGAGGCGTTGATGTTGGCACGCCGGCTGCGCAGCAGCGCGGCGTTGAGGAACAGCGTGCTGATGCGGGCTTCGCCGCTGGCCTGGACCTCCTTGAGGTTTTTGCCGATGTTGTACTGCAGGCCCGCGAAGTTCGCGCCCACCGTCAGGCCCGTCGTGCCCAAAGGCTGCTGGTAGCCGACGCCGGCGATGCGCAGGCCTTCAAAAGTCTGCTGCGTGTTGAAGCTGAAGCTTTCGCCCATGCCCAGCGCGTCGTTGAGGCTCAGGTTGGCGGACAGGCGATTGGCGCCCGTGTAAAAGCTGCCGCCGTTGTCTATGCTCACGCGCGCGGTGATCGCGCTCATCTCGCTGAGCTTGACGATGACATCGGTGGCTCCCGGCTCCGCCGACGGGCGCAGCACCGCCTTGACCGTCATGCCGGCGATGTCGGACAGGCGCAGCAGCGTATTTTCCAGGTCGCTTTCCTGGATCACCTCGCCCGGCTGCAGCCCCGCGAGGTGCCGGCCTATCAGCTCCGGGTTCAGGCGCACATTGGCGTCGGGCTCGGCCACCACCCGGCCAATGACACCTTCACGGATGCCGAGGGCGACCACACCGCCCTGTATTTCCTGGGCGGGCAGGTAGGCGCGCGCCACCAGGTAGCCGCGCGCGCGGTAATGGGCCGTGATCTTGGCGGCGGCCTTTCCCAGCCCGGCGAAGTCCAGCTCGCGGCCGACAAACTCCTGCAGTTCGGCCTGCAGCTCGGGAGCCGGCAGGGACCGGTTGCCGCTCAGCACAAAGCCGGTGACCTGCACGCCCGGCCCGCCCGCGGAAAGGCCCTGGCCCTCATCGCTGCCTTCCGTTTCTTTCTCGATGCGCGCGGGGCGCTGCACGGCGGCCGGCGCGCCGCTGGTTTCCGCGGGCGACAGCTGCTGCCGGTTCGCGTCGAACAGGGTGCCGGCGCTGGGCGGCGTTTGCGCGTGGACGGCAAATGGCACGGTGAGGGGCGCGGCGGCCAGCATCGCGCAGATCTGCGACGCGAGGATTTTTTGCCGGGGCGCGGCAAGGTGTGAGGATTTCATGGTGTCGTTTTCTGTCTTGTTGTTGTGTTCACGCCGTGGGGCCTTCTTCTGTTTTTTCTTCTTGCGCCCGCGTTTCGGCGTGTCCCTGTTTTTCCCTGTGTGTCCTTGTGCTGTCCCTGCTCTTCGCTAGTTGCCGGCGGCCTGGAAAATTTTTGCGGCGACGTCACGCGATTCAAAAATTTCGGCCGCCTCGTGGCCGGCGTCCGGCACCACCATGACCGCGCGCGCCACGGGCGTGCTCCACTTGCGGGCCAAAAATTGTTCGTAGCGCATGTAGTTCCTGTGCCGGTTCAGGCGGTCCGTGCCCTGCATGGCGGCGCCGCAGGATTTGTCGAGGGACTCGTAGGCCGGGTCGTTGTCCTGCGCGCCCACCAGGTAGAGGACTTCGCGCGCCGCATAGCGCTTGAACAGCTGTTCGCCGTCCAGGCCCTGGCCGTAGGGAACCATGTTGCCCAGGCCGTAGCGGAAATTGTTGTAGCCGGGGCAGAGGATGCTGTTCACCGGCTTGAAGTCGTCGCCCTCGGGACGGTTGGCGTCCAGGTACAGATAGGAGGACGGGCTGGAGACCACATAACGCACGCGTATGCCCGCCTTGCGCAGCGCCTCCTCGCTGTTGTTCAGCACGGCATAACGCTGCATCAGCTGGCCGCCGGCCGAGTGGCCGATAAAAACGATTTCCTTGAGCACGGGGAACCGTTTGCCAGCGCTCAGGTAGCGGGCGATGTCGTCGAGCACGCCGCAGGAGTTGATGGCCTCCTTGCCGCGGGACTCCTGGCACTGCATCCAGTTGCCGCCGCGCCAGAGCGGAATCCGGCCGTCCGGCGACGGGTCCGACGCCGTCAGGAAGTGGGGCACCAGCAACACGGTGCTGGATGCGTCCAGCCGCGCGGCCTGCAGCAGCCCCAGGCCCACGCCGAAGTAGCGGTCGGCATCGCGCTGCACGCCATGCACAAAAACCACGGCGCGCTGGATGCCGGGGTCCGGCCGTCGCAGGTCGATGTTGGAATAAACCGCAAAGGGATACGACGTGCCCGCGGTTTCCAGGTCAATCACCTGCTCCCGGGGCGGCTCGCCGCCGGCCTTGTCGGCCGCGGCAAAAAGGCGCACACAGAGGAAGGCCAGCCCCATGGCCACCACGACTTGTAACCACCTATTGCGAATGCACGTCATATCGGATCCCACCTTGTCGAAAACATGTGCATCGACAAGGCCTCACGCTTCGTGCCCGAATGCCGGTTTCCCGGCTATATGCGGCACAAATGGATCACGGATCCAGCGTTTCCTTGACGAGCTTTTTGCTGGCGACTGGGAGCGGCAATCTGTAACAACTTGCAAATCCCAGCGCTGTTTTCGGCGATTCTAGGAAGGCATGTGCAGCATGTAAAATATCTTGATTCGCGATAGTTGATACTTTTAAAGTATCCAACAAAGGGGTATCTCCCCCTTCCCATGGGCGGGAAAGCCCGCCAACGCCACGCGGGCGCCGCATGCGGTCGAAATACAACGTGTAAAAAAACCGCGGGCCGCCAGAAAGGGCCTTGGTTAGCGGCTTAGGCGGACCGTGGCGAGCGCGCGCCTATCTGCAGCGCGTGCGGGCCCCGCACCAACTGCTCCTTGAGGAACTCGACGCAGACCCTGACCTTGGCCGAGCCGGCCGAGCGGGTGCTGGTCATGGCCCAGACATCGGCCGGTTCGTGGTGTGTGGGCAGCACCCTCACCAGACGCCCGTCGAGCAGGGGCTGGGCGACATCCCAGATCGACAGCAGGCAGATGCCCTGCCCGTCCATGCTCCAGCTCTTCACCACGTCGCTGTAGTTGGAGCTGAAGCGGCTGGTCACCTTGACGGACTCCGGCCCTTTGGGCCCCGTCAGGCGCCAGGTGCCGAAGGGCTGCTCGCGCTCGCGGTACAGCAGACATTCGTGTTCGGCCAGTTCGGCCACCGATCGGGGGTGGCCGCGCCGCGCCAGGTACTCGGACGACGCGCACAGGACGCGCCAGCTCTCGACCAGGCGCTGGGCAATGAGCTGCGGCTGGGCCGGGTCGCCGACGCGGATGTCGAGGTCGAAGTTCTCGCTGACCAGGTCCACGCGCCTGTCCAGCAGTTCGAGCCAGAACTCGAGGCGGGGATGGCGCTGGCCGAGCGCGGACAGTATGGGCGCCACATGTTCGCGGCCCAGGCGCTGGCTGGTGGCGATGCGCAGCTGGCCCGAGGGCTCGCTCTTGGCACTGCTGAAGGCCTCGGACATCGCGTTGGTGTCGTCGAGGATGCGCCGCGCCCACTGGTAGGCGCGCTCGCCGTCTTCGGTGATCACCACGCGTCGCGTCGTGCGGTGGAACAGGCGCACACCCAGCTGCGACTCCAGGATGCCTATGCGCTTGCTGATGTGCGCCGGCGTGGTCCCGATCTCCAGCGAAGCGGCGGCAAAGCCGGAGCGACGAACCACCTCGCAAAACACTTCCAGGTCTTTCAGGTCCATGGCCGTGATTATCAACAGTTCGTTGAATATGACTCAACTATTTGCCGGTTGTAGATTTATTTGTTGTTACTAGACTCCACCCCATCGCAGCCCCCTATCGGCAAAATCCCATGAGCAAACTCCCCATCGCCGTGATCGGCGCCGGCCTGATCGGCGTGACCCATATAGACCGCGTGCGCAAAAGCCCGGATGTTGAACTGGCCGGCGTCGCCGACCCGACACCGGCGGCCGCCGACTTCGCGCGCTCCATCGGCGTCCCCTGCTTCCCCGACCACCAGAGCCTGCTGGCTGAAACCAGACCGAGGGGTGTGATCGTCGCGACACCCAACGTGACGCACGCCCAGATCACGCTCGACTGCCTGGCGCATGGCGCCGCTGTGCTGGTCGAAAAACCCATCGCCGACACCCTGGCCGACGGACGGCGCATCTGCGAAGCCTCGCGCGCCACCGGGTTGCCGGTGCTGGTGGGCCACCAACGCCGCCACAACCCCATCATGCGCAAGGCCAAGGCCATCGTGGCCGCCGGCACGCTGGGCCGGCCGGTCAGCGCCACGGTGATGTGCACCTGGCTCAAGCCGCGCGATTACTTCGACGTGGCCTGGCGCCGCGAGCCGGGCGGCGGCCCCATCCTGATCAACCTGATCCACGACATCGACCTGATGCGCCACCTCTACGGCGAAATCGACAGCGTGCAGGCCCTGGCTTCCAGCGCGGTGCGCAGCTTTGGCGTCGAGGACACCGCGGTGGTCGCGCTGCGCTTTCGCAACGGCGCGCTGGGCACGGTCACCGTGTCGGACACGGCGGCCGCGCCCTGGAACTGGGACCTGGCCGCCGGCGAGGCGGAGCGCTTCCCGCGCCAGGACATCAACGCGCATTTCTATTCAGGCACGGAAGGTTCGCTGACCCTGCCGCGCCTGGAAGTCTGGCGCTACCGCCAGGACCAGGGCGACGCCCAGGGCTGGCACGACCCGCTGACCATGGAGCGCACCGCCCTGCACACAGGCTGCCCCTACACCGAACAGATACGCCACTTCGCCGCGCTCATCGAGGGCCGCGAAGCGCCCGTGTGTTCGGCGCAGGACGGGTTCCGCACGCTGGAGGCGACCCTGGCGGTGACACAGGCGGCCACAACCGGGCGCGCGGTCGCGCTGCCGGCTTGAGAAACGCCATGACCCCGCTGTCACTGGCCCATCTCACCGTGCTGGACGCGGCGCCGCCCGCCTTCTTCGATCTCGCGGCCCAGGCCGGCTACCAGAAGGTCGGCATACGCGTCTTTCCCGTCGTGCCCGGCGGCGTGTCTTATCCGCTGAGCCGGCCCACCATGATCGAATGGCGCCGCCGCATGGCCGATGCCGGCGTCGGCGTGCATGACGTGGAGTTTCTCTCGATCGCGCCGCAGCTGCGCGTGGACGACTACGCGGCCACCGTGGCGATGGCCGCCGAGCTGGGCGCACGGCGGCTCAGCGTCTCGGGCGACGACGCCGACTTCGGCCGCCTGGCTGGAAACTTCGGTGCGCTGTGCGACCTCGCCGCCGGTGTCGGCATGGGGGTGGACCTGGAGTTCATGCGCTTTCGCATCGTCGGCACACTGCCGCAGGCGCTGGAGATCGTCACGCGCGCGGCGCGGCCCAACGGCAGGCTGCTGGTGGACATGCTGCACCTGTACCGGTCCGGGGGGACGGCTGCCATGCTGCGCGATATTCCGGCCGCCCTGCTCGGCTCGGTACAGCTGTGCGATGCGCCGCTCAAGGACCCGACCGACGCCGGCATCACGGATGAGGCGCGCCAGGGGCGTTTGTTTCCGGGCGAGGGCGAGTTGCCGCTGAGGGACTACCTGGATGCCTTGCCGGGCGACATCCCTTTGTCGGTCGAAGTGCCCACCGGCAAAACCCATCCGGAGCTGGGACTGCCGCAACGCGCCGCGCGGGCCTGCGCCGCGTCGCGGGAGCTGCTGAAGTCCTGGCGGCCGTCGCGGTGAAATAGCGGGGTGAGGCGCGGCGGGCGCCAACCCTGCATGGCCTTGCCTTGGCGTTGTTGCGCACCCAGGTGTCCTTGCCGGATGCCGGCATGCCGCACATCACAAGGACTTCGCTTCCCTCCTCCTGGTGGAGAGGAAAGCCGGGGTCGATCTCCTTTCCTCTGGCGTACAAGAGCCGCGTGTGCGCGTCCGCCGCTTCCAAGGGGCGGTCCCAGCAGCCTGGGGCGCGCGCGCCATGGCTTGTTATCTGGCGGCTACCGTGGACTCCTGGGGTTGCCAGCCGCCGCCGAGCGCTTTGAACGCCGCAACTGCCGCGCGTGCGGATTCGGTTTGCGCCTGCGCTCGCGCATCGGAGGCGCGCAACAGGTTTTCGTCAGCCTGCAGGACTTCGATCAGGCTCAGTACACCTTTTTGATACGCTGCAAACGATGCTGCCCGCGCGCGGCTCAGAGAGTCGACTCCCTGGGCAAGTACAGCAGCCTGCTCCTCGCGCTTGACCAGACCCGAAAAGGCGTTTTCCACATCCTCGGTTGCCCGCAGTACGGCAAGCCGGTAGGCGGCCAGCATCTCGGCCTCCTGGCCCCTGGCCTGGTCGATCTGCGCGTTGATACGGCCAAAATCGAACAGACGCCAGCGCAGGCCCAGAACGCCGGAGGCCTGAGTCGCACCGCTGGTGAACAGATTGCGGCCGGACACCGATGTCGCGCTGCCGATCAGCCCACCCAGGGAAAGTTTGGGGTAGTACTCGGCAATGGCGACACCGATACGGGCATTCGATGCGGCAAGGCGGCGCTCGGCCACAATCAGGTCGGGACGGCGCCTGAGCAACTCACCCGGAGAGCCTGTCGCAGTGATGTGCGGAGCCGCAGGGATGACATCGGCACCGGCCAATTCCGCCCGATGCGTTCCGGGTGGCGAGCCCAGCATCACGTCAAGCGCGTTCATGGCCACGTCCAGGCCCGCTTCAAGGATCGGCACAGACGCCTGAACCTGGGCAAGCGCACCTTCCGCCTGGCTCACCTGAAGTTCGGCCGCCAACCCCTTCCCATACAGAAGCTTGATGGTTGACAGCAGTTGCTGCTGCGTCTGCACCTGCCGGCGGGCAACGCCCAGGCGGGTTTGCAGCCCACGAATGAGGATGTAGGTGTCGGCGGTTTGTGCCGCCACAGCCAGCCGGACGGCGGTTGCGCCGGCCTCCGACGCCTGGTACCCGGCAAGCGCCGCTTCCTTTCCGCGGCGCAAGCCTCCGAATACATCCAGTTCCCAGCTCGCGCCCAGATTGGCTTCGTAAGAACTGCCGTGGCGGTCGAAACCGGGGTTGGCGCTCAAGACTTTGCCCAGAGGCGTTTCAAGCGATTGGTAGGCTCTGGCCGCCTGGCCGCTGACATTGCCGGAAGGCAGCAATGCGGCATTTGCCGCCCCCAGTTCCGCGCGCGCCTGGGTGACGCGGGCGGACGCCTGCGCGAGATCGAGGTTCTGCTCCAGCGCCAGCGAGACAAATCGGGTCAGCTGCGGATCGCCAAAACCCGTCCACCACGTGACGAGATCGGCGCGGGTGGTGGCCTGCCGCTGGTCGAGCGCGGCTTGGCCCAGGTACTGTTGCGGCATGGGCGTATCAGGCCTGACGTAGTCGGGGCCGACGGCGCAGCCGGCCGAAAGGACGGCAACAATGAAGATGGCAAGGGTGCGTTTGGGCAACATGGACTTGTTCCGGATCAGGTAATTGATATGGTGACTATAATACAATATGGTCACTCGTTGTTCACTTCTTTGGATACGGGTAAGCTACAGACCATGAACAAAGACAAAGCGACCACTTATCCGGTTTCCGCCCGCGGCCCGGCCGACCACGACGTGCGCGACCAGATCGTTACCGCAGCCACCGAGCACTTCAGCCGCTACGGCTACGAGAAAACGACCGTCTCCGATCTCGCCAAGGCCATCGGGTTTTCCAAGGCTTACATCTACAAGTTCTTTGAGTCCAAGCAGGCCATCGGCGAAGCGATCTGCGCGAACTGCCTGCGCGAGATTGAGGCCGAGGTCAGTGCGGCTATTGCCGGGGCCGAGATGCCGCCGGAGAAGCTGCGGCGGATGTTTAAAGCCATGACCGAGGCGAGCCTTCGCCTGTTTTTCCAGGACCGCAAGCTTTACGAGATTGCCGCATCGGCCGCTACAGAGCGCTGGCAGGCGGTTCAAGCCTACGAGGAACGCATCCAGAAGCTGCTCCAGGACGTCTTGCAGGAAGGCCGGCAAACCGGGGATTTCGAGCGCAAAACCCCCCTGGACGAGACGGCATTGGCCATCTACCTGGTCATGCGCCCCTACCTCAATCCCTTGCTCCTGCAACACAGTTTTGACTACAACAAGGAGGCGCCGGCGCATTTGTCGAGCCTGGTGCTCCGCAGCCTGTCACCTTGATGCAAATTCGTGACTATTGACTAATTTAGTCACTAGTACCATAATGAAAGTCCAATCATTTCGTCAATGGGACTTTCATGCGCAGGCCTTACTTCGCTATATCCACAGCCATTTGTGCATTGCCTTTTGTATTGGCCGCTTGCGGCGACAAGGCGCAATCTGATCCGCGTACCGAGGCGCCGCTGGTACGTGTGGCCACTGTTCAGGGCTCCGTCGCCGCGTCTCGTGCATTTACCGGGACCGTAGCCGCCCGGGTACAAAGCGACCTGGGCTTTCGGGTCCCCGGCAAGGTGCTGGAACGCCTTGTGGATGCGGGGCAGGCCGTTAAGCGCGGGCAAGCGCTCATGCGTATCGATCCTGCAGACCTGAAGCTCGCCGCTCATGCGCAGCTGGAAGCGGTGGCCGCCGCCCGGGCGCGGGCGCAGCAAGCGGCGCAGGACGAGGCCCGCTACCAGGACCTGCGCGGAACCGGAGCCATTTCAGTCTCGGCCTACGACCAGGTCAAGGCTGCAGCAGACGCGGCCAGAGCCCAGCTCAACGCCGTCGAGGCCCAGGCCGAAGTCGCCCGGAACGCGAGCCGCTATGCGGAATTGGTGGCAGATGGCGATGGCATCGTCATGGAAACCCTGGTGGAACCCGGCCAGGTCGTCAACGCGGGACAGGTCGTGGTGCGCCTGGCCCATGCCGGCCGCCGTGAAGCCGTCATTCAACTGCCGGAAACCTTGCGCCCTGCGGTCGGTTCAACCGGGCTGGCCACGCTCTTTGGCCAGGAAGGCGTTGCCGTTCCGACCAGGCTCAGGCAGCTCTCGAACGCCGCGGACCGGCTGACGCGTACTTTTGAGGCGCGCTATGTTCTGGATGGCGAGCTGTCCAACGCGCCATTGGGCAGCACGGTCACCGTTCAAATCCCGGATGCCAATTCCACGACGCAAGGCGGTTTTTCGGTACCCATTGCTTCCCTGTCCGACGCGGGCAAAGGGCCGGGAGTCTGGGTCATCCAGGGCGAGCCGGCCAAGGTTTCGTGGCGGCCGGTCAAGGTCCAGCGCCTGGGCGACGACAGTGCTTACATCGCGGGCCAGCTCAAGCAGGGTGACCGCATCGTCGCACTCGGCACGCATCTGCTGCGCGAAGGCGAGCCCGTCCGCGTGGCGGCTCCAGCACACGTCACGGCGAGCGCACGGCCATGAGCGAAGGCCGTTTCAACCTGTCGGCGCTCGCCGTGCGCGAGCGCTCCGTCACCCTGTTCCTGATCTGCCTGATCTCGCTGGCAGGGCTTGTTGCGTTCCTCAAGCTGGGCCGGGCGGAAGACCCGTCCTTTACCGTCAAGGTGATGACCATCATTACGGCCTGGCCAGGGGCGACCCCGCAGGAGATGCAGGACCAGGTCGCCGAGAAGATAGAAAAGCGGCTGCAGGAACTGCGCTGGTACGACCGCAGCGAGACCTACACCAGGCCGGGCCTGGCTTTCACGACCCTGACCCTGCTGGACACCACCCCGCCCTCCGAAGTGCAGGAGCAGTTCTACCAGGCCCGCAAGAAGGTCGGGGACGAAACCGGCAACCTTCCGGCCGGCGTGATCGGGCCGATGGTCAACGATGAATATGCGGACGTCACCTTTGCGCTGTTCGCGCTCAAGGCCAAAGGCGAGCCGCAACGCTTGCTGGCCCGCGAGGCGGAGACCCTGCGCCAGCGATTGCTGCACGTGCCGGGCGTCAAGAAGGTCAACATCATTGGCGAGCAGTCCGAACGGATTTATGTCGAGTTCTCGCACGAACGCCTGGCAACGCTGGGCATCAGCCCGCAGGAAGTGTTCGCCGCGCTCAATGGCCAGAACGCCCTGACGCCGGCCGGCTCCGTGGAGACCAAGGGGCCGCAGGTGTTCATTCGCCTGGACGGTGCCTTTGATGAGCTGCAAAAGATCCGCGATACGCCGGTCGTGGCGCAAGGCCGCACGTTAAAACTGTCGGACATCGCCACAGTCAAGCGCGGCTATGAAGATCCCGCGACTTTCATGATCCGCAATGGCGGCGAACCCGCTCTGCTGCTGGGCATCATCATGCGCGACGGCTGGAATGGGCTCGACCTGGGCAAGGCGCTCGATAAAGAGGTCGGTGCGATCAACGCCGATATGCCGCAGGGAATGAGCCTGGCCAAGGTCACGGACCAGGCCGTCAACATCAGTTCGGCGGTCGATGAATTCATGGTCAAGTTCCTCGTCGCGCTGCTGGTGGTCATGCTGGTGTGTTTTGTCAGCATGGGCTGGCGTGTGGGTATCGTGGTCGCGGCGGCCGTGCCGTTGACGCTGGCGGCGGTTTTTGTGGTGATGCTTGCTACCGGCAAGAACTTTGACCGCATCACCCTGGGCTCCCTGATCCTGGGGCTGGGCCTGCTGGTCGACGACGCCATCATCGCGATCGAAATGATGGTGGTGAAGATGGAGGAAGGCTATAGCCGTGTCGCCGCCTCCGCCTATGCCTGGAGCCACACCGCCGCGCCCATGCTCTCGGGCACGCTGGTCACGGCTGTCGGCTTCATGCCCAATGGCTTCGCCCGATCGACTGCCGGCGAATACACCAGCAATATGTTCTGGATCGTCGGCATTGCACTCATTGCATCCTGGGTGGTCGCCGTGGTCTTTACACCCTATCTCGGCGTCAAGCTATTGCCTGAGCTCAAAAAGGTCGAAGGCGGCCACGACGCGCTTTACAACACGCCGCGCTACAACCGCTTTCGCCAGCTTCTGGGGCGCGTGATTGCGCGCAAGTGGCTGGTCGCCGCCTCCGTCGTGGGCTTGTTCGTGGCGGCCATCCTCGGCATGGCGGTCGTCAAAAAGCAGTTCTTTCCGATCTCTGACCGGCCCGAAGTGTTGATTGAGGTGCAGATGCCCTACGGCACCTCGATCACCCAGACCAGCGCCAGCACGGCGACGGTGGAGGCCTGGCTGGCCAAGCAACCGGAGGCGAAGATCGTCACGGCCTACGTCGGCCAGGGCGCGCCGCGCTTTTACCTGGCCATGGGGCCGGAACTGCCCGACCCCTCGTTTGCCAAGATCGTGGTGCGCACCGACAACCAGGATGAGCGCGAGGTGTTGAAAACGCGGCTGCGCGAAGCCATCGCCGGCGGCCTCGCCCCCGGGGCGCGCGTGCGTGTCACCCAGCTTGTGTTTGGTCCCTACTCGCCGTATCCGGTCGCCTACCGGATCACCGGACCAGACCCGGACAAGCTGCGCGAGATCGCGGCCGACGTGCAGCAGGTCATGCATGCCAGCCCGATGATGCGCACCGTCAACAATGATTGGGGCACGCGCACACCCGCGCTGCACTTCACCTTGCAGCAAGACCGGTTGCAAGCCGTGGGCTTGACCTCCAGCGCCGTGGCGCAGCAACTGCAGTTCTTGCTGAGCGGTGTTCCACTGACCGCGGTGCGCGAGGACATTCGCACCGTGCAGGTCACGGCCCGCTCGGCCGGCAACATCCGGCTCGACCCGGCCAGGATCGCGGATTTCACACTGACCGGCGCCAACGGGCAACGCATACCGCTGTCGCAGGTGGGCAAAGTCGACGTGCGCGCGGAGGAGCCGATCATGCGCCGGCGTGACCGCATGCCGACGATTACCGTGCGGGGCGATATCGCTGACGACTTGCAGCCACCGGATGTGTCCACTTCCATCGCCCAGCAGCTCCAGCCCATCATGGACAAGCTGCCGGGCGGCTATCGCATCGAAGAAGCCGGCGCCATCGAAGAGTCAGGCAAGGCGATGACGGCCATGTTGCCGCTGTTCCCGATCATGCTGGCCATCACACTGCTCATCATCATCTTTCAGACGCGCTCGATCTCGGCGATGGTCATGGTCTTCCTGACCAGCCCGCTGGGGCTGATCGGTGTGGTGCCTACCTTGATCCTGTTCCGGCAGCCGTTCGGCATCAATGCGCTGGTCGGGTTGATCGCGCTGTCGGGCATCCTGATGCGCAACACGCTGATCCTGATCGGCCAGATCCGGCATAACGAGCAGGCGGGACTGGATCCGTTTCGCGCGGTTGTCGAGGCCACCGTGCAGCGTGCCCGGCCTGTGGTGTTGACCGCATTGGCGGCGATGCTGGCCTTCATCCCGCTGACCCATTCGGTGTTCTGGGGAACGCTCGCTTACACGCTGATCGGCGGCACCTTCGCCGGGACAGTTCTGACGCTGGTGTTCCTGCCGGCCATGTATTCCATCTGGTTCAAGATCCACCCGGCAGCAAAAGCTGACCCGCGCTGATTTTCCCCTTCTCACTCTCCATTTCCATTTCTATTGAAAGGATCAACATGTCGAAATCTACCGTTGTCGTTGTTACCGGCGTGTCGTCGGGCATCGGGCGCGCGGCCGCAGAAAAGTTCACCAAGCGGGGATGCCATGTGTTTGGCACCGTGCGCGGCATCACCACGGCAAAACCGCTGCCTGGCGTCGAGCTCATCGAGATGGACGTTCGCGACGACGCTTCCGTTCAACGCGCGATTCAGTCCATCGTCCTCCAGGCCGGCCGTATCGACGTGCTGGTCAACAACGCGGGGATGAACATGATCGGCGCGGTGGAGGAAACAACCACCAGCGAGGCCGCATCCCTGTTCGACACCAACGTATTCGGCCTATTGCGCACCACACAGGCGGCACTCCCCCACATGCGGGCACAACGCCACGGAAGGATCGTCAACGTCAGCTCCGTGCTCGGCTTTCTCCCCGCCCCGTACATGGGACTCTATTCGGCCTCCAAGCACGCTGTGGAGGGCTTATCTGAAACCCTGGATCATGAGGTGCGCCAGTTCGGCATTCGCGTGACGCTTGTGGAACCGTCCTACACCAGGACCAATCTGGAGGCCAGTTCGCCTCACGCAAAGTCAAGGATCGCGGACTATGACCGCGAACGCGACCTCGTCTCGCGCGCCCTGGCTGACAGTGTCAACGGGGCACCTGAACCCTCCGAGGTGGCCCACACGATCGTCGAAGCGGCGCTTGGTGCCTGGCGTATGCGCCGCACTCCCGCCGGACAGGCGTCCCTCTTGAGCAAGTTGCGCCGTTTCATGCCCGCAGGCCCCGTCGATGCAAGTCTGAGAAAAGCGATCGGCCTCGGTTAGGAACTGTTGAATTCCGTCCAAAGTCGACGCACGGCCCCTGGAAGCGTGAGCTACCGTGCCGAAACGGCACAGTGATGCGGCCAGGCACACAAGTCCTGCAACGCGACGATGGCGATTGGTGCGGCTGGCGGGGATCGAACCCACGACCCTTGGCTTCGGAGGCCAATACTCTATCCACTGAGCTACAGCCGCAACGCTGGAAAACGGTTTGCGCCCGAATTCTCGGCCGGGGAAGGCGCGAAATCAGGGCATTTGCGCCGCGCGGGCGATTCACGCCGCGCAGCGTGTCCGATTCTACCAGCCGGCCGCGGCAGGCCCCGGGCCCGGCAAGAGCCCCAGCTATAATGCGAGGTTGCTGAGCAAGCGCTGTACAGGCGCGCCACCAACACGCGATAGCCCCCGATTTTTAGTTTTTTGAGGACGCCATGAGCGCAAACGACCACACCACGGCCCACGAAGAAGCCCACACTGGCCCGATCAAGACGCCCCAGCAGCTGCTGGCAGCGGTTTTTTTCTCTTTTGTCGTCCCCGTTTTCGCCATCATCGGCCTGGTTTATTACGTCGCTTCGGCCAACAAACCGGCTGCCGGCGCCAGTGAAGATGCCAAAGCCGTCGCGCAGCGCATCCAGAAAATCGGTTCGGTTGAAATCCGCGACGCGAACCGCCCCCTCAAGTCCGGCGAAGAAGTCTACAAAGCCCAGTGCGTGACCTGCCACGGCACGGGCGCCGCCGGCGCACCAAAATTCGGCGACGCGGGCGCATGGGGCCCCCGCATCAAGACCGGCTACGACACCCTGCTGCATTCGGCACTCAAGGGCAAGGGCGCCATGGGCGCGCAAGGCGGCGGCGATTTTGAAGACATCGAAATCGGCAAGGCCGTGGTCTACATGACGACAGCCGCCGGCGGCAAGTTTGCCGAACCCAAGGCGCCTGCAGCGGCAGCGTCCGCGCCCGAAGCGGCGGCCAGCGCGGCCAAGTAAGCCCTCACGCAGTTTCTTCAAAAAGCCGGTTTTGACCGGCTTTTTTCATGGCCGCTACTTTTTTTGCTGCTGCGCCTGCGGGCTGCGCACATAGGCAAAGCGCGCCGGCAGGTCGCGGGCGGTGTGTTCCTCGGGCACCCACAGGCCCTGCTCCACCGCATCGGCGGCATGCGTCATGTCCTGGGTATGGACCAGGCCAAAACCCAGGTCGGTCTCCAGGTAAAGCCGCCCGGCCTCATCCAGAATGCAGCGCTGCGCGCGCGCGGCCGCGCCGGTGTGCGCGGTGACCGCAAAAGACGGCGCCGGGGCTACGCGCCAGACCAGCGGCGTGGCTTCAAGCTCCACATAGACGCGCTGCGGGCCGTTCTGGAAGAACCAGCGGCCGCCGGCGTCGCTTTCGTAATTGCGCTGGATGAAGTCGATCAGCTTGTCGTGCTTGAGCAGCGAGCCCTTGGCGGCCTTGTTGCGCGCAGGGTCGGCGCCGGCAATACCGCTGAAGGGCCCGGCGGCCTGCGCCCTGTCGTCGCGCATATACCAGTTGCCGCGCGCGTCCAGCCCCAGCCAGCCGTAGCAGTCGGGAACATTGGGCCATTTGGCAATCGCCTGCCGAACTATGTCGTCCATGGTCGCATTCTGCGCCGTAGCTTATAACTGCGCCGCCAGAAAGGCGGTGACGGCGTCAGGCATGGCGCGCACGTGACCCGGGAAGGGCGCGGAAGGAAAGCCGACGTGGCCGCCTTGGGCCGGTTGCCACAGCGTGACATGCGGGCCCACCTCCGAGGCCTGCGGCAGGCTGGACGCGGGCACAAAGGGATCGTTGAGCGCGTTCAGGGCCAGTGCGGGCACGGCAATCCGGTGCAGGTGCGGCTTGGCCGAGGCCCGCGACCAGTAGTCGTCGGCATTCTTGAAGCCGTGCAGCGGCGCAGTGAAGACGTCGTCAAACGCATAGAGGTCGCGCGCGGCCAGCAGCCGCTCGCGGTCAAACAGCCCGGGATGCTGCTCCAGCTTTTGCAGGGCCTTGGGCACCATGGTCTTGAGGAACATCCGGGTATAGACCAGGCGGTTAAAGCCCCGGCCTATGGCCCAGCCGCTGGCGGCAAGGTCCAGCGGCGAGCACACGGAGGCGATGCCGGCCACCACCTGCCGGGCCTCGGCGCCCATCTCGCCGGCCCAGCGCATCAGCGCGTTGCCGCCCAGCGAGATGCCGACGGCCATCACCGGCCCGCCGCGCTGTTCCGCGAAGCGCCGCAGTATCCAGTCGATCTCTGCGAAGTCGCCCGAGTGGTAGGCGCGCGGCGCGAGGTTGATCTCGCCCGAGCAGCCGCGAAAATGCGGGATCGCACAGGCCCAGCCGCGCTCGCGCGCCGCATCGGCCAGCGCTTCGGCGTAGTGGCTGGCCGAGGAGCCCTCCAGGCCGTGGAACACTACAAGCAGCGGTGTTTGGGCCGGGGCCGCATCATCCGCCACCAGCCAGTCGACATCGACAAAGTCCTCATCGGGCGTGGTCCAGCGCTCGCGGCGGAATACCGGCTGCGGGCCCAGGAAGCGGCGCGACTGCAAGGCAGCCCAGATGGTCTGCAGGTTGCCGCCCGGGAGCCACCAGGGCGCGGCATAGTTCATGGCGGGTTCCATGCGCAGCCGGATCAATGGAGAACGGTGGGTGTTTCCGACACTTCCTGCATTTCGCGCGGCGTGCCGGGACTGGCATGGTGGGCCACCATGCGCCAACCCTGCGCGGTCTTGTGGTAGACGTTGGTGGCGATGACGTAGGCGTGGCGCGGGCCTTCTTCGGTGAGCACCTCGATGCGCTCGAGCACGCTGTGGACGCTGGCGCTCATGGCTTCCACCTTGCGCACCTTGATGGGCTGCGCGCGTATGGTGCCGTTGGAAAACATCGCATCAAAAGTCGCGCGTATGGCCGCCGGCCCCACGAGGCGGGCACCCCCCGGGTGCACACAGACGATGTCGTCCTCGTCGCCCCAGCAGGCCATGAGTTTTTCAATGTCGCCGCTTTGCAGCGCATCGTAGAAAGCCGCCTCGATGTCATCGGCGTTGCCGGTGCTGGCGGGCGGGACTTTGGGTTTGGGCATGGAGGCGATCAAAAAGAGTTCGGGCAAGGGGATGGCGGCTTCAATCCGGCTTGGCGTTTGGTGCTGAATTCTGCGCGGGATTGCGCGCCGCAGCAAGCCAGGCCTGGACCACACCCTGCATGCCGCCGTCCGCCCGGCCCGGGCCGCTGCGGCTACCGCTCTGGTTGGCCTGCCACAGCAACTCGGGCGCGGCCACATGGGTGCCGGGCGGCAGCACCTGAAGGGCGGCATCGACGAACTCCGCGAGCTTGGCGGGCCGCACCGGTTGCTCGGCTTGGGGAATCATGAACCTGAGCGTGGACAGCATCCAGGCCGCGACCCGCTCCAGGGCGTTCCTTCCCGCGGGGTCCTGCGCCTTGCGGGCCGAACGCACCAGCAGCAGGCGTTCAAAGCCGAGAGCGGCGACGGCCTGCTCGTCCAGGTTGGCCAGGCCGCGCTTGAGCGCATCGGGCAGGCGCCCGGTGACATGCGGCACCACCACGACCAGGGTCTGCACGCCGCAGCGCTTGAGCCACTGCGCCAGCGCGGGCAGCTCCGAAGGCGCGGGTGTCCAGAGCGTGCGCTCACGTCCGTAGTACATGCGCGGCGGCTCGAACATGACCAGCCCGGTATGCGCCGGCAGCGGCCTCAAGGCCCATTGCGCTATCGGCGAAGGCGCGCCCGCCAACGCGATGCCGACGCCGGAAAGCCCCGTCGCCATAGCCTCGGTGGCCAGCACCTCGGTGTGCGCATAGCGGCCGCTGCCGACCAGGCGGCGCAGCACCTCATTGCCCAGCACGCCGGTGGCGCCGGCCACCAGCAGGCGCGGCTTGGCCTGCGCGGGCGGCGGCGGGCGCAAGGCGGACTGCAAAGCTTGCAGCGGGCTGCCGGAAGCGGAGGATGTGGGCAGCGGGGACATTCGACTATGTTAGTGTTGCGGCTTGCATTTTCGGAGGCATTGCCATGACGATATCCCGCTTTTTGACATTCACCCTCGCGGCCCTGCTGGGCCTGCTGCTCTCGGGCTGCGGTTACAACGACTTCCAGCGCCTGGATGAGCAGACCAAGTCGGCCTGGTCCGAAGTGCTGAACCAGTACCAGCGCCGCGCAGACCTGGTGCCCAATATCGTGGCCACGGTCAAGGGTGAAGCGGCCTTCGAACAGGATACGCTGACCAAGGTGATCGAAGCGCGTGCCAAGGCGACGTCCATCCAGGTGACGCCCGAAACCCTGAATGACCCGGCCGCCTTCAAAAAATTCCAGGCGGCGCAGGGCGAGCTCGGCAGCGCGCTGAGCCGCCTCATGGTGGTCAGCGAGCGCTACCCGGACCTGAAAGCCAACCAGGGCTTTCGCGACCTGCGCGTGCAGCTCGAAGGCACGGAAAACCGCATCACCGTAGCGCGCAACCGCTACATCCAGACCGTGCAGGAATACAACGTGCTCACGCGCAGCTTCCCGAACAACCTGACGGCCATGGTCTTCGGCTACCAGGTCAAGCCCAACTTCTCGGTGCAGAACGAGGCGCAGATCTCCACGCCGCCTGTGGTGGACTTCAACAAGAAATAGAGCACGGCGGACCCGGGCGTGCAGCGCTCCATGCTTCTCGTTCGCGACGGCGCCCGGCTGCTGGGGGGCCTGCTGCTGGCCGCCTGGCTGCCGCTGGCGGCCTGGGCGCAGGGCGGCGTGCAGCCGGTGCCGACGCTGACGGCGCATGTGATGGACGGCACCGGCACGCTGAGCACCGCGCAGCGCGAGGCGCTCGAAGCCAAGCTCACGGCCTTTGAACAAAGCCGCGGTGCCCAGGTCGTGATCCTGATGGTGCCCACGACCCAGCCGGAAGACATCGCCGCCTATGCGCAACGCGTGGGCGACAGCTGGAAGATAGGCCGCAAGGGCGTGGGCGACGGCCTCTTGCTGGTGGTGGCCAAGAACGACCGCAAGGTGCGCATAGAAACCACCAAGGCGCTGGAAGGCGCCATCCCCGACCTCGCGGCGCGCCAGGTCATAGACACGGCCATCACGCCGCGCTTCAAGCAGGGCGACTTCGCCGGCGGGCTGGATGCCGCAGCCGACCAGCTCATCGCGCTGATCAGCGGCGAAAACCTGCCCGCGCCGGAACACAGCAGCGGCGGCAACAACGACGGTTTTGAGTGGACGGACCTGGCCGTCTTCCTGTTTTTTGCCGTGCCGATTGCCGGGCGGATTGCGGCCATGGTGCTGGGGCGCAAGTTCGGTTCGCTGGCCACCGGCGGTGTGGTCGGCGTGCTGGCCTGGATTTTTACCAGCAGCCTGATCGTGACCGGCCTCGCCGTTCTGGTGGGCACGGTGTTCGCGCTGGTCGCCAGCCTGGGCGCCCTGGGTCGCGGCGGCCGCTCTTCGGGCGGCTGGACTTCCGGTGGTTTTGGCAGCGGCGGTGGCGGCTGGAGCAGTGGCAGCAGCAGCAGCGATGGTGGCGGCTTCAGCAGCGGTGGTGGTGGCGATTTTGGCGGCGGCGGCGCCTCGGGAGATTGGTAGGCATATGCTGGGCAAACTCACAACCATCCTCAAGCACCTCTGGCTGGACGCCTCCGACGCCAGGCGCGCCATTCCGCCCGACATGCTGCAGCGGCTCGCGCGGCGCGTGGCAGCCAGCGAGCGGCGCCACAGCGGCGAGATCCGCATCTGCGTAGAGGCTTCACTCCCCCTGAGTTATCTGTGGCGGCTGGACCGGCACACATCCATCGCCGCGCTCACGCGCCAGCGCGCGGTCACCCTGTTCGGCAAGCTGCGGGTCTGGGACACGGAGCACAACAACGGCGTGCTGATTTACGTGCTGCTGGCCGAGCATGCGATCGAGATCGTCGCCGATCGCGGCCTAGCGCGGCAGGTCGGCCCCGACCAATGGCAAGCCATGGTGACGCGCATGGCCGCCGCGTTTCGCGAACAGCGTTATGAAGACGGGCTGACGCAGGCGCTAGAAGAAACGTCCGCGGTGCTGATGCAGCACTTCGCGGTGGATGGCTCAGAAGAAGGCGCGCCAGCCAGGGCGAATGAACTGCCCGACGCGCCGCAGCTTCAGTAAGAGAGTCACAGACTCAGGACGAGAGCAAGACACCGAGGACAAACAACCCCGTCAACACAACCAGGATGCGGCGTATCCATGTCCTAAGCGAACGTCGTCCCCGGCGCTGCGGCGAAAGCTCTTCGTCCCACGTCAGACTGTCCAGTGCGCTGTCCATAATCCCACCTCGTCGCTTCGGTTGAATCCCTGGATCCACGATACGGCAGAGGCGCCCTCGCTGGCTGTGATTTAGGGTTTCCAGTTGTTAAGCTGAGGCGCTGGCACAACAGCATGAGTGCGAAAGGATTACCGGTCATGCGCCGCCCATGAAAAAAGCCCCTGGCTTTCGGCAGGGGCTTGCTGCATTCCGGCGATAAGGCCGGCAAGGCTTGTTTTTATTTCTTCTGGCGGTATTTGCGCAAAGCGGCGATCTGCGCGGCCATGACGGCGAGTTCGGACTGGGCCATGGCGATGTCGATGTCGCTCTTGGCGTTCTTCAGCGCTTCCTCGGCGGCAGCCTTGGCTTCGCTGGCCTTGGTCTCGTCCAGGTCCTTGCCGCGGATGGCGGTGTCGCTCAACACCGTCACGCAGTTGGGTTGCACTTCGAGCAGGCCGCCGGCCACGAAGACGAACTCTTCCGTGCCGTCGGCTTTTTCAATGCGCACGGCACCCGGCTTGATGCGGGTGATCAGCGGCGTGTGGCGCGGGTAAATGCCCAGCTCGCCAGCCTCGCCGGGCAATGCCACGAACTTGGCTTCGCCCGAGAAGATGGACTCTTCTGCGGATACGACGTCGACGTGAATGGTGCTCATCTTTTTACTCCTTGAAAAAAGTCGGGCTAAAGCAAGTAAGCGGCTGTCTGGCTAGGCGGCGCGCGGAAATGTGCAAGTGCACATTGAGCACGCCAACAACGCCAGGCGGCCGGTTACGCCGCTTTAGGCGACTTTTTTGGCTTTTTCGAAGGCTTCGTCGATCGTGCCGACCATGTAGAAAGCCTGTTCCGGCAGGTGATCGCACTCGCCGGACACAATCATCTTGAAGCCGCGAATCGTTTCAGCCAGGCTGACGTACTTGCCGGGCGAGCCGGTGAACACTTCAGCAACGTGGAAAGGCTGCGACAGGAAACGCTGGATCTTGCGGGCGCGGGCCACGGCCAGCTTGTCTTCAGGGGCCAGTTCGTCCATGCCCAGAATCGCGATGATGTCGCGCAGTTCCTTGTAGCGCTGCAGCGTGCCCTGCACGGCGCGGGCCGTGTTGTAGTGGTCTTCGCCGACGACGTTCGGGTCCAGCTGGCGGCTGGTGGAGTCCAGCGGATCGACCGCGGGGTAGATACCCAGCGAAGCGATGTCGCGCGAGAGCACCACGGTGGAGTCCAGGTGAGCGAAGGTGGTGGCGGGCGACGGATCGGTCAAGTCATCGGCAGGGACGTAAACGGCCTGGATGGAGGTGATGGAGCCGACCTTGGTGGAGGTAATACGCTCTTGCAGGCGGCCCATTTCCTCGGCCAGCGTGGGCTGGTAACCCACGGCGGAAGGCATACGGCCCAGCAGCGCGGACACTTCGGTACCGGCCAGCGTGTAGCGGTAGATGTTGTCCACGAAGAACAGCACATCGCGGCCTTCGTCACGGAAGGATTCGGCGATGGTGAGGCCCGTCAGCGCGACGCGCAGACGGTTCCCTGGGGGCTCGTTCATCTGGCCGTAAACCATGGCCACTTTGGATTCGCCGAGGTTCTCGAGGTTCACGACGCCGGAGTCGGCCATCTCGTGGTAGAAGTCATTGCCTTCGCGGGTACGCTCACCCACACCGGCGAACACGGACAGGCCCGAGTGCGCCTTGGCGATGTTGTTGATCAGTTCCATCATGTTCACGGTCTTGCCGACGCCGGCGCCGCCGAACAGGCCCACCTTGCCGCCCTTGGCGAAGGGGCAGACCAAATCGATCACCTTGATGCCGGTTTCCAGCAGTTCCTGCGAAGGCGACAGTTCGTCGTACGCGGGCGCCTTGCGGTGGATGGGGGCGGTCAGGGTCTGGTCGACCGGGCCGCGCTCGTCGATGGGCGAACCCAGCACGTCCATGATGCGGCCCAGCGTGGCCTTGCCCACGGGAACCGTGATGTTGGCGCCGGTGTTGTACACGACGTTGCCGCGGCGCAGGCCGTCGGAGGTGCCCAGCGCGATGGTGCGCACGATGCCGTCGCCCAGCTGCTGCTGGACTTCCAGCGTCAGCGCGGAGCCTTCCATCTTGAGCGCGTCATAAATCTTGGGCATCTGGTCGCGCGCGAATTCCACGTCAACCACCGCACCAATACACTGAACAATCTTGCCTTGAGCCTGAGCCATGATTGAATCCTTTTCCGTTTCTTTAAATCTTTAAATCGGGTGTGGCGGCTTAAACCGCTGCAGCACCGGCAACGATTTCCGAAAGTTCTTTCGTGATCGCCGCTTGACGCGTTTTGTTGTAAACCAGCTTGAGTTCGCCGATCACGCTGCCGGCGTTGTCGGTGGCGGCCTTCATGGCCACCATGCGGGCGGACTGCTCGGACGCCATGTTCTCGGCGACCGCCTGGTACACCAGCGCTTCCACGTAGCGAACCAGCAGGTCGTCGATCACGGTCTGCGCGTCGGGTTCGTAGATGTAGTCCCAGCCGTGCTGGTCCTTGTCGGCCTGCAGGTGCGCGGCCGTCAAAGGCAGCAACTGCTCGACCACGGGCTCCTGGCGCATGGTGTTGATGAACTTGGTGTAGCACAGGTACACCGCGTTGATCTTGCCTTCGCTGTACGCGTCGAGCAGCACCTTGACGGGGCCTATCAGTTTTTCCAGGTGCGGCTTGTCGCCGAGCTGGGTCGCGTGCGACACCACCTTGGCGCCCACGCGGTTGAGAAAACCGAGGCCCTTGTTGCCGATGGCCACCGCCCGAGCGTCATGGCCGGCGGCCTGCACTTCCTTGAGCTTGGCCGTCACGGCGCGCAGCACGTTGGTGTTCATGCCGCCGCACAGGCCCTTGTCGGTCGTCACCACGATGAACCCGGTGGCCTTGGCGTCGTTGGACTCCATGAACGCGTGGGTGTACTCGGGGTTGGCCTGACTCAGGTTGGCCGTGATATTGCGGATCTTGTCGCTGTAAGGACGGGCAGCGCGCATCCGCTCCTGCGCCTTGCGCATCTTGGAGGCGGCCACCATCTCCATGGCCTTGGTGATCTTCTTGGTGTTTTCCACCGATTTGATCTTGCCGCGTATTTCCTTGCCTGCTGCCATATGGATTCCTAAGGGGTTCCTGAGGGTTGCTTAATTACCTGCTTGACGATGAGGTCAGGCGAGATCAGGCAAACGACTTCTTGAACTCGGTCACGGCCGCGTTCAGTTCAGCCTCAGCGTCCTTGTCCATGGCCTTGTTGGCTTCGAGCTTGGCCATCAGGGCCGCGTTCTTGTCCTTCAGGTAGGCGTGCAGGCCGTGTTCGAAAGCCAGGACCTTCTTGACTTCGATGTCGTCCATGAAGCCCTTGTTCACGGCGAACAGCGTGGCGGCCATGTTGGAAATCGACAAAGGCGAGTACTGGGCCTGCTTGAGCAGTTCGGTCACGCGGGCACCGCGGTCCAGCTGCTTGCGGGTGGCTTCGTCCAGGTCGGAAGCGAACTGCGCGAAGGCAGCCAGTTCACGGTACTGGGCCAGGTCGGTACGGATACCGCCGGACAGGTTCTTGATCAGCTTGGTCTGGGCGGCGCCACCGACGCGCGACACCGAGATACCGGCGTTGATCGCGGGACGGATACCGGCGTTGAACAGGCTGGTTTCCAGGAAGATCTGGCCGTCGGTGATCGAGATCACGTTGGTCGGCACGAAAGCGGACACGTCGCCGGCCTGCGTTTCGATGATGGGCAGCGCGGTCAGCGAACCGGTCTTGCCTTTGACCGCACCCTTGGTGAAGTCTTCAACATACTTCTCGTTCACGCGGGCTGCGCGCTCGAGCAGGCGGCTGTGCAGGTAGAACACGTCGCCGGGGTAGGCTTCGCGGCCCGGCGGGCGGCGCAGCAGCAGCGAGACCTGGCGGTAAGCCACGGCCTGCTTGGACAGGTCGTCATACACGATCAGCGCGTCTTCGCCGCGGTCGCGGAAGTATTCGCCCATGGTGCAGCCGGAGTAGGCGCTGACGTATTGCATGGCGGCGGATTCGGAAGCTGCAGCGGCCACGACGATGGTGTATTCCATCGCGCCGGCTTGCTCCAGCGCGCGCACCACGTTCTTGATCGAGGAAGCCTTCTGGCCGATCGCGACGTAGACGCAGGAAACGCCCTTGCCCTTCTGGTTGATGATGGCGTCGATGGCCACGGCGGTCTTGCCGGTCTGGCGGTCGCCGATGATCAGTTCGCGCTGGCCGCGGCCGACGGGCACCATGGAGTCGATGGACTTCAGGCCGGTCTGCAGGGGCTGGTCGACGGATTTACGGGCGATCACGCCGGGCGCGACCTTTTCGATCACGTCGGTCATCTTGGCATTGATCGGGCCCTTGCCGTCGATGGGCTGGCCCAGGGCGTTCACCACGCGGCCGAGCAGCTCGGGGCCGACAGGCACTTCCAGAATGCGGCCCGTGCACTTGACGGTGTCGCCTTCGGCTATGTGTTCGTATTCGCCCAGGATCACGGAGCCGACCGAGTCGCGCTCGAGGTTCAGCGCCAGGCCGTAGGTGGGGGTGCCGTCGGCGGTTGCGGGGAATTCCAGCATTTCGCCCTGCATCACGTCGGACAGGCCGTGGATGCGGACGATACCGTCGGTGACGGACACCACGGTACCCTGGTTGCGGATGTCGCTGCTGCCGGTCAGGCCTTCGATACGGCTCTTGATCAGTTCAGAAATTTCTGCGGGATTGAGTTGCATGACTCTTTCCTTCTTTCAGTATGTTGTTGGCTAAAAACCTGCGGGTGGCGCCTGAGCACCGGGCTCAGGAGATCAGCGCCACTTTCATTTGCTCTAAACGGGCTTTGACCGAGGTGTCCAGCACCTCGTCACCCACCACGACTCGCACGCCGCCTATCAGGGCCGGCTCCAGCTCAACCTGGAGATTGAGCTTCTTGCCAAAGCGTTTTTCCAGCGTTGCCGACAGGTCGGCCAGCGCCGCGCCGTCGAGCGCAAAAGCGCTGTAGACGGTCGCATCGGACGAACCGCTCTGCGCGTTTTTCAGGACACGGAACTGCGCGGCGATTTCCGGCAGGACGCTGAGGCGGCCGTTCTCGATCACCGTGCGCAGGAAGTTTTTCGCGGCGTCCGGCAGTTTGGTCTTGGCAACGCCCGAAATCACGTCGAACGCCTGCGCCGAAGTGACGCCGGGGTTGCCGGCGTACTGCTGCAGCTGCGCATTCGCAGCGATGGCGGCCAGCTCGTCGAGCCAGGCGGCGGTGCCGCCCAGGTCGGAGCCGGAGGCCTTGAACAGCGCTTCGGCGTAGGGACGGGCAATGGTGGCTAGTTCGGCCATGTTGATGCTCGCTTAGAGTTCGGTCTTCAGGCGGCCCAGCAAGTCAGCATGCACACCGGCATTGACTTCCTTGCGCAGAATCTGCTCGGCGCCCTTGACGGCCAGCGCAGCCACCTGCTCGCGCAGGGCTTCGCGGGCCTTCACGGCCTGCTGCTCGGCTTCGGCCTTGGCGGCGGCAATGATCTTGCCGCCTTCCTCGGTGGCCTTGGCCTTGGCTTCTTCGATCAGGGCCTGGCCCCGGCGCTCGGCTTCGGCCAGGCGCACGGCCGCTTCGTTGCGCGACTTGGCCAGCTCTTCTTCCACGCGCTTGTTGGCGACGGAGAGTTCGGACTTGGCTTTGTCGGCAGCAGCAAGGCCGTCAGCGATTTTTTGCGCACGCGCGTCCAGGGCCGCCGCGATGGGTGGCCACACAAACTTCATCGTGAACCCGACCAAAATCAGGAACACGATCAGCTGGACAATAAGGGTACCGGTAATGCTCACTGCTCATCCTTTCCCTTGGGGCCCAGCTGGAAGCCGGCCCGAAGGAATGACATTCTTGGGACTTTGATCAATGCTTACTTGGGCAGGTTGGCGATTTGCGCCAGGAAGGGGTTGGCGGTGGCGAACCACAGCGCGATACCCGTGCCGATAATGAAAGCGGCGTCGATCAGACCGGCCAGCAGGAACATCTTGGTCTGCAGTTCGCCCATCAGCTCAGGCTGGCGTGCAGCTGCTTCGAGGTATTTGCTGCCCATGATGCCGATGCCGATACAGGCGCCGACAGCACCGAGGCCGATGATGAGGCCAGCGGCCAGAGCGACAAAACTAATAACTTCCATGATGACTCCTTAGGACTTTGGTTACGAGAGAAAAAAGAAAAACGGGAAACGGGGACAACTGATTAGTGGTGATCGTGCGCCTGGCCGATGTACACCAGCGTCAGCATCATGAACACGAAGGCTTGCAGCGTGATGATCAGGATGTGGAAAATCGCCCAGGCCGAGCCCGCGATGATGTGGCCTATGGCCAGGCCGATGCCGGTCGCCGACAGCGACCAGGCACCGCCCATCAGGGCGATCAGCAGGAAAATCAGTTCGCCGGCATACATGTTGCCGAACAGTCGCATGCCGTGCGAGACCGTCTTGGCGACGAACTCGATGACCTGCATCAGGAAGTTGAAGGGGTACAGCGCCCAGTGGTTGCCGAAGGGCGCGGTGAACAGCTCGTGGATCCAGCCGCCCAGGCCCTTGATCTTGACGTTGTAGACCAGGCAGGTGATCAGCACGCCCATGGACAGGCCCATGGTGATGGAGAGGTCGGCGGTGGGCACCGAGCGCATGTAAGCGTGGTGCGCATCATGGCCGGCGACGCCATAGATCCAGGCCCAGATAACCGGCAGCAGGTCGACCGGCAGCAAATCCATGGCGTTCAGCAGGAAAATCCAGACAAACACGGTGAGGGCCAGCGGCGCGACCAGCTTGCGGCTTTCGGCGTTGTGCACGATGCCCTTGGCCTGCGCGTCGACCATTTCGACGAGGATTTCAACCGCGGCCTGGAAACGGCCGGGAACGCCGGAGGTGGCTTTGCGGGCGGCTTTCCAGAGCAGGAAGCAACCGAGCACACCCAGCAAAATGGTGAAAACGGTGGAATCAATATTGATGACGCTCAGATCGAACGGACCAACAAGTTCCTTGTTGCGCCAGTGCGTCAGGTGGTGAACGATGTATTCACCGGCGGTTGGACCGCCATGTCCAGCAGCATTCTCAGCAGCCATTTATTGCTCGCCTCAAAGTTTATTTTTCCTGACCGCGAACAACAGCGCGAGCCAGGACGTTTTCATTGTCACCACCAGGCCGACCAGCATGGCCGGCCAACTCAGCATCGAAACCAGCCTTGGCGCGGCAAACAGCATTGCCACCGTCAAGGCGATCTTGACCATTTCCCACAAAAAGAAACCAGCCACCGCAGTGCCTGGGTTCATGGACCACACTTTGCCGGTCAAGCCGCGCGCAAACAGCGCGGCCGGAATCACCACCGCCAGCGCCCCGTAGAGCGCCGACCAGCCGGCGGACCGCTGGCCTGTCAGCGCCCAGGTGGCACATGCCACCAGAACCCCGACCACCAGTTGCCCCGCCAATACCGACCAGGGGGAGATCGACGGACTCGTTTCACGAAGCTTTTGGGCTTCTTCCCGCGTCAGGGTCTTGAAACCCTCGTCGTCCGCCTCAAGCTCATATGTAACTGCCCGGGGGACCGGGTCCGTCGCCGAATTCGCCGAATTTGTCATTCTGAAACCTACAAATTACGGGAAAGTTACAGGGGCCGCTATTAGCAAAGCCCTTGATTATACGTAGAAACCCCTGCACCCCCATAAAAAACCCCGCTACCGGGTGAATTAGGGGCCTCTCAAGCGCGCGCCAAGGCAGGCGGCAGGTGGTGGTTCACAATGGGCTGACTCGCAACGCCCCACTGAAAGATCCCCATGCACGCCCTGATGAAATTCCTGCACCTCGCCGCCGCCATCGCCTGGCTGGGCGGGATTTCCTTCATGCTGTTCGCCCTGCGCCCCGCCGCGGCCGAACAGCTCGCGCCGCCGCAGCGCCTGCCCCTGATCGCGCAGGTTCTGCGGCGTTTCTTCGTCGGGGTGTGGGCCGGCATCGCGGTCCTGCTGCTGACGGGACTGGCCATGCTGCTGGCCGTCGGCATGAAAAGCGCGCCCACCGGCTGGCACATGATGTTCGGCCTCGGCCTTTTGATGTTCGCGCTTTTCGGCCACCTGTATTTCGGCCCCTTCCGCCGCCTCAAGCAGGCCGTGGCCGCGTCCGACTGGCCCGAAGGCGGGCGCCGTGTCGGGCAGATCGCCACCCTGGCCATGGCCAATCTCGCACTGGGCGCGCTGGCCATCGCCGCCGTCATTTTTCTCGCGTGAAGAAGGCGCGGCCCGAACCCCGAAAAAAAGCCGGCTGGCTGGAGCGCCTGAAGGCGTCGGTGCCGACCCGTGAGGCGCTGGCCGCCCATCCCTGGCTCAGGCCCGTGGCGCACCGCCTGCTGGACCCGCAGCTGTGGCGGCTGCAGCACGAAGCCGTGGCGCGCGGCGCGGCCATAGGCATCTTCTGGGCCTTTGCCCTGCCCTTCGCGCAAATCGTCGCGGCCGCCGCCCACAGCGTCTGGTGGCGCGCCAATATTCCCGTCGCCGTCGGCATCACTTTCATCACCAACCCCTTCACCGTGGGTTTCTGGCTCTGGCTGGCTTACCAGGCCGGCAGCCTGCTGCTGGACGCGCCGCCGCCGGTTCCCATGTCCGAAGGCGCGGGTGTCATCGGCTGGCTGGCTTCGTTTGGCGGGCCTGCCATACTGGGCATGGGCCTGTTCGCGGTGCTGGGCTCCACCACCGGCTACCTGCTGGTCAAGCTGGCCTGGCGTTTGCGCATCTGGTTCAAGCGCCGCCGCCGTTAAGCACCGGACCCTGGACAATCGGGTATTTACGCTTCTTTCTTTTTCTTCCTTCTTTCTTTGCTTCAAGCCACCATGACCACGCTTTCCCCCAGCCTTCCCGACACGCCCTGCTACCTCAACGGCGAATACACCCCCCTCAAGGACGCCAAGATCAGCGTGATGGACCGCGGCTTCATCTTCGGCGACGGCGTGTACGAAGTGGTGCCGGCCTACGGCGGCCGGCTGTTCCGTTTTGAGCAGCACATGGCGCGCCTGGAGCGCAGCCTGGCCGAGCTGCGCATCCCGAACCCGATGACGCGCACCGAGTGGCAGGCCGTGGCCCTGAAGCTGGTCGCGGCCCACGCGCAATCCACCGCCGCGCCGGCCGGCGGCGGCAACCAGCTGGTCTACATCCAGGTCAGCCGCGGCGTCGCCATGCGCGACCATCCCATGCTGCCCGGCCTCGCGCCCACCGTGTTCGTGATGGCCAACACCATGAAGCTGCCCAGCGCGCAGCAGCGCGAAGCCGGCGTGGCCTGTGTGACGGCCGACGACTTCCGCTGGGAAAAAGCCCACATCAAAAGCACCAGCCTGCTGGGCGCGGTGTTCGCGCGCCAGATCAGCGTCGACGCCGGCGCGGTGGAAACCGTGATGTTTCGCGGCGAGCACCTCAGCGAAGCCGCTTCGAGCAACGTCTGGATCGTCAAGGACGGCAAGGTGCTGGGCCCGCCCAAGGACAACCTGGTGCTGGAAGGCATACGCTTCGGCCTGATCGAGGAAATCTGCCGCGCCGCCGGCATCCCCTTTGAGCTGCGCCGCATCACGCGCGCCGAAGTGCTGGCGGCCGACGAGCTTTTGCTGTCCTCGGCCACCAAGGAAGTGCTGCCGGTCACCCTGCTGGACGGGCAGCCCGTGGGCCACGGGCTGGAAAAGGGCAAGCCCGGCCCCATTTATGCCAAGCTGTACGCTCAATACCAGCGCGCCAAACAGGCCTGAAAGGACCCCTTGCCATGACCACATCTCCCGACACCCCGAAAATCATCGGAGTCCCCGGCTCCGGGCCTGCGCGCCAGGAATCGCTGATCGAATACCCGTCACAGTTTCCCATCAAGGTCATGGGCCACAAGGTGGACGGGCTGGTCGCCGCCATCACCTCGGTGGCGCACCAGTTCGACCCGGCTTTCGACGCCTCCACCATAGAGCTGCGTGAAAGCAAGGGCGGCAAATACCTGGGCGTCACCGTCACTGTCACCGCCACCAGCCGCGAACAGCTCGATGAGCTCTACCGCACGCTGTCCACGCATCCCATGGTCAAGGTGGTCCTCTAGGCCACGATAACGCCGCAAATGCAGGCAGAACCACGCCACCTGGGCCGGGTCGACTACCTGCCCACCTACGAAGCCATGCAAGCCTTCACGGCCGCCCGCCACCCGGGCGCCGATGAGGGCGAGGCCGACCAGCTGTGGATTTGCGAGCACCCGCCGGTCTATACCCAGGGCCTGGCGGGCAAGCCCGACCATGTGCTCAATCCCGGTGCCATCCCGGTGGTGCAGACCAACCGCGGCGGCCAGGTGACCTACCACGGCCCCGGCCAGGTCGTGGCCTATCCGCTCATTGACTTGAAGCGCGCCGGCTACTACGTCAAGGAATACGTCTACCGCATCGAGGAATCGGTCATCAAGACCCTGGCGCACTTCGGCGTCACGGGCCACCGCGTGGCCGGCTCGCCCGGCATTTATGTGCGCCTGGACGACCCGGCCTCGCACGCCGCGCTGACCGGCCCGATGCACCCGGCCGACCCGTTTCGCGGCCTGGGCAAGATCGCGGCCCTGGGCATCAAGGTCAGCCGGCACTGCACCTACCACGGCGTGGCGCTCAATGTGGCCATGGACCTGGAACCCTTCTCGCGCATCAACCCTTGCGGCTACGTAGGACTGCAAACCACAGACCTTTCTACAATCGGGGTATCGGCAAGCTGGCAGGACGCCGCGGATGTGCTGGGCCGCAAGCTCGCCACCTACCTGGCGCCTTGAAGTTCCCTGAAGCGCAAAGCCACCCGCCGCCAACACGAAACACACCCATGAGCACACCCGACCCTCTCCAAGCCCTCGCCAACCCCGTGGTCCGCGAGGTCCAGGCCCTGGAAGGCTACAACCCGCTGGCCAAACAAAAGGCCGCGGCCAAGCTCTCGCGCATCCCCGTCAAGGTGGTGCAGGGCGAAATGCTCAAGAAGCCCGACTGGATCCGCGTCAAGGCCGGCAGCCCGACCACGCGTTTTTACGAGATCAAGCAGATCCTGCGCGAGAACAAGCTCAACACCGTCTGCGAGGAAGCCAGCTGCCCCAATATCGGCGAATGCTTCGGCAAGGGCACGGCCACCTTCATGATCATGGGCGACAAGTGCACGCGCCGCTGCCCGTTCTGCGACGTGGGCCACGGCCGGCCGGACCCGCTGGACGTCAACGAGCCGCTGAACCTGGCGAAAACCATCGCGGCCCTGAAGCTCAAATACGTAGTGATCACCAGCGTGGACCGCGACGACCTGCGCGACGGCGGCAGCGGCCATTTTGTCGAATGCATCCAGAAAATCCGCGAGCTCTCGCCCGCCACCACGATTGAAATCCTGGTGCCCGACTTCCGCGGCCGCGACGACCGCGCGCTCGAAATCCTCAAAGCCGCGCCGCCCGACGTGATGAACCACAACCTCGAAACCGCGCCGCGCCTCTATAAAGAAGCGCGCCCCGGCAGCGACTACGCCTTCAGCCTGAACCTGCTCAAGAAGTTCAAGGCCCTGCACCCCGATGTGCCGACCAAGAGCGGCATCATGGTGGGCCTGGGCGAGACCGACGAGGAAATCCTGCAGGTCATGCGCGACATGCGCGCCCACAACATCGACATGCTGACGATCGGCCAGTACCTCGCGCCGTCGACCAGCCACCTGCCGGTGCGCCGCTACGTGCACCCCGACACCTTCAAGATGTTCGAGCAAGAGGCCTACAAGATGGGCTTTACCCACGCCGCCGTGGGCGCCATGGTGCGCAGCAGCTACCACGCCGACCAGCAGGCCCACGCCGCCGGCGTGGCCGACAAGGCCGACGCGGCGGCTGCCGCCCTTTGATCCACGGAACATGAACGCGCCGCAAGGCTCCCTGTCGCTGCGCCGCTACGGCGCCTCGCACGGCAGCCATGCGCACCCGCATTTCCAGATCCTGCTGGGCCTGGACGGCGTGCTCGAACTTGAGGTGCAGGGGCGCGGACGCCGCATCGCGGCCGGCCAGGGCTGTGTGATCGCGCCCGGCGAGCACCATGACTTCGAATCGCGCGAAGGCAGCCGCTGCATCGTGCTGGACACCCCACACGCCGGCTGGGCGCGCTGCGCCGCCGACCCGGCCCATGCCGAACAGGCCCTGGCACTGGGCAACTACCTGGCCCACGCGCTGCAGCAACGCGGCAGTCTGGCCCAGCACTACGGTCCGGCCCTGCTGCTGGAATCGTGGCAGCCGCTGACGCAGCATGCGCCGCGCACCACGCGCTACCGCCGCCCCATCGACTGGGAACAGCTGGCCGCCTGGACGCAGCAGCGCCTGCACGAACCGCTCAGCGTGGCGCAGCTCGCCGCACAGGTATTTTTAAGCCCCACGCAGTTCGCCGCGCGCTGCCGGCGTGAAACCGGCCTCAGCGTGATGCACTGGCTGCGCCGGCAACGCCTGGAACTGGCCTTGCGGCTGCGCGACCGCGGCATGAGCGTGGCCGACACCGCGCTGCACTGCGGCTACCACTCGCCCTCGGCGCTGACGGCCGCGCTCAGGCGGCAGTCGAACGCTTCCCAAGCTCAATAACGATAGGGGTTGTTGGGCCGGCGGTCGTAGCGGTCGCTGACACCGTCGCCGTCACGGTCATAGCGCGGGCCAGGGCCGGGGCCGCCGCGGTAATGCGGCCCGTTGTCGTAAGGCACGGGATAGGCCACGCAGCCCGACAAGGCCAGAAAGCCCACCAGCGAGAGCAGGAGGATGGAAAGCTTTTTCATGAGGGTCTCCTTGAGGCCGCAGGCCTCGGTTTGTTGTCAGAACATCTGCACCTTCATTGAACGCGCCACCCGCACCCGGGAAGTGTCCGGCACACGCCCGCCAGGTGAAACTGGTTACCGGATGTAGGCATTCCTGTAGGACGGCAGGCGCACATGGCTCTGGCGCAGGCCCTTAAACGTCATTGCGCGCTGGAACAGCGTCGTTGCGCGACGATGCCCGGCGCGGCGGCTTTTATCCTCGCCGCATGCCTGCCAATCTTTATGCACTCGGCGCCATCGCCCTCTGGGCCTTGTTGGCCTCGCTCGGCGTGTCGCTCAAGCACGTGCCGCCCTTTTTGCTGACCGGCGCCGCGTTGCTGGTCGGCAGCACACTGGCCCTGCCCTTTGTGCTCAGGGACAGGCGGCAATGGCGCATCCCGCCCGCCACACTGGCCCTGGGCATCTACGGCCTTTTCGGTTTTCACTTCCTGCTCTTTATCGCGCTGCGCCACGCGCCCGCCGTCGAGGCCAACCTGGTCAACTACCTGTGGCCGCTGTTCATGGTGGTGCTGGCGCCGCTGTTTCTTCGCGGCGTGCGACTGCGCGGCGTGCATGTGGCCGCCGCCCTGCTGGGTTTTGCCGGCGCAGCCATCGCCATCCTGGGCGCGGCCGGCGGATCTTCTGCGGGCGGCTGGTCCTGGGGCTACCTGCCGGCGTTGGGCTCGGCCTTTATCTGGGCCAGCTACTCGCTGCTGACCCAGCGCGTGCCGGCTTTTCCCACGGCGGCCATAGGCCTGTTCGGCTTGGTGTCGGGCCTGCTCTCGCTGCTGTGCCACTGGGCGCTGGAGCCGGCGGCGATCCTGTCGGCGCAAGACTGGGGGCTGCTGGCCGTGATGGGCCTGGGCCCGCTGGGCGCGGCCTTTTTCCTCTGGGACAAAGCCCTCAAGCTCGGCGACGCCCGGCAGATAGGCATCCTGAGCTACCTCACGCCGCTGGGCTCCACCGCGCTGCTGATGGGGGTCAGCGGCCGCGCGCTGAGCTGGAGCATAGGCCTGGCCGCGGCGATGATCATAGGCGCGGCGGTGCTGGGCACGCGGGCGCGCTAGGGCGCGCCGCCAGCGCGCGGCTGCCGAGTGCCAGGGCCAGCGCGGCGGCGGCCAGCACGGCCGCGACCGCGAAGCTGATGCGCATGCCGCCGGCCACCGCGTCTGGGCTGGCCGCCGTGATGTCGCTGGCCGCCGAGGCCAACGCGAACACAGCACCCATGACGGAAGCCCCTGTGATCAAGCCCAGGTTGCGCGACAGATTGAGCAGGCCGGAGACCACGCCGCGCCGGTCCGTCGGCACATCCACCATGACCGCCGTGTTGTTGGCGGCCTGGAACAGCTGGTAACCCGGCGTCAGCACGGCGATGGCGGCGAGATAGCCCGCCAGGCCGAACAGCCCCGGCAGCACCGAAAGCGCCGCCGAGCCCGCCACCATGGCGGCCAGCCCCGCGGCCACCATGACCGACGCGCCCAGACGGTCGACCAGCCGGCCCGCCAGCACACCGCTCAGCGCGGAAATCACCGGACCCACCGACAGCACCAGCCCGACCATGGCCGTGCCCAGCCCCAGCGCGCGGGACAAATAGAAAGGCCCGACCACCAGCGTCGCCATCATCACCGTGGCGACCAGCACGTTCATCACGAGGCTCGCGCTCAGCACGCGGTCGCGGAACATCGCCAGCCGCAGCAGCGGCGATGCGACCCGCGACTGGGTGAGCACAAACAGGCCAGCACCCAGGGCCGCCGCCAGCAGCAGCGCGATATTGAGCGGACCGAAACTGCCGCGCCCCAGGGTCACGGCCAGTGCATAGGCCGCGAGCGCCAAAGCCAGCAGCAGCGTGCCCAGCGCATCAAAACCGGCCTTGCCGGTTTTTTTGGCACCGGCCGCGCGGTCCGGCGGCAGGTAGCGCCAGGCCAGGAACAGCGCCAGCAGCCCCAGCGGCAGGTTGACGAAAAACAGCGCCCGCCAGCCCAGGCCGGCGATCAGCACGCCGCCCAGAGAAGGGCCCAGGGCAGTGCCCACCGCCGACATGGTTCCCAGCAGTCCCATGGCGCTGCCGGTCCTGGCCTTGGGCACCGTCTCGCCGACAAAAGCCATGGTCAGCGCCATCATCACGGCGGCACCCAGGCCCTGCAGCGCGCGGGCCGCCACCAGCAGCCCCAGCGTGGGCGCGGCGGCGCACAGCAGCGAAGCCGTTGTGAACAGGCCAATGCCGGCCAGCAGCAGGCGCCGCCGCCCGAGCATGTCGCCCAGCCGCCCGGCGCCCACGATCAGGGTGGTGATGGCCAGCAGGTAGGCCAGCACTATCCACTGCACCTCCTGAAAAGACGCGTTGAAGGCCTGCGCCAGCGTGGGCAGGCCCACATTGGCGATGCTGGTGCCCAGTGCGGACAGCAGCATGGACAGCGACAGGCTGGCCAGCGCCCAGCGGACCGCGGGCGGCATGGGCGGCGATGCCGCGCCGGCACCGGGTTTTGCAGGGATTGGTTTGGACATGGACTCCGCTTTCTTATTTAGACAAGGCCCGAAACAGGGCTGTCCCAAGCGTAGGTTTTTGCCGGACATAGCGGAAGACGCAGCATTTGCACTTTATTCGTGCGTTTGACGCCATGCCAAGCGCAAATGCGCTATGGTGCGGGCATGTCCATGCCTGATTTCAACCTGCTGGTGGTCCTCGACGTGCTGCTCGCCGAAGGCAGCGTGGCCGGCGCGGCCCGGCGTTTGCGGCTCAGTCCCTCGGCCATGAGCCGGGCGCTGGCCCGCCTGCGCGAGACCACGGGCGACCCGCTGCTGGTCAGGGCCGGGCGCGGCCTGGTGCCTACACCCCGGGCCGTGGAACTGCGCGAGCAGGTCGGCCGGCTGGTGCAGGACGCGCAGGCCGTGCTGCGCCCCGCCGAGAAACTCGACCTCCCGCAGCTGGCGCGCACCTTCACCCTGCGCACGCGTGAAGGTTTTGTGGAGAACTTCGGACCCGCGCTGCTTGCCCGCTTGAGCCGGGAAGCGCCCGGCGTGCGCCTGTGTTTTGTGCAAAAACTCGACAAGGACAGCACGCCGCTGCGCGACGGCGACGTCGACCTCGAAACCGGCGTGATCGGCAAGGCCACCGCGCCCGAGCTGCGCGTGCAGGCCTTGTTTCGCGACCGCTTCATAGGCGTGGTGCGCCAGGGCCACCCGCTGGCCGAGGGCGAAATCACACCCGCGCGGTATGCGGCCGCCCGGCACATCGCCGTCTCGCGGCGCGGCCTGGGCGCCGAGCCGGTGGACGAAGCCCTGGCGCCGCTGGGCCTGCAAAGAGAGGTCGCCGCCATCGTCGGCAGTTTTTCGGCGGCGCTGGCCCTGGCCGGTGCATCCGATCTGGTCGCCAGCGTGCCCGAACGCCATACCGGCAAGCTGCGCGCCGGCATGCTGAGCTTTGCCCTGCCGGTGCCCACGCCCGAATTCACCGTGTCCTTGCTGTGGCATCCGCGGCTGGATGCCGACCCGGCGCACCGCTGGCTGCGCGGCTGTGTACGCGAGGTGTGCGCGGGACACGGCGCCGACGCCGAACGGACCCTATGATCAGGCCCATCAAAAACAACGAGTCCCCCATGGAAAAGATCAGCCACGGCGCAGGCCTGTTCACGCTCAAGGAATTCCTGACGTCGCAGGAATGCGCCGCCTACATCGGCGGCAGCGAGGAAACCGGCTATGAAGAGGCCGCCATCCAGACCGCCAATGGATCCGAAATAGCCAGGGAGATCAGGAACAACGACCGGATTGTTTTTGACGATCCGGCGCTCGCACAAACCCTGTTTGAACGCGCGCGGCCTTTCCTTCCGGACGTGCTCGACCAGTGGACCTTGTCAGGGTTCAACGAGCGCTTCCGGTTTTACCGCTATGTCCCCGGCCAGTATTTCAAATGGCACAAGGACGGGTTCTACTTCAAGAGCGACGACGAAGTCAGCTTGCTGACTTTCATCATCTACCTCAATGAGGACTATGAAGGCGGAAACACGGAGTTCCAATGGGAAATCATCAAACCGTCCGCCGGGATGGCGCTCGTCTTTCCCCACGCCATGAGGCACCAGGGTGCGCCGATTGCAAGCGGCACAAAGTACGTCCTGCGTACCGATGTGATGTACAGCAAGAGCAGGCCGCCTGCCGGCTGAGCCGAGGCTAACGCCACAGCACCTGCACCGCCAGCCCCGGCGCCGCATTGCGCACCTCCAGCGTCGCGCCGTGGGCCTGCGCCACCAGCCGGCACAGATACATGCCCAGGCCCACGCCGCCGGTGGCGCGCTGGCGCGCGCCGTCGGTGCGGAAAAAAGGCTCGGTCAGGTGCGCCAGCTGCGCCGGGTCCACGCCGGGGCCGAAGTCGCGCACCTCCAGCACCACACCGCCGCCGTCCCCGGCCTGTAGCGACAAACGCGGCGGCTGCGCCGCGCCGGCGCTGTAGCGCAGCGCGTTGTCCAGCAGGTTGCGCAGCAGCAGGCGAACGCGCATGCGGTCCAGCGCCAGCGCCGGCAAATCCGGCGCCAGGTCCAGCGCCACGGCGGCCGCCTGCGGCATGTCGGCCACCACCTCGCGCGCCAGCGCGGCCAGGTCCACGGTCTCGCGCTGCAGGGCCGCGTGCGGGCTGGCCAGGCGTTCGCTTTCGAGCAGGTCGCTGATCAGGTCGCGCATCTCGCCGAGGTCGCGCAGCAGCGCGTCGCGTTCACGCGGCGCACTGCCTTCGCCCTGCACCGGCAGCAGTTCGGCATTGAGGCGCGCGCGCGTCAGCGGCGAGCGCAGCTCGTGGCTCAGCGCCAGCAGCAGCCCGCGCTTGGCGTCCAGCATGGCCTTGATGTCGTGCGCCATGGTGTTGATGCGCGCGGCCAGGTCTCCGAGCTCATCGCGCCGGCGCAGCGGGATGGGCGTGTCGAACACCCCGCGGCCGAAGCGTTCGGCCCCGGCGCGTATGTCGTCCAGCGGGCGCAGCAGGCGCCGGACATAGGCATAGGCGCCCACCAGCAGGCACAGCAGCAGCGACAGGGTGATCCAGCCGAACATGCCGTGCGAGGGAATGGTGCCGGGGCCGAACACCACCTTGTGGCCGTCGGCGGTGGTACGGCTGAGCCATTCGCTGGCGCGGCCGCCGAAGAACTGCCGGTCCGGGTGCGACTGCCAGTTGACCTGCGGCCCCTCGATGCGTATCGAGATCGGCAGCCGCGCCGCCAGCGCCTGCGCGCGGCCCAGGTCGGGCGGCGAGCCCAGGTCGGCCACCAGCCTGTCCATGTAGTCGCTGACCAGGGGCCTGGCCGCGTCGCGCCAGCCGCTGGAAAACGCGCGCTGCATGCCACTCATGAAAACCGCGCCCATGGCCAGCGCCAACAGCAGGAAGACCGTGATCAGGCGCAGCCGCAGCGAATGCCCCCAGCGGCGGCGCCAGCGCTCGGGCCGCGAAGGGCGGCAGCGGTTTCGCCTCATGGCGCGCCCGGCTTGCCCACCGCCAGCGTGTAGCCGGCGTTGCGCAGCGTCTTGATGCAGTCCAGCGGCTCGAGTTTTTTGCGCAGCCGGCTCACCACGATGTCGACGGCGCGTGTGTACAGCTCGGCCTCGTGGCCGCGCAGGCGGTTGAGGATGTCGTCGCGGTTGAACACCTTGCCCGGGTCGGCCGCCAGCAGCGCCAGCAGTTCGAACTCGGTGCCGGTCAGCTCGACCTTCTCGCCCAGGCGCAGCACCTCGCGTGTCTCCAGGTTGATCGACAGGCCCTCGAATACACGGCGCGGCGCGGCCGGCGGCACGGCGCGCTGGCGCCGCAAAATGGTCTGCACGCGCGCCACCAGTTCGCGCGGCTCAAAAGGCTTGGGCAGGTAGTCGTCGGCGCCCAGCTCCAGGCCGACCACACGGTCCATCACGTCGCCGCGCGCGGTCAGCATGATGACCGGGATGTCGCTTTCCTTGCGGATCTCGCGGCACAGCGCGAAGCCGTCCATCTCGGGCAGCATGACGTCCAGGATGGCCGCGTCATACGCGCCGGCGCGCAGTTTGGCCAGGCCCTCGCCGGGGCGCAGGGCGCTGTCCAGCACAAAGTCAAAACGCGCGAAGTAGGCGGCCAGCGGCGCGGCCAGGTGCTCGTCGTCGTCGATCAGAAGAATGCGGGGCATGCGGCCATCATAGGGAGAAATCGCGGCCGCCCTCAGGCGGCGCGGCGCGCGAAGTACAGCCCCGCCAGCAGCAAGGCGACCAGCGCGAAGTGAAACACCAGGTCGGGTGCAGACTGCGGCCCTATGCCCACGGCGATGGTGAACAGGCCCACCAGCGTACCGAGCAAGGCGAAGGCCTGGCCCAGCAGCGCCAGCTTGCGCGTGCGCGCGGGCCGCACCAGGCTCAGGGCCCAGGCCGCCAGCAGCACGGCCGCAATCACCGCCTCGGCGATGCGGGCCTGGCCGTGGGTATGGCCTTGCAGCAGCAGCCCGGAATGCACCGCCGAGGCCGCGCCCAGCAGGCCAGCCTCCAGCAACAGAAAGCCGCGCAGCATGCGCCAGGCCCGGGCTGCCATCACCACGGGTCCTGCGGCCCCAGCCGGCCCAGGTGGGTATGGGCAAAGCCCGCGCCGTACTTGAGGCCGTAGCCAAGCAAGCGGTCAAAGCCTATGTGCGCGCACCAGACCAGCGCCGCCGCCAGCAGCAGCGGCGAGCCGCCCAGCACGCCCACGGCCAGCAGGCCGACAGCGCCCAGATAGGAATGCGCCGCGTTGTAGGCCAGCGCACCCCAGCGCGGCCCGGCCAGGTAAGCCAGGAAGGACAGGTCGGGCAGCAGGAACAGCGCCGCGAACCAGCCCCAGCCCGCGCCGAACTGGCCATAAGCCGCCACCGAGGCTGCCAGCACCATCAGCCCCTCGGCGCGCAACAGCAGGCGCACGCCGCCATTGGCGCTGCCGGGCGTCGCCGCCGCCTCGCGGCGCACCGGCCGCGCCACGCGGCCGGGCAAAAAGACCAGCGCCTCAGCCACGGTAGCCCCAGCGGCGGCCGCGCTCCATGAAGTCGCGCACTTTTTGCTGCTGCTCGGGGCGCAGGTTGTCGAAGAAATCGGCCGCGGCGGCGATGACCTCGGGGCTGCCGGACTGCAGGGCCGCGGTTTTTTCGTCGATCAGCTTTTTGGCGCCGGCCTGGTCCAGCTTGTTGCCGGCGAACAGGCCGCGAAAGGCCTCGCGCGGCTCGGTGGCGCCGCGCAGGGCGGTGCGCTGGGCCTGCAGCTTGTCGGCCAGCACGGCGAGCTTTTGCTTTTGCGCGGCATCGAGGTCCAGGCGCGAACCGATTTTCTCGACCATGCGGGCACGCGCTTCAGGCGAGCCCATGTCGCCATGCATGCCGGGGCCGCCGTGCGAACAGGCGCCCAGGCTGCCGACAATGAGCGCCCCGCCAAACAGGCCGAGCAGGAGTTTTTTGACGCGGTGTTTCATGAAGAGCCTTTGCGAAAGGTGTTGAGGTTCTTCATGGTGCCCGCGCCGGGCCCGGCGGTGTTTTCGCGCCGGTTGCGGCATGTTTCGCTTTGTTTCGGCCGGGGCGGCCATCCCCTAAGATAGGCAGCGGGAACCAGGGCCCAGGGCCCGGAGGAGGGATAGAACACATGGACCGTCGACAATTTCTGCAGCGCGCCGTCGCACCGGCCGCCGCGCTGGCCACCCTGGGCTGGCCGGCCTTTTCACAACCCTTGCCCGCGGGCGCCGCCGACCCGGCCGCGCGCGCCGCGTCCATCGAAGCCTGGCGGCAACGACTGCAGGCCATGCTCGACAAGGGCCGCCTGCCCATCATCGACATGGAAGCGACCTATGTGGCCGGCACCACCAACATTCCCCAGCTCATGGCCTGGATGGACGAGATCGACGTGGCGCAGATCGCCTTTGCGCCGGCGTTTTCGCCGGATTCCGAGCCCTCGCTTGAATTGCACCGCCAGTACCCCGGCTACTTCATCCCCACGACCAGCAGCGGCGAGTTCCCGCGCTGGTGGAACAACCCCGACGCCTTTGTGAGCAAGGTGGCCGGCGACCTCAGGAGCGGCCGCTACCACCTCATGGGGGAATACGAGTTTCGCCACTACCCCTCCCCCGAACAGGTTGAAGCCCGCAACTTCGCCCGCGACATCACCGTGCCGCTGGATGGGCCCGCGGGCCAGGCGCTGTTCCAGCTCAGCGAGGACACCGGCACGGCCTTCCAGATCCACTACGAGATCGAGGACACCCTGCTCCCGGTGCTGGAAGCCATGCTGGCGCGCTATCCCAAGGCGCAGGTCATCTGGTGCCACCTGGGCATGGTCCGCTACCCTGAGCGCGCCAAAACCTACAACCCCGCTTATGTGGCCTCGCTGATCACACGTTTTCCCGGCCTGCATTTCGACCTGGCGGTGCCGCGCCCCGAGAGCATCTACCGCCCCTCGGGCGCGCGCGACTCCACCCTCTTCCAGGGCGGGCGGCTGGGCAGCGAATGGCAGGCCTTGCTGGAGAAATTTCCCGAGCGCTTTCTGGCGGCCAGCGACTACCGGCCGCCGGTCGAATCCATGTACCGGACCGCCATGGGCCGGCAGCGCAACCTGATCCTGGCGCCGCTCAGCGAAGCCGCCCGCCACAAGATCGCCTATGGCAATGCCTGGCGGCTGGTGACCGGGAAGAACTGGGGCGCCTGAAGAATCAGGCGGACTGCAGCAGCACGGCGGGGTCCTCGCTGGCCAACACCTGTGCGGCCCAGGGCTGCAGCTTGGAGGCGTCGGCGCGCAGGATCTGCTGCTTGACCGCCAGGATTTGCGAGGGGTGCATGGAAAAGCTGCGCAGGCCCAGGCCCAGCAGCAGCCGCGTCATGCCCACGTCGCCGGCCATCTCGCCGCAGACGCTCACACCCTTGCCCTGGGCGTCGCATTCGGCAATGGTGTCGGCGATCAGGCGCAGCACCGCCGGGTGGCAGGGGTCGTACAGGTGCGAGACCGCCTCGTCGGCGCGGTCTATGGCCAGCGTGTACTGGATCAGGTCGTTGGTGCCTATCGACAAAAAGTCGAAGTACTTCAGGAAGAGCTTGAGCGTGAGCGCAGCCGCCGGGATTTCAATCATCGCGCCCAGGCGCACCGGGCCGTAGGGCGTGCCGTTGTTGTCCAGCGTCGCGCGCGCATGGTCTATCAGCGACATGGTCTGGCGGATTTCCGTGGCATGCGCCAGCATGGGCACCAGCAGGTTGACCTGGCCGTGCGCGGCCGCGCGCAGGATGGCGCGCAGCTGCGTGAGGAACATGGGCGGGTCCGCCAGGCTCCAGCGTATGGCGCGCAGGCCCAGCGCCGGGTTCAAATGGGTGTCCTGCGCCTTGGCATGGCGGTCCAGCGGCTTGTCCGAGCCTATGTCCACCGTGCGTATGGTCACCGGCAGGCCGTGCATGCCTTCAATCGCCTTGCGGTAGGCCTGGTACTGCTCTTCCTCGTCGGGCAGCTTGCCGCTGCGCCCCATGAACAGGAATTCGCTGCGGAACAAGCCGACGCCGACCGCGCCGGCCGTCACCGCGCCCAGGGTGTCCTCGGGCATTTCAATATTCGCCAGCAGCTCCACGCGCTGCCCGTCTATGGTCAGCGAGGGCGTGTTTTTCAGCCGGTTCAGGCGCTGGCGCTCAAGCTCGCCCTGGCGCTGCTTGAAGCCGTACTCGGCCAGGATGATGGGCGAGGGATCGACAATCAGCACGCCGGCGTCGCCGTCGATGATGACCCAGTCGTCCTGCTTGATCAGCTGGCTGGCGCTGCGCGCGCCCACCACCGCCGGGATGTCCATGCTGCGCGCCACGATGGCCGTGTGCGAGGTCTTGCCGCCCACGTCGGTGGCGAAACCGGCGAACAGGCTTTGCTTGAACTGCAGCATGTCGGCCGGCGACAGGTCGTGCGCCACCAGCACCAGCGGCACGTCGGTGGTGTCGTCCAGCAGCAGGTCCTGCTGCGAGAGCTTGCGGCCCGCGCCCGCCTGGGCGGCCGGCTGCACCGGCGAGGCCACGCCCTTCATGTGGCGCAGGATGCGCTCGACCACCTGCTCGAGGTCGGCCTTGCGCTCGCGCAGGTACTCGTCCTCCATGTCGTCGAACTGGCGCGCGATGATTTCGTACTGCGTGGTCAGCGCCCACTCGGCGTTGTAGTGGCGGTCGACGATCCAGTGCTTGACGCCGCTGATCAGCTGCTCGTCCTGCAGCAGCATCAGGTGCACGTCCAGCAGCGCGGCCAGCTCGTGCGGCGCGTCCTTGGGCAGGTCCTGCTGCAGGCGCGTAATTTCCTCCATCACCGCGTTGCGTGAAATCCGCACCCGCGTGATCTCGTCGGCCGTCTTGTCGTCCTCGATGAAATAGTGCGCCACGTCGGCGCGGCTGGACGCGACGAGCACGGCACGGCCTATCGCGATGCCTCGCGAAACAGCCAGACCGTGGACTGAGAAAGTCAAGACGTCACTCCCATTTCCCCAAGCGATGCGAAGCGAGCCGGATAAGGCAAGTTCGAGCCGCGGAACCGGCTTTGCCGGGCCGCAGGCGGGCGGCCCCCTCGGGGGGCAGCGCAGTACACGAAGTGACAAGCGTGGGGGCCATTCACTCGCCTTCCCCGAATTTGTCGGCGATGAGGGCCAGGATGGCCTCCATCGCCGCCTGCTCGTCGTTGCCGTTGGTCTCGACCTCGACGGTGCTGCCCAGGCCGGCGGCCAGCATCATGACGCCCATGATGCTTTTGGCATTGACGCGGCGCTCGCCCTTGCTCATCCAGACTTCGCAGCCGAAGCTGCCGGCGAGTTTGGTGAGTTTGGCGGAGGCGCGGGCGTGCAGGCCCAGCTTATTGCTGATGTTCGTGCTGGTCTTGATCATGGTTTCGGCGCACCTGGTTTTGCGGTGCGGTAATGGCGACCTGCATCACGCCCTGCGTGGCCCCGACGAGGGCGCGCGCCACCAGGGCGTCGAGCGACTCGTGCCGGTAGGACACGGTGCGCAGCAGCATGGGCAGGTTGATGCCGGTGATAAGTTTGGAATGAACGCCGTCGACTAACTTTTGCGCCACGTTGCAGGGCGTGGCCCCGAAGACGTCGGCCAGCACCAGCGCGTGCGAGGTGCCCAGCTGGGCCAGCATGATGCGGGCCTGGGCCAGGGTTTCCTCGGGCGGCATGTTCGGCTGCACGTCCAGCGCGGCGACGCCGGGCGCGTTGTCGGGGAACACATGCAGCACGCACTGGCGCAGGGCGGAGGCCAGCGGAGCGTGGGCGATGATGAAGATGCCGTTCATGGGTTTTCGGGTTCCACTGAATTATCGGCGCGCACACTGAGGAAATACCCATATGAGGCGATACAACAACACAATAACACCCCCATGGCCGCCTGGAAGCTTGCCAGCGTGCCCAGGCCCAGGGCGGCGAACACGTCGATCAGCAGGCCTATGCCCCACTGCACGACAAACACGCCGGCAAAAATCATGAGGTTGTAGGCCGACAGCGCCCGCCCCGCCAGCGAGGGCTTGAAGGCCATGCCCACCGCCGGCTGCGCCAGGCCCATCACGCTGCAGCCCATGCAGAACAGCGCCCAGCCCAGCCAGCCGGTGGACGCACCGGCCGCGATGTTGAAGGCCAGCACCGCGATGCTGACCGGCACGCCCCAGGTGATCAGTCGGGTCGCCGACCAGCCCTGGCGCGACAGCCAGGGATTGACCATGCCCCAGCTCCAGAAGGTCAGCAGCATGGTGGCATTGATATAGAAGAGGCCGGTGGCGGCCTCAAGCGGCGTGTAGCCCGCGACCTTGACCATCCAGGGGCCAGCCCACAAGGTCTGCACCGCGACCAGCCCGCCGTAGTTGAAGAAAGCCATGGGCGTCATCTTGCGGAAATAGCGGCTGCGCCAGATGGGCGCGTAGCCGGTCTCGCCTGGTACCGCGGGCGTTGCGGCATGGTTCAGTCTCCACGCCGGCGCCACCCAGGCGATGGCGGCCATAGACAGCACAATCATGGCCGCCAGTATCCAGAACAGCGGCCGCCAGCCCGTGACCGGCATCAGCCACTGCACCGGCAGGGTGGAGGCCAGCATGCCCAGCGAGCCCGTCATCAGCATCCAGGAATTGGCGCGCAAGACCGTGCCCGGCTCGAACCAGCGGCGGTAGCCCGTGAGCGGCGCCATCAGGCAGGCGCTCACGCCCATGCCCACCAGCACACGCGCCGCCAGCAGCCAGGCAAAGCTGGTCGCCAGCGAAAACGCCAGGCAACCCAGCACGGCAATGCTTAAAAAACTCAGGATCACGCGCTTGGGCCCATGGCGATCCAGCCAGGTGCCCAGCGGCAGCTGCGTGGCCGCAAAGCCCAGGAAATAACCGCCGGCCAGCAGGCCCAGGTCGCGCGCATGCAGCGAAAAATCCTGCGTCAGCACCGGCGACAAAGTGGCCGTGATGGCCCGCACCAGCGCCGAACAAAAGTAGGCCGCGGCAAAGGCCAGGAAGACGATGGCGCCGGTCCAGGCATCCAGCCGGCCGGGTTCGGACGGCGCGGCCGATACATTGCGCGCGGCGGACATGGAGGTTTCGGCGCCCGTCATTCGAACTTAAGGCTGGAGAAAAAGGTTTCGGCGAGTTCGGGCGTGATGCGGTCGGCATACAGCACCACCTGGAAGGCCTGCGCGCCCTGGGCAAAGTACGCCGCCTGCCCGCTGACCGCCGTGCCGTCGGCGCGCCGGCCCTGGGCCTTGACCAGGATGGCGGCCGCGCCGGGCATGGTGAGCGGCGAGACCTGCGCGGGCCCGGCCTTCATATTCGCCAGCGTCAGGCTTTGCCACTGCGCGAGCACCGGCCCGGCCTGGGCCGCATCGCCCAGCTGCGCCACCGCCACGGCAAAGGTCGCGCCGCCGGCATCGCAGCCCAGCATGGACAGCGGCGTCGCCGGCCCGCCCAGGGGCACGGTTTTTTGCGCCTTGTCGGGCTTGCAGGGCAGCAGCAGCGCCAGGCGTGTGCCCTCGGGCCGCACTTCGCGCCAGTTCAGGGTGGGGCTGCAGGCCGTCAGCAGGGCCATCGTCGTCAGGAAAAAGGCGGCGGCCAGCCGCGGCAAGAGGCGCGCGGCCCCCCCAAAAGTCATAAGCATGCCTTGGACTTTACAGGGATTCCCGCCTGGAGGCGGCGTTCTGCACCGCTTTGGCGCGCAAAAAGCATCCGGCCTTGCACCGAGCCGGGCACCTTGCTGGCTCATGGTCGGCCTATGCCCGGAACCCGTATCGAAGAAGTTCAGGACTTCGCGCCATGATGCGGCCCTGCCATCACGGCCATCTGAATCGGGCCCCGGCTTGGTAAGCTTGGTCATGGTCTATTTCAGAACACACACATTCATGGCGGCCATGCTGCTATGCGCCGCAAGCCCTGCCTGGGCTTTGGAACTGCAGAATCAAAACTTCAGCGACGATGAAATTTTCTCGGCTGTGGTGAACAGGTTCAAGAAACCGCTTCTGCATCGCTTCAACCCTGCCGCCGAGGGCGAACGAAAACCTTTGCTGGTGCTGGGCCCCGCACTGAAATTCGGCAAAAAAATGCAGTCTCAATCATTTACCCACCTGACGCAGCAGGAGCTGGTTGAGCAGCAACAGGCGGTTTTTATCTTGATAGAAAAATCAGGGCGGGATGCCGAGCGGAACACACTCTATGTGGAGTACGACATACTGAGCAATGCGTCTTATGGCGTGCTGAAGGTTTATCCCAAGGATGGCGTGCTGGTGGCTGAATCCCATGACAGCTACCGCTCATCCTCAGGTGCAAGGGCCACTTACGGCAAGCTCTACAAGGGTGTGGCTTGCCGCGACAACACCGAAATGGCCTATCGCTGGAACTACTACGAACGCAATGGCGCAAGCGGGCGTTGCCCTGAAGCGATGTTCACTGAGTTTACGGATTAGTTAAACCTCAGGCCAGGCTGCCAAGCTGAAGGACAACAAGCATGCCTTTCAAACGCCGTGAGTTTCTCGCCGCGATGTTTCCAGTCGCCACCCAGTTGACCGGGTGCGGGAGCCTGCAGCTTATTGCCGAATCGCCGTCAACAGTTCAGATTCACCCGCCACTGCTTGCCAGCGAAAGCGATTGGTCTTCCCTGCCTGATCGATGCAAAGCGGACCCCGATCTCGACCGTTTCAACGCAGCACTGCTGGCGCGCGCCCGCACCGACATCGCCCTGCCTCCGCTCGAGCACAAACTCGAAAACGGCCGCCTGCTGGGTGTTTCGCGCGAATTCATTCGCCGAAGCCTGCAGTGGGCTTTCGCGTACAGGGTGACAAGGGAGCGGGTTTTCCTGGACCGCGCCCGGCAGGAAATGCTCGCCGTCGCCGCATTCAGCGAATGGCCGGAGCATTATCTGGAGCTTGCCGAGACGATCACGGGCATGGCCATCTCCTACGGCTGGCTTTTCAACGACCTGTCGGCCGATGACCGTGCCGCCCTGCGCGCGGCGATTGTCGGCAAGGGCATTGCCCAGGCGCGTTACGGCCACAGAGCCTTCAGGTCCACCAACAACTGGAGCCAGGTGTGCATCGGCGGCATGGTCCTGGGAGCGCTGGCCGTAGAGGAAGATGAACCCGCACTCGCAGCCGACCTCCTCGCGGCGGCGCGTCAAGGCGTATTCATCGGGCTGAATGCCTACCGGCCGGACGGGGCCTACCCTGAAGGGCCGAACTACTGGAGCTATGGAACCAGCTTTACCGTGCTGCTGGCCGCCGCACTCCGTGGCCGCAAAGGCGGCGACTGGGGCTTGCTGGATGCGCCCGGCTTCAGGCGCAGTGCCGAGTTCTACACACACTCCATCGGCCCGTCCGGGAAGCACTTCGATTTTGCCGACAGCGTCGAGGGCCAGGAATTGCCATGCGCCATCGTCTACCTGGCCCGTGAACTGGACCAGCCCGCACTGTTGACGGCCAAGCGCGAGATGATCCGCAAGCAGCAGGGCCTGTCTGAACGCTTCGCGCCCCTCTCGGTGTTGTGGTGGCCCACAAAAACGGGTGGAAATCCCCTGCCTGCAAGCTTCTCGGCCCAGGGGGCGCAGCCGCTCGCCATCTGGCGCTCATCATGGTCCGATCCCAACGCGTGGTGGTTCGCCATCAAGGCGGGCGGGGCGGCGCACAGCCATGCGCACATGGATGCGGGCAGTTTCGTGCTCGAACTGGATGGCCTGCGCTGGGCCAAGGACCTCGGCATGCAGGACTACGGCAGCCTGGAATCCCGCGGCATTGACCTGTGGAACATGAAGGCGGACTCAACACGCTGGCAGGTCTTCAGGCTGTCTGCCCAGGCGCACAACACACTGACGCTGGACAGCCAGCCACACAGCGTCCGCGGCATGGCCACGCTGCGCATGCTTGCCGAACGCGAGGCCTTGATAGACCTGACCCCCGCGCTGTTGCCGGGCCAGGCCACGCAGGCCACCCGCCGCGCCCGTTTCCTGGATGATGCGGTGCAACTTGACGACGAGCTTCTCGGCGCCCGCGCCGGCAGCACCGTCCGATGGGCGATGGCCACCGAGGCCGAGGTCAGGGTGGAGGGCACGACCGCGTTTCTGACGCAACAGGGCAAACGCCTGGCAGTACAGTTTGAAGGCAGCGCAATCCAGCTGGGCGTGCTGGATATTTCCGCGCCCCGCCAGGACTTCGACCACCCGAATCCCAACGTTCGCCAGCTGGTGGTGTCCGGAAAGCCCGCGGCAGACGGCAGCTGGAAGCTCAGCGCCCGCTTTTCGCGGGGCTAGGCATCATGGGTCGCTCACTGGGCGGCACCAGCTTTGCCCTTGGGCGCCGCCTTACGGCCTTTTTGCACCGCTTTGGCGCACCAAGGGCCGCCACCTTTGCACCAAGCTGGGCACGTTGCTTGCTAATGGGGATGCATGTTCGAAGACGTGTACCTGCCCGCCATGCCGCCCCCGGCCAGGTCCCTGCCGCCCCACCTGCCGGGCGTTCCGGGCCTGCCGGGCACGAACCAGGCCGTCTGGCGCGACAGGCTGTCGCAGTTGCTCGAATCCACCGGCGAAGGCATCTTCGGCATCGACATGGACGGCCGCTGCACCTTTATCAACCGGGCCGGCGCCGAACAGCTGGGCTACGCGCCGGCCGAGGTGCTGGGCCGCAACATGCACGAGCTGGCCCACCACTCGCATGCCGGCGGCGACCACTACCCCGAGCAGCTGTGCCCCATCTTCAACGCCTTCCGCAAGGCCCTGCCCTGCCGCATCGACAGCGAATTGTTCTGGCGCAAGAACGGCAGTGCCTTCGCGGTCGAGTATTCCTCCTACCCCATCGTCGAAGGCGGCGTGGTGCAGGGCGCGGTGGTCACCTTTGTCGACATCTCGGCGCGCCGCCAGGCCGAGGACGCGCTGCGCCAGGCCCATGCGGTGCTGGAGCAGCGCGTGAGCGAGCGCACCCACGCCCTCTCGGAAGCGCTGCAGCACCTGCGCGAACTCACGGCCTACACCCACAGCGTGCGCGAGGAAGAGCGCACGCGCATCGCGCGCGAGGTGCACGACGAGCTCGGCAGCCTGCTGGTGGCGCTCAAGATGGACGTGGGCTGGCTGGACAAGCGCCTGGGCGAGCAGCAGCAGCGCGAGCCCGAAGCCGCCCAGGCCATGCGCGAGACCATGCGCTGCAAATGCCAGAACATGGGCCGGCTGATTGAAAGCGCCGTCGACAACGTCGGCCGCATCATCACCGACCTGCGCCCCAGCATCCTGGACCACCAGGGCCTGTGGGCCGCGCTGGACTGGCAGGCGCATGAGTTCGTGCAGTCGGCCGAGCTGGCGCTCGACTGGCGCATGGACGTGGCCGGCGCCGCGCCGCTGCCCGAGCCTTCGGCGATCGCCGTCTTCCGCATCTTCCAGGAAATGCTCAGCAACGTGGGCCGACACGCCGCGGCCAGCGAGGTCGCCATACACATACAGGCCGACGCGGCCGGCATCAGCATCGCGGTGCGGGACAACGGCCGCGGCGCCGAAGCCGCCGCCTTTGAAGCCGCCGATGCCTACGGCGTGATGGGCATGCGCGAGCGCGCCCGCCACCTGGGCGGCAGCCTGGAGATCAGCAGCGAGCCCGGCCGCGGCTGCCTGTTCCATTTGCGCATCGCGCTGCCGCCGGCAGCAGCCAACCCGCCATGAAGACACTCAGGATCCTGATCGGCGACGACCACCGCATCGTGCGCGAGGGCTTGAAGCAGGTGCTGGCCGACGCGCCCGAGATCGAGGTGGCGGCCGAGGCTGAAACCGGCCCCGAGGTCCTGCAGCGCGTGCAGGCCCTGGACGGCGACAAAGGCCTGGACGCGGTGCTGCTGGACATCGCCCTGCCCGACCGCGACGGCCTGGACGTGCTGCAGGCCCTGAAGAAACAATGGCCGCGCCTGCCGGTGCTGATGCTCAGCACCTACCCCGAAAAACAATACGCCGTGCGCTGCATCAAGCTGGGCGCGGCCGGCTACCTGAACAAAAGCGCGAATCCCGACGACATGATCGCCGCGGTGCGCAAGGTGGCCGGTGGCGGCATCTATGTCTCGGCGATCGCCGCCGAAGCCCTGGCCGGCGCCGTGGGCGGCGGCGCGGCCGGCAGCGGCACCGAATCGCTGTCGCACCGCGAGTACCAGGTGTTCCGCCTGCTCACGGCCGGCAAGTCCGTGGGCGAAATTGGTGCGCAGCTGAGCCTGGCGGCCAACACCGTGAGCACCTACCGCGCGCGCATCCTTGAAAAAACCGGCACCCGCAACGACGTGGAGCTCGCGCTGTACGCCGAGCGCCTGGCCAAAGCGCCGAATTTGTAGGGCTGGCCCTACAGCGCTTAGGGCGGGGCCCGGCGATTTGCGGCAGCGGCCTCACAGACCGCGTCCACAGGCCCGGGCCTTGCATGGAATCCCGCATCTTTGCCACAGGGGTTTCTCATGTCCAACCGTTTCGATGCCTATGATGCCGACCGTCCGCTGATGCTGCGCTGCGCCTGCGGCGAAAACCACGCGCCGGGTGAACACGACGGTGCCGCCGCCAGCCCGCAGCAGCTCTCGCAGGACTTCATGGAAGCCAGCCTGGTGAAAGCGCTGTTCCCGGTCGACAGCGTGCGCCGCGGCTTTCTGCGCGCGGTGGGCGCCAACACGGCGCGCGCGGCGATTGCCTCGGTGCTGCCGCTGGGCGCGCTGCAGGCCATGGCGCAGGAGCGCAGCCCGCTGGAAAAGAAGGCCTCAACGTGCAGCTCAACAAGACCGCCGGCTGGGCGCTGATACGCGACAAGATGATCAACAGGGAGCATGACGCCTCGCACTTCCTGTCGCCCATGCCGCTGGCCATGACCATGGGCCTGGGCTCCAACCAGGTCAACATGAACGTCGCCAGCATCCAGAACACCAACGGCCAGGCCATCACGCTGCACGTCAAGCACAAGGCCAACCGCGACCCGAAAAACTGGAAGGGCTTCAAGTTCGCCATCCCCTTCGAGTACAGCATGCACAACTTCCTGCTGCGCTACTACCTCGCCGAGAACGGCCTGAACCCCGACACCGACGTGCAGCTGCGCGTGGTGCCGCCGCCCGAGATGGTGGCCAACCTGCGCGCCGGCAACATCGACGGCTTCCTGGGCCCCGACCCCTTCAACCAGCGCGCGGTGTACGACGAGGTCGGCTTCATCCACATCCTGTCCAAGGAAATCTGGGACGGCCATCCCTGCTGCGCCTTTGGCGTGAGCGATGAGTTCATCAAGCAGAACCCCAACACCTTCGCGGCGCTGTACCGCGCGGTGCTGGGCGCCTCCTTCATGGCCAGCCAGCCCAAGGACCGCGACCTGATCGCCAAGGTCATCGCGCCCACGCAATACCTGAACCAGCCCGAGGCCGTGCTGCAGCAGGTGCTGACCGGCAAGTTCGCCGACGGCCTGGGCAATATCCGCAACGTGCCCGACCGCGCCAACTTCGACCCCGTGCCCTGGCAGAGCATGGCCGTGTGGATGCTCACGCAGATGAAGCGCTGGGGCTATGTGAAAGGCGAGGTCAACTACAGGCAGATCGCCGAGAAGGTCTTCATGCTGACCGACGCCAAGAAGCAGATGGCGCTGGCCGGCTTCAAGCCGCCCGAAGGCGCTTACAAAAAATTCAAGGTCATGGGCAAGGAGTTTGACCCGGCAAAGCCAGACGAGTACGTAAAAAGTTTTGCGATTAACAAGCTAGCCTGACATGTTCAAGTCCTTGAACCTCAGGGCGGGCCTGGTCTCGCTGCTCATCTTCCTGACCATTCTCGGCATCTGGTATGTGGCCACGCTGCCCGCTCCAGGAACGCCGGCCGCCAGCACGGCCGGCCTGAGCGCCGAGCAGATCGAATACCAGAAGATGATGGGCAAGGACCCGGGCAGCAGCAAGACCACGGGTTTCCCCACGCTGGGCCAGATGGGCACGGCTATCTGGAAGCAGGTCTCCAACCCGCTTTACGACAACGGCCCCAACGACAAGGGCATCCTGATCCAGCTGGGCCATTCGCTGGCGCGTGTGGGTTTAGGCTTTTTGCTGGCCTGCGCGGTCGCCGTGCCGCTGGGTTTTGTGATCGGCATGTCGCCGCTGCTGCGCCGCGCGTTTGACCCCTTTATCCAGGTGCTCAAGCCGATCTCGCCGCTGGCCTGGATGCCGCTGGCGCTTTACACCATCAAGGATTCGTCGATCTCGGGCATTTTTGTGATCTTTATCTGCTCGGTCTGGCCCATGCTGATCAACACCGCCTTTGGCGTGGCCTCGGTCAAACGCGAATGGCTTAATGTGGCCAGCACGCTGGAAGTCAAGCCCCTGCGCAAGGCCTTCCAGGTCATCCTGCCCGCGGCCGCGCCCACGATATTGACCGGCATGCGCATCTCCATGGGCATTGCCTGGCTGGTCATCGTGGCCGCCGAGATGCTGGTGGGCGGCACCGGCATAGGCTATTTCGTCTGGAACGAGTGGAACAACCTCTCGCTCACCAACGTGATCTTCGCCATCCTGGTCATAGGCATCGTCGGCATGCTGCTGGACCTGGCGTTTGCGCAGCTGCAGAAGGCGGTCACTTATGTGGAGTGAACCCATGACGCGTACCCCTGTCGCCACACCATCGAAAGAACACATGCAGGGATTTCTCAAGATCGAAGGGCTCAGCAAGACCTTCACGCCCGGCAGGCCGGTGTTTGCCGATGTGTCCTTCAGCATCAGCAAGGGCGAGTTTGTCTGCATCATCGGCCACTCGGGCTGCGGCAAGACCACCATCCTCAATGTGCTGGCCGGGCTGGACAGCGCGAGCGCCGGCCACGTGTTCATGGACCAGCGCGAGATAGGCGGCCCCAGCCTGGAGCGCGGCGTGGTCTTCCAGAGCCATGCGCTCATGCCCTGGCTCACGGTGCGCAAAAACATCGCCTTTGCCGTGATTTCGCGCTGGCCCGACTGGACTGCCGCGCAGGTCAACGCCCATGTCGAGAAATTCGTTGCCATGGTGGGCCTGTCGGCCGCCATCGACAAAAAGCCTTCGCAGCTTTCAGGCGGCATGAAGCAGCGCGTGGGCATCGCCCGCGCCTTTGCCATCCAGCCCAAGATGCTGCTGCTCGACGAGCCCTTTGGCGCGCTTGACGCGCTGACCCGCGGCACCATACAGGACGAACTCATGGCCATCGTGCGTGAGACGCAGCAGACCGTCTTCATGATCACCCACGACGTGGACGAGGCGATTTTGCTGGCCGACCGCATCCTCCTGATGAGCAACGGCACGGACAACGAGGGCGTTTACGCACCCGGCCGCATTGCCGAGGAAGTCATCAACCCCTTGCCCCGCGAACGCAGCCGCGCCGGCCTGCACCATCTGCCCGGCTACTACGACCTGCGCAACCACATCGTCGACTTCCTGGTCACGCGCGCCAAGGCGCATTGACCTACCGCCCTTTTCATTTCACTTTTCCAAAACCCCCTCAAACACAGGAGCCAAAAACCATGAACCGCAACGACATCACCGAAAAAATCATCACCGTCAAAGTCAGCAAAGGCATCACCTGGGAGTCCGTCGCCAAAAAGGTCGGCCTCAGCAAGGAATGGACCACCGCAGGCTGCCTGGGCCAGATGACCTTCGACGCCAAGCAGGCCAAAGTGATTGGCAAAATTTTTGGCCTCACGGCCGAAGAACAGAAATGGCTGCAAGTCGTGCCCTACAAAGGCTCGCTGCCCACACCCGTCCCCACCGACCCGCTGATCTACCGCTGGTATGAAATCGTGAGCGTCTACGGCACCACCATCAAGGAACTGATCCACGAAGAATTCGGCGACGGCATCATGAGTGCGATTGACTTCAGCATGGACATCGTGCGTGAGCCTGATCCCAAGGGGGACCGGGTCAATGTGGTGTTGTCAGGGAAGTTTTTGCCGTACAAGACTTATTGAGCTACCGACTGAGCCCACGACTTACGCGATATAGCGAGATAGCGAGATAGACGAGAAGGGTTACCTGGCACGGCGCGCCCTCAGCTCGCGCATTGACTGTGAAGCACGTGGATTTAGCGCCCAAGAAGCGTGGAACTCCAGCATTCCGCGCGTGGCGTATAGAGACAACTTGCTCCTGTTGTTCGGCAGAAGTTTTCCTGGAAGCCCCTCGTGCAAGAGTGAAGCTTTGACGTGCGGCGGCGCAATGACTACCCAGAAGTAGAAGCCGTATATCGCGACAAGACGAAGGGTTGCACCTGGAAGGGGATTTTCGGGCATGTCGACTCGAGCGCACCGTATAGAGATTGCTGGAATCTCCTTTACCGTCTCGCTTCCTGGCGACCAGTTTGGGTTCGGTGATGAATGAATTAGTTCGAGTCGAACCTGTATGCCTGTAGGCAATTCACCGCCATTGAGCACGAACTCGACGTGCCTAGAAAGCACCTCAACATCTGACTCGTTCATCCTTGCTGAGTTGTATGAAATTTTAAGGAGCCAACGCAAAAGCACTTCGTAGTCATAGATGAAAGTTCTGGGTTGTCGTCGAATGGCCGGGCGACTGAATTGAGCATCGAACAAGTCGCAGATGTATGCGTCAAGTGCGCTGAGTGGTCCGTTGTTACAAGCAGAACAAACGTCCTTGATCGTAAGTTCGGCGTCAACGAACTTTTCGAGCTTGCCAAGGTAACTTGTATTGATATCTTTAGCGCGCTTGATGATGCCAGCGGGCCAAATATGCTCCCTAGTGAGAGAGCCGGCCTTCTTGCAGTATGCGCAGACGCGCGAGGAGTTCATTTTTTCCTATCCGGCATATTTGGCAGTCAAAGCCGTCAATCTTGCCTCGTGAACCTCAGGCAAGCGCTTAGCGAGCCAGGTTAAGACTTGCCACTGCTTCATTTGCCCTAAGGACCAAACGACAAGTCCGAAACGGTCGTCGCCTTCAAATCGTTTCACGACTGCCTTCGCCTGGGCTACCGTCAGTTCGCGTCCAAGCTTGGCCAATACGTAGCAGTATGAGATGCCGTCAACGCTTTCAAGCTCTCCGACGGTTTCAGGCGCGATTTCCGCTAATCGAAGATATAGACGTGACCGCATCCACCCCTCCGACAAAGCTGGCATAAGGTCCCCTCGCATTGCAAGCAGACGCACTGGCGGAAGTAGCTTAACCAACAGCAATGCAGATTCGGGGTCTCGGTACATCTCCCATGTGGCTAAGAGTAGTTCGATCTGGACCCACCCCACTGCATTGGCCGCCTTGTAACCGCGACGTCGGACTACTACATAGCGGGACGAAAAGAATCCTGCCTGAATCCGCTCCTGCGCCTTGCGGGGCAAAGTTGGATGCAAGGAAGAAAGGCAATAACCAAGACCCTGCCTGGCACGGGAGTCCGCGGACGAAAGGTCCTGCAACAGAGTCTCTGTCAACTGGAGATGTTCCGCACATACCTTGTGTGCGACATCGCGCACGACTTTTTGGAGTAGCGCGTCTCGCAACTTAGAAGACTTTCCCGCCTCGAGACGAAGAAGATCGACAGCCTCATGAGGAGAGAGGCAATTAACACACGCACGGAAGAGGCCAAAATCATCGGTGACTGAAATGGCCACTGCAAGTCCACGCAGATACGAACCACGGCCACCCTGAGTGTTTTCCATACCGGCTACGCTTCCTCGGATACATAAGCGATGAAAGCTTTACCAATCTCCGTGGTGCGCGATTCCACCATGCCATTGCCGGTCATGTTGACGTTGAGAAATTGTCCTTGATGGATCAGTCCTCGCGCCTGAAGGTCACGAACGATTTGCTCGTAGACCTCGCGCCGACCGCGAACAACGGGGAGACAGTGTTCAACAACGGCCGATACGCTACCCATACCCCAACCGGGATACTGCATCTGATGCTGTTCCATCCAGCGAACAGGGCCGTTGAGTATTGCGAGCATTGCTATATGCAACGGGGTAAGTTCGTCAACAAATTGAAGAAACATTAACTGAAGCTGCTCGTCCGGTCCGTCCGGAAGCCCGGCATGAAGAATCGCACCTCTCAACGCACTGATCTTCTCATCTTGATGGTTGCGCAGCGCAATTGTTGTTGCTTGAATAGCAATAGTGATGAAAAGCTCGTTTTGCGATAGGTTTTCGGCAGAAAGGCCCTCCACTCGTTGCTCCAACTGCGAAACTACTTCGGCAAGTTGTTTGAACCATTTCTCTCTTCGCCGTTCGATAGGGGGAGCAAACAACGTCTCAAGTAGCACGGACAGTGGCCCTCCAGCGGTCGGTACGGCGCTCGCAATGCTTTTCACTATCGCATGGACGGTATCGCCTGTCGCTTTTTCTGGAAGTTTTTCCATCCCCACTCCTAAGTTGTCGCGTTGGATAAACCGCGCTGCTTCAGCCGTTAGCGCCTTCTATGCCGATGGCAATCGCCGCTGAGATGGGGCCAGATCTTTCCGAAAATAGGCTTCGCATGGTGTTCTGGTCTTCCGTATCGATGATTTTTCCTTCTTTGCAACCAAGAACCAGATCAGCTACGAAGTAATCAAGACACCAGCCTGCCATATGGCGATTGCGGCCCGCTAGTCCCTGCATATCTTGGAACGATGGAGTAAAAGTTGGTGACTTACCTACCATTTTCTGTGCAACTAGCGCTGCGGGTACCACTCGAGTTCCCGCGTTGCCTGCACCGATCAGCTTAGGCTTTGACGCCATGGGCGTTTGCACTTCGAAAGGAACTGCCCATGGGTTGTAGAACAGATAATGCACCGGAATATTTCGTGTTCTTTCGAACTCGGCAATTGCGCTGGCCTGATGACCCCCGGCCTGCAGAGACTTGTATTTGGATGACGGTGAAAAGCGAAATGTAGTTGGACTGGATAGCGCCACCGTGATCTCATCCGAAGGAAAAAGCCTACCGAATCCTATGTGGTAGTCATCGATGGAATCGGACGCTACCGTGTCACCGCCTAATGGGAAGAGACGCTTGGACTGCAAAAGAGCGACTTTCTTCGCACATACACGGCCACCGATCCGAACAAAGACGAGCAGACCAATATCTGCGACTTCCCATGAATGAAAGTGTCGTCGACCTCCCAAAAAATGAGTGTCGATACGAACAGTCCAGTTCGGGGCCACCAACGCTGGCGACGAGAATGCTGCGAGTTGATCGATAAGCGCCATGTCGAGAGCGGTTTCGTGAACATTCGGCACACGTGCAATTCGACGACTCAATTCTTTGTCGCACGCGCGAAATACCCTGCGAACATATGCGACAACCTCTTGGGGTAGTGGCGGGATCATGCTTTGCACTCTGACGTCAAAGGCAATGGGCACTTTGCGGCGCTGTTGTGCCTCATGTGAAGAACGCTTTCGCCTGCAAATCTCCCACGCGCACTGGTAGCCCTTTTGCTTTCGCCATACTTCTGACCAGACTTCTGTAGTCGCTCTTATTGCCCTTACAGAAAAATTGCACGTGGTTCAGTGCCTCTGAGTAAGCACTAAATATCTGGAGTTTTCCCCTGTTGGCCCCGGTTTCGTAGGGGTCACACGTATCGCACCACCAATGTGGGACTATGTTGTCCAGGTAGACGCTGAGACGAGTTGCTGTATTCGTGCAACTACGACCCCAGCACTTCGTGGTGTATGGTTTCTTATCGAATTTTTGGACGAGACGCTTAGCCTCACTTTTCATGGCGAGAAGGGGTCCCGTGGGAATTTGTCCGAGCAGCCAGTGAACATAGGCTGGCTCCTTCAGAACGACTTCCTCCATCGACTTGCCTTTGTGCATACCAACTAGAGCTTGCATCGCATCCTCCCGTATGTATAACTTGCACAGCAAAGCCTTCGTCAAATCTGGTAGCTACGGTTTTTAATTGGCCGTGCAACCTGTTGAAGCAGTCGGCCCTACCAGCTTGCGAGGAATACCCGAATCTACACAGCCGAAACCGACAAACAAATCCGTCAGCATTTGACAAAAAATTCTAGTCCTCTATTGAATTCGGCCCATCCTCCAATCGGAGGAGCGCATCGTCTTTTTTCACACGAGGCGTATCGATTCATTCAGCTTGCGGCACCACCAGCCGTCAGCCTCTGCCCTCTCCCAGAGGGAGAAGGCGTAACAGCCAAAGTCTTAGAAAGGCACAACCAGTTACCCGATTTCCTGCCCTCTTTCCCCGGGAGAGGGCGGGTGAGAGCTGGCGGCCTTCGTGAAGGCAAAATGCGCCTATGAACTCCCTATCCGGCATCAGCATCCTCGACCTCTCCCGCGTGCTCGCGGGCCCCTGGTGCACCCAGACCTTGGCCGACTTGGGGGCCGCCGTTTTTGAAGGATGCTCAGAGGGCGGGCACTGAAGTCGCTTACTTGGCCGCCCCTGTCTGATACGTCACTAGAGTTTCGTCGGATCGCCAAGTACTTTGTTAAGCCGCACCGCCTCTTTGACGAGGCGGCGCGACAAGGCGGCATTGACTTCGTCACCCTCGTGGAACACTCTCGTCGCCATTTCGTACTTGCCACCGGATTTGAGCAGCGGGTCCATCTCGCGCAGGCGTTGCCCTCGCCAGAAGCCGAACAGGACGCGGCTTTCCTCGGCGCGGATCAGCAGCACAGGCCCGTTCGACAGATAAACCAGATGGCCCCATTTGATGACCTCGTCCAGCGCGGCGCTACCCAGGACGGCTGCCCGCAGCTGTTCAACCACCGCACGCTGCCAGCCGGACAGGGCAGCGACATACGCGTCGGGGCTTGCAGCGGGAGTGGTTTTTTTCATCATGGCGAATGCCAACGCCGTGCGCTGGTCAGGTTTCGGATTGGCGGAGCCCGAACTTACGGAGCCTTCTTTGCAAACGGAAGATGAGCGAGATACACGATCGGCGCAAGCAGGAGCGCCGATATGACAATGATCAACACAAGTAGCTTCGTGCGCAAATACGCCTGAGGCTGAATGAGCCCGCTTTGAGCGGCTAGCTGAAACAGCTGGGCGCGGGCCTCCAGGGTTCCACAGGAGAGGACCTGCTCACCCTTGCGATACAGCGAAAGTTCTGTGCCTGTCTTGGCGTCACGCCATATGACAATCTTGAAGTACAGCGTGGGGTATACGCTCACTAAGGCTTTTTCAATAGCTGGGGCTGGTCGCAGCAGAAGCTGCGGACAGGGCTCCGAGCTCGCAACCGCGAAAGATGGTCCACTTGCAAGCAATCGCACTATCAGACCGATGAGTATGGCTCCCCAAAGAACAGAAACGACGATCCAGGTACGCACCCAAGTTGACTGATTTTTCTTCATGCAATCTCCCGAATTGATGCCGCTTGAGCTGCGGTATAAAAGTAGCGCCGCATGTGCAGTTTAAGCATTTCATACCCCGAAACTTCGACTGCCGTTGGCATTGACCGATCATCGGGGATCGGAACACACTACCTGCGGACATCTGCAGACTAATTTGCCCGATGCCACCAAGACACACTCATTTGCTCCCCAGTCAGCACAGAATATCAACATGAACTCCTTAAGCGGCATCCGCATCCTAGACCTCTCCCGTGTGCTCGCAGGCCCCTGGTGCACCCAGACCCTGGCCGACCTCGGGGCCGACGTGATCAAGATAGAACGGCCCGGTACGGGCGACGACACGCGGACCTGGGGGCCGCCCTTCTTGAAGGATGCGCAGGGGGCGGACACCGAGGCGGCTTATTACCTGGGCACCAACCGCAACAAGCGCTCGGTGACCTGCGACATTGCCCAGCCCGCGGGCCAGGCGCTGGTGCGTGAGCTGGCGGCCCATTGCGATGTGTTTGTGGAGAACTTCAAGGTCGGCGACATGGCACGTTATGGGCTGGACTATGCCTCGCTCAAAGCGATCAACCCGCGCCTCGTGTACTGCTCGGTCACGGGTTTTGGGCAGAACGGGCCTTATGCCGAGCGTGCGGGGTATGACTACGCGATCCAGGGCATGGGCGGGCTGATGAGCGTGACGGGCGAGCGCGACGACCTGGGCGGCGGGCCGCAGAAGGTGGGCGTGGCGGTGGCCGATTTGATGACGGGCATGTATGCGACGGTGGCAATTCTCGCCGCGCTGCGCCATGCCGAGAAAACCGGTGAAGGCCAGCAGGTGGACATGGCGCTGCTGGACACGCAGGTCGCCATGCTGGCCAACCTGGGCGCCAACTACCTGGTGAGCGGCAAGGCGCCGGGCCGGGCCGGCAATGCGCACCAGAACATCGTGCCGTATCAAGTGTTTGAAGTCGCACCCGCCGCTGACGGCAGCAAGGACCATTTGATCCTGGCCGTGGGCAACGACTCGCAGTATGCGAAGTTCTGCGCGGTGGCCAATATCCCGGAGCTGGCGACCAACCCGCTGTTTGCCACCAACCGCAACCGCGTGCAGAACCGCGGCCAGCTGGTGCCGATACTCGAAGCCGTGATGAAAACACGCAGCAAGGCCGACTGGCTGGCGGCGCTGGAGGCGGCGAAAGTGCCTTGCGGCGCGATCAACAACCTGGCCGAGGTGTTTGCCGACCCGCAGATCGCGGCGCGCGGCATGGTGACCGAATGGCGGCATCCGGTGAAGGACGACTTGAAGCTGGTCTCCAGCCCCATGCACCTGAGCGCAACGCCGGTGCGCACCGATTTGCCGCCGCCGCTGCTGGGCCAGCACACCGAACAGGTGCTGCGCGAGCTGCTGAACTATTCCGACGCGAAGCTGTCCGAGCTAAAGGGCGGCAAGACGATTTGAGTGCCACAGGAGAAAACCTCACATGATGATGATTCGACGCCGTGTCATCCAGGCCATGCTGGGCCTGCCCCTGGGCGTGGCCCTTCCGGGCCTGGGCCGTGCCGAGGGCATCCCCGACTTTGGCGTGCTGAAGGCCGCTTATGCCCAGCGCCTGAAGAAAATCCTGGCGGCCGGCGAGCTGCCTTATGTGGACATCGAGAGCTCCTGCAACCCGGGCAAGTTGGACATCGACTTCGTGGCGAAGAACATGGACAGGCTCAACATCGGCCTGATGGCGCTGTCGGCGGACATAGGCCAGGGCGAGTTCAAAAAAGGCGTGCGTTTCAACCCCCTGTCGGAGAAGCTGGTCGCGGCCTACCCGGACCGTTTCATCCCCGTGGGCAACGGCGGCCAGCCGCCGGCGCTGACGGAGGCGCCGACCGAGTTCATGGACGGGCAGGAGGCGGCCATTGCGAAACGGCAGATCATGTGCCTGGGCGAATACGAGTTCCGCCACTATCCCTCGCCGCGGCAGGTCAAGCACGGCGCGGGGGACGACCGTGACGTCAGTGTGCCGATCGACGGCCCCGTGGGGCACCGCGTCTTCGCACTCAGCGAAAAAACCGGGGTCGCCTTCCAGATCCACTATGAAATCGAGGACGGCCTGCTGGCGCCGCTGGAGGCCATGCTGGCGCAGTACCCCAAGGCCAGGGTGGTGTGGTGCCACCTGGCGCAGGTGCGCTACATCGAGCGGGCCACGCGCTACAACGCGGCCTATGTGGACGGCCTGATCAGGCGCTTTCCCAACCTGCATTTCGACACGGCGTTTGGCGATTCGGCCTCGGTCTATCCCTTGAGCAACCAGCGGCATGCGCGCGTCTGGGGCGGCGACGGCGGGCTGCTGCGTGAGTGGCGCGACCTGATTGCCGCGCACCCCAGGCGCTTTCTGTCGGCGCTGGACCTGGGCGGGGACCGGATGGACCGCATGGTGTCTTACGACCAGAAGCACCGGTATTTTCTGCAGCAGCTGCCGGAGGACGTGCGGCACCTGGTTGCGTACCGGAACGCCTGGTCGCTGCTCTTCGGCGAGGAATTTGCCTGAAAAGGCCACAGAAAGAGGTGATGCGATGAAACACAATTTTGTTCTGGTGCACGGCGCATGGCATGGCGGCTGGTGCTGGCGGCGTGTGGCGCAGGTGCTGCAGCTGGACCACCACAAGGCCTTTGCCGTCACGCTGACGGGCCTGGGCGAGCGGGCGCACCTGCTTTCGCCGGCGATCAGCCTGGATACCCACATCAATGACGTGATCAACCTGATTGAAGCGGAAGAGCTGCACGAGGTGACGCTGGCGGTGCATTCCTACGCGGGCATGATAGGCACGGCGGTGGCCGACCGCATGGGCGGGCGGCTCAAGCACCTGGTGTACGTGGATGCGGTGGTGCCGCAGCCGGGCGAAAGCTGGAGCAGCACGCACGATGCCGCCACGCAGCAAAAGCGCATGGCGGGGGCGCAAGCCTCGCCGCATTTCAGCTTTGCGCCGCCGGACCCGGAGGTTTTTGGCCTGCAGGGCGCCGACCATGACTGGGTGCAACGCCGGCAGACGCCGCACCCGGGCAACACCTACCAGGCACCGCTGGATTTTGATGTGAAGCGCGTGGCGGCCGTGCCGCGCACCTTTGTGAGCTGCACCGCGCCGGCACTGGCGACCATCACGCCCAGCCGGCTGCGCGCCCGCGACCCGCAATTCTGGGGCGGCGCCTGGCTGCCGAATTCGCGTGTGCTGGAGCTGGCCACCGGCCACGACCCCATGGTGACCGAGCCTGCGGCGCTGGCGCGCATCCTGCTGGAGTGCGCCGAATGAAGACGGTGGTGGGCCGCCGCGGCTTCACGGCCGCGCTGGCGAGCGGCCTGGCCTGGCCGCTGCAGGCCCAGGCCAAGGACAGCGCCCTGCCCGTGCCGGCCTCGCTGCCCGAAGCAGCCGGGCTGGCCGCCGCGCGCGGCGAGCCGCTGGTGCTGCTGGTCACCCTGCCCGGCTGCCCCTATTGCGAGCTGGTGCGGCGCAACTACCTGCTGCCCGCGCGCAAGGAAAGCGGCCTGCAGGCCTGGCAGCTTGACATCACCGACATCCGCACGCCGCTGACGGGCTTTGACGGCAAGCCGACCACCGCGGCCGCGCAGACCAAAGCCTGGAAGGCGACCTTCACGCCGACCGTGCTGTTCCTGGGCCCGCAGGGGCAGGCGCTGGCCGAGCCGCTGGTGGGCGCGGCCATCCCGGATTTTTACGGCGCCTACCTGGACGAGCGCCTGGTGCTGGCGCGCCGGGCCGTCGTGGCGCTGCGCTAAAGGCGGTTCAGGCCATGACGGACGCCGAGTCGCTGCAGGCCGCCATCCACGAGGAGGTGGCGCTGCGGGCCTACGACCCGCACTGGCCCGCGATGTTTGAGGCTGAGCGGGAGCGGCTGCTGGCGCTGTTTCCCAATGACTTCATGGCGATTGAACATATGGGCAGCACGGCGGTGCCGGGGCTGGCGGCCAAGCCGGTGATCGACATCCTGGGCGGCGTGGCCTCCATGGCGGCGGCCAGGGCGCTGGTGGCGCCGCTGTGCGCACAGGGCTACACGGCTTCGGCGGAATTCAACGCGACGCTGGCGGACCGCCAGTGGCTGATGCGCTGGGCCGACGGGCACCGCACCCACCACCTGCACCTGGTGGTGCACGGCGGCCCGGTATGGGCGCAGCGCCTGCGTTTTCGCGATGCGCTGCGCGCCGATGCCGCGCTGGCCTGGCACTATGCGGCGCTCAAGGCCGAGCTGGCGGCCAAGTACCCGGCCGACCGCGAGGCCTATACCGAGGCCAAGGCAGCCTTTGTGCGGTCGGTGTGCGAAGGCTGAGTCCCTGGCATGCGCCCTGGCTACTATTAAGCCGCCAAATCAAGCCGCTGGAGCTGTACTAATACCCCCTGAACCCTTGGCAAACAAGGCTTCGGTGGTAAATTCAAGCCGTTCAAGCAGGAGAGCGCTGCCGCAAGGCAGCCACCGAAGGCGCAAACTTCCATAATCGCTCAGGTCCCGTACTGCCCGGAAACACACAGCCGTCTGGAGAGACGCCGCATGCAAGGTGCGGCGCACCGAAGGAGCAAAGCCCCAGCGTAAGCCGCGGCTGAATCTCTCAGGTAACAGGGACAGTGGAAGCGGCCGCAAGCATCTGATGGCTTGGCGGTTGCCATGATTCTTCCCGGATTCAAGCACCCCCGAGCCATGGCGCTTGCGCAACTGCCATTTCTGCTTGAGAAGGAATCGCCATGAAAGTCATGGTTTTGGGTGCGGGTGTCACGGGGGTCACGACGGCCTGGTATCTGGCGCAGCGCGGACACGAAGTCACGGTCATAGAACGGCGCGGCGCGGCCGCGATGGAAACCAGTTTTGCCAACGGCGGGCAGATTTCCGTCAGCCATGCGGAGCCCTGGGCCAACCCGGGGGCGCCGCTCAAGGTGCTGCAGTGGCTGGCGCGCGAGGACGCGCCGCTGTTGTTCCGGCTGCGCGCGGATGTGAACCAGTGGCTGTGGGGCCTGGAGTTTCTGCGCAACTGCACGCCGGCGCGCACCGCGCAGAACATACGGCAGATCGTGAACCTGGGCATGTACAGCCGCGGCGCGCTGCAAAAACTCCGGGCCGAACTGGGCCTGCAGTATGACGCGAAGACCCGGGGCATTCTGCACTTCTACACCAGCCAGGCCGAGTACGACGCCGCGCAGGAACCGGCGCGCATCATGCGCGAGCATGGCTGCGAGCTCGACATGAAAAGCGCCGACGAGTGTGTGGCCATAGAACCCGCGCTGGCGCAGTGCCGCGCCAGCATCGTGGGCGGCAGCATGACGCCCAGCGACGAGTCGGGCGACGCCCAGGCCTTCACGGCGGCGCTGGCGGCGCGCTGCGAACAGGCCGGGGTGAAGTTTCTCTACAACACCAACATCCTCGATGTGCAGGCCGGCGGCGGCCAGCTGGACGGTGTGCAGGTCGCCAGGGGCAGCGGCGAAGCTGGCGGACGCATTGAAACCCTCAAGGCCGATGCCTATGTGATGTGCCTGGGTGCCTTCAGCGCGCCCTGGGCCAGGCGGCTGGGGCAAAGCCTGCGCATCTACCCGGCCAAGGGCTATTCGGTGACGCTGCCGGTGATCAACGAGGCGGCGTCTTACCAGGTGAGCCTGACGGACGACGAGTACAAGCTGGTGTTCTCCCGTTTCGGCAATCGCCTGCGCATTGCCGGCACGGCGGAGCTCAACGGCTACAACACCGAGCTGAACCTGGTGCGCTGCCAGGCCATCGTGCGCCGCGTGAAGCAGCTCTTCCCGGAGATGACGGACGGTGAAGGCGCGCAGTTCTGGACCGGCCTGCGCCCGGCCACGCCCAGCAACGTGCCTTACATCGGCAAAAGCAAAACGTCCAATCTGTTCCTCAACACGGGCCACGGCACGCTGGGCTGGACGCATGCCTGCGGCTCGGGCGCGGCGATTGCCGACATCGTGAGCGGACGCGTGCCGGAAGTGGATTTTGCGTTTACCGGCATGCCGGCGCGGGGGCATGGCATGGTATTGCCGGGCATGGTGAAAGCCTGAGGACGGGCGCCCGTGCAGCATGGGAGCGGACACGGTAATATCGCCCTCCGTTCACCAGCCCCATGCCGCCATGACATCAGCCACGAACACGCCGCCCGACGGCCTTCCCACCTACCGCCTGCTGACCGGCCCGGATGACGCGAGCTTTTGCCATCGCGTGAGCGAAGCCCTGGCTTTGGGTTACGCGCTTTACGGCTCGCCGGCCGCGACCTTTAACGGCGAGCGCGTGATCGTGGCGCAGGCGCTGCTCTGGCCATCGGCACAAAGGAGCTCCCAATGAGCGCTCTCGCGCCGCTGAACCCCGCGACCCTGCAAGCGATGGCGGATTTCCCGCGCCAGCTGGAGCTGTTTTACGCGGCCGTTCCTGAAAGCCACCGCAACTGGATACCTTCGTCCTGGGACGGCATCCCCAGCGAGACCTTCCCGGCGCTGGGCCAGGTCTGCCACGTACGGGACATCGAGATCGATGGCTACCATGTGCGCATCCAGCGCACGCTCGCCGAGGACAAGCCGGTGCTGGTATCGCTGGACGGCTATGCGCTGGAGCGGGAGCGCGGCTATGCGACAGCCGACGCGCGGGAAGCCCTGGCGGCTTTTCGCGCGGCGCGCGCCAAGACCATGGAGATGCTTGCGGGCCTCACGCCGCAGGCACTGGAACGCAGGGCGGAGTTCGAAGGTTATGGCGCGCTGACCCTGCGCAGCCTGGTGCACTACCTGTGCAGCCACGACCAGCAGCACCTGGCCGGCCTGCAGTGGCTGCTCGGCAAGATGGATGCGTCTCGCGCCGCAAGCGCCTCGAACCTGCCTGCTTAGAACCGCCAGCCCAGCCCCACGCCGAACAGCATCGGGTCGGCCTTGAAGGTGCCGAGTTTGGCGCCACCCGCGGACACATCGGTGCGGATGTAGACCTTCTTCAGGTCGAGGTTCAGGGACAGCTGCTTGCCCAGGGGAATGTCCACGCCGACCTGCAGCGCCGGGCCCCAGCTGCTGCGCTTGATGTCCACGCCGGGCGGCAGGCTGACCGCGCTGAAGCGGGTGTAGTTGACGCCCGCGCCGACATAGGGCTTGAAGGCGCCCGAACCCAGGGGGTCGAAATGGTATTGCGCCGTCAGCGTGGGCGGCAGGTGCTTGAAGCTGCCGATGGCGGTGCCGGCTGCCGACAGGGTGTGTTTTTGCGGAACCGTCAGCACCAGTTCGACCGCAACCTTGGGTGTGAAGAAGTAGCTGATGTCCAACTCGGGCATCCACTTGTTGTTGATGGTCAGCCCGAGCCCGGTGCTGTCGCCGTTGGCGCTGTCCAGGTGAACCGCGCGGGCGCGAACCAGCCAGGGGCCTTCAGCGGTTTGGGCAAAAGCGGCGCCCGATAAAAGAGTGCAGAGGGCAGCGGCGGCGATGACTTGTTTTTTCATGGGTTAGCGGCAGAAGAAACGGGAACATTCCCGCCATTGATTGAAGCCGCAAGGCCCTGCCGACGACTTGATCTGGCGCAGATGCAGCCCAGCCGCCCACGCAATCAGCGCGAAGTTTGCGATAGGTCAAACAGGCCGGCCTGCAATGGCGGCTCGCTCGGGCGGATCGAAGCGGCCTGCACCGCCCCGTTGTGCGTTATTTGTAACGGCGGCCTAGCAGGAAAGGCGTTTGGCGCGCTACCTTGGCGCCCTCTTTTTCGACAAAAAAACCACGGACTACCCGGGGTATTCCCGCTGCTTGTCGCTTTAATGTCCGCCCGTTTGTAAGTAAAAGTTAGTTTGGCCGCACACTGGGGGCACGGCCCTGCGGCCGTGCTTGCCGTGGGATGCGGTTCATCAATGACTAGGGGCGATCAAATGATGGTTTTATTGCGTAATGTGGCGGTGCTGTCGGGCGTGGCGCTGGCTCTGGGTTCTGCCGTGGCACAAACCGAAACCCCGCCCTCGAAAAAAACCAAGGCCGCGGCCGCGCCGGCGGTTGAAAAATTCACCGGTCCGCGCGAAAAAATGGTGGTGGCCATGCCCAAGACCTACGGCAAGACCGAGACCATGGCCCTGTGGGGCGACTACTTCAGCCACCTGTCGCGCTGCGCCAATGTGGAGCTGCAAAATGCCCAGGGCGACTCGCTGGAGCGCACCAGCAACGTCGACATCCTGGGCGAAAAAGAATTGATCGAAAGCCTGTCGACCGGCAAGGCCCAGTTGGGCCAGGTGAACCCGGGGCTGGCCGCGCAAATGGTGACGGCCGGGCAGGCCCCGCCCTTCGCGGTGCCGGGCAACAAGGCCACCGGCCTGCGCAATTCCTACAAACTGATCCTGATCACCCGCATCGACAGCCCTTACAGGGAACCGAAGGACCTGATCGGCAAGAAGATCGCGCACACCACGCCAACCTCCAATTCAGGCAACCTGGCGCCGCGCGCGCTGTTTCCGGCCCTGGGCCTGACGCCGGACAAGGACTACGAGGTGGTGTTCTCCAATGGGCATGAGCGCTCGGTGACGGGCGTGATGCACGGCTTCTTTCCGGCCGCGGCCGTGGCCAGCGACCTCTACCAGCGCATGGTCGTCAAGGGCGACGTCAAGGGATCGAGCATACGCACGATCTGGGAGAGCCCGCCCTTCATGACGGAAACCTGGACCATGAACAAGGACGTGTCGCCCGAGTTGCAGGCCAGGGTCAAGAAGTGCTCGTTCAGCTACAGCTTCTCGCCCACGCTGAAGAAGCAGCTGCCCGGCAACGACACCTTCCTGCCGATCAACTTCGACCGCGACTTCGCGACGGTGATGCAGGTCTACCGGTCCAGTCAAAAGAAGTAAGGCCCCCACGGTCGCTCACTTCGTGTAGCTCCCTGCCCCCCGAGGGGGCCGCCCGCCTGCGGTCTGGCAAAGCCAGTCCCGCGGCTCATGCTGGGTTTAAGAGTTCATTGAGTGCAACGGACGGGGCCCGTGCAAGCAGGGGCTGCGGAACCGGCTTTGCCGGGCCGCTAGCGCCGCCCCCTTGAGGGGGGAACAGGCTACACGCCAG
>NZ_AKIV01000065.1 GCF_000282655.1 Polaromonas sp. CF318
GCATAGCGCGCCTTTTGGCGAAGCAAAAGAAAAGTGAGTTGCCGCCGGGCAACCCCCGGCCAGCAAGCCTATGCAGAGAGCACAGGCGCGCAAGCCGGTGCGGCCCGTCAATGCCCTAGGGACACCAGGGCCTCAATGAGCGTGGTGATGCGATCTCCAGACCTTGAACTTGTCATAGAGCACGCGCTCCAGGGCCCAGCCCGAGGTCAGGGTCACCAGCAAGCCCATGAGCAGCGCATTGAGCAGGGCGTTGTCGTGCCCGCTGTAGCCCCAGACCCAGGGCGAGATCATCAGGCCCACGCCGAGCAGGACGTTGGCCCAGTCGTCCATGTGGTTGGGCAGGAAGAGATCTTGCGATGCGAGGACGATGACGGACACGCCCACGACCACCGAGCACCATGCCGCCGCCGCGGGCAGCGCCAGCGCCCATGGCGCGATGCACAGCCAGAGTCCCGCGAAAATCTCCAGCCTGTCCTGCCAACGATTGAGGGTATCCATGACAACCTCCGCAAGTGAAGCCAAGGGAATTTCAGTGTAGAACTCCGGCGGAAATACGCAACGGGCGCCGGCAGACCCTGAGGGCGTAGATGTCTTTGCCCCCCCGGGGCCCGCACGGTCCTCCCGTCAGCCGCCTTTGCCGCGCATGATGGCCGCGGCCACGTCGGAGGTGGTCTCGGCGTAGCGCTTGAACTCCATGGTGTAGGTCGCGCGGCCCTGGGTCAGCGAGCGCAGGGTGGTGGAGTAGCCGAACATTTCCGACAGCGGCACCTCGGCGCGCACCAGCTTGCCGCCGCCGCCCGCGATGTCTTCCATGCCCTGCACCATGCCGCGCCGCGACGAGAGGTCGCCCATCACATTGCCCATGAAGTCCTCGGGCGTTTCCACCTCCACGGCCATCACCGGCTCCAGCAGCACCGGCTTGGCGCGGCGCATGGCTTCCTTGAAGGCCAGGGAACCGGCCATGCGGAAGGCGTTTTCGTTGGAGTCCACGTCGTGGTAGGAGCCGAACACCAGCGTGGCCTTCACGTCCACCACCGGGTAGCCCGCGAGCACGCCGGCCTTGAGCGTTTCCTGTATGCCCTTGTTGACGGCGGGAATGTATTCGCGCGGGATCACGCCGCCCTTGATGGCGTCGACGAACTCATAGCCCTTGCCCGAGGGCTGGGGCTCCAGGTTGAGCACCGCGTGGCCGTACTGCCCGCGCCCGCCCGACTGCTTGATGAACTTGCCCTCGACGTCATTGACCGCCTGCTTGATGGTTTCGCGGTAGGCCACCTGCGGCTTGCCGACGTTGGCCTCGACGCTGAACTCGCGCTTCATGCGGTCCACCAGGATTTCCAGGTGCAGCTCGCCCATGCCCGAGATGATGGTCTGGCCCGACTCCTCGTCGGTGTGCACGCGAAATGACGGGTCCTCCTGCGCCAGGCGGTTCAGCGCGATGCCCATTTTTTCCTGGTCGGCCTGGGTCTTGGGCTCCACCGCCTGCGAGATCACCGGTTCGGGGAACACCATCTTCTCAAGGATGATCACGTGGGCCGGGTCGCACAGCGTGTCGCCGGTGGTCGCGTCCTTGAGGCCGACGGCCGCGGCGATGTCGCCGGCGCGCACTTCCTTGACCTCGTTGCGTTCATTGGCGTGCATTTGCAAAATGCGGCCCAGGCGTTCGCGCTTGCCCTTGACCGGGTTGTAGACCGAGTCGCCCGCGCTGATCACGCCGGAATACACGCGGAAGAAAATCAGCTGGCCGACGTAAGGGTCGGTCATGATCTTGAAGGCCAGCGCCGAGAAGGGCTCGTCGTCCTTGGGATGCCGCTCGGCCTCGCCGTCGTCCTCGGTGTGGCCCAGGATGGCGGGAACGTCCGCCGGCGAGGGCATGTAGTCGATCACCGCGTCCAGCATGGCCTGCACGCCCTTGTTCTTGAAGGCGCTGCCGCAGAGCATGGGCACGATCTCGTTGGCGATGGTGCGCTGGCGCAGGCCCTGCTTGATCTCATCCTCGCTCAGGGGCTCGCCCGCCAGGTATTTGTTCAGGAGGTCGTCATTGGCCTCGGCGGCCGCCTCGATCATTTTTGTGCGCCATTCGTTGGCGGTTTCCAGCAGCTCCGCAGGGATGTCGCCGTACTCGAAGTGCACGCCCTGGCTGGTGTCGTCCCAGATGATGGCCTTCATCTTGACGAGGTCCACCACGCCCTGGAAGTGCTCTTCCGCGCCCACCGGGATCTGCACCGGTACGGCCACGCCTTTGAGGCGCTCGCTGATCTGGCGCTGCACGCGGAAAAAGTCGGCGCCCACGCGGTCCATCTTGTTGACGAAGGCCAGGCGCGGCACCTTGTACTTGTTGGCCTGGCGCCAGACGGTTTCCGACTGCGGCTGCACGCCGCCCACGGCGTCGTAGACCATCACGGCGCCGTCGAGCACCCGCATGGAGCGCTCGACCTCAATGGTGAAGTCCACGTGGCCCGGCGTGTCGATGATGTTGATGCGGTGCTCGGGGTAGTTGCCGGCCATGCCTTTCCAGAAGGCCGTGGTCGCGGCCGAGGTGATGGTGATGCCGCGCTCCTGTTCCTGCTCCATCCAGTCCATGGTGGCCGTGCCCTCATGGACCTCGCCTATCTTGTAGTTCACGCCCGTGTAAAACAGGATGCGCTCGGTCGTGGTGGTCTTGCCGGCGTCGATGTGCGCGCTGATGCCGATATTGCGGTAGCGCTCTATGGGGGTATGGCGGGGCATGGCGGACTCCTTGTTTTGCCGGCCCGCCTATTGGGAGGGAGTTGTAGCGTGGCCGGGCCGCCAGTTTGCGCCAAAGCAGCGGTTTTTGCATGGCTCATTTGCAGCAGCCCCTCTGCCGCCAGGCCTGAAGCTCAGTCGCCCTGCAGCATTTTTGCCATGAAGGCAGGCAAAGGCCAGCCGATGGACAGCAGGTATTGCGCCATGGGGACCACCACGCTACGCACCGAAGGCCGCGCGCTCATCCTGTCCCGCCAGGCCAGCAACAGTGGCGTGGCCGGTGTGAGGGGAGCGCCCTGGCGTTCGCCGAACAGCATTGCCATATAGAGCGCGATATCGGCAAAGGAAAAACTTTCCATGATGAACTCGCGGCCCTGCAGGCGCTTTTCAAGCCGTGCGTAAAAGTCGCGCGCGCCTTCGATCGCCGCGACGGCTTGCGGGTCCTTCAGGTCGTGCTGCAGGCCCATGAGCCGGATGATGTGGGGAAAGTAAACCTCATCCGACATGTGTTCCATCTGGCGTGCGCGCGCACGGGCGGCGATGTCGGCGGGCCAGAGCGCCGGTTCGGGTTTCAGGTCCTCCAGGTACTCCAGGATCTGCGTTGAATCGAACAGCTCAAGGTCGCCGTTGATCAGCACCGGGACCTGCTTCTTGGGGTTGATGCGCACGACCTCCGGGTGCTTGGGCGAGTAGCCCTCGGTCTGCGTGAAGGGCACCATGACGATATCAAGAGGTATGCCTTTTTCAAATGCGGCGATCTGCACCTTGGCGCCGAACATGCTGAGGGAGGCCGAGTACAGGCGGATGGAGGGTGATGTGGACAGGGGTGTGGAGGGCATGGGTGTTGATGTTCCGTGTGAAGCAAAAAATCAGTGTGTGGAAAGCGGGGGCTCGCGGTCGAACAGGCCGGGCTCGCCGCCGATTTGGGCGCCCTCGATCAGCAGCATGCGCAGCTTGGTCGAGACGCCGCCCGGTGCCGAGAAGCCGCCCGAACGCGCGCCCGAAGCCAGCACGCGGTGGCAGGGCACGATGATGGGAAAGGGGTTGTGGCCCAGCGCCTGCCCCACGGCGCGCGCCGCACCGGGTTCGCCCAGCAGCGCCGCGATTTCGCCATAGGTCTTGGTCTTGCCGGGCGGGATGTCCTGCGCGGCTTCGTACACGCGCCGGTGGAAGGGTGTCTCGCGGCGCAAGTCCAGCGCGCAAAAGCGCAGGTCGCGCGCTTCGCCTTCCAGCAGGGCCACCATGGCGTCAATGGCCTGCTGCGCGGCCGTTGGTGGCGTGCCGGCTTCCAGTTGCGGGAATCGCCCGTGCAGGCGCGACAGCATGCGGCCGTCGGTCTGCTCGGGCAGGCGCACGGCGGCGATGCCGTGTTCGTTCCACACCAGTGCGCACCGCCCGATGGCGGTGGCAAAAAGCGTGAAGTGGTGAAGCTCGCTGTCGGTGCTCATGCTGCGCTACATGCTACACACTTGGTGCCGCCGCTGCTGAATGTAAGAATTAATTTCGTTACCTCTCTTGCATGCTGCTCAAGCTTTTAATTTTTCGCAGACGTACCATGCCTTCTTTTTTGAAGGAACTCACATGGCAACACCGTTCTTTGGCAAGCGAGAAAACGAGACACCGACGGGCCTGCGAAACAGCCCCGGAAACGGCTACAGCAACAGCGGCTCGGCCAGCACGCTGCATTCGGCCCCGCTGTCCGGCCAGCAGAACAATGCCGCCAAACCTGTGAACGAAGCCTCGCCTTCCACCACTGCCACCAAGGAAGGCGGCAGCAAGCTGACGGTGGGGCCCAACATCAAGCTCAAGGGCGTGGAGATCACCGACTGCGACACCCTCGTCGTCGAAGGCCTGGTGGAAGCCACCATGGATTCCCGCGTGATCCAGATCTCCGAGCAGGGCGCCTTCAAGGGCTCGGCGGAAATCGACGTGGCGGAAATCCGCGGCGAGTTCAACGGCAACCTCACGGTGCGCCAGAAGCTGGTGATTTATTCGACCGGCAAGGTGACGGGCATCATCCGCTACGGCAAGCTGGTGATTGAAGAAGGCGGCCAGCTTTCGGGCGAGATTTTGTTCGGTGCACTGGCTGCGGCAAAACCCGCCAGCGTGGTGAAGCCGGGTTTGCAGGCGGTGTAGGAGACTTCTAAAGCAACAAACAGGCGCGGTTCAGCCGCGCCATCGAAAAGCCACATCACCGCCTTGCCGTTCACGGCGGGAAGTGATGCGGCATTTCTGCGTTCGTCCTAGAAAAAGCGAAACGCCAGCGGTATCAGCGCGGAGGCCAGCACCACCTGCAGGCCCAGCGCCAGCCCGGCATAGGCGCCCGCATCGGCATTGACCTGCAGCGCGCGCGCCGCGCCCAGGCCGTGGGAGGTTGTTCCCAGCGCAAAACCGCGCGCGGCCCAGCCTTCGGGGCTGCGTGGAATGCGCAGCGCGTCAAACAGGTATTTGCCGCTGAGCGCGCCCACCAGGCCGGTGATCACCGCGAACACGGCCGCCAGCGCCGGGATGCCGCCTATCTTTTCGGCAATGCCCATGGCCACCGGCGCGGTGACCGATTTGGGCGCGAGCGACAAGGTCACTTCCCAAGGCAGGCCCAGCGTCCAGCCCATCAGCAAGGCGGAGCCGCTGGCCGCGATGCCGCCGGCCAGCGCGGCCAGCAGCAGCCGGCCCCAGCGCCGTCGCAACTCCTCGCGCCGCAACCACAGCGGCCAGGCCAGCGCCACCACCGCAGGCCCAAGCAGGAAATGGATGAACTGCGCGCCCGCGAAATAGGTGGGGTAGGGCACGCCGGTGGCCAGCAGCGCGCCGGCCAGGCACACCACCGTCCAGAGCACCGGGTTGGCCCAGGGCGCTTGCCCCAGGCGGGCATACACCGTTTGCGCCAGCACATAAACCACCAGCGTGGCTGTCAGGCCGAACAGCGGCGTGGCCGACAGGTAAACCCACAACTCCACGAATTTAGGCATCCGGCGACTCCCCGGGTGCGGTGTCGCCGCTGTCCCGCAGCAGGTGCAGCGTCAGCACGGTGACCAGCAAACCCGCCAAAGTGGACACCACCAGGGCCAGCAAAATGCGCGCGCCGTACTCGCTGACCAGCGAAAGATGGGTCATGACGCCCACGCCGACGGGTACAAAGAGTAACGAAAGGTGCGAGAGCAGAAAGTCTGCGCACACTGACACAGGGCCTCGCACCAGCTCTGAACGCAGGCCAATCAACAGCAAAACCATGCCGATTACCGGTCCCGGAAAGGGCAGGGAAAAGCCGCGCGACAGCAGTTCCCCCATGGATTGAAAAACCAGTAACCAGGCCAATCCGCGCAGGGCTGTCATCGCGTCAAGCCTTTAGGGGTTGTTGGCAAACAGGTCTCCTTGCGGCCATTCCTTCACCGCATTGGCCGCGCCCCACAGCGCCTGGTCGATGTCCTTGAAGAAGGCGCGGCGCTCGGCATGTTCCGGCCTGGAGTTGAAAGCCACCACCCAGGCATAACCCTGCCGGGTCCTGAGCGCCAGGGTTTGCAGGCCCGGCTGGCTGCCCGTGTGCCACCAGTTGTCGCCCTTGTCGCTTCTGACTACGTGGATGCCCGCCCCATAAAAGGCGCGCGGGTTGACTTCTTTGGCCAGCACAGGCTCGCTGCGCATGGCCCGCAGGGACTCTTCATTGAGCAGGCGCTTTCCCCGGGTGCCGTCTATTGCCAGGAAAAATTTCAGGACCTCTGTCGGCGTGGCAAGCCATGCACCCAGGGCATCCATGTTTTCGACCGAATAGGAACCATAGGGGCTGGGCACGTTCGCGTTCGAGACGCCGGGCGCGCCGCGCTGCAGCGGTTCGCCGGGAAAGGGGTAGTACTTGGTCTCGCCGGGCCGGCTTTCGGTGCTGCTGGCGGCCTGAAAACCTTTGCCGATGACGGTCTGCAGAAACTCCCGGCTGCTGAAAGCCCGGTAGGACTCGCCGGTGACGATCTCCACCACTCTCCCCAGCATGCAGTAGCCGGTGTTCGAATAGGCGAAGCGCTCGCCGGGCGTGAAGTCCAGTTTCTCCTGCAGCGAATCGCGGATGATGGCGTCGCAGCTGACGGGCGAGACACCTTGCCGGCGAGAAATTTCCCTGAGCCGCGGCTGGAAGAACGGGTCACCCGAGCGCTCCCGGTCAAACCCGCCGGAATGCTGCAACAGGTGGCGTATGCGGATGTCCTTCGCGCGCGGGTCGGCGGGCGAAGCGGGGGCTATCCCGGCTTTCTCGAACAGGGGCAGCACCGGGTCGTCCAGCTTCAGTTTCCCGTCCTCCGCGAGCTTGAGCACCATGACCGCCGTCAAGGTCTTGTTGATGCTGCCCATGCGGGTGAGGGTTTGCGGCGTCATGGCCTCCTGCCTGTCCTTGTCGGCATAACCGTAGCCTTTGGCGAGCAGCAACCTGCCGTCCTTGGCCACGGCCAGGCTGGCACCGGGAATGTCGTGTTTCCTCATGACCTCCTGCACGGCCTTGTCGAAAGGCTCGAGCTTGGGCAGTGCAGGGCCTTGCTCCAGGCAAAGCCCCGATTGCGGAAGCCATGCAAGCAAGACGCCTGCGAGACCGCAAAGAAGCCGTCCAGGTGTGGTGAGAGAAGTGCTGGCGCCGCTGGACCGTGTTGTGTGCATGACCTTGCCCCGGGGTTTTTCGCGCAGTCTACGTGATCCCCATCTGGCAGCCCTTGCCTTGTTTAGAAACGCGGCAAATCAGGATGCTTGATCTGCCCGGCGCGCACCAGCATTTTTCCGTATTCGGCGCAGCGGTTCAGCGTGGGGATCACCTTGCCCGGATTGAGCAAACCCTTGCTGTCGAAGGCGCGTTTGACGCCGAACATCTGCTCGTTCTCCTCGGCGGAGAACTGCACGCACATGGAGTTGAGTTTTTCCACACCCACGCCGTGCTCGCCCGTCACCGTGCCGCCCATGGCGACGCTGGTCTCCAGGATGTCGGCGCCGAAGAGCTCGCAGCGGTGCAACTGGTCGGGGTCGTTGGCGTCAAACAGAATCAAGGGGTGCAGGTTGCCGTCGCCCGCGTGAAACACATTGGCGCAGCGCAGCCGGTATTTCTTTTCCATCTCCGCGATCGCGAGCAGGATGTCCGCCAGGCGCTTGCGTGGAATCGTCGAGTCCATGCACATGTAGTCGGGGCTGATGCGGCCCGAGGCCGGGAAGGCGTTCTTGCGGCCGCTCCAGAAGCGCAGGCGTTCGGCCTCGTCACGGCTCACGGCGATGGCGGTCGCGCCGCAGCGGCGCAGCACTTCGCTCATGCGGCCTATCTCTTCTTCGACCTCCTCGGGCGTGCCGTCGCTTTCGCACAGCAAGATTGCTTCGGCGCTGAGGTCGTAGCCGGCGTGCACAAAATCCTCCACGGCGGCCGTCATGGGCTTGTCCATCATTTCCAGCCCGGCGGGAATGATGCCGGCGGCAATCACGGCGGCCACGGCGTCACCGGCCTTGCGCAGGTCGTCAAAGCTGGCCATGATGCAGCGCGCCAGCCGGGGCTTGGGCACCAGCTTCACGGTGACTTCGGTGGTCACGGCCAGCATGCCTTCGCTGCCGATGATGATGCTCAGCAAATCGAAGCCGGGGGAATTGAGCGCGTCGCCGCCGAACTCGACCTCCTCGCCTTCAATCGTGAAGCCCTTGACCTTGAGCACGTTGTGCACCGTCAGCCCGTACTTGAGGCAGTGCACGCCGCCCGAGTTTTCGGCGACGTTGCCGCCTATGGTGCAGGCGATCTGGCTGGAGGGGTCTGGCGCGTAATACAGGCCCAGCGGCGCGGCCGCCTCGGAGATCGCGAGGTTGCGCACGCCGCCCTGCACCACGGCCGTGCGGCTGGCGGCGTCGAGCTTCAGGATTTTGTTGAACTTGGCCAGCGACAGCGTGACGCCCAGCTTGTGCGGCATGGCGCCGCCGGAAAGCCCGGTGCCGGCGCCACGCGCGACCACCGGCACGTCCAGCGCATGGCAGGCCTTGAGCACGGCTTGCACCTGCGCATAGGTTTCAGGCAGGGCCACCACCAGCGGCCGCTGGCGGTAGGCGGTCAGGCCGTCACATTCGTAAGGTGTGGTGTCCTCGCTGTTCCAGAGCAGGGCGTGGGCCGGCAGCACCGCCTGCAGCGCGCGCACGACCTGGACCTGGCGTTCACGGCGTTCAAGCGGGTGCTGTTGCCAGGCTTCAGTGGGTGCGTTCATGGATGGCCTTCGGGAATAAAACCGGTTCTCGCCGGTGATGAAGGCACTTTAATGCAAAGCCGGGGCTGGCGGCGTGAAGAAAATGAGGGTGTTTTGTGAAAACGCTTGCGGGACAAGTTTTTCAGCCGTTGGGCAAAAATTTTCCTTTTTCAGCGACCCATCATGCCCAATGCGCCGCACCTCGCCCTTCAGTCACTCCTTGCGGATGTCGAACAGTTCCAGGGCTTCGTCGACAAGAAAGAAGTAGATGCCGGTTCCTCCGCGCGTTTTGGCATCAAATCGCACGACACGGCCAAGTTCAGGCGCGTACCACGCATTGGCGGTGTACACCGCGCTAACCCTGTTGCGTTCCGTAAACCCGGTGAACTCGACCCGCATGATGCGAAACTCGCGCTCACCGATGCGCATGGTCGACTCATCCGTTGCGCGGGCAGTGACGTTCATTCCGATTCGCTGGTTTTGCATCCGCGTTTCGTACTGAAGCTGCCATGTCTGCCCGGGCTCCGGTGTTTTGGTGATCCAGCCGCGCGGCGGCATGGCCAATTCATATTCCCCTGCAATGGCGCTGGTGAGCGTGACAACCTCGCCGCCGGCCCGCTCCACCCGGCTCCCCTGGTTGAAGATCAGCTGGTCTCCGTCCATGCGTTCCAGCCGGTACCTGATGTTCTGCGTCAATCCGGTGGTTCGATCGCGCAACCGGTATTCGAAGACTTGCGCATTTCCCGCCTGGTTGGTCGCGGCGGTTTTGCGTTCATTGCGAGCGGCCAGCGCTGCCGCCGAGCGCGCGGGGACTTCGGCAATCCACGCGGCCGGGAAGGCGAAGTTCAGGTTCTGTGCATCGCGACGGATCAGGGTCGTGATGCCAATCAGACGGCCCTGCGCGTCGAAAAGGCCGCCGCCGCTGGAACCCGGCGAAATGGGTACTGTGATTTGCAGCACGATGAACTCATCGTCGTCTGCACGGCGGATTCCAGACAGAAGACCATCGCTGATCGTCATTTCCATCCCGCGTGGATTTCCAATGGCATAGACCCGGGAGCCAACTTTCGGTGTCTCCGTAGCGATGATGACCGGCGGTGCGTTGAAATTTGCCACCTTAAGCTGGCACAGGTCGCGCGCGGGGTCTGCGTACTGCAGGGTGGCGCCGTAAGCCACGTTTTCGCGTGTCACCGAAACCTTGCGCGCCTTGATCAGCACATGGCAATTGGTGATGAGCGAGCCGGCTTGAATGACCACCGCGCTGCCTGTGGCAATCTGCCTTCCCGTGTCATCAAAGGTTCTGACAACCCAGATACTGGGTGACAGGCGCTCGAAGAGCTGTTCAGGGCTCGGCGTTGCATTTTGCGCAAGGGCATTGCAACCAACTAGCAACAGGCCGATGCCGCGAAGCATGAATTGAAGTCTCACGGTGCACCTCGTGGCGGGTTCGGTTTATCGTGCGGGAGGCAGCAGGCCGCTCAAATCGTCGAGCGTCACGGGGCCGGATGTGCGGGTTCGTTCGTCGGTGCCGCGCCCTGTGATGCTGTTCGAGGAACTGGCACGCGGTGTGCCAGGCACGAGTGGAATTCCACCGGTATAAGCCAGGCGAGACAGGTGTTTTATCGCCGTGCTTTCGCTTTGAAGGCCGAAAACGGGGTGACCCACAAAGAGGCCCATCGTGATGCCGGTCTGCACATAGGTTGTGCGACCGTCCTCCAGGTCAACGTCCAGGCTCGTCTCGATTTCAGTGCGAGCGCTGACCGTGTATTTACCTGCTGCGCGGTCAACAAAGAAAAAACCTTCGGGTTGAGACTTGCCGACAACTTCGCCATTGAGTTTGATGTCTGGCTGGACCGCCATCCCGAGACCTCCCGAGCGGTAAACCACCAGGCGCGCATCACCCGAGCGCAGGGTAGGGAAGCTGGCCTCCACCTCGGCATACTGGGGGCCGGTGGCCGCACAACCGGTGAGAAAAACGGCCACAGCAATGACAAGCAGTCGAAAAACCCGCATCAACTCCCCCGGCTTATTTGTTGGAATCGCGCGAGTCTAACATTCAGTTACGGCTGTGAAGTGCCTCAGCTTGATGCGGTCCAACGCCGCGCCCATGCCGGCTGCACCGGGCAGCGGGATGGGCGCCTGCAGCGTCAAGGCGACGGTGAGCTGGCGCTGGGCCATGAACCCGTCCAGCCATTCAGGAGGTTCTCAGGACTTCGTGCCAGGGGCCTTGCTGGCGCCCGGCGTGTCATAGAACTTCACCTTGCCGGTCTTCACGTCGTACATGGCGCCCACGATCATGATCTCGCCCTTTTGCTCCATCTCGCGCAGGATGGGGCTTTTCTCGCGGATGGTCTCCACCGTGAGGCGTACATTGCTCTCGGCCACCATCTCGACAAAGGCGTAATTCTTGGAAGTGCGGTCCTTGATGTCGGCGGAGACCAGGTTTGCGGCCGGTTTGATCTTGCCGATCAGGCCGGTCAGGTTGCCCAGCTGGGCATCGTCACACGCGCCCTTGATGGCGCCGCAGCTGGTGTGGCCCATCACCACCAGCAGCTTGGCGCCCACGACCTTGTGCGCGAATTCCAGGCTGCCCAGGATGTCTTCATTGACGATGTTGCCGGCCACGCGTGCGTTGAAGAGGTCGCCTATGCCCTGGTCGAACACGATTTCGGCCGGTGCGCGCGAGTCTATGCAGGACACCACGCTGGCCAGCGGGAACTGGCCGTCCGCCGTGGCCTTCATTTCCTTGAGATAGTTTTGGTGGCGCGGCTTGCCGGAGACAAAGCGCGTATTGCCGGCCTTGAAGCGCGACAGGATTTGAGCGGGCGTCACGGCGTCTTGGCAGGCCTTGGCGTCCTGGATGGTGCAAAAGGTGCCGGGCTTGACGGACTTGGCCGCGGGCTTGCCCTCGGCATGGGCCAAGGGCGACATGGCAAGCATGGACAAAACGATGCCGGCTACGCTGGCGCTGAACTGGTTCTTCTTCATGGAAATCCCCTCGCGAGATGGTTGGTTTTTAGGCTTGTTTGAGGCTGAAGCCGGAACAAGCTGACACTTGCCCGGCCGCAACCGACCCCACTCTAACCCTGAGCGATCCGGATGTCACCTGCCGGCGCGGCTCCTCTCGCCGCCGCCGCTGCGGCCTGTTCAGTAGCTGTTAATGCTATTTGTGTCATGTGCGTTGCGAGCCAAAACAGCATGGCGCAAAGCGCAAAACGCCGGCGGGGCCAAGCCCGTCAAGGCGCGGCGCGAAGTGGCGACTTCCTCACCATCCATTCGCAATTCGCATGAATAGCTAAATAGTGCCAGCCGGTCCTAGCCCAGGCTTTTGCGCAGCCAGTCCGCAAAAGCCGCGCATTCCCAGCGGTCCATGGTGCCGGTGCGCCAGCACAGGTAGTGCGCATGCGGGCTGGGGACATTCCCGGCGAAGACGGCGTTGCTGCCCAGGCGCACCAGCGAGCCGTTCTCCAACCAGGGCGCGCCCAGCTTGAGGCGTATCAGCGCGATGCCCATGCCGGCCGCGGCGGCGTCGCACATCAGGCCTATGTCGTTGAACTGGGAGCCGTCGGCGGGCTCGGGCCAGTCGAGCTTGTGGGCGGCAAACCAGGTGCGCCAGGGCTCCAGCGGCGAACGCAGCAGGCTTTCGCCTTCGAGGTCTTCGGCCGCTTCAAAAGGGCCGTGCTCGCGCACAAAAGCCGGCGAGGCCAGCGGCGCGACTTCGTCCTTGCTCAGGCAGACGTGTTCGAGGTCCGCATAGCGGCCGGTGCCGAAGCGCACGATCAGGTCGGCATCCTCGGCCACCACGTCCAGCAGCGGAATCGACACCTGCAAGGTCAGGTCGATCTCGGGATAGGCATCGGTGAACTGGCGCAGGCGCGGAATCAGGATGGAGCGCGCAAAGGTCGGCGTCACCGCCAGGCGCAGCTTGCGCTTGCCGGGCGTGCTGCTTTGCCCGGCCGCGCCGGGAAACTTCTGCAAGGTGGCCAGGCCTTCGCGCACATGGGCCAGGTATTCGCTGCCCTCGGTGGTCAGCGAAAAATCGGCGCGCCCGAACAGCTTGGTGCCGATGATTTGCTCCAGTTGTTTGACGCGGTGGCTGACCGCGCTGGGCGTGACGCACAACTCTTCGGCCGCCTGCGTCACGCTGCGCAGCCGCGCCAGCGCCTCGAAGGTCAGCAGGCATTGAATGGGCGGGATTCTGCTCATGATTCAGCCTCCTATTCCGACGGGGAGGTCTGGGCGATCTCCGGCTCAATGCGTGGTGGACACAGGGTGAGTTCAAGCCTGCGCAGCTCGGTTTTTCTCATGGTGCTGTATGACGGAGCCGCCCGGGTGTACCACATACAGGCAGCTTGCTGGTCTCTCTCAACGCCTGTTCCGCGAGCCAGGGTCAGGCCCCACATGATCTGCGCAGCGGCATACCCTTGCTCAGCCGTTCGCTTGAACCATTGCGCGGCCAGGGACGTGTCTTTGGCAACGATGGTTCCCTGCAGGTAGGCCCGGCCGACAAAAAGACCAATTTGTTGCCGGGCAGTGTCCATATGCGTGCCGCTGGCTTTGCCTGAGCGTTTGATGATGGTGGGGATGTCGCCTTGACCCGAGGCGAAGGCTTCCATTTCCTTGAAAACGGCGAGGGTAAAGGCCTCTGCCTTCTTTCGCGCGTCCTCTGGCGGCAGACCGAGATCGGCTTGCCGCGCCACCGCTTCGCTGAGCACCGCCAATGCCTCAAAGGGAGTGGCCTCACGTGGCATTGCCGGGGAGTACCACGCGGCCAGCATCAGTTTGTCGAGATCCATCAAGGTGTCGCGGCGGTAAGGAAAATAGCTCAAGACGGTTTTGCCGGACGGATGGCCTGGTATGCCCATGGCATGCATGACTTCATGAAAGGTGCAGCTCCATGTGGATCGGGATCGCATTCTGATCTGCACTTTGCTGAAGATACGATTCGACCATTGGAGGGGGCGCATAAAGCACGCTTGATGGTCCGGCAGGTCGGGGTCGTTGTCATTGGCTACTTCAATCTGCAATGCGGCGGTTTTTTCTCCATCGGCGTCGTCCGAAACATTGATCATTCGCAAGCGCGTTGCTTGGCCGGCGGCCTCCAGGGCGCGAATGATGTGTTCCCGGTGACGGGGCGCGTCGACGCCAAAGATGCGATACCGGACTTCGTGCTCCCAGCGCATCAGTTGCCACGGCGTGCCTCGCTCGTCCCACAAGCTTTCCCAAACTGTTTGCAAGTCGTCGTCGAGTTTGTCGGCGTGCGCCGTGCCCAGGCAAAGGCACAGCAGCACGCTGCTGAACAGGAGGCGCGGCAATCGCGTTGTCATGGGACGTAAGCTGTGGGCTTACTTGAAGATGACGGTCTTGTGGCCGTTGAGCAGCACCCGGTGCTCGCTGTGCCATTTGACGGCGCGCGCCAGCACCTGGCTTTCGGTGTCGCGGCCCATGGCTGTCAGGTCTTCCACGGTCTTGCTGTGGTCGACGCGCGCCACGTCCTGCTCGATGATGGGGCCTTCGTCGAGGTCGGCCGTCACATAGTGGGCGGTCGCGCCTATCAGCTTCACGCCGCGGTCGTGCGCCTGGTAATAAGGCTTGGCGCCCTTGAAGCTGGGCAGGAAGGAGTGGTGGATGTTGATGGCGCGGCCCGAGAGCTTCTGGCACAGCTCGTTGGAGAGCACTTGCATGTAGCGCGCCAGCACCACAAGTTCGGCGCCTTCGGACTCGATGATCTCCAGCTGCCTGGCCTCGGCCTGGGCCTTGGTGGCCGCCGTGACGGGGATGTGGTGAAACGGGATGTTGTAGCTGGCCGCCAGCTGGTAGAACTCGCGGTGGTTGGAGACGATGGCGCGCACGTCGACCGGCAGCAGGCCCGACTTGCAGCGAAACAGCAGGTCGTTGAGGCAGTGGCCTTCCTTGCTGACCATGATGACGGTGCGCATGGGCTGGGTGGTGGCGTGCAGCTTCCAGTTCATGCCGAAGGGCCCGGCAAAGGCCTTGAGCCGGCTGGAGAGCTCCTCATGGCCCAGCTTGTCGCAGGCGAACTGCACCCGCATGAAAAACAGGCCCGTGTCGTGGTCGTTGTATTGCGCGGCTTCTTCGATATTGCCGCCGTTGTCCAGCAGGAAGCCGGACACGGCATGAACAATGCCCATACGGTCCGGGCAGGACAGGGTGAGGATATAAGCGTGATTCATAGGGGATGAATTGTCGCAGGTGGGGCCGGCGCCCGCCCGGAAGTGCCAGAATGCCAGAACACCCCCTTTCAGACGCAGGAAACACGCCATGGCCTATCAGGACTTCAACATGGAGCACCACTGGCTCCCTTTCACGCCGAATCGCAGCTTCAAGAAGGATCCACGCGTGTTCGTGGCCGCCGACGGCATGCACTTCACCACGCATGACGGCAAGCAGGTCATCGACGGCATCTCCAGCCTGTGGTGCGTGGGCGCCGGCCACAACCGAAAGCCCATCAACGATGCCATCAAGAAGCAGCTGGACACGCTGGACTACGCGACCGCCTTCCAGGCCAGCAACGACCAGGCCTTCAAGGCCGCCGAAGTCATCGCCGGCATGGCGCCCGGCGACCTCAACAAGGTGCTGTTCTGCAACTCGGGCTCGGAAGCGGCCGACACCTCGCTCAAGGTCGCGCTGGCCTACCACCGCGCGCGCGGCGAAGGCCACCGCAACATCTTCATAGGCCGCGAAAAGGGCTACCACGGCGTCGGTTTCGGCGGCATGAGCGTGGGCGGCATTCCGGCCAACCGCAAGGTCTACGGCGCCGCGCTGCTGCCGCGCGTGGACCATATGCGCTTCATCCACGACCCGGTCAAGCACGCCTACATCAACGGCGCCGAGCCTGTGTGGGAGGAAGACCCGTTGCTGGAACTGGAAAACCGCATCCTGCCGCTGCACGACCCCAGCAATGTGGCCGCCGTCATCGTGGAGCCCGTGGCCGGCAGTGCCGGCTGGTATCTGCCGCCCAAGGGCTACCTCAAGCGCCTGCGCGAGATCTGCGACAAGCACGGCATCCTGCTGATCTTCGACGAGGTCATCACCGGCTTCGGCCGCCTGGGCACGGGCTTCGGCGCCGACTACTACGGCGTGGTGCCCGACATGTTGAATTTCGCCAAGTGCGTGACCAACGGCGTGATCCCGCTGGGCGGCGTGATCTGCTCGGACCGCATTTACGACGGCATGATGAACGCCAACAGCGGCGCGCCCGAGCATGCCATCGAGTTTTTCCATGGGTACACCTATTCGGGCCACCCGGTGGCCTGCGCGGCGGCGATCGCGACGCTCAGCCTGTTCAAGGAAGAAAAGCTCTATGAGCGCGCCGGGCAAATGGGCAAGGTGCTGGGCGACGCCATGCACAGCGGCCTCAAGGGCCTGCCCAATGTGATCGGCATCCGCGCCCTGGGCATGGCCGGCGCGGTGGAACTGGCGCCCGTGGCCGGCGCGCCCGGCAAGCGTGCTTACGACGTCTTCATGGAATGCTTCCACCATGGCGTGCTGGTGCGGCCGGCGGCCGACAACATCGTGGTCTGCCCGCCCTACATCGTGGAGAAAGAGCACATAGACCGCATCGTCAACGTGGTGGCCGACGCGATCCGCAAGTACGCCTGAGAACGGGTTCACCCCTGTCCAAGCTCACTGCGTGTAGCTTGCTCCCCCTCAAGGGGGCGGCGCCTGGGGCCGGCGGAGCCGGACCCTCGGCCCCCACTGGTGAAATACCACCCCGCTAGTGACACCCTGAATCTTCAAGCCAGCATGAGCCGCGGAACCGGCTTTGCCGGGCCGCAGGCGGGCGGCCCCCTCGAGGGGCAGCGCATTACACGAAGTGAAAAGCGTGGGGGCCTACTTTTTTGGCGCCAGCTGTTTGTCCAGGCCCGCGCAGTAGTCTTTTTCGGGCAGGGCGGGCGTTTCCCACACGGCATCGAAGGCCTCGGCCTTGTCGCTGGTCGCGGCGCCGCCGGCGCGCAGGCGAACGGCCTTGGCCTTCACGTCCGCGGGCAGGTGCTGCGGCACGCCCAGCTGGCGGTCCGCGTGGCCGCTGCCGGCCAGCAGCAGCACGGTTTTCCCCGGCAAGGCGGCCTGGGCCAGGGTGTTGGCCATGGTGATGTCCTTGGCGATCTGCAGGCGTGCCATGGGCGTGACCTGGCTCTCGGGCAGCAGGTTGCAGTGGCCGGTGCGCATCAACTGCTGCTGCGCCTTCAGGGCCGGGCCCGGCAACTGCTGGTCGAGCCGGCTGTCGGCCATGCGGGCCGGCATCAGCGCGCGCGGCAGGTTGGCGCCCAGCACCGGCACGCCGGCGCGCACGGCCGTCATCACGGCGGGACCGTAGGTGGCCCAGGGCCAGCCCTTGTCGTTCCAGGCCAGCGCGTTGCGCACCTGCTGCTCGGTGGCGCTGGGCTTGAGCGCGGAGGTGCTGGCGCCGGTGTCGGCCATTTCCAGCGCCAGTGCGGCCAGTGTGCCGCGCGCCGCGAGCAATGCGACGACCTGCTGCTGGATCTGCTGGTGTTCGGCCGCATCGTGCTGCTCGCCGAGGATCAGTACCTCCGCCGGAAGCACGGCTTCCAGCCGGGCGGAGGTTTGCGCGCTTTCAAGGCCGGGCGCCTGCAGGATGGGCGCCTCGGGCCGGCCCGCGCAGCCGGCGGCCAGGGCCATCGCGGCGGTGCAGGCAAGCCATGCCAAAGGACGAGGGGCGGCAAAATAAGGCATCGATGGATACTACTGCCTCCAGCCGGTTTTTTGTCGGCCGCGCCCTAAGCCATGCCGTTCTTTTCCCTCCCCGCCCGCGCCTTTTCCACGCGCGTCGTCCTGACGCTGCTTATTGCCTGGGCTGCCGCCTCGCTGTGCGTCTGGTTGCGCACGCCTTTGCCCTGGATGATCGGCCCGCTGCTGGCGACCGCTGTGGTCTCCATGCTGGGCGGCCCAACGGCCAGCTGGACGCCGCTGCGCAACACCGGGCAATGGGTGATCGGCTGCGCGCTGGGGCTTTACTTCACGCCGCAGGTCGTCACCCTGCTCGCCGGCCTGTGGTGGGCTATTGTGCTGAACATCGTCTGGGCATTGGCCCTGGGGCTGGCTTTCGGGGCCTGGCTTTACCGGGTGCACCATGGCCCCGGGCCGTTCCAGGTGAAAGGCCTGTCGCGCATCACGACCTACTTTGCCGCGCCCATAGGCGCTGCCTCGGAAATGACGCTGATGGCCGAGCGCCACGGCGCGCAGACCGACCTGGTGGCCTCGGCGCACAGCCTGCGCGTGCTGCTGGTCACGTTGGTCATTCCCTTCGGTTTCCAGTGGGCGGGCCTGCACGGGCTGGATGCCACCCTGCCGGGCGCGCGCGTGGTGCAGTGGCCCGGCCTGGCTTTGCTGGCCGCGCTGACCGGCATAGGCTGCTGGATCATGCTCAAGCTGGAGCGCACCAACCCCTGGTTCATAGGCGCATTGGTGGTGTCGCTGCTGCTGACGGCCTTTGGCTTCACGCTCTCAGCCCTGCCGCAGTGGATGACCAATGCCGCGCAGCTGGTCATAGGCATCAGCCTGGGTGTGCGTTTTACCAGCGGCTTTGTGCACATGGCACCGCGCTGGCTGGGTTCGGTGGCGCTGGCCACGCTGGGAATGATCGCGCTGTGCGCGGGGTTTGCGTGGTCGCTGGCCCAATTCACCAGCCTGCACTGGGCCACGCTGCTGCTGGGCACCTCACCGGGCGGAATCGCCGAAATGGCCATCACGGCCAAGGTCCTGCAGCTGGGTGTGCCGGTGGTCACGGCCTTTCACGTCACACGGCTGGCGGCCGTACTGTTGCTGGCCGAACCCATGTACCGGTGGATCTACGAGAAGCACTCAGCCGCGCAAGCCGAAATCCCACCCGCAGAGTAAGCGCGTGGCCTCTTCAATCAAGTAGGGGCCGCGGAACCGGCTTTGCCGGGCCGCAGGCGCAGCGGCCCCCTCGGGGGGCAGGGAACTACACGAAGTGAGTGACCGTGGGGGCTAGTGAAGTGACATGGGAGTGTTTGCCAGCCCGCTGTAGCCCTCCAGCGTATCTTCGATTTCTTCCTGCGTGGGCGTGTTCTGTGCCCATGCGCTCAGGCGCTGCTGGAACATTTCGGCCCAGGAGCCATCCAGGTAGACCTCTTTGCCCGAGCGTTTGTCCACGATTTCAAAGCCGTGGCGGGCCAGCTGGGGAACGGCGGGCGCGGGTGCGGATTCTTCCGGCGCATTCGCGTGAATCTGCAGCACGGCAAAGGAGTCGGAGTCGTAAAGCATTTGCATGGTGAAGTCCTTTCTCGTCAGATAGCTACGATGAGGCCAAGTTCAAGAGTTGGCACGCTACGGCATGCAAGTGTTCGGTAAAGACGCGGTACAGCGTGTGAAACCGCACAAAAAGTGGGCACCAGCGTGCGGCAATCGCAACGCGGTCCAGCGCGGGATAAGAGGTCCTCAACCCTTGCTGAGGGCGCGGAGCTGCTGGTCGATGAAATCCCCGTTGGACTGGGTGATCTTGTTGCGCACCGGCAGGTAGCCCAGTGAGGGCGCGTACCAGATCTCGACTTTCTGGTCGAATTCACGCCGCGGCTGGCGTGTGAGCTTGACCGCGGCCAGTTCGCCGAAAGGCAGGGACATTTTTTCCTCGGCCTCCACCAGGAAAGTCCAGGTTTCGGCATCGCGCGGCCCCACGGTGTAGATCGAGATGGTGGAGCCTGCCGGAAACCCTGCCGGGTTGCCCGCCAGCATGCCGCCCAATTGCATGAACACGCTGACCCGGTCTTGCGCGCCCTTGACCCAGGGCAGTGTGGGCGTGTTGGCGCTGAAGCTGATCTGGTTTTTCTCGGGCTCAAAATGCGCAGCCACTTCGGTTCTGGATTTGTCTGAAAAGCGCGTGGGTGCCAGGCCCTCGGGGCCCAGCTGCCCGGTGCTGGCCATGCTGCGCGAACCGAGGAACAGGGCGCTGACGCGCATCAGGGCGTCATAGGCGTCGCCGGTGTTCTGCCAGCGCAATTCGGCGTTCGCGTGGTAGTTCAAGCCCTTGGCGCTGCCGGTCATTTTGTAGTCGAGCACGATGCTCGCGGGCAAGGCGATGGTGGTCACCGGCGCCTCGGCGGGGCCGGCGGGCGCGGCCTCGGATGCGCTCGCGGCGGGGGCTTCGGCCCTGGCGGCTGCCTCCGCGAGCAGGTCTGTGGGGGTGGGCGCGTCGGGCACGTAGTCGGCTGGCCGCTGTTTGGGCGCCCGCACGGGCTCGACCTCGTTGTCCTCTTCTGCGGGGTCTGCCATGGCCGCCACCGGCTTTTTTCTTGCAGGTGCGGGCGCTGTCTCGGGCGCCGGGGCCGGTTGCGGCGGCGCAATGATGCGCGTCACGAAGGGCCGCTCGGTCAGCGGCGCGGTGTCCCGTCCGAGGCCGAAGCGCGCCGGCACGAAGGTCAGCACCAGCGTATGCACGATCAGCACCAGCATGGCCAGCAAAGCCAGCGCGCGCCGTGGCGGCGCGGTGTGGAGGGAGGCGGGCGCCGGCGTGCTCATGCCGCTTCGAAGCCCAGGTCGCGGGAAAGTTGCCGGGCCGCCGCCGCCAGGGGCCGGGCCACCGCGCCGTCCCAGTCGGCGTCAAAGGTGGCCAGCGAACCCAGCGCCACCATGCCCAGGGCCAGGTGGCCGTCGGCGTCGAAGACCGGCGCGCAAAAGCCGGCCACGCCCGGCAGCAAGGTATTGACGGCGCGCGCGATGCCGCGGCGGCGCACTTCTTCCAGCACTTCGGCCAGGCCGGCCATGGTGGTGGGGACGTCCTGGCGCGCCAGCTTCTGGTTGCGCGCGAGCTCGTCCTTGACCAGCAGCGCCAGCCGGCCCTGCGGCCTGCCGGCGGCCAGCAGGCGCGGCGATGAAAACGCGGTAAAGCACAGGCCGGTGGCCGAAGACAGCAGCGGCATCACGTCGCCCAGCCGCAGGTTGACCGTCACCGCCCGCGGTGACTCTTCCCAGTGCACCAGCGTGGGCCCCTGGTTGCCCCAGACGGCCAGGGCCAGGGTCTGGCCGGTCTGCGCCATCAGGGGCTGCAGGCGCTGCCGGGCCAGTTTCACGCTGTCCAGCCTGGAAAGGGACGCCAGCCCCAGCTTGAGCGCCGCCGGGCCCAGGTCGTACAGCGTGGTGGCCGGGTCCTGGACCACCAGGCCCAGCCGCTGGAAGCTCACCAGGTAACGGTGGGCCTTGGCCGCGCTCATGCCGGCCGCCGCCGCCAGGTCGCGCAGCATCAGGGCGCCGGGCGAGCTGGAGAGCACTTCCAGCAGGGCAAAACCGACTTCGAGCGACTGTATGCCCGCGCGCTGCGGCGCCGTGCTGCGGCGTGCGGGGGCGGTGGCGCCGGGGCTTGCTTTCATGGGCTTGGGGGCTTGACTAGAATTTCGGGTGACCCGTCGGGCCGGGATGCATGGATCGTAACGCGGGTCCGGACACCGCCGCCGGCCACGGCATACACGGCACAATCAAGGCCTGCGGCGAAAGCCGGCAGCCACCCACCAGGATATCGATGAAACTCGCCACTTACAAAGACTCTTCACGCGACGGCCAGCTCGTCGTGGTGTCGCGCGATCTCTCCACGGCCCATTATGCGACCGGCATTGCGGGCAAGCTGCAGCAGGTGCTGGACGACTGGAACTTCATGTCGCCGCAGCTGCAGGACCTCTATGAAACGCTGAACAACGGCAAGGCGCGCCACGCCTTTCCCTTCGAGCCCTCGCGCTGCATGGCGCCGCTGCCGCGCGCCTACCAGTGGGCCGACGGCTCGGCCTACATCAATCATGTGGAGCTGGTGCGCAAGGCCCGCAATGCCGAAGTGCCGGAGAGCTTTTACAGCGATCCGCTGATGTACCAGGGCGGCAGCGACGACTTCATAGGCCCCTGCGACGACGTGGTGGTGGCCAGCGAGGATTTCGGCATCGACTTCGAGGCCGAAGTCGCCGTGATTACGGGCGACGTGCCCATGGGCGCCACGCCGGCCCAGGCGCTCGAGGGCGTGCGCCTGCTGATGCTGGCCAATGACGTCTCGCTGCGCAACCTCATTCCCAACGAGCTGGCCAAGGGCTTCGGCTTCTTCCAGAGCAAGCCGGCCACGGCCTTCAGCCCGGTGGCGGTAACGCCGGACGAGGTCGGCGATGCCTGGGACAAGGGCCGTTTGCACCTGACCTTGCAAAGCACCTGGAACGGCCGCAAGGTCGGTATGTGCGAGGCCGGCCCCGAAATGACCTTCCACTTCGGCCAGTTGATCGCCCACATCTGCAAGACGCGCAATGTGCGCGCCGGCAGCATCGTGGGTTCGGGCACCGTCAGCAACAAGGACTGGAGCCACGGCTACAGTTGCATCGCCGAAAAACGCGCGATCGAAACCATTGAAGACGGCAAGCCCAAGACCGAATTCATGAAATACGGCGACACGATCCGCATCGAAGCCAAGGGCAAGGATGGGCAGTCGGTGTTCGGTGCGATAGATCAGAAAATAGTCGAGAACGTCTGATCAGGGCTCATTTCCGTTCGCCCTGAGCCGCCTCACCGTTCGGGAAGTGGAGCGGCGCAACCCCAACAGGTGGACTCCGCCTTCTTCTTCAATCTGCGGATAAAGAGAATTCGTCCGTAGATTACGCGGATTTACACAGATAAAGGTCATCAGAGGAGGCTTCGATTGCTCAGGGCGAACGCGCATTTTGTGAGTCACGGCTACTTTGAATAGGCTTTTCTAGAGCCGTCCTCAAATACCGCATCATCGCTCAGCAGTTTGCCTTCGTCGTCCCAGGTTTTCTCGCGTGTGATGCGGCCACGGTCGTCGTAGCTCGATTCGGCCACCAGCTTTCCGGCCTCGTTGAAGCGCTGGTGTGTGCCCAGGGGGAGTTGTCGGTAGCGGCTGGAATTGCTGTAGCGGCCGGTCCTGGCAACTGCTCCGTTGTCGAAATAATCGGTGGCTTGCAACCAGGCGCTGTCGCCCTCGCCACCAAACTCGGTTTTGCTGCGCGGCTGGCCGTTGAGGTAATAAGACTGGTCGCTCACCAATTTGCCTTCGGACCATTTCCGGTCGCGCGTCAGGGTGCCGCTGTCGGCGAACTCCTGCTCCCGCTCCTTGAGCGAATTCCGGGGCGTTTCACCGTCCAGCTTCCATTGGATTTCCCGCCGCTTCACGCCGGCGTTATTGAAATGGCGCTCGATGCGGGTGCTGCCCGATACCTCGTCCAGGTAATCCGGCTTGCCGCCCTCGCCCAGAGTTTCATGGCGGATGCGTTTTCCGGCCAGGTAACTGCTGCTGCCGTTCAGCACGCCCTTGCTGCTGAACAGCTCGACCTTGGAGGCGCCGCCCGAAAAACCGCACCAGCGGGCGTCGTCGGCCGGCGCCGCCAGCAGCGGCTTGTCTGCGCAGCGCATGGCCTGGAGCTGGCCGCGATCGTTGAATTCGGCATAGGCCTGCTCGATGCTGCCGCCCGCGCGCGGGCCGTAAAACACGATGCGCCGCAGTTGCCCGTTGTCGTGAAAGCTGCGCGCCAGGCCGGCCTCGGTGCCGTTGTCGTACACGGCATCGCGCAGCACCTGGCCGCTAGGCGCGAACTCGCGCGCGCGGCCGTGCCGGTTGCCGCGCTCGTTTTCGCTGTATTCACGCTGCAGTTTGCCGTTCTGGTAGGCGCGCACCAGGCCCATGAACTTGCCGCCCTGCAGTTCCTGTTCACGCATCAGCTGGCCTGAATCCCGGTCCTTGCAGCGCATGATGCCGGTCTTGCCGGCGGTGGTGTTTCCATTGTTGGGGTTGACGCTTTCGCCGTTGATTTCACAGTCTTGCACGGCATGTGCCCAGGGCGAGGCCAGCGCGCAGGCGCAAAGCAGCACCACGCGTTGCGCGGACTTTTTCATGCGGCAGCCCCGGTCTGGGTGATGAACAGCCGTATGCCGCGCAGGAACATCTCGACCGAAATCGCCACCAGGATCAGGCCCATCAGCCGCTCAAACGCCATCATGACGCGGTCGCCGGCCACGCGCTGTATGCGCTCGGACAGCACCAGCACCACGGCGCAGACGGCCATGGTGACGCAGAGCGCGGCAATCCATTCCAGCCGGCGCTCCGGCGCCTGCGACACCAGCAGCATCACGGTGGCCAGGGCGGACGGGCCGGCCAGCGCGGGAATGGCCAGCGGCACGATCAGCGGCTCGCCCAGCAGCGGCGCGGCCTCAGGCTGGTCCGAGGGGAAGATCATGCGCAGCGCGATCAAAAACATCACAACGGCGCCGGCGATCTGCAGCGACAGGTCGCTGAGGTTCATGAGGCGCAGAAAACCGTCGCCGACGAACATGAAAGCCAGCAGCAGCAAAAAGGCGATCAGCACCTCGCGCAGGATGACGAACATGCGCCGCTCGGGCGCCACGCCTTTGAGGGCATTGGCAAAAATCGGGATGTTGCCGAAAGGGTCGGTGATCAGCAGCAGGAGCACCGTGGCGGAGGCGAAGGTATAGGCCATGGCGCAAGCTTATCAGGCCGTGCCCGCGGGCGAGGGCCAAAAACCGGTTGACGTCCTGCCCCGGCGCTGCACAATGAAGACAAGGGCGCGAGCCGGGCCGTCCTGCCGCCCCGCCCTTCAATGCCATCATGCACAACATGCCAGGAGACACATTCATGAGTGACGCAGACAACCCTTCCTTCCCCGGTTTCGGCAAGCTGGTGCCCGGCTTTGATTTTCTGCAGAACCTGGCCAAACAGGCGGCCGGCAGCGCCACGCAGAACATCCCGCAGCTGCCCAACCTCGGAAACTGGGTGGCGCCTACCCTCAATGTCGAGGAGCTGGACAAACGCATCGAGGAGCTCAAGGCCGTGCAGTTCTGGCTGGACCAGAACGCCACGGCGCTCAAGGCCACCATCCAGGCGCTGGAAGTGCAGAAGATGACACTGGCCACGCTCAAGGGCATGAACTTCAACATGGGCGACGTGGCGAACGCCTTCAAGCTCAAGGTCGCCGACAGCGTGGCCGGCGGCGTGCAGCGCGTGGCCGACAAGGCCCGGACGTTTTCGGGGCTGGAAGTTCCGCCCACGAGTTTTGGGACGGGCAAGCCCGCCGCCAAGGCCGCTTCCAAGGCCAAAACCCCCGCCGAGGGCAAGGCCTCCGCCGCGCCGGCCGGGGTGGTCGACCCCATGCAGTGGTGGGGCGCGCTGACCCAGCAGTTCCAGGCGATCGCGACCGACGCCATGAAGGATGCGGCCAAAAAAGCCGCGATGGACACGACCAAGAATCTGGCCACGGGCCTGGCCAAGGACGCGATGAAAACCGCCACCGGCATGGCGACGGGCATGGCCCGCAACATGGCCGAGACGGCGGGCAAAACCATGGCGGGCGGCGCGCGCGCGGCCATGAACACCGCGCTGCGCAGCAGCCAGGGCTGGCCCACGCCGGCCGCCGGCAAGACGCCCGCCAAGCCCGCCGCCAAAACCAGAGCCAAGGCGCCGGCCCGCAAGGCGGCCGCCCGCAAAACCGCACGTTGAACTGCGCTGGACCCACCCCCGACCTCCACTGAATTTCACCAGGACCCCATGAAGCTTTTCCCCTACGGCCACGCCACCCATCCGCAATGGCAGATGGCGGCCGGCCTGGTGCTGGCGCAGCTGCGCGCCTACCAGGCGCTGCCCGGCTACGCCAAGTCGCCCACGCTGGCGCTGCTTTACATCACCGACCACTATGCGGCCCATGCGCAGGACATCCTGGACCACCTGAGCGCCGAGCTGCCCGACATCACCGACTGGAGCGGCACGGTGGGCGTGGGCATCGCCTCCAACAATGTCGAGTACTTCGATGAGCCGGCCCTCACGGTGATGCTGTGCGAGCTGCCGCACGACCAGTACCGGGTGTTTTCCGGCGTGTCGCCGCTGCCGCCGGCCAGCAGCGGCCGCTTCAAGGCGCACACCGCCCTGGTGCACGCCGACGCCGCCACGCCCGATGTGGCCGAACTCATCGCTGAAATGGCCGAGCGCACCGACAGCGGTTATGTGTTCGGCGGCCTGGCCTCCAGCCGCTCAGGCACCGTGCAGTTCGCGCTCAGCGGGCACGGCAACGTCAAGGGGCAGGGTGCCGCCGGCGGCGTGTTCAGCGGCGGCCTGAGCGGCGTGGCTTTCGGCCGGGGCGCGGCGCTGATGTCGCGCATCACCCAGGGTTGCCGGCCGGTGTCGGCGGACCATGAAATCACCGCCTGTGAGTCCAATGTGGTGACGGAGCTTGACGGCAAGCCCGCGCTCGACGTCATGCTGGCCGACCTGGCCGTGTCGCTGGACCAGCCGCGCGAGGCGCTGGCCAAGGTGCGCACCACGCTGGTTGGCCTGAGCCGGCCGGCCGACATTCCCGACGATGGCGCGGCCCACGCCGCGGGCCGGCGCGCGGGCCAGTTCGGCGCCGAGGTGCGGGTGCGCCACCTGATAGGGCTGGACCCGTCGCGCCGCGGCATCGCCATCGCCGAGGTGCCGGCTGTGGGCATGAAGCTGGCCTTTTGCGAACGCAATATGGAAGCCGCGCGCGCCGACCTGATCCGTGTCTGCGCTGAAATCCGCGAAGAGCTGGAGCCCGAGGAAGTCACGCTGGAAGTCGCCAGCGCCCTGAGCGCATCGGAAGCCGAATCGGCGCCGCATGCGGCCAGACGTATCGCCGGCGCGGTTTATGTGAGCTGCTCAGGCCGCGGCGGGCCGCACTTCGGTGCGCCCAGTGCCGAGATGCAGATCGTGCGGCGCGCGCTGGGTGACGTGCCGCTGGTGGGTTTTTTCGCCGGCGGCGAGATCGCACGGCACCATCTTTACGGCTACACCGGCGTGCTCACCGTATTCACAGCGCAGGACTAGGCTTACCCCTATCGACGCTCACTGCGTGTAGCGCCTTTTCCCCTTCCAGGGGACGGGCGCCTCGCGGCCGGCAAAGCCGGACCGCGGCCCCCGGCTTGCGCGACATAGGGACGTTATAAAACCTGCGCTTCCAGCAACTCCATCGGATCGCCGTAACGCGCGGCCATCGCCACCACGGCCGGGTCGCGCAGCGCGCACAAAAAGCCGTCCTTGATCAGCGTGCTGCCGCCCGCGGTCACCGTGGCGTCCAGTGTGATCAGGTCCATGTGCACCGGCGGCTCTTCCCAGTCGGGCATGACGCGGCGTATGTAGTCGCTGGGCTGGGCCAAGTCTATGCCGAAGTGCAGCGCACCGGGCGCGTTGGAACCTGCCGGGTAGACCGTGTGGCGCGGCGCCTTGGGGTTGAAGCCGCAGCCGCCGCCTTCGATCATGCGGCCGCCCACCAGCATCTCGCGCAGGATCTGGGCTTCTTCCGAGATGCCGTCGACCGCCGAAATCGTGTCGCCCTCAAAACGCACGGCGATTTTTTCCTCAAAGGGTTTGGCAAAGCCGACCGCCCACTGCGGATACAGCACACCGGCCATGGGCACCACGGCCTTGAAGTCGTTCTTGACCGAGTTGTGGTCCCAGAGGTTGGGGCCGTGCGTCGGCAGGTAGTGCACATAGCAGCCGTCTTCTTCGGCCGTCATCTGGCCGCGCCAGCGATTCGTGGCCAGCTGGTTGGCGCGCATTTCCTGCGTGAAGCTGATGCGAAAGTCGCTGCCGCGCGGGTCGGTAAAGCGCAGGTCAAAGCCGCCCTCGGTCGGGTAGCGGGCCGCCGTGCCGCGGATGATTTCGCCGATCAGGTCGACCGGAAAACGCGCCTGCGGCGTGTGCAGCAAATCGAGGTTGCGAAAGTAGGTGATCTTGACCCAGCGCTGGCCGGTGCGGCGCAAGTTGATGCACAAAGGATCGAGGATGGAGCAGAACCAGGTCGACACCACAAAACTGGCCTTTTTGAGCATGGCGTGCACTTCTTCCGGCACGGCCGTCACCTGGGTGCTGGGCTCCATATAGATGCGCACTTCGGCGCCGCGCGATTTGGCGATGCCGATCACCGCGTCGATCACCCGCGGGTCCAGCAGCGGGTCCGCCAGCATCAGCACCCGGTCCCCCGGTCGTACCGCCATCACGCGCGAAAAATTGTCCAGCGCCTGGAAAAAATACTTGGTGTCGGTCAGATTGGCCGCCACGGGGATGGGCAGGCCGACATAGGTGGAGCTGGTATTCATCGTGATTTCACCTGAAATTGCATGCATAAAAACCGTGTTTCCGGCCTCTTTTGGCTAAATACTACCAGTAAATCCAATATTTTCTTAGTTGACTAATGCAATTGCATGCAATTGACTCCGGCATCTTCTCTGCAAGCCAGTGGGGGCCAAGGGTCCGGCTCCGCCGGCCCAAGGCGCCGCCCCCTTGAGGGGGGAACAGGCTACACGAAGTGAGCCTGGACGGGGGTGTTACCTGCGTAGCGCGGCGAAAGCCTCAAACTCCCAGCTCCGCATGGCCAGCAACAGCGTAAAACCTTCGCGGTCTTTCTCGCCCAGCTTCTGGTCCGTCTGGTGCTGCTGGGCAAAATCCTGGGCCACGCGCTGCATGCGCTCCAGGAAGGACGGCGCCAGGCCGCGGCTGATGGAGCCGTGCACCAGCAGCAGGCCTTCGCCCTCGCCATCGAAGCCGCCGGAAAAATAGTCGAGCAAGGCGTTCTCGCGGAAATAGTCCATCACCGGCCCATGCGGCCGCCAGCGAAAGGTCTTGGCGAGCTTGAGCCGGTAGCGGTTCAGAGGCTTGAGCTCGATGATGCCTATGCGGTCCAGCTGCGCGAGGTATTTGATGCATTCGGCCTCCGAGAGCCGGTAGCTGCTGGTGATCTGCTCCAGCGTCCATTGCGAGAGCACGCAAATCGCGGTCAGCAGCAGCTTTTTATCGGCCACCACGGCTTTTTCCTGCGCCTCGGCCAGTTCCGCCAGCAGCGGCTGGGTGTCGGCGATGCGCCTGGCGAGATCGGCAAAGTCCAGCTTGAGCGCGCGGCAGATCGCGTCTATGCGCGACAGCGGCATGTCCCCTTTGGCCAGCATGCGCTTGACGCTGGATTCGGCCATGCCCAGTTTGGCGGCCAGGTCCGCATACGTCATGCGCGCGGCCTTGAGTTCTTTTTTGAGGACGGTGACGAGGTCGGCGGTGGTGCTCATGGGTATCGATTATCGGTACTTTGGGTTTGAAGTGTCTCCACCGCACTGAATTTTGATGCCTGCGGCCCATCCCGCCCCGCACAGTGCGGCTCACTCATATATAGACAGAGGAGCTTTCCACATGCAGACCACCCCCTCCATTCTTCACCGCCGGGTCGCGCCTCTCCCCTGGCACGCGCGGCCGGCTGCCCTGGCCTGGCGCCGTGAGTGTGTGCTGGCCCTTGTCTTCCTGCTGTTGCTGGCGGCCGCGCTGCTGGGGCCTCCGGTGGCGCAGCCCGCCCACTACCACGACTTCGCCGACCAGCGCAGCTGGGGCTGGCTGCCGCACGCGATGGACGTCACCAGCAACCTGCCCTTCGCGCTGTGGGGCATGGTCGGCCTCTGGGCGCTGCTGCGGGCCATTCGTGAGCAGGCCGTCAGCGCCACGGCGGCGGCCATGGCCGGGCTTTTCTTCGGCGGGCTGTGGGTGACGGCGGCGGTGTCCGCGGCCTACCACCTGCAGCCCGGCGATGCCGGCCTGGCCTGGGACCGCGGCGGCATGGTGTTGGCCTTTGCCGGCTTGCTGGGTCTGGCGGCGATGCGGGCCGTCAGCACGCGCGCCGGGATGGCGCTGGCCACCGCCGTGCTGGTGCTGGGGCCGCTTTCCGTCTATGCCTGGTCGCTGGGCGGCAATGTGCTGCCCTGGGCGGTGCTGCAGGGAGGGGGCATGGCGCTGATCCTGGGCTTTGCCTGCCTGCGTCCCGCCCAGGCCTGGGAGCTGCCGGTGCGCTGGGGTCTGGTGACTGCCATCTATGCGCTGGCCAAGCTGCTGGAACTGGGTGACCACGCGGTCTACGAGTGGACCGGCCAGCTGGTGTCGGGCCACAGCCTCAAACACATGGTGGCTGCCTGCGCCGCCTGGCCCGTGGTGTCGGCGCTGCTGGCCGCGCGAAAAATCAGGGCAGAATCCCATGCACCATTCAAAAACAGAGCCGGCCAGTCGCTCAGGCGCGAAGCCCGTCGCACAACAATCAAAACGAGGAGTCACGCATGAGTGTTGATAAGGCCACGCCGGTGTCGCCGCCGCCTGTCCAGGGGCATCCGAACCAGTTCGCGCTGCTCAAGCAGCGCCGCTTCGCGCCTTTTTTCTGGACGCAGTTTTCCGGCGCGGCCAACGACAACCTCTTCAAGTTCGCCTTCACCGTGATGGTGACCTACCAGCTCAGTGTGAGCTGGCTGCCCCCGGCGCTGGCCGGGCTGGCCATAGGCGCGCTGTTCATCCTGCCCTTCCTGCTGTTCTCGGCCACCAGCGGGCAACTCACCGACAAGTTCGAAAAAACCCGGGTGATCCGTTTCGTCAAGAACCTCGAAGTCGTGATCATGCTGATCGCGGCCGTCGGTTTCATGAGCGGCAACGCCAATGTCCAGGTGCCGGTGCTGCTGGGCTGCACCTTTCTGATGGGCCTGCATTCCACCATCTTCGGCCCGGTCAAGTTCGCCTACCTGCCGCAGGCGCTCAACGAGCGCGAACTCACGGGCGGCAACGGCATGGTCGAGATGGGCACTTTTGTGGCCATCCTGCTGGGCCAGGTTGTGGGCGGGCTGATGGTGGCCGTGCCGCAGGTCGGGCCCGACTATGTGGCCATGGCCTGCGTGGGCCTGGCCCTGGTGGGCCGGCTGGTTTCGCAGTTCATTCCGCTCACGCCGGCGACCGACCCGGGCCTGAAGATCAACTGGAACCCGGTGACGGAAACCTGGCGCAACCTCAAGCTCGCCAGCGACAACCTGGTGGTGTTCCGCTCCATGCTGGGCATCAGCTGGATGTGGTTCTTCGGCGCCGTGTTCCTGAGCCAGTTCCCGAGTTTTGCCAAGGAAGTGCTGCACGGCAACGAGCAGGTGGCGTCCCTGCTGCTGGTGGTGTTTTCCGTCGGCATCGCGACCGGCTCGCTGCTCTGCGAGGTGCTCAGCAAGCGCCACGTGGAGATCGGCCTGGTGCCGGTGGGCGCCATCGGCATGAGCGTGTTCGCGGTGGACCTGTATTTCGCCTCGCGCGGCCTGCCTGCCGTGCCCATCATGAGCGTGGGCGAGTTCATGGCGCAGCATGCCCACTGGCGCGTGATGATTGACCTGGCGCTGCTGAGCCTGTTCGCGGGCCTGTACAGCGTGCCCATGTATGCCCTGATCCAGCTGCGCAGCCAGCCCACGCACCGGGCCCGCATCATCGCGGCCAACAACATTCTGAACGCGCTGTTCATGATCGTCAGCGCCATCCTGGCCGGCGCCCTGCTCAAGGCCGGCTTCAGCATTCCGCAGATATTCCTCTTCGTGGGCCTGGCCAATGCGGTGGTGGCCTTCTACATCTTCATGCTGGTGCCCGAGTACCTGCTGCGCTTTATCGCGCTGATCGCCTCGCGCCTGGTCTACCGTTTCAAGATCAGCGGCGACGACCACATCCCGGCGCAGGGCGCGGCCGTGCTGACCTGCAACCATGTGAGTTTTGTCGACCCGGTGCTGCTGATGGCCGCCAGCCCGCGTCCCATCTACTTCGTGATGGACCACCGCATCTTCAAAATGCCGGTGCTGGGCTGGCTGTTCCGCCTGGCCAAGGCCATCCCCATCGCGCCGCGCACGGAAGACCCAGCGCTCTACGAAGCGGCCTTCGAGGCGGCCGCCAAGGTGCTGCGGGACGGCGACCTGCTGGCCATTTTCCCGGAAGGCGGCATCACCAAGAACGGCGAACTCCAGGCCTTCAAGGGCGGCGTCATGAAGATCCTGGAAAACGCGGAGCGCGACGGCCTGCAGGTGCCCGTCGTGCCCATGGCGCTCACCAACCTCTGGGGATCGTTTTTCAGCCGCGTCGAAAGCGGGACCGCGATGAGCAAGCCTTTTCGCCGGGGGTTTTTCAACCGGGTGGGGCTTAACGTAGGCGCCCCTCTGGCGGCTGAAAAGGTGGCGCCCGCGGACCTGCAGGTCCGGGTGGCACAACTTCTGCAACAGGGAAACACATGAAATCACTTCAATTCTTCAAGGCCGGGGGGCGTTTGTCGCGCGGTGGCTTCTGGCTTCATGGCCTCATCGTCTGGGGAGTGTTCTACCTGGTCTGGGCTGCGCTCGGAAATTCATCGTCCGACATCCTGACCTGGGTGATCAACCTGCCGGTGCTGGCGGCGCTGGTGCTGATCTGCATCCGGCGCCTGCATGACCGGAACTACTCCGGCTGGTGGCTGTTGCTGGCCGCCGTCCCCGTGCTCGGGGCGCTCTGGCTGGTCTGGCAGCTGGCGCTCAGGCGCGGCGTCGCCGATGGCAACCAATGGGGCCCGGATCCCCTGCAGGCGCGCGGCGACTACCTCGTGGTGCGCTAGGGTTCAAAAAAAGGGAGCGAGGGATGCAGCAAAACACATTGATCGTCAACGACGTCACCGGTTTGAACCCGGTGGCGGTCTGGGCCATCAGCAAGCCAAAAACCGTGGCCGACGTGGCTGATGCCATCCGCCGCACCGACGGGCCGGTTTCCGTGGGCGGCGGGCATTTCAGCATGGGCGGCCAGACCGCCAGCCCGGGCAGCCTGCACCTGGACATGCGGGACATGAACCAGGTGATGGCCTTCTTTCCGCAGGACAAGGTCATTCGTGTGCAGGCCGGCATACGCTGGTGCGATATCCAGCGCTTCGTCGATCCGCACGGCCTGGCCGTCAAGATCATGCAGACCTATGCCAACTTCACGGTGGGCGGCGCGCTGAGCGTCAACTGCCACGGCCGCTACATGGGGCTGGGGCCGGTGGTGCTGTCGGTGCGCGCGATCAAGGTCGTGCTGGCCGACGGCAGCGTGCAGGAAGCTTCTCCGGCCGCGAATGCGGAGCTGTTTTACGCGGTGATAGGCGGCTATGGCGGCGTGGCGGTGATCGTCGAGGCGGAACTGAGCCTGGCGGACAACGTCAAGGTCAAGCGTCTGGCGCGCAAGATGAGCGCCGCGGAATACATCAGCCATTTCAAGGCCAAGGTCCGGTATTTCCAGGACGCCGTTTTCCACAATGCCGACCTGTACCCGCCGCATTACCGCAAGGTCCGCTCGGTGACCTGGGCGCGCACCGACGAGGCGACGACCGAGCCGCGGCGCCTGCAGCAGGGCGGCCAGAGCTATCCGCTGAACCGCTACTTCGTCTGGGCGGTGACGGAGACCCCGCTGGGGAAATGGCGCCGCGAGTACCTGATCGACCCGCTGCTCTATAGGTTCCGCAAGGTGCACTGGCGCAATTTCGAAGCCGGTTACGACGTGGCGGAACTCGAACCCGCTTCGCGCAAGCACACCACCTATGTGTTGCAGGAGTACTTCATCCCGGTGGAACGCTTCGACGATTTTGTGCCCAGGATGGCGGAGATCCTGCAGCGCCACAAGGTCAACGCGCTCAACGTGTCGGTGCGCCACGCGCAGCAGGACCCGGGCACCCTGCTGGCCTGGTCCCGAGGGGAGACCTTCGCCTTTGTGCTGTATTACAAGCAGCGCACGCGCGACAACGCGATCAACCGCGTGTCGGTCTGGACGCGCGAACTCATAGACGCGGCCATCAGCGCGGGTGGCAGTTACTACCTGCCCTATCAGCCGCACGCCACGGCCCGGCAGTTTCACGCGGCTTACCCGAGGGCCCAGGAGCTGTTCGCGATGAAGCGGCGGCTTGACCCGCAGTTCAGGTTCCGCAACGTGCTGTGGGACACGTATTACGCTCCCACGCTTGCCGCATCCCCCCATCCCGCTCATCCCGCCACTTCGATTGATGCCATGGACAACACCAAACCCGCTTCGGAATTCAGGGCCGTTTTTTCCGACGTCGGCTGGCGTGACGGTTTTTACAAGTTCCTGCAAAACATCTACCGGCTTTATCCCGAAGACCGCTTCCATACGCTGATCAAGAGCACTTCGGCGGAGCTTGACGACGACGAGGCGATTTACCGCCGGCTGCAGCGCGAGCTGCCGAAGATCAAGCCCCTGCTGGCCGACCTGACGCATGCGCTGCCCGCGCTCTTCAAGCAGAAAAAGGAGATGGCCGACCAGACCCTGCGCCTGCTGGAGGGCAGAAAACGCATCGACGGTTATGTCGAGATCGGCTCGACGGGCCGCTACATCAGCGAGCTGCGCAAGCGCGTGGACGTCACTGGCCCCATCACCCTCGTCAACGACCTGGCGCCGACGAATTCGCCGGTCGATATCGCGGAGCGCGGCGGCCTGCGGAAAATCGGCGGCTTTGTGCCCATGGGCGACTACGATCCGCTGCCCGCCTCCATGCCTGACGCCAGCGCGGACCTGGTGACCTGCTACATCGGCCTGCACCACTGCCCGCTGGACAAGCTCGACAGTTTTGTCGCTTCCATCATGAGGGTGCTCAAACCGGGCGGCACCTTCATCCTGCGCGACCACGACGTCACGACGCCTGAAATGCACACCTTTGTGTCGCTGGTGCACGCCGTCTTTAACGCCGGCCTGAACGTGGCCTGGGAAAGCAACCAGCGCGAACTGCGCCATTTCAGGCCCGTCGCGCATTGGGTGACCTACCTGGGCGAGCGCGGGCTCAGCGATACGGGCAAGCGGGAACTGCAGGCCCATGATCCTTCCGACAATGTCTTGCTGGCCTTCACCAAGGCCGGCGCGCGGGTGCCGGCATGATGCGCGGCATCCGCCGGATGGGCGCTGTGGGCGCGCTTGTCGCGGGGCTTTTTTTGGCATGCGGCATCGCCGCGGCGCCCGCCAGGCCCGTGGCGAGCGCCGAGCATGTGCGCGGCGTGGAGCAAACGCTGCTGACCTACCCCGAATGGTTCCTGGTGTTCAGCCCCTATGAATACGGTGAGTTCATCGCCGCGAACGCACCCAGCCGCTTCCCCTACTACGGGCACATCGCGCAGTTCTGGGAAAGCTACAAGGCGGTGTTTGACGAGACGCGCCGGCGTGCCCTGGACCTCAATGCCGGCTACCACCTCATGATCATGGTGATAGGCACCAGCACGAGCGTGGAATATGCCTTGAAGTCCGCCTACGAAACTTTGATCGGCCGCCTTGCCGAGTCGACGGCCGGCCACCCGACGCCGGAAGACCGGCATGCCGCGGCCGTGGCGCAAGACTATGTGCGTTTCATCCGCGTGCAGCCCTGGTACGAGTACGACTTCGGCAAGGCGATGGCCGGCCTCTGGCAGGGCGTTCCCGCGACCGGCCCCGACATGCTTCGCAAGTGGGAGCGGCGCTTTGCCCTCACGACCGAATATGCCGTCAAGATGGCCTACGCCAGGCTGATCAAGTTGGGCACCAAGTCCATTTACGATGCGCCCTTGCCGGTGACGGCCGTGGTGGCCAGGCCCGCGCCCGCGGCGGATGCGGCCCTGCCTGAGCTCAAGCTGCTGCAGCCCCTGCCGGACGGCGCCGCGCTGGTCACCATTCCGCGCTACGAAGCCTTTATGACGTATGCGCAGGCGCTGGCCGGGCAGGGTGTCAACTTCAGCGAAATCGCCGGCAACGATTCCTTCATCCTGGTCAGCGTGCTCGCGCCGGGCGCATGGAAGCCCGAAAGCCCCGCTGCGGCGCTGCTGGTGCAGCCCATACTCACACAGCCGGGCACCCAGCGCGTGGTGATGACGCTGCCCGTGGCCCACCTGGCCGAGGCCTTGCGGCAGTGGAAAACGGCGAAGCTGCAAGTCGAGCATGTCTTTGACTACTAGGCCCGGAGCAAAGCGGGCGCCGGCGCCACGCCGTCCCGCGCGCGGCTGGCCGTCTGTTGCGCTGCGGCTTGTCGGCGCCGCCTTGCTGTGCCTGCTTTTGCTGCTGGGGCTGTCATGGGTGCGCATGCTGTGGGTTGAGGACCGCAGCCCGCGCCAGGCCGCACCGGCGCAGGGGCGTTGGCTGCATGCGCATGATGTCGAGCTCTACGTGCAGGAGTTCGGCGACCCGGCCGCGCCGCCGCTGCTGTTGACCCACGGTACAGGCGCCTGGAGCGGCACCTGGGACCAGAACGTGCAGGCCATGGCTGCCGCCGGCTACCGCGTCATCGCGGTCGACCTGCCGCCTTTCGGCTTCAGCACGCGGCCCGCTTCGCGCGACTACAGCCGCGCCGCGCAGGCGCGCCGCATTGTCGGCCTGATTGATGCGCTGAAGCTCGGCCCGGTGACGCTGCTGGGTCATTCCTATGGCGGCGGGCCCGCTGCCGAAGCCGCCATGCTGCAGCCGGATCGCGTGCGTCGCCTCATCCTCGTCGACGCGGCGATCGGCCTGAGGGAAAATCCCGCGCCGGCGGAAAACGGCGGCGTGGCGGCCGGCCTCTTCGGCGTTCGTCCGCTGCGCACGGCGCTTATCGCCACGGTAGGCACCCAGCCGCTGTTCAGCGAGTTCTGGCTGCGCAAGTTCGTGGCCCGCAAGGAAGTCGTCACGCCTTCGCGCACGGCGATTTACCGCCAGCCTTTTGTGCTGCATGGCTTTACCGAAAGCCTGGGCGACTGGGCGGTGCAGTTTGCCGGCGAAAGCGGCCAGTCCCTGAGCGAAAGGCCTGAGGCTTATCGCAAGCTGTCCGTGCCGCTCACGCTGGTCTGGGGACAGGAGGACACCATCACACCCCTGTCCCAGGCGCAGGCCCTGCAGCGGCTGGCTGCCGGGTCAAGCTTGCTGGTTCTGCCGGGCGTCGGACATATCCCGCAAATCGAGGATCCGGCCCTGTTCAATTCGCGAATGGCCGAGCTGTTGAAGCAACCCTAGCCAGGTGTTGAGTATCAAGATTCGATACTCCCGAGCCATTTTTTAAGGACTGTATTGCCATCTGCATGATTTCCGGGGCGCCGGCCGCACAGTCGGGGCACCTCAACAACCGCAAGGTTTTTATGCAGACGCTGATACACCGTGACTCCAAACCCTGGCAACTGCAGGTCTGGGCTTCCTTCCTGATCGCCGTTTTTCTCTGCGCCGTGGGCTTGTCCTGGCTGCCCGGCAGGGACCTGGACCGCGCGTTCATGGTCATGGGTTATTTCTTCTGCCTGTCGGCGGCTTTTGTGCTGGCCAAGTATGTGCGTGACCAGCAGCAAAGCAGGGCCGAAGGCAAGCTGGCCGACACGCCCATGTTCAGGCTGGTGGTATGGGGCGGCTTCTTCCTGGCCATGTCGCTGACCGGCTGGGGCTTGTGGCGCATGGAGATCAACGAAACCTACAAGGCTTTCCTGGGCGTGAGCTGGCTCTACCTGATCACCTGCAGCTTCACGCTGGCCAAGACGCTGCGCGACAGCCATGAAGCCGACCTCAGCGAAGCCCGCATGGGCCGCGCCGCCCGCAATCACGCGGCCAACGAATAAGCACCGCACACACATACCAAGGAAACATCATGAAGAATCGACTTTCTGCTTACCTTGCCGCTGTTTGCATCACCCTGGCGGGAAGCGCCGCGTTCAACGCGCAAGCCCAGTCGGAAGCCTCGGCCTTGAGCGCCGTGTCGGCCTTGCCGGTGGCTTCCGTGGTGGTCGGCGCCAGCGCCACCGCGAGTGCCGTGCTGGCCATTCCCGTGGTGTTGTCCACGGCGGGCACCGTGCTGGTGGTCAAGACCGTCGAGAGCACGGCCCGCGGAACGCTGTATGTGCTGGAGCGCGCCTCGGACGGCGCCCGCGCCAGTATCGAGGTGGTGGGCCGGGGTGTTGCCGGCGTGTCCATGGTGGCCGGGACGGCCGTGGTCGTCAGCGTGGTGGGCGCGGGTGTGGTGCTGTCGGCGGCCGGGGAGGCGATTGCCTTTATCCCCAATGCGCTGGGCCGTGCCCTGCTGCACAACGAACGCCTGACCCCCTAAGCCGGAGCCATCCATGAAAATCCCGAGAGTCTTCTTGCCGCTGGTGCTGGCCGTCGCCGTCCTCGGCACGGCGCCGGCTGTCCATGCCGGGCGTTCCTGCGAAGCGCACAAGACCACACCGCAGACCGTGGAGCGCGCCATGGTGCTGGCTGAAAAGACGCTGGCCTCGCTCAACGCCAGTGGCGAGAAAGTCGTGCTGCTGGCGCGGGCCGGCCAGGATCTCAGCAAATACGGTGTGCGCTATTCGCACCTGGGCCTGGCCTACCAGGTGCCCGACGGGCAGGGCGGCATGACCTGGCGCGTGGTGCACAAGCTCAACGGCTGCGGCACCAGCGAGTCGGCGTTGTACCGCCAGGGGCTGGGCGAATTCTTTCTTGATGATTTGTGGCGCTTCGAAGCGGCCTGGGTCGCGCCGTCGCGCGAAGCCCAGGACCAGCTGCTGGCGCTGCTGCAGGATCCGGCCCGGCTCACCGCCATGCACCACAAGCCCTACAGCATCGTCAGTTATGCCTGGGGCCGCAAATACCAGCAGTCCAACCAGTGGGCCATTGAAACCCTGGCCGCCGCCGTGGAGCCCGGCATCACCACGCGCGAGAAAGCGCAGGCCTGGCTGCAGTTCAAGGGCTACGAACCCACGGCGCTCAAGCTGGGCCCCCTGACCCGGCTGGGCGGCCGCATGACGGCGGCTAACGTCGCATTCGACGACCACCCCAACGACAAGCGCTTTTCCGACCGGATCGAAACCGTCACGGTCGACTCGGTCTTCGCCTGGCTGCAAAGGGCCCGCATGACGGACGGCAAGCCTATGGCGGTCGTCAGGCTGTGAGCGATGTATTTGTGACGTTCAAAAACTGGAGATAAGCATGGCCAATACCTTGCGATTGACGGAAAAATGGATGCACCGCGGCCTTTGGCTGGTGGCTTTTGTGTTCGCCGGCTTCCTGATCGGACTGGGCGGCACTGTGGTGGGCGACCTGCCCAAAGTCGAGAAACAGCTGTCGCTCGACGACTTCATGGATGCGAACGCCGCCACCGCGCTGCGCAACGCCATCAAGGCCGCCGAGCGCGCAGGGCAGGACGCCCAGATTGCGCTGGAGCAAGCCCAGCTCAAGCGCCGTGCCGCCCAGGCCGATTCTGCCGCGGCGCGCGAGACCTTTAACAACTGGCTGTCCACGCGGCATGCCACGCAGCTGGCCGAGCAGGACCCAGAGCTGGTCTCGCGCACGCGGGCGCTGGACGCGCTCAAGGAGCGCGAACGCGCGGCCGGTACGGCCGTCGAGGCCCAGCAGCAGGCCGCGCTCGATGCGCGCCAGGGCGCCGCGCGCGAACGCCGCAAGCTCCGCGAGATGGAAGAGGCCGCGCAGGTGCAGCTCAATGCCGAATACCGGCGTGTGGAACTGCGCGTCTTTTTATACCGCCTGGCCCTGACGCTTCCGCTGCTGATGGCGGCCGGCTGGCTGTTCGCGAAAAAACGCAAAAGCACTTACTGGCCTTTTGTCTGGGGCTTTATCTTCTTCGCCCTGTTCGCATTTTTCGTCGAGCTGGTGCCCTACCTGCCCAGCTACGGCGGTTATGTGCGCTACATCGTGGGCATTGTTGTCACGGCGCTGGTCGGCCGGCAGGCCATCATCGCGCTGAACCGCTACCTCGAAAAGCAGAAACTGGCCGAGCAACTTCCCGACGCGCAGCGCCGCGAGGAGCTGAGCTACGACACGGCGCTCAAGCGCCTGTCAAAAAGCGTGTGCCCCGGTTGCGAGCGGGCCGTGGACCTCAAGAACGCGGAGATCGATTTCTGCCCGCATTGCGGCATAGGCTTGTTTGACCATTGCTTCAAGTGCACGACGCGCAAGAGCGCCTTCGCCAGGTTCTGCCATGCCTGCGGCACCACGGCCGACAAGAAACTCCAGTTGCCGCGGGACGGTGCCGACAGGGTGCCGACGCTCTAGGCGGCGCGTTTAAACCGGGCGGCCGAAGAAGGGATAGCCCGGGTCGTTGTAGCCGTGGCTGGACGCATGGCCGGGCACCACCAGCTCGTTGACGAAAGCCTCGTCGTCCTTGTCCAGCACCAGGTCCACTGCGCCGTACACGTCTTCCAGGTGCGGCAGGGTGCGTGGGCCCACGATGACCGAGCTGACCAGCGGGTTGGCCAGCACCCAAGCCGCGGCGAACTGGCCGGGCACCTGGCCTTTGCCTTCGCAGCGGGCCTTGATTTTTTGCGCGATCAGCAGTGACTCCTCGCGGAACTCGGTTTCCAGGATGCGTTTGTCGCCGCTGCCGGCGCGCGTGCCTTCGGCCGGCGGCTGGCCGGGCGGGTATTTTCCGGTGAGCACGCCGCGCGCCAGCGGGCTGTAGGGCACCACGCCCAGGCCGTAATGGCCGCAGGCCGGCAGGATTTCGACTTCCGGGCCGCGATTGAGCAGGTTGTAATAAGGCTGGCACACGACGGGTTGCGGCACACCCAGTTCCTTGCACAGCCGCACCACCTCGGCGATGCGCCAGCCGCGGAAGTTGGAGAGGCCAAAGCTGCGCAGCTTGCCGGCGCGTATCAAATCGCCCAGCGCGCGCACCGCTTCCTCGAGGTTTTCCTCGTGGTAGTCCCGGTGCAGGTAGAGGATGTCCAGGTAGTCGGTCTGCAGCCGCGCGAGGATGGCGTCGGTCTGCTGGATCAGCCAGCGGCGCGAGTAATGGCTTTCATTGATGTTGTCGCTGACCGCATTGCCCAGCTTGCTGGCCAGTACCCAGTGCTGCCGCTGGCCGGCAAGCAGCTTGCCTACGTCTTTCTCGGACTGGCCCTGGTTGTAGACGTCGGCGGTGTCGATGAAGTTGAGGCCGTGCTCGCGGGCCGAGGCCACGATGCGGGCCGCTTCCTCAAAAGGCGTCTGCTTGCCGAACATCATGGTGCCCAGGCACAGGACGGAGACTTTGAGGTTGCTGTTTCCAAGGCGGCGGTATTGCATGGTCATCTTTGCGGCAAAAAACAATGAAGGGGAAGGGCTTGATGTTGCCTCAGCCTGTTGTATTGCGCTGGGCATCGGTTATTTCGCGGATGGCTGGCATCCTGAATTTCGGTGAAGTATCTAATTTTGATACTTTCCGTATACATGGGATGATCTTGTATCTTTAAATGCAACCTTTTGAACGCCCCGCCGCACACTGCGCCCACAAGCATGTGCTTGGGCCTTCGGGTTATTTATGAAGATCGTTTCTTCCTTGTTCTCCCTGTCACGCCTCTCACGGTTGTCTCGCCGCACGGCCCTGGCCGCCGCGGTGCTGGGCGCCACGGCCCTGACGGGCTGCTACGTTGTGCCGGTCCAGCCTAATCATCCGCCGGTCACTTCCACGGTCTACGTCACGCCGGCCGTCCCGGCCAGCACGACGTTTGCGGCGCGGCTGTACCCGGCCAACGACCTGGCCCGTGGCTACGGCATGGTGGGCGCGGTGGTGACCAATGACATGAACGGGCGCGGGACTTTCACCACCAACATCAATGGCGAGAGCTTTACCGGGGAGGCCACGCGCATCGCGGGCTCATCGACGCGAGAAGGCGTGGCCAACGGCTCGGGCAGCCGGGGCAACTACATCAGCTGCCGCTACCAGATGAACTCGTCCACGCTAGGCACCGGGCAGTGCAGGCTGTCCAACGGCGCCGAGTTCACCATGCATGTGGGTGGCTGAAAGCGCGGGCTAGCGTTCCAGCTGCTCCGCAGCCACCATCTGCGGGGCCGCCTTGAGGTGGCCCACATACCGCAGCGGCTTGTGAATCATGACGGAGGGCACGTCGCCCTCCCTCATGTGCAGCAGGTCGCCGGGGTTGATCAGGCGCGGGTCGGCGTCGGTGAGCGGCAGGCCCGCGCTGCGGTAGGCCTCCAGGATGAACTGCGAGCAGAAGAACTGGTCGTTGCGCCCCAGGCCCAGCTGCACGGCCGCGATGCCGCGTATGCAGAAGTCCCGCACCATGGACGGCACCAGCGGCAGTTCGCACATGCGCCGCTCCAGCGCGAAGGGGGCCTGCAGCATCACACCGACGTAGTTGTATTTCTTGCCTTCGTGGCTGGCCACAAAGGTGTTGATCTTCACGGCCTGCCCCGCCGTGAGGTCGGGGTGGCGAAAAGCCACCACCGTCGCTTCATCTTCGAGCATCGCGTCCACGCTGCGGATGCGTATGCCCGAACCCACGGCTTCGGCGATCTGCCGGTTGCCCATGTAGACCGCGGCATGGCTCACCGGCGACAGCGTGATCAGGCGTATGCCGACCGAGTTCAGGCCGTTTTCAGCCGTGAGGATGATGTCGCCCGGACGCAGCGTGTCGGCGGTGACCAGCTCCCCGCCGTTGCCCGGGTTGAGCGCCATGCTCTGGAAACCCAATGTGGGTGCGCCGCTGGTTTCATGCGGCTTGATGGCCGTGGCGCAACCGCCCAGCGCCAGCATGGCCGCCAGGGCCAACATCCCTGCAAATCTGGTGAATCGGAGCATGGCGTTTCCTCGTTGTTGTTTGTTTGCAGGGACGGAGCAGCATGGGATTACGGCGCGGCCCGCTCGACCAGGTACTCTTTGGCGTACCAGAAGGTCTCCGGCGATTTGAAGGCGCCCAGCGTACCTTCTTTTTCGTCCTGGCGCGAACGCAGGTCCCAGCGCTCGTCGATGACGCGGCACTGCTCGCAGGGCTTTTGCCCCGGGCGGCGCTGCACCAGGGCGTAGCGCGTGCTCTTGAAGAGCGCATCCACGTCCTGGTAGTCCACCGGCTGCGCGGCAAAGTAGGGAACGATTTTGGCGCCGGGGATGATGAATTCGTAGCGCTCGAAATGCCCGTTGAAATTGCTGGGCACGGCCACGGCCTGGCCTTTGAGCAGCGTATTGGTCTCCGCGCGGAAGCGGCCCATGTCGCCGTTGAAGGGCGCGGTGACCCAGGCCAGCGCGAACAGCACGGCGAAGCTGCTGAGCGCGGCGACGGGGCGGGTCCATCGGGGCTTGGCCATGCCCGTGATGCAGGCGGCGGCCAGCACGGCCAGGAAGGCCCAGTACAGCGGCGAGAACAGCCAGGCGTCCTGCGTGGCGCGCACGCCGCCATAGCCGATCAGACCCATGGCCAGCGCGCCTATCAGGCAGATCACCAGGGTCAGGCTGAACCAGATGCGCGCGATGCGGTCCCAGTAGAGGGCGATCAGCACCGCCAGCGCCGGCATGGCGGGAATCAGGTAGCGTGTGGAGCGCTGCGTAGGCACCATGAACACCAGCGCGAAGGCCAGCAGCCAGATCCACAGGGCTTTTTCGGTGTCGCTGATGGTTTGCGGCGTGCCGCGGCGCTGGCGCCAGGCCTTCCACGCAGCCACGGTGCAGCCGACCGCGACGGGCAGCAGGAACAGCGCGTTGGAGTAATAGCCTGTGAGAATCGTCAGGATGCCGCTGCTGCCGCTGAAGGCAATGGCGAAGTAGCCTTTGGACGAATTCATCTTGCCGGCGTTTTCGCCGACGACAAACTCGCGCCAGACTTCGCCCGGCTGCGGGTCTATGGCAAACCACAGGCCGAAAATCGCCAGGGCCAGCGCGCAGATCGCCGCCACCTTGAGGCCGTCGGCGACGATGCCGGGCCGGAAAAATTCCCAGGCCGGCTTGCGCGCACCCAGCAGCTGGTAGCACAGCGCCAGCGCGAAGCCGACCGGCACCACCATGACAAAAGACTTGTAAAGGCAGCCTATGCCGATGGCGATGCCCGCCAGCAGCGGAAACTGCCAGCGCGAGGTCAGCAGCCTGGCGGGCGACCAGGCAATCGCAAACAACACGCCGAACAGCCAGAAGGTTTCGGGCGCGCTGGTCAGGTAGGGCCGGCCGTAGCGGTAGGTGCTGAAGAAGGACAGGTAGACGATGGCGGCGATGGCACCCATGGCCAGGGCGTGGCGGCGGCGGTCGGCCGGCGCGGTTTCGCCCTGGACGATCTTCCAGGCCAGCAGCGCCGTCATCAGGGCGATGGCCCAGGTATAGGCAATGCTGGGCAGGCGAAGGTTCAGCAGCGTCCAGTGCTCGCCCCAGCCGCCGGCCACCATGGCCTGCCAGAACAGCACGGGCGGCTTGGTGTTGCGCATGAAGTCGTAGGAACTCACCAGCGGCAGCCATTTGCCGGTTTCCGCCGTCAGCCGCGCGATGTGGGCGTAGACCAACTCGTCGCCGTTGCGCGGAATGTGGTCGCCGCCCAGGCCGAACAGGTAGCCCAGGGCGACCAGCAGGGCCAGCCCTATCCAGATGCGGTGGGCGGGAAAGCGTGTTTTCAGGGGCTCAGGGCTTGTCATGGACATCGGTGGGCGGTGGGTGCGCGGCGGCATCGGCCACAATTTTGGCGCGGCGGCGGCGGAAAGTCATGCGGTCATTGGCCACAAAATTGCAGACGCTGGACAGCACGATGGCCAGCACATTGGCCAGCAGGTAGTGCATGTACAGGGCCAGCCATTTGGTCAGCAGCGACTGCAGCACGATGGCCAGGCCGGCGGCCATCACGTACTTGGCGAACAGGAACAGCGCCGAATGGTGGACTTCGTGCTTGCGGTCGCGCCAGGTCAGGCGCCGGTTCCAGTAGAAGTTGCTGATGGTGGCGACGGTGATCGCCAGCGCGATGGAGTAGTTGAGCCGGTCGTGGAAATCCACGATCCCGCTGAACAGAAACTCCTGCGCGAGGTACAGCACCGCGACGTTGACCACCGTGCCGCTGGCGCCCACCACACCGAACTTGATGAAGCGCCAGCGCACCATGGGCTGCAGGCGCTCGGGCAGGCGCCGTATGACGGCTTCGGCAAAGGATCGGAGTGTGGACATCAGGGGGTGTGTGGATTCAGGGCGCCGCCAGGCACTCACGCGCCTTGGCCAATACGGTGTCCGGTGCGATGACTTTCAGGCACTGGTTGTCGCCGTCGCAGTACGAAGAGCGGTGGTTGTAGGCGGTCAGGCAGGGCGAGCAGGGCCACTGGCTGTAAAAGGAATGGCATTGCGGCGTGAGCGGCGCATAGAGACCGGGCGTCTCGGGGCCGAACAGCATCAGCGTCCAGATCGGCGTGAGTGCCGCGAACTGGCCCGGCCCGCCGTCGTTGGTGACCAGCAGGCGCGCCACATGGAACAGCGCCAGCAGCTCGGAAATCGAGCGCGTGTAGCCGGTCAGGTCTATCACGGAGCTGGTCGGGCTGGCCGGGAAGCCGGCCTGCACGTCGGCCACCAGTTGCCGCGCCAGCGCCTGGTCGTCCTTCAGGCCTATCACGGCCACGGCGCAGCCGTCGGCCACTAGGCCCCGGCACAGCGCGGTGTAGGAGTCCAGCGGCCAGGCTCGTATCGGCAGGATGCCGCCGCCCGGGTAGACCAGCACCAGCGGCTTGCCGGCGATCGCGGGAAAGTCTTGCGCGAGCCGGGTCTGGATGCCAGGCACCAGTGCTGCATCCAGCTGCACATGCGGCGGCGGCTTGCCAGTACCGGCTGCTGGAAGGTTGGCCGGCAATTTGGACTTGGGCACGGCGGTCGAATCGATCGCCCGCGCCAGCGTCAGGAACTGCGCGCTGATGTGGTGGTACGGGTTGTAGGGTACGGGCCGGTTGATGTGCGAGCCCCGGTACAGGCCCTCTTGCGTATGGCGGTGAAAGCCCACGCGGATGCGCGCACCGCTGGCGTACGACAACAGGCTGCTGATGCGCGAGAACAGTTCGCAGTCAATCGCGACATCAACATTCGCGCGGCGCAGCTCGCCAATCGCCTTCCACAAGCTGGAGAGCAGGCCACCCAGCGATTTGTCGTTCACCGTGTGTACGTTGGCCGGGTCCACGACCTTCATGAGGTCGAGGATTTCGCGATTCTTGCCGAACAGCAGGGCATGCAGCGGTGCGTCGGGGTAGCGCTGCTTCAGGCGCGCAAACATCTCGTGGGCCAGCACCAGGCTGCCCATTTCCGACAGCAAGATCACCACGATGGCGCGTGGAGCCTGGTCCGCCTTGCCGTCCTTGCGAAAGCACCGTGCCACGGCGTCTACCGCAGAGACGGCCGCACACAGCGGGATACCGGCCCAGCGGTCTATCCAACGTTGCAGCTTGATGTTCATTACACCCCCCGCTGCCGGTCGGCACGGAACTGCGCGGTGAACTCGCCGAAACGGCCGGCGTCCAGCGCATCTCGCACTTCCTGCATGAGGTTGAGGTAGTAATGCAGGTTGTGGATGCTCGACAGCATGGGCCCCAGCATTTCGCCGCAGCGGTCCAGGTGGTGCATATAGGCGCGCGAGAAATTTTTGCAGGTGTAGCAGGTGCAGGTGGCGTCCACCGGCTGGTCTTCGGTCTTGTAGCGCGCGTTGCGTATCTTCAGGTCGCCGAAGCGCGTGAACATATGGCCGTTGCGGGCATTGCGTGTGGGCATCACGCAGTCGAACATGTCGACGCCGGCGGCCACGCCCTCGAGCAGGTCTTCGGGCGTGCCCACGCCCATCAGGTAACGCGGCTTGTGCGCGGGCAGGCGGTGCGGTGTGTGCGCCATGATGCGCTGCATCTCTTCCTTGGGCTCGCCCACGCTGACACCGCCCACGGCGTAGCCCGGCAGGTCCAGTTCGACCAGCGCGTCCAGCGATTCCTGGCGCAGGTTTTCAAACATGCCGCCCTGCACGATGCCGAACAGCGCGTTGGGGTTCTCCAGCTTGTTGAACTCGGCGATGCAGCGGCCGGCCCAGCGCAGGCTCAGTTCCATGGAATGACGCGCTTCGTTTTCGGTGGTGATGTGGCCCTTGGTGTCGTAAGGCGTGCATTCGTCGAACTGCATCACGATGTCGCTGTTGAGCACCGTCTGGATCTGCATGGAGATTTCGGGCGTCAGGAACAGCTTGTCGCCGTTGACGGGCGAGGCGAACTTCACGCCCTCCTCGGAGATCTTGCGCATCTCGCCCAGCGACCAGACCTGGAAGCCGCCGCTGTCGGTCAGGATGGGCTTGTTCCAGCTTTCAAACTTGTGCAGGCCGCCGAACTGCTGCATCACATCCAGGCCGGGCCGCATCCAGAGGTGGAAGGTGTTGCCCAGGATGATTTGTGCGCCCATGTCGTGCAGCGACTGCGGCATCACGCCCTTGACCGTGCCGTAGGTGCCGACCGGCATGAAGATGGGGGTTTGCACCACGCCGTGGTTCAGCGTCAGTTGGCCGCGCCGGGCGTAGCTGCCGAGGTAGGCGCCGGCGCCTTCGCCTGCCGGGGTATCGGTCTTCAGAACTTCAAATTCGAGCATCTTGGGATTGTCGCAGGTGTACGCGGGGAGATTCAGGCGCCCTCAGGCAGGTTAAGAGGGGGTTTTGCGCGCCAGCAGCATGGCGTCGCCATAGCTGAAAAAGCGGTAACGCTGGGTGATCGCATGTCGGTACAGCGCCATGATGTGCTCATAGCCCGAAAACGCGCTGACCAGCATCATCAAGGTGCTTTTGGGCAGGTGAAAGTTGGTCAGCAGCAGGTCCACCACGGCGAACTCAAAGCCCGGCGTGATGAAGATATTGGTGTCATTGCACTCGGGGCCGAACTTGGCGCGCGACTCCAGCGCGCGGACCGTGGTCGTGCCTACCGCCACCACGCGGCCGCCGCGCGCCTTGCAGGCGGCAATCGCTTCCCGTGTGGCCGGGGGCACCTCAAAGCGCTCAAAGTGCATGGTGTGCTCGGCGATGTTCTCGGCCTTGACCGGCTGGAAGGTGCCCGCGCCCACATGCAGGGTCACGCTGGCGCGCCGGATGCCGCGCGCTTCCAGCTCGGCCAGCACGGCCTCGTCAAAATGCAGCGCGGCCGTGGGCGCCGCCACGGCGCCGGGGTTTTTGGCAAATACGGTCTGGTAACGCTGCTCGTCCTCGGCGGAATCGGTGTGGGTGATGTAAGGCGGCAGCGGCACATGGCCGTGCTGGGCCATCAACGCATAGGGGTCGCTGCTCAGGCGAAAGCGGTACAGCGGCCCGCTTTCCTCGGGCCAGCGGCCCAGCAAGGTGGCGGTGAAGCCGCCGTCCATTTGCAGCACCGCGCCCGGCAGCGGTTTTTTGCTGACTTTCATATGGGCGGCAACTTCGTGGCCCTGGTCCGCATGTGGCGACAGCACCCGCTCAATCAGCAGCTCCAGCTTGCCGCCGCTGGCTTTCTGGCCGAAGAGGCGGGCCTTGACCACCTTGGTGTCGTTAAAGACCAGCAGGTCGCCGGGTTGCAGCAGGCCGGGGAGTTCGGTGAAGCGCCGGTCCACCGGCGGGCTTTCGCGCCCGTCGAGCAGGCGCGAGGCGCTGCGCTGGGCGGCGGGGTGTTGGGCTATGAGTTCTTCGGGCAGCGTGAAATCAAAATCGCCTAGGCTGAAATGCGTTTTCATGAAGGCACAATTGTCCCATGTCGCCACTTGGTGCTCCCGCCCGCAAAACCGCCCCGCCCGCGGCCGGGGAACCGGCCGCGGGCGGGGCCAGGCCTGAAAAAGCCCCGGCCAAGTCGCCGGCGCAAAAAGCTCTGGAAAAGCTGGGCCTGCGCCGCGACATCGACCTGGCCTTGCATTTGCCCCTGCGCTACGAGGACGAAACCCGCATCGTGCGCCTGGCCGACACCCGCGACGGCGACCTGGCGCAGATCGAGGGCGTGGTGACGCACAGCGACGTCGCTTTCCGCCCGCGCCGCCAGCTGCGTGTGGTGGTGGACGACGGCAGCGGCACCTGCACGCTGCGCTTCCTCAATTTTTATCCGGCGCACCAGAAGACCCTCAGCGTGGGCGCGCGCGTGCGTGTGCGTGGCGAGGTCCGCGGCGGTTTTGTCAGCCGCGAAATGATTCACCCGAGCTTCAGGTTGGCAGAGGGCGACCTGCCCGGGGCGCTGACGCCGGTATACCCCACGGTAGCGGCCCTGCCGCAAAACTATCTGCGCAAGGCGGTGCTCAGCGGGCTCGCCCGCGCCGACCTGCGCGAGACGATTCCCCCGGAAATCCTGGACCAGCACCTGCCCCAGCTCCAGTGGAGCTTGCGCGAAGCGCTGCGGTTCCTGCACCACCCCACGCCCGACGTGTCGCTGGCCACGCTGGAAGACCGCAGCCACCCGGCCTGGCAGCGCCTGAAAGCCGAGGAACTGCTGGCCCAGCAGCTGTCGCAGCTGCAGGCCAGGCGCATACGCGCGGCCATGCGCGCGCCGGCGCTCACGGGCCCGGCCATGCGCGGCCCGCAATGCACGCTGGAAGCGCAGTTGCTGGAGCGCCTGCCCTTTCGGCTCACCGCAGCCCAGCAGCGCGTCTGCGGTGAGATCGAGGCGGACCTGAAGAAAAACATCCCCATGCACCGCCTGCTGCAGGGCGATGTGGGCGCCGGCAAGACCGTGGTGGCGGCGCTGGCTGCGGCCCGCTGCATGGACGCGGGCTGGCAGTGCGCGCTGATGGCGCCCACCGAAATCCTGGCCGAGCAGCATTTCCGCAAGCTGATCGGCTGGCTGGAACCCCTGGGCATCAAGACCGCCTGGCTGACCGGCAGCCAGAAGGCCAAGGAGCGGCGCGAGATGCTGGCGATGATTGAAAGCGGCGACGCCGGCCTGGTGGTGGGCACACACGCGGTGATCCAGGACAAGGTGAAGTTCAAAAACCTGGCGCTGGCCATCATCGACGAGCAGCACCGCTTCGGCGTGGCGCAGCGCCTGGCCCTGCGCAGCAAAATGACTGAAGGCGGCGAAGAACCACACTTGCTCATGATGACGGCCACGCCGATTCCGCGCACCCTGGCCATGAGTTATTACGCCGACCTCGACGTTTCCACCATCGACGAGCTGCCGCCCGGCCGCACGCCCATTGTGACCAAGGTGGTCAGCGACGCGCGGCGCGACGAAGTGATCGCGCGCATACGCGGCCAGCTCGCCGAGGGGCGACAGATTTACTGGGTCTGCCCGCTGATCGAGGAAAGCGAGTCTATAGACCTGGTCAACGCGACTCAGACCCACGAAGCGCTGGGCGCGGCATTGCCCGGCGTGATGGTCGGTTTGCTGCATTCGCGCATGCCGCTGGCTGAAAAAAAGGCCGTGATGGCGCTGTTCACCGGTGGGCAGATGGGCGTGCTGGTCAGCACCACGGTGATCGAGGTGGGCGTGGACGTGCCCAATGCCTCGCTGATGGTGATAGAGCACGCCGAGCGTTTCGGCCTGAGCCAGTTGCACCAGCTGCGCGGCCGGGTCGGGCGCGGGGCGGCGGCTTCGGCCTGCGTGCTGCTGTATTCCACCGGCGATGCGCCCCGGCTCGGCGAGATGGCGCGCGAGCGCCTCAAGGCCATGGCGCAGACCAACGACGGCTTCGAGATCGCCCGGCGTGACCTGGAAATCCGCGGGCCGGGCGAATTCCTGGGCGCGCGGCAGTCGGGCGCGCCCTTGCTGCGTTTTGCCGACCTGGCCACCGACACGGAGTTGCTGGCCTGGGCGCGTGGCCTGGCTCCCGCCATGCTGGACAGGCACACCGAACTGGCGCACCGGCACGTTCTGCGCTGGCTGGGCGGCAAGGCTGAATACCTGAAAGCCTGAGCGCCATTCCTGTGGCACGGCGATTGAGAAAAGCAGCACAATAAGCCCATGACGCTGACCGAACTCAAATACATCGTCGCCGTTGCCCGGGAAAAGCATTTCGGCAAGGGCGCCGATGCCTGCCATGTTTCCCAGCCCACGCTCAGTGTGGCCATCAAGAAGCTGGAAGAGGAGTTGCAGGTCAAGCTGTTTGAGCGCAATGCCAATGAAATCACGGTCACCCCGCTGGGCGAGGAGATCGTGCGCCAGGCCCAGAGCGTGCTCGAGCAGGCCGACAACATCCGCGAAATCGCCAAGCGCGGCAAGGACCCGCTGTCCGGCCCGCTGCGCCTGGGCGTCATTTACACCATAGGCCCCTACCTGCTGCCCGACCTGGTGCGCCAGGCCATCGCGATGACGCCGCAGATGCCGCTGATGCTGCAGGAGAACTTCACCGTCAAGCTGCTCGAGGAGCTGCGTACCGGCGAGATCGACTGTGCCATCCTGGCCGAGCCCTTCCCGGACGCCAACCTGGCGATCGCGCCGCTCTACGACGAGCCCTTCATGGCGGCCGTGCCCAGCGCGCATGCGCTGGCCGCGCGCGGCGGAGTGACAGCCGAGGAGCTCAAGAAGGAAACCATGCTGCTGCTGGGTACCGGCCACTGCTTTCGCGACCATGTGCTGGAGGTCTGCCCCGAGTTCGCGCGCTTTTCCAGCAGCGCCGAGGGCATCAGCAAAAGCTTTGAGGGCTCCTCGCTGGAGACCATCAAGCACATGGTGGCGGCCGGCATGGGCATTACGCTGGTACCCCGTTTGGGCGTGCCCAAGGAAGCGCTGGCCGAGCAGGCCGCCGCCAAAAAGGCGGTGAAAGGAAAAACCGCCCCAGGCCGCGGCAAGGTGGCCGCAGAGCAACCTTCGTTTATCAAATACCTGCCCTTCGAGGGCGAGGTGCCGAGCCGGCGCGTGGTACTGGCCTGGCGGCGCAGCTTCACGCGTTATGAGGCCATCGCCGCGCTGCGCAACGCCATCTACGCCTGCGAGCTGCCCGGCGTCATCCGGCTGTCTTGAATCCCGCCTATGACGCGTATTGGCGGCGGCTGTTGCGGCCGTCATCCCGATTTCGTTAAAGTTGCCCCTGAATTTTTAAAAAAGGAAACACCATGGCCAAGTCTTCCGCCAAACCCGCCGGCAAATCCGCCGGGAAAGCCGCACCCTCCATCAACATCGGCATCAGCGAAAAAGACCGCGCGGCCATCGCCAAGGGCCTGAGCCGCCTGCTGGCCGACACCTACACGCTTTACCTCACCACCCACAACTTCCACTGGAATGTGACGGGCCCCATGTTCAACACCCTGCACCTGATGTTCATGACGCAGTACACCGAACTCTGGGTCGCGGTCGACCCCGTCGCCGAACGCATACGCTCGCTGGGCCATCCCGCGCCGGGCTCTTATGCGCAGTTCAGCAAGCTGGCTTCGATTCCCGATGTGCCGGTGGTGCCGCCCAAGGCGCTCGAGATGGTGCGTATCCTGGTGCAGGGCCATGAGGCCGTGGCGCGCACTGCGCGAGAGCTGTTTCCGCTGGCGGACAAGGCCGGTGACGAACCGACGGCCGATTTGCTGACGCAGCGCCTGACGGTGCACGAGCAGACCGCGTGGATGCTGCGCTCGCTGCTTGAAGAATAAGCTCGCCCTCTATCTTCAGCTGATCCGCTGGAACCGCCCGGCGGGCTGGCTGCTGCTGCTGTGGCCCACGCTGTCGGCGCTGTGGGTGGCTTCGCACGGCTTTCCGGGCTGGCACCTGCTGGCGGTGTTCACGCTGGGAACCATCCTGATGCGCAGCGCGGGCTGCTGCGTCAACGACGTGGCTGACCGGGACTTCGACCGCCACGTCAAACGCACGGCCCAGCGGCCGGTCACCAGCGGGGCGCTCTCGGTGCGCGAAGCGCTCATCGTCGGCGCGGTGCTCGCGCTGCTGGCCTTCGGCCTGGTGCTCACCACCAATACAGCCACCGTCACCTGGTCGTTCGCGGCGCTGGCGATCGCGCTGGCCTACCCTTTCGCCAAGCGCTATGTGTCCATGCCGCAGGCCGTGCTGGGCGTGGCCTTCAGTTTCGGCATTCCCATGGCTTTTGCCGCCGTGCAGTCGCGTGTGCCGCTGCTGGCGTGGGTGCTGTTGCTGGGCAACCTGTTCTGGGTGGTGGCTTACGACACCGAATACGCCATGGTGGACCGTGACGACGACCTCAAGATAGGCATGAAGACCTCGGCCATCACGCTGGGCCGCTTCGACGTGGCGGCGGTGATGTTTTGCTATGCGGCCTACCTGGCGATCTGGGCCTGGGCCTTGCCGGACATGGTGCGGCAATCACTGGTTTTTTGGGTCGCCATGGGCCTGGCCCTGTTGCAGGCCTTGTGGCATGGCTGGCTGATCCGCAAGCGCGAGCGCGAGGACTGCTTCAAGGCTTTTCGCCTTAACCACTGGCTGGGGTTTGCGGTGTTTGCGGGCATCGCCTTGTCTTATCTGGGCCGCTGACCGCGCCAGGCCCGGAAGGCGCCCATAAAAAAGCCCGCTCGAAGCGGGCTTTTTGCGTCAGCGTGCTGCTTAGACGGCGGCTTTTTTAGCCTTGGCCTTGCGCTTGGCCTTCTTGGTGGCCTTTGCCTTGGCGGGAGCGGCGGCCTTTTTCTCAGGGGCTGCTGCGGGTGCAGGCGCTGCCGCTGGTGCGGCGGCGGGAGCGGCGGCCTGGGCCGATGCGGACGTGGAAATCACGGCCAGGGGCATGGCGAGGACGGCTGCGCTGATGAGGGTGGACAGGACTTTGTTCATGTGAAGCTCCGGATGTTGGAAAAAGTTGTAACGCGGATGCCGCCGGGGGTGTCCCACTGTGCGTGGACCAAGACAAGCTGCACGTACGCCTGTGTTCAACGCCTGCCCGGGCCGGGCGGTTGACGCGCCGCGAGGCCGGACAAGGCTTAGGCGCCGCCGAATTCGTCGCCGAGTTCGGCGGCGCGTTGCCGGGCGGCGTGGATAGCGCGCATGAACTGCATCTTGACGCGGTCCTGCTCCATCGATGTCAGCGCAGCGTAAGTGGTCCCGCCTTTGGAGGTGACCCGCGCGCGCAGCTCCTGCGGGGGCTCGTCCGAAGCCTGCGCCAGCGCGGAAGCGCCTACAAAAGTGCCGATCGCGAGCTGGCGCGCCTGCGCGGCGGGCAGGCCCATGTCGGTGCCGGCCTCGATCATGGCCTCGATGAAATAGAACACATAGGCCGGGCCCGAGCCGGACAGCGCGGTCACCGCATCGAGCTGGGCCTCTTCGGCCAGCCACAGAAATTCGCCCGTGGGCTTGAGCACTTTCTCAATCGCCAGCTTGTCGGCGCCGGTGGCGGCCGCGCGGGCGAACAGGGCCGTCATGCCCTTGCCGACCAGCGCCGGCGTGTTGGGCATGGCACGCACCACGCGCTCGGTGCCCAGCCAGTGCGCGATGCTGCCGGATCGCACGCCGGCCGCCACGCTCAGGTGCAGGGCGGTTTTGGTGTGAAAGCGCGTCTGCAGCGCCGCATCCTTGAAGACCTGCGGCTTGACCGCCCAGACGACCAGGCCGGCGGCGGCCAGCCAGGCGCCCGGGCTTTCATGGACCTCAACGCCGAATTGCTGCGCGAGTTTGGCGCGCTGCTCGGCGAAAGGCTCGACCACCTGGATCTGGCCGGCGGGCAGGCCCTGCTTGAGCAGGCCGCCGATGATGGCGCTGGCCATGTTGCCGCCGCCTACGAAGGCGATGTGTTCGGTGTTTGCGCGGGAAGTGGAAGTCATGCGTTGTCAGTCCAAAAATTCAAAGGCCAGCCACTGGCTGATTTGCCGGGGGCTGAAATTGTCGTCGCTGATGAACATCAGGCTGCGGCGCCCGTTGGGGAGCACCGGGCCCCAGCTCATGCCTTCGCTATTGTCCAGCTGTTTAAGCCGCGGGCCGGCGCCGGGGCCGGTAAAGGCCGAAAAATCCGCCAGCAGGGTTTTGCCTGCGGCCTGGTAAGCGCCCGGTTGCAGGGCGGGTAGGGCCAGCGTGTCGGAAGCCTGGCGGGTGTCGATGAGATAAAGGCGCAGCGAATTGCCCGAGCCTGTCACATAGGCCCGCTCCAGCACCAGCATGCGCTCGGCGTCCAGCATCAGGATTTCCGCCACACCGTTGTCGGCGAAGGTGGTGGGTGGCATGGGCGCGCGCGGGATGGCGTCGGGCACATAAGCGATCTGCCGCAGGGCCTTGCCGCTCGCGAGGTCTATCTGCGTGAAGCGGCAAGGCCCGCCCGGTGCCTGCACGCTGGGCATGGGGCCGTCCTGCAGCAAGGCGTTTTCCATGGCGATCCAGGCTGTCTGCCCGTCGGGCGCCAGCGCCAGGCCTTCCAGGGTCAGGTTGCCGCGCGGCCCCGCGCCGGCCTGGAAATTAAACATCGCCGGCAGGGCGAATTCGCGCACAAAGCCGCCGTCGGGGCGCGTTTCGCGCAGCCAGGGCGCGGTGCCCGTGGGTGCATGGCCTTCGCTGGACCACAGCAGGGTGTTGCTGGCCGCGCGCCAGCGTATGGCTTCCGGGTCCGGCACGAGGCCGCCCTGCAGCGCCGAAGGATAGGGCTTGCCGTCGGCCTGGCGCAGCGTGGCCACGCCCAGTAGCTCGGGCGCGCCCAGGCTGTCCATACCCAGCGCGATGCGCGCGGTGTAAAAGCGCGCCGGGTTGATGCTGGAGCTGTCGTCGCTGATCAGGTAATAGAGGTCAGCGGCGGGGTCGTAGTCCATGCCCGACAGCCCGCCCACGGTGCTGCCCTGGAATTGCAGGCGGTGCGCAAAACGGGATTCGCCGATCAGGCGCAGGCGTGCGCGCGGCGGCTGGCCGGTCGCGGCCGGGGCTTGCGGTGCCGTGCAACCGGCCAGGCCCAGCACGGCGGCAGCGCCAGAGCCGAGGATGAGCCGGCGCCTCGAGAGGGACGTGTTCATGCGGCCAGTCTAGCGGCCGCGCCTGTGGGAAATGTGACAGCGGCGCAGGCAGCGTTCACTGCAGCACGGTCTGCCGCACCGCCTGCTCCCAGCGCGCCATCAGTTCGGCCGCCCGGTCCGCGCCCAGCGTGGGCAGGAATTTGCGCTCGGCGCGCCACATGCCGGACAGCTCGTCAATGCTGCCGTACACGCCGCTGGACAAGCCGGCCAGGTAGGCGGCGCCCAGCGCGGTGGTCTCGATCACGGCCGGGCGAATCACCGGGATGCCCAGCAGGTCGGCCTGGAATTGCATCAGCAGGTCGTTGACGCAGGCGCCGCCGTCCACGCGCAGCTCGGCCACGGGCGCGGCGCCGGCACCGACCGCGTCGCGGCTCATGGCCTGCAGCAGGGCTGCGCTCTGGTAGGCGATGCTTTCGAGCGCGGCGCGCGCGATGTGGGCCACCGTGGTGCCGCGCGTGAGGCCGGTGATGGTGCCGCGCGCGTCGGGTTTCCAGTAGGGCGCGCCCAGTCCGGTGAAGGCCGGCACCATCATCACGCCACCGGAGTCGGGCACGCTTTCGGCCAGCGCCTGCACTTCGGCGCTGCCCTTGATGGCATGCAGGCCGTCGCGCAGCCACTGCACGACGGCGCCGCCCACGAACACGCTGCCTTCGATGGCGAATTGCGTCTGTGCGGTGGTTTGCGCCGCGCTGGTGGTCAGCAAGCCGTTTTGCGAGGTCTGGAACTGCCCGCCGGTGTGCATCAGCATGAAGCAGCCCGTGCCGTAGGTGTTCTTGGCCATGCCGGCTTTGAAGCAGGCCTGGCCGAAGAGCGCGCTTTGCTGGTCACCGGCGACGCCGCCTATGGTGATCGCATGGCCCAGCAGGTCGGGGCGTACTTCACCGTAATGCGCGCTGGAGGGAAGCACCTTGGGCATCAGCGAGGCCGGGATGCCCAGCAGGTCCAGCAGTTCCGTGTCCCACTGGTTGGTGTGCACATTGAAGAGCATGGTGCGCGAGGCGTTGCTGACGTCGGTGGCATGCAGCGCGCCGCCCGTGAGCTGCCACATCAGCCAGCTGTCTATGGTGCCGAAAGCCAGCTCGCCGCGTTCGGCCTGGGCGCGCGCGCCGGGCACGTTGTCGAGCAGCCATTTGAGCTTGGTGCCGGAAAAATAAGCGTCGATCAGCAGGCCGGTTTTGGACTGGATCAGTTTTTCCTTGCCCTGCTCGCGCAAGGCGGCGCAGGTGGCTTCCGCGCGCCTGTCCTGCCAGACGATGGCGTGGTGCACCGGCTGGCCGGTCTTGCGGTTCCAGAGGGCGGTGGTCTCGCGCTGGTTGGTGATACCCAGCGCGCGTATGTCGCCGGCCTTGATGTTGGCCTTGGCCAGCACCTCGCGCGCCGTGGCCAGCTGGGTGCGCCAGATTTCATTCAAGTCGTGTTCGACCCAGCCGGGCCGGGGATAGATCTGCGGCAGCTCCTGCTGCGCCAGGGCCACGATGTGGCCGTGTTCGTCAAACACGATGCTGCGGGAACTCGAGGTTCCCTGGTCAAGGGCGAGGAGGTAGGTCATGCGCTGGAGTGTATGAAAACTGCCCTGTCCGGGCGGGCTCAGGGATGGGCCACCTCGCAGCTGACGTCCGCTTCTTCCAGCAGGGCCGGGAAGGGCTCGGGCGGTGGCATGTCGGTGAACAGCCGGTCGATCTGCGAGAGCCTAGCCAGCTCGACCATGGCCGGGCGGTTGAATTTGCTGCTGTCGGCGGCCAGCCAGACCTCGCGGGCGTGCTCGATGATGGTTTGCGCGACCTTGACCTCGCGGTAGTCGAAGTCGCGCAGCGAGCCGTCGGGCTCTATGCCCGAAATGCCGATGACGGCGATGTCGACGCGGAACTGGCGCATGAAGTCCACCGCCGCCTCGCCCACGATGCCGCGGTCACGCGCGCGCACCACGCCGCCGGCCACGATGACCTCGCAGTCGGTATTGCCGCACAGGATGGCCGCCACATTGAGGTTGTTGGTGATGACGCGCAGCCCCTTGTGGTTCAGCAAGGCCTTGGCGACGGCTTCGGTGGTCGTGCCGATATTCAGGATCAGCGAGCAGTCGTTGGGGATGCGCCTGGCAACGGCCTCGGCGATGCGCGCCTTGCCTTCGGCGTTGAGGCTTTCGCGCTGGCGGTGCGCGATGTTTTCAATGGTGGAGGTGGGCACCCGCACGCCGCCGTGAAAGCGCGTCAGCAAGCCGGCTTCGGACAGGCGCTGCACGTCCCGCCTGACGGTCTGCAGGGTCACATTGAGCTTGTCGGCAAGCTGCTCGACCGAGGCCGAGCCGTGGGCGCGGACCACGTCAAGAAGCTTGATTTGCCTGGGATTGGAGTTCACGCGGGTCCAAGTCTGGGGGAATCTGGGGGGAAATCGGGAATTAAAAGGACCTAAGAATGACAGCTGTATGGCCTTGGAGAAACTTTATATCGAAACAAAAGGAAACAGATAAGGGAAAACAATTAGATAAAACAATCACAAAGGAAGAAAAATAGAAAAAAACCGAACTTATCCGGTTCAGTCCACACATCCTCGGGAGAGTCTTTCTTGGTGATCGTTTTAAATTTCTTGTCCATCGCAGCCCCGGTCGGGGTGTGCGGCGGCCTGTTCCAGCCCCTGCGGGGCGGGGGAGCGGCGTGATGCAGCTGTCCCTGGACCAGATCAGCAAAAAAGTCGGTGCCGAGCAATGGCTGTACGACATGAGCCTGGCGCCGCGCAGCGGCGAAGTCACGGTGTTGCTGGGCGCCACGCAGGCCGGCAAGACCAGCCTGATGCGCATCATGGCCGGCCTGGACGTCCCCACGCACGGCAAGGTCCTGGTCAACGCCGCCGACGTGACCGGCATGCCGGTGCGCGAGCGCAACGTCGCCATGGTCTACCAGCAGTTCATCAACTACCCCTCGCTGCGCGTGGCCGACAACATCGCCTCGCCGCTCAAGCTGCGCGGCGAAAAAGACATAGAGCGCAAGGTGCGCGGGCTGGCCGAGCGCCTGCACATCGACATGTTCCTGGACCGCTACCCGGCCGAACTCTCGGGCGGGCAGCAGCAGCGCGTGGCCCTGGCGCGCGCGCTGGCCAAGGGTGCGCCGCTGATGCTGCTGGACGAGCCGCTGGTCAACCTCGACTACAAGCTGCGCGAGGAATTGCGCGAGGAGCTGACCCAGCTCTTCGCCGCGGGAGATTCCACGGTTATTTACGCCACCACCGAGCCCGGTGAAGCCCTGCTGCTGGGCGGCTACACCGCCGTGATGGACGGCGGTGAGTTGCTGCAGTACGGCCCAACGGCCGAGGTTTTCCACGCGCCGCAATCGCTGCGCGTGGCGCGTGCCTTCAGCGACCCGCCCATGAACCTGGTCGCGGCGCTGCCCGCCGCCCAGGGCCTGCAACTGGCCGGCGGCCCGGCGCTGGCGCTGAAACTGCCGGACGCGCCGGCGCAGCGCCTGGCCTCTTTCACGGCGGGGGTTCGCGGCAGCGCCCTGCGTGTCACGGCGCGCGAAGGCGACGTGGCGCTGCCCGGCAAGGTCGAACTGGCCGAGATATCCGGCTCCGACACCTTTGTCCACGTGGCGACGGCCGTGGGCGAGCTGGTGGCGCAGCTCACGGGCGTGCACTACTTTGACCTGGGCGCGCCCGTCACCCTGTACCTGGACCCGGCGCAGGTCTATGTCTTCGACGCCGAAGGTGCGTTGCTTCTGGCTCCACGGAGGTCTCATGGCGCGCATTGACCTGGACCTGGCCCATGCCTATCGGCCCAACCCGCGCGAGGACAGCGACTACGCGCTGCTGCCGCTGACCATGAGCTTTCGCGACGGCGGCGCCTACGCGCTGCTGGGCCCCTCGGGCTGCGGCAAGACCACCATGCTCAACATCATGTCCGGCCTGCTGGTGCCCTCGCAGGGCAGCGTCAAGTTTGACGGCGTGGATGTGACGCGCGCGACGCCGCAGCAGCGCAACATCGCGCAGGTCTTCCAGTTCCCGGTGATCTACGACACCATGACGGTGGCCGAAAACCTGGCCTTTCCGCTGCGCAACCGCAAGGTGCCGGAGGCGCAGATCAAAAAACGCGTGGGCGAAATCGCCGAGATGCTGGACATGAGCGGCCAGCTCAACCAGCGCGCCGCCGGGCTGGCGGCGGACGCCAAGCAGAAGATCTCGCTGGGCCGCGGCCTGGTGCGGCCCGACGTGTCGGCCGTGCTGTTCGACGAGCCGCTCACGGTGATCGACCCGCACCTCAAATGGCAGCTGCGGCGCAAGCTCAAGCAGATCCACCACGAGCTCAAGCTCACCCTGATCTACGTCACCCACGACCAGGTCGAGGCGCTGACCTTTGCCGAAGAGGTGGTGGTGATGACGCGCGGCCGCGCGGTGCAGACCGGCTCGGCCGACGCGCTGTTCGAGCGGCCCCGCCATACCTTTGTCGGCCACTTCATCGGCTCGCCCGGCATGAACTTCCTGCCGGCCACGGTGTCCGGCGGCGCGCTGCGCGTCGCGGACCGGCCGCTGGCGCTGCCGCCCGGGCGGGCCATGCCCGACGGCGACCTCAAGCTGGGCGTGCGCCCCGAGTATGTGGTGAAGACCGCGCCCGGCGACCCGGCGGCGCTGCCCTTCACCGTCACACTGGTGCAGGACATAGGCACGCACTGGATGCTGACGGCGCGTATCGGCGAGCACACCCTGAAAGCCCGCCTGAACCCGGCCTCCCGCGCGCCGCAGGTAGGCGAGGAAATCTGGCTGCAGGTCATGGGCACGCATACCTGCCTGTACCTTAACGATGAATTGGTGGAAGCATGAGCGCAGCGCAGAACCGCTTCAAGCAAGCTCCGGCCCCCTCGGGGGGCAGCGCGGTACACGCAGTGACAAGCGTGGGGGTAAATCCATGAGCACAACAACCAAGCCGGTTAACCAGAAGGCCTGGCTGCTGGTGCTGCCGGTCATCATCTGCGTGGCCTTCTCCGCCATCCTGCCGCTGATGACGGTGGTCAACTATTCGGTGCAGGACATCATCTCGCCCGAGCGCCGCGTGTTTGTCGGCACCGAGTGGTTTGCGTCCGTCATGCGCGACGAGGACTTGCATGCGGCCCTTTGGCGGCAGCTCACCTTCTCGCTGGCGGTGCTGGCGGTCGAGATCCCGCTGGGCATCGCGCTGGCGCTGTCCATGCCGGCCCAGGGCTGGAAGGCTTCGCTGGTGCTGGTGCTGGTCGCGCTGTCGCTGCTGATTCCCTGGAATGTGGTCGGCACCATCTGGCAGATTTATGGCCGGGCCGACATAGGCCTCCTGGGCGCGATGCTGCAGAAGGTGGGCTTTGACTACAGCTACACCGGCAATGCCACGCATGCCTGGGTGACGGTGCTGATGATGGACGTCTGGCACTGGACGCCGCTGGTGGCCCTGCTGGGTTACGCCGGCCTGCGTTCGATTCCGGACGCTTACTACCAGGCCGCGCGCATCGACGGCGCGAGCAAGTTCGCGGTGTTCCGCTACATCCAGCTGCCGAAGATGCGCGGCGTGCTGATGATTGCCGTGCTGCTGCGCTTCATGGACAGCTTCATGATCTACACCGAGCCCTTTGTGCTCACGGGCGGCGGGCCGGGCAATGCCACGACCTTCCTGTCGCAATATCTCACGCAAAAAGCCGTCGGCCAGTTCGACCTGGGCCCGGCGGCGGCTTTCTCGCTGATTTACTTTTTGATCATCCTGCTGCTGTGTTTCATCCTCTACAACTGGATGCAGCGCGTGGGCACGCAGGAGAAGGAGGGCGTGGAATGAACACACCGAGATTCCAGGCGCGCACGCTGTTCCTCATCGCCTACATCCTGTTCGCGCTGCTGCCCATCTACTGGATGGTCAACATGAGCTTCAAGACCAACAGCGAGATCCTGTCGAGCTTTTCCTTCTTCCCCCAGCAATTCACCTGGGACAACTACAAGACCATCTTCACCGACCCGTCCTGGTACTCCGGCTACATCAACAGCCTGATCTACGTCGCCATCAACACGGTGATCTCCATCACCGTGGCCTTGCCGGCCGCCTATGCGTTCTCGCGCTACAGCTTCCTGGGCGACAAGCATGTGTTCTTCTGGCTGCTGACCAACCGCATGACGCCGCCCGCGGTGTTTTTGCTGCCCTTCTTCCAGCTCTACACCACCGTGGGCCTGATGGACACCCACATCGCGGTGGCGCTGGCCCACCTGCTGTTCAACGTACCGCTGGCGGTGTGGATCCTGGAGGGTTTCATGAGCGGCATTCCGCGCGAGATCGACGAGACCGCCTACATCGACGGCTATTCCTTCCCGCGCTTTTTCATGCGCATCTTCCTGCCGCTGATCAAGGCCGGCGTGGGCGTGGCGGCGTTTTTCTGCTTCATGTTCAGCTGGGTGGAACTGCTGCTGGCGCGCACGCTGACCAGCGTCAACGCCAAACCCATCGTCGCGACCATGACGCGCACGGTGTCGGCCTCGGGCATGGACTGGGCCACCTTGGCCGCGGCCGGGGTGCTGACCATAGTACCGGGCGCCATCGTGATCTGGTTTGTACGCAATTACATCGCGAAGGGTTTCGCGATGGGCAGGGTATGACCCCCCGAAGCGCCACCTGCGGCCCGGCGAAGCCGGTTCCGCGATGGCACCTGGATGAGAAACAGGAGATGACAGATGTTTGAGTGGATGGCCTGGACGACGCCGGTGGCGATTTTTTTCAGCTGCATCGTGCTGATGCTGGTGGGCATGACGGTGTGGGAGTTCAAGTCGCCGACGACGCTGCGGCGTGGCTTCCTGCCGCTGGAAACCACGCGTGGCGACCGGCTGTTCATAGGCCTGCTCAGCGCGGCCTATGTGAACCTGATTTTTGTCGGCATCAGCGGCAAGCTGGCCGGCTGGCTGGGGCTGGAGGGCGACCCCTCGATCTGGATCAGTTTTGTGCTGTCCATGGTCTTGCTCGCATGGATCATGCGCAGGGGCTAGGCAGGACGTGAAGAAAAGAGAAGTGCGTAGAAAAAGGAACCCGGCTCATATTCCCCGGAGCCGAACAAGCCTTCAACCACGGGGAGTGAACCAATGAGGAGACAAGTCATGAAGATGCGTTATACGGCACTGGCAGTGGCCGCGGTGTGTGCCATGGCCAGCCCCGGCTGGGCCGGCGAGGCCGAGGCGAAGAAATGGATTGACAGCGAATTCCAGCCGTCCACCCTGGCCAAGGACAAGCAGCAGGCGGAGATGAAATGGTTCATCGACGCGGCCAAGAAGCTGCAGGCCAAGGGCGTGAAGGAGATCTCGGTGGTGTCCGAGACCATCACCACCCATGAGTATGAATCGAAGACGCTGGCCAAGGCCTTCGAAGAGATCACCGGCATCAAGGTCAAGCACGACCTGATCCAGGAAGGCGACGTGGTCGAGAAGCTGCAGACCTCCATGCAGTCGGGCAAGTCGATTTACGACGGCTGGATTTCCGATTCCGACCTGATAGGCACGCACTACCGCTACGGCAAGATCCTGGCGCTGTCCGACTACATGGCCGGCGTGGGCAAGGAATACACCAACCCGGGCCTGGACCTCAAGGATTTCATCGGCACCAGCTTCACCACGGCGCCCGACGGCAAGCTCTACCAGCTGCCCGACCAGCAGTTCGCCAACCTCTACTGGTTCCGCGCCGACCTGTTCGCGCGCAAGGACCTGCAGGACAAGTTCAAGGCCAAGTACGGCTACGAACTGGGCGTGCCGCTGAACTGGAGCGCCTATGAGGACATCGCCGAGTTTTTCACCAACGACGTGAAGACCATAGACGGCAAGCCCATTTACGGCCACATGGACTACGGCAAGAAGGACCCGTCCCTGGGCTGGCGCTTCACCGACGCCTGGCTGTCCATGGCCGGCACCGCCGACAAGGGCATTCCCAACGGCATGCCGGTGGACGAGTGGGGCATTCGCGTGGCGGACGACAAGTGCACGCCGGTGGGCGCTTCGGTGTCTCGCGGCGGCGCGACCAACTCGCCGGCCGCGGTCTATGCGCTGACCAAGTATGTGGACTGGATGAAGAAGTACGCGCCCAAGGAAGCCGGCGGCATGACCTTCGGCGAAGCCGGTCCGGTGCCGGCCCAGGGGCAGATCGCCCAGCAAATCTTCTGGTACACGGCCTTTACCGCAGACATGACCAAGAAGGGCCTGCCGGTCGTCAACGCCGACGGCACGCCGAAGTGGCGCATGGCGCCCGGCCCCAACGGCCCCTACTGGAAGCAAGGCATGCAAAACGGCTACCAGGACGTGGGCTCCTGGACCTTCTTCAAGGACCATGACCCCAACAAGGTCGCCGCCGCCTGGCTGTATGCGCAGTTCATCACCTCCAAGACCGTTTCGGCCAAGAAATCGGTGGTGGGCCTGACCTTCATACGCGACAGCGACATCCACCACGAGTACTTCACCAAGAATGCCGCCAAGTACGGCGGCCTGGTCGAGTTCTACCGCAGCCCGGCCCGCGTGGCCTGGACGCCGACCGGCAACAACGTGCCCGACTACCCCAAGCTGGCGCAGCTCTGGTGGAAGAACGTGGCGCAGGCCGTGACCGGCGAAAAAACGCCGCAAGGCGCGATGGACACGCTGGCCGACGAGATGGACCAGGTGATGGGACGCCTGGAGCGCGCCGGCATGGCCAAGTGCGCGCCCAAGCTCAACCCCAAGAGCGACCCGGCCAAATGGCTGAGCGACAAAGGCGCGCCATGGGCCAAGCTGGCCAATGAAAAGCCCAAGGGCGAAACCATCAATTACGACAAGCTGCTGCAGGCCTGGAAGGACGGCAAGGTGCGTTAAACCGCGGGGCCGTGCGGCGCCTTGGCGCCGCGCGGCCCTTTTTTTGCGGATGAGGGCGGCGCTTGCCGCCACGGCGCTGGGGTAAGCTCGTCGCCACTTTAAAAAAATGGGTTTGTATGGAACGGGAATCAAAGCCCATGTCGACTGAATTCGTACCTGCCGCCGCCACGCGGCGCCAGGACTTGATGGACAGCCTGGCCGCGCCTCGCCACTACGACATCGCCATCATCGGCGGCGGCGCCACCGGCCTGGGCGTGGCGCTTGACGCCGCCGCGCGCGGGTTTTCCGTGGTGCTGGTGGAGTCGCACGACTTCGCCAAGGGCACCTCCTCGCGCGCCACCAAGCTGGTGCACGGCGGCGTGCGCTACCTCGCGCAGGGCAATATTTCACTGGTGCGCGAGGCCTTGCTGGAGCGCACCACCTTGCTGGCCAATGCGCCGCACCTGGCGCAGCCGCTGCCTTTTGTCATGCCTTCCTACAAATTCTGGGAAGCGCCGTTCTACGGCATAGGGCTCAAGATGTACGACGCGCTGGCCGGCAAGGCCGGCCTGGGCGCGACCGAATTCCTCAATCGCCGGGAAACCCTGGCTTACCTGCCGACGGTGCAGCCGCGCGACCTCAAGGGCGGCGTCAAGTACTGGGACGGCCAGTTTGACGACGCGCGGCTGGCGCTGGCGCTGGCCCGCACGGCCGCAAGCCAGGGGGCGCTGCTGGTCAATTACTGCGCGGCCACCGGCCTGATCCATGAGGGCGGCAAGCTGGCCGGCCTGCATGCGTGCGACCAGGAAACCGGTCGCACGTTTGAGATCCGGGCGAGTTGCGTGGTGAACGCGGCCGGCGTCTGGGTGGACCAGCTGCGCCTGCTGGACGGCCAGGCCATAGGCCGCGACACCAAGCCCATGGTGGCGCCCAGCCAGGGCGTCCACATCGTGGTGGACCGCTCGTTCCTGCCCACCGACCATGCGCTGCTGGTGCCCAAGACGGCCGATGGCCGGGTGCTGTTTGCCGTGCCCTGGCTGGGCAAAACCATTCTGGGCACCACCGACACGCCGCGCCACGACCTGGCCCGCGAGCCGCTGCCTTTCCGGGAAGAGGTCGATTTCATCCTGCGCGAATCGGCTCGCTACCTGAGCCGGGCCCCAGGCCCGGCGGACATCAAAAGCATCTGGGTGGGCCTGCGGCCCTTGGTCAAGCCGCCGGACGACGATGCCGGCAGCACCCAGGCGCTGTCGCGCGAGCACACGGTGCTGGTCAGCAAAAGCGGCCTGGTCACGGTGACGGGCGGGAAATGGACCACCTACCGCGCCATGGCGGAGGACGTGCTGGACAAGTGTTTTGGCGCTTCGCTGCTGCCCGCCCGGGCCGGTAGCACCACCGCGCATTTGAAGTTAGTTGGCGCTCACAACTCCGGCCATAAGATCAGCGAGGCCCCCGGCCCTCATCTATATGGCAGCGAGGCGGCTTCCCTGGACAGCCTGCCGGGCGCCGGCCGCGAGCTGGGCGGCGGTCTGACGGAGGCCATGGTGCGTTTTGCCGCCCGCCACGAATATGCACGCACGGTGGAAGACGTGCTGGCGCGGCGTTCGCGGCTGCTGTTTCTGGACGCCGCGCTGGCCCGGACCCTGGCGCCGGAGGTGGCGACCCTGCTGCAACAGGAAAACGGGGTGGATCCGCAGCTGGATGCATTCTTGGCGCTCTGCGGCCAATACCTGAGCCTGCCCGACTGAGTACTATCTTGAATTGCTCCGCTTTTTATAGCGGACTTTTCTTTCTCATATTGATATTGGGCTAAATTTCATACCTGAAATTCACCCCATTGGGCGTGCCGGCTCCGGCCGCAGCTTTGCGGTTTTTGGGCTGCCAGGCCTGCCTGCAAAAGCGCTGTTGGGATATTTTCACACCAGCCGGTTGACACTGCCGGGCGATTCAGTGATAATCGTGGGCTTCGCTCTAAAAAGGCGAGGAATTCTGCCTAACGGAAGCATTGCAAGTGGTTTGCGGTGTGGACGACAGGCCCAAGACTGATTGGCTGGCGATCCCAAGGGGTTGTCTTCCGGTGCAAGTTGGGAACACATTTAAATGATTCAAACGCAATCCAAGCTCGATGTTGCTGACAACACGGGTGCCAAGTCCGTGATGTGCATCAAGGTTCTGGGCGGCTCCAAGCGCCGGTACGCCAGCGTTGGTGACGTCATCAAGGTGAGCATCAAAGAAGCCGCTCCGCGTGGCCGCGTCAAAAAAGGCGAGGTTTACAGCGCTGTGGTCGTTCGCACCGCCAAGGGCATCCGCCGCGGTGACGGCTCCCTCGTCAAATTCGATGGCAACGCAGCCGTGTTGCTTAACGCCAAGCTGGAGCCTATCGGCACCCGCATCTTCGGACCAGTGACGCGCGAACTGCGCACTGAAAAGTTCATGAAGATCGTGTCCCTGGCTCCTGAAGTTCTGTAAGGACGCGCCATGAACAAGATTCGTAAGGGCGACGAGATCATCGTGATCGCCGGTCGTGACAAAGGCAAGCGCGGCAAGATTTCGCTGCGCAAAGACGACAGCCATGTCGTGGTTGAGGGCATTAACCTGGTGAAGAAACACACCAAGCCCAACCCTCTGAAGGGCACCACCGGCGGCATCGTCGAAAAAAGCATGCCGATTCACCAGTCGAACGTGGCAATCTTCAATGCCGCAACCGGCAAGGCGGATCGCGTTGGCATCAAGCTTCTGGCTGACGGCAAAAAAGTGCGCGTCTTCAAGTCCAGCGGCGAAGAAATCAAGGTTGCATAACATGGCAAAGACCGCACCCGCACAAACTGCTTTGCAGGCCCGCCTGCAAACCCAGTACCGCGAAAAAATCGCCCCCAGCCTGGTTGAAAAATTCGGCTACACCTCGCCAATGCAGGTTCCCCGCATCACCAAGATCACGCTCAACATGGGTGTGAGCGAGGCTGTCGCCGACAAGAAGGTCATGGACAACGCCGTCGGCGACATGACCAAGATCGCCGGCCAGAAGCCCGTCGTGACCAAGGCCAAGAAGGCTATCGCCGGTTTCAAGATCCGCGAAGACCTGCCCATCGGCTGCATGGTGACCCTGCGCGGCGTGAAGATGTATGAGTTCCTCGATCGTTTCGTTACCGTGGCCCTGCCCCGCGTGCGCGACTTCCGCGGTATTTCCGGTCGGGCCTTCGATGGCCGCGGAAACTACAACATCGGCGTGAAAGAGCAGATCATTTTCCCTGAGATCGAGTACGACAAGGTTGACGCCCTGCGCGGTCTCAATATCAGCATCACCACCACGGCAAAGACCGATGAAGAGTGCAAGGCACTCCTCACCGCTTTCCGTTTTCCGTTCAAGAACTGAGGCGGGACATGGCAAAACAAGCTTTACTGCAACGTGAACTGAAGCGCGAAAAACTCGCCGCCAAGTTCGCCAAAAAATACGCTGAACTCAAGGCTGCGTCCAACGACGCCAAGCGCTCCGATGAAGAGCGCGCCCTGGCTCGCCTTGAGCTGCAAAAGTTGCCCCGCAACGCCAACCCGACCCGCCAGCGCAACCGCTGCGAGATCACGGGTCGCCCACGCGGTACGTTCCGTCAATTCGGCCTGGCTCGCGCCAAGATTCGCGAGTTGGCTTTTGCTGGTGATATCCCTGGTATCACCAAGGCAAGCTGGTAAGCATAGGAGAACCACAAAATGAGCATGAGTGATCCTATCGCCGACATGTTGACCCGCATCCGCAATGCACAAATGGTTGAAAAGGCCGTTGTGCTGGTGCCGTCGTCGAAAGTCAAAGTTGCAATCGCGCAGGTGCTGAAGGATGAGGGCTACATCGATGGCTTCTCCGTCAAGACCGACGAAGGCAAGTCCCAGCTGGAAATCGCCCTGAAGTATTACGCAGGCCGCCCCGTGATTGAGCGCATCGAGCGCGTCAGCCGCCCCGGCCTCCGCGTCTACAAAGGCCATGGCGCCATCCCCCAGGTCATGAACGGCCTTGGTGTGGCAATTGTCACGACCCCGAAAGGCGTCATGACCGATCGTAAAGCCCGCGCTACCGGTATCGGTGGTGAAGTGCTTTGCTACGTGGCCTAACGGCGGCATTGAGGAGAAACTGAAATGTCTCGTGTAGGAAAAATGCCGGTCTCCGTCCCCCAGGGCGTGGACGTGGCCATGAAAGACGACCAGATCAACGTCAAGGGCGCCCTCGGCACCCTGGCGCTGGCCCAGAACGCGCTTGTCACCATCAAGAACGATGCCGGCAAGCTGACCTTTGCGCCGGCCAACGATTCGCGTGAAGCCAATGCCATGAGCGGCACGATGCGCCAGCTCGTGAACAACATGGTGACGGGCGTGACCAAGGGCTTCGAGAAGAAGCTCAGCCTGATCGGCGTGGGTTACAAGGCCCAGGCCCAAGGCGCCAAGCTGAACCTGACGGTGGGTTACTCCCATCCGGTGGTGATGGACATGCCGGCCGGTATCAAGGTCGAAACGCCCACCCCGACCGAAGTCGTGATCAAGGGTTCCGACCGCCAGCGTGTGGGACAGATCGCCGCCGAAGTGCGCGCCGTCCGTCCTCCCGAGCCTTACAAGGGCAAGGGCATCCGTTATGCGGATGAGAAAATCACGATCAAAGAAACCAAGAAGAAATAAGGAGCTGCATCATGTTGACCAAAAAAGAGCAGCGCCTTCGTCGTTCACGCCAGACCCGCATCCGCATTGCCACGCAAGGCGTTGCCCGTCTGACCGTCAACCGCACCAATCTGCACATCTACGCCAGCGTTATCTCTGGCGACGGCACCAAGGTTCTGGCTGCCGCTTCCACCGCGGAAGTCGAAGTGCGCAAGGAAATCGGCGCCTCGGGTAAAGGCGGAAACGTTGCTGCCGCGCAAGCCATTGGCAAGCGCATTGCCGAGAAGGCAAAAGCAGCAGGTGTAGAAAAAGTGGCGTTTGATCGCGCCGGTTTTGCGTACCACGGCCGCGTCAAAGCGCTGGCTGATGCGGCTCGCGAAGCTGGTTTGCAGTTCTAAGCAGACTGGAATTAAGTATGGCTAAGTTTCAAGCAAAATCGAACAACGACGCTCCAGACGATGGTCTGAAGGAAAAAATGATCGCGGTCAACCGCGTGACCAAAGTCGTGAAGGGCGGCCGTATCCTCGGTTTCGCCGCGCTCACGGTGGTTGGTGACGGTGACGGCCGCGTCGGCATGGGCAAGGGCAAGTCGAAAGAAGTGCCTGCAGCCGTGCAAAAGGCCATGGAAGAAGCGCGCCGCAACATGACCAAGGTCTCGTTGAAGAACGGTACCCTTCACCACAATGTTTTCGGCCACCACGGTGCGGCCAGCGTCATGATGGCGCCGGCTCCCAAGGGTACCGGCATCATTGCCGGCGGCCCGATGCGCGCTGTTTTCGAAGTCATGGGCATTACCGACATCGTGGCCAAGAGCCATGGTTCGAGCAATCCCTACAACATGGTGCGAGCCACCATGGATGCACTGAACAACTCCACGACCGCTTCGGAAATCGCGGCCAAGCGTGGCAAGTCTGTCGAAGAAATCTTCGGTTAAGGCGGCATTGAAATGACCAAAGAAACCAAACTCAAAGTCCAGCTGGTTCGCAGCCCGATTGGCACCAAGGAATCGCATCGCGCCACCGTGCGCGGTCTGGGCCTGCGTGGCGTCAACAGCGTCAGCGAACTGCAGGACACGCCCGCAGTGCGCGGCATGATCAACAAGATCAGCTATCTGGTCAAGATTGTCTGAGCGGAGACTCATCATGGAATTGAACGGAATCAAGCCTGGCCAAGGCGCCAAACATGCCAAGCGCCGTGTCGGCCGCGGCATCGGCTCCGGCCTGGGCAAAACGTCGGGTCGCGGCCACAAGGGCCAGAAGTCCCGTGCGGGCGGCTACCACAAGGTGGGCTTCGAGGGCGGTCAAATGCCCATGCAGCGTCGCCTGCCCAAGCGCGGCTTCAAGTCGCACCTGCTGAAGTTCAACGCAGAGGTCACCCTCGGCGCGCTGGAGCAGCTCGGCCTGGCCGAAGTGGACCTGCTGGCACTGAAGACGGCCGGCCTGGTGGGCCAGCTCGCCAAGAACGTCAAGGTCATCAAGACGGGCGAACTGACCAAGGCTGTGAAGCTGAACGGCATTTCCGCCACGGCGGCTGCCAAGGCCGTGATCGAAGCCGCCGGCGGCTCCATCGCTTAAATATCTGACTGGATAAATCAGTGGCAACCAACTCGGCTCAAATTGCGAAAACCGGCAAGTACGGTGACCTGCGCAACAGGCTTGTGTTTTTGCTGCTGGCCCTGGTGGTGTACCGCATTGGCGCGCACATCCCGGTGCCGGGGATCGACCCTGGCCAGCTGAAAGAGCTTTTCAAGGGCCAGCAAGGCGGCATATTGAACCTGTTCAATATGTTCTCGGGTGGTGCCCTGTCGCGATTCACCGTGTTTGCCCTGGGCATCATGCCTTACATCTCGGCCTCGATCATCATGCAACTGATGACTTACGTCGTTCCGACGTTCGAGCAGATGAAAAAAGAGGGTGAAAGCGGTCGCCGCAAGATTACCCAGTACACGCGCTACGGCACACTGGCCCTGGCCTTGTTCCAGTCCATGGGCATTGCCGTGGCGCTGGAAAGCTCGCCGGGCCTGGTCCTGGCGCCTGGTTTCGGTTTTCGCATGACGGCGGTTTTCAGCCTGACGGCCGGCACCATGTTCCTGATGTGGCTGGGCGAGCAGATCACCGAGCGCGGTCTGGGCAACGGCATCTCGATCCTGATCTTCGCGGGTATCGCGGCCGGTTTGCCGAACGCGATGGGCGGTTTGCTGGAACTGGTGCGAACCGGTGCCATGAGCATTATTGTGGCGATCGTGATTGTCCTGGTCGTCGTGCTGGTGACGTATTTTGTGGTGTTCGTGGAACGCGGGCAGCGCAAGATTCTTGTGAATTACGCGCGGCGCCAGGTGGGCAACAAGGTTTATGGCGGCCAGTCGTCGCACTTGCCGCTGAAGCTGAACATGGCGGGCGTGATCCCTCCGATCTTCGCTTCTTCGATCATCCTGCTGCCGGCAACCGTGGTGGGCTGGTTCAGCGCCGGTGACAGCATGCGCTGGTTGAAAGACATCGCCAGCACGCTGACACCTGGCCAGCCGATCTACGTGATGCTGTATGCCAGCGCGATTGTGTTTTTCTGCTTCTTCTACACGGCCCTGGTGTTCAACAGCCGTGAAACGGCGGACAACCTGAAAAAGAGCGGCGCCTTCATTCCCGGGATCCGGCCTGGTGACCAGACGGCCCGCTACATTGACAAAATCCTGGTGCGCTTGACGCTGGCAGGTGCGGTGTACATCACATTCGTGTGTCTGCTGCCGGAGTTTCTGATTTTGAAATACAACGTGCCTTTCTATTTCGGCGGCACGTCGTTGATGATTATTGTCGTGGTGACCATGGATTTCATGGCCCAGGTGCAGAACTACATGATGTCGCAACAGTATGAGTCGTTGCTTAAAAAGGCGAACTTCAAGACGTCACTGGGCGGTTAACTGGGTATTTGATGGGATATGTCTAAAGACGATGTGATCCAGATGCAAGGCGAGGTTGTGGAAAACCTTCCCAATGCGACTTTCAGGGTGAAGCTTGAAAATGGACATGTGGTACTGGGGCACATCTCGGGAAAAATGCGTATGCACTACATCCGCATCCTTCCCGGTGACAAGGTGACGGTTGAATTGACGCCTTACGATTTATCGCGGGCACGCATTGTTTTCCGTGCCAAGTAGGCACAGAGTGAAAGTTTAGGAGTAATAGAAATGAGAGTTTCAGCTTCGGTCAAGAAGATTTGCCGCAACTGCAAGGTTATCCGTCGCAAGGGCGTTGTCCGTGTGATCTGCACGGACCCACGCCACAAACAGCGTCAAGGCTGATTTCAAGAGTTTTAGAGGACGAACATGGCTCGTATCGCTGGTATCAATATTCCGCCGCAGCAGCACGCCGAAATCGGTTTGACTGCTATTTATGGCATCGGTCGCACGCGCGCTCGCAAGATTTGCGAAGCATGCGACATCGCCTACGCCAAGAAGGTCAAAGACCTGACCGACGGCGACCTGGAAAAAATCCGTGAGCAGATCGCCCTGTTCACCATCGAAGGTGACTTGCGTCGTGAAACCACGATGAACATCAAGCGCCTGATGGACATCGGCTGCTACCGCGGCTTCCGCCACCGTCGTGGCCTGCCCATGCGCGGCCAGCGCACCCGGACCAACGCCCGCACCCGCAAGGGTCCGCGCAAGGCCGCTGCAGCTTTGAAGAAATAATTGAGAGGTCGTCATGGCAAAATCACCAAGCAATAACGCCGCACAGCGCGTTCGCAAGAAAGTTCGCAAGAACGTGGCCGATGGCATCGCCCACGTGCACGCTTCTTTCAACAACACGATCATCACCATCACGGATCGCCAGGGCAATGCCTTGTCCTGGGCTTCCTCCGGTGGCCAGGGCTTCAAGGGTTCGCGTAAATCCACGCCTTTCGCAGCGCAGGTCGCTTCGGAAGTCGCCGGCCGCGCCGCCATTGAGCAGGGCATCAAGAACCTTGACGTCGAAATCAAGGGTCCTGGTCCCGGCCGCGAATCGTCGGTTCGCGCATTGGGCGCACTGGGCATCCGGATCAATTCGATTGCCGATGTGACCCCGGTTCCGCACAACGGCTGCCGCCCGCAAAAGCGCCGCCGCATTTAATCCCCCGTGCCTGGCTGTCCGGCGGGCGTTTTAGCCCGTCAGACACCAGGCATTTTTACCAAGCCCACCGCCGGCAGGTCACGACCTCCGGCTCCTGCATGTAAATGCAGCAGATGAAAAAAGGACACTCAAGTGGCACGTTATCTCGGCCCCAAGGCCAAACTATCCCGCCGTGAAGGCACCGACCTGTTCCTGAAGAGCGCCCGCCGCGCCATCAGCGACAAGGCCAAATTCGACTCCAAGCCAGGCCAGCACGGCCGTACCTCCGGTACCCGTACTTCCGACTTCGGCCTGCAGCTGCGCGAAAAGCAAAAAGTCAAGCGCATGTACGGCGTGCTCGAGAAGCAATTCCGCCGCTACTTCGAGGAAGCCGATCGCCGCAAGGGCAACACCGGCGCCAACCTGTTGTTCATCCTGGAATGCCGCCTGGACAACGTGGTGTACCGCATGGGCTTCGGGTCGACCCGCGCTGAAGCACGCCAGTTGGTGTCGCACAAAGCCATCACGGTCAACGGCGGCACGGTCAACATTCCTTCGTACATGGTCAAGACCGGCGACGTCATCGCCGTGCGCGAGAAGTCGAAGAAGCAGACCCGCATCACCGAAGCCCTCGAGCTTGCAAAACAGGTCGGCCTGCCCGCCTGGGTCGATGTGAACGCCGACAAGGGCGAAGGCACCTTCAAGAAGGTTCCTGACCGCGATGAGTTTGCCGCCGACATCAACGAATCGTTGATCGTCGAGTTGTACTCACGCTAATTTTCGTTCCTGCGGCACGGGGCACCGTGCCGCCAGGGTGTGCTTCGCCGGCCTTATCGGTGTAACGAACCGAGGGTATTGAGAGGAAGACTGCATGCAGACCAATTTGTTGAAACCAAAAACCATCAATGTCGAGCAGCTTGGCGCCAACCGCGCCAAGGTGACTCTGGAGCCCTTCGAGCGCGGCTACGGCCACACGCTGGGCAACGCGCTGCGCCGCGTACTGTTGTCGTCCATGGTCGGCCACGCCGCCACCGAAGTCACCATCGCGGGTGTCCTGCACGAGTACTCGTCCATCGACGGTGTGCAGGAAGACGTCGTCAACATCCTGTTGAACCTCAAGGGTGTGGTGTTCAAGCTCCACAACCGCGACGAAGTCACGCTGAGCCTGCGCAAGGACGGCGAAGGCCCCGTCACTGCCGCCGACATCCAGACGCCGCACGACGTGGAAATCATCAACCCTGAGCACGTCATCGTGAACCTGTCGCACGGCGGCAAGATCGACATGCAGATCAAGGTTGAAAACGGCCGCGGCTATGTGCCCGGCAACCAGCGCCGCTACGGCGACGAGTCGCCGAAATCCATCGGCCGCATCGTGCTGGACGCCTCGTTCTCGCCCGTCAAGCGCGTGAGCTACACCGTCGAAAGCGCCCGCGTCGAGCAGCGCACCGACCTCGACAAGCTCGTGCTGGAAATCGAGACCAACGGCGCCGTGACGGCTGAAGACGCCGTCCGTGCTTCGGCCAAGATCCTGGTTGAGCAGCTCGCGGTGTTCGCGCAGCTCGAAGGCAATGAACTGGCCGCGTTCGACGCGCCCGTTCAGCGCAGCTCGCAGCAGTTCGACCCCATCCTGCTGCGCCCCGTCGACGAGCTCGAACTCACCGTCCGCTCGGCAAACTGCCTCAAGGCCGAAAACATTTACTACATTGGCGATCTGATCCAGCGCACTGAAAACGAGCTGCTCAAGACCCCCAATCTGGGACGCAAATCCCTCAACGAAATCAAGGAAGTGCTGGCCTCCCGCGGCCTCACGCTTGGTATGCGCCTGGAAAGCTGGCCTCCCGCCGGCCTCGACAAGCGTTAATTGAAAACACAAGACCCGCCTCAAAGGGGTCTCGCACGGGCAGTACCTGATACGGCTGCCCGGATTTTAAAAAAGGAAATTGATCATGCGCCACGGACACGGACTACGTAAACTCAACCGCACCAGCGAGCACCGCCTCGCCATGCTGCGCAACATGATGAACTCGCTGCTGCAGCACGAAGTCATCAAGACCACCCTGCCCAAGGCCAAGGAATTGCGCCGCGTGGTCGAGCCCATGATCACCCTGGGCAAGGAACCCACGCTGGCCAACAAGCGCCTGGCATTCGACCGCCTGCGCGATCGCGACATGGTCGTCAAGCTGTTCGCTGAAATCGGCCCCCGATACAAGGCCCGTCCCGGCGGCTACACTCGTATCCTGAAGATGGGTTTCCGCGTTGGTGACAATGCGCCCATGGCCCTGGTCGAACTGGTGGACCGCCCTGAAGTGTCGGAAGACACTACCGCTGACGCGGCCAAGGCAGAGTAAGCTACAATACACATATACCGCGCGGTGGAGCAGCCTGGTAGCTCGTTGGGCTCATAACCCAAAGGTCGTAAGTTCAAATCTTGCCCGCGCAACCAAACCCCAAAACGCCTGCATCATGCAGGCGTTTTGCTTTCCGGCTTGCATTCTTCTTTTGGATGCATTCTTGATGCGCGTCGTGAAAGAAGAAAAGAAAGAAAAGCACGCTCCTTGCTTTTCACATCTATCGATTTCATGACGTACCTGCCTCGGTAGCAGGCCAGGTCACCAGTTTGACCTGCGCCGACCCGACCGGCACCAGCTGGCGCAGCACCTGCCCGGCAAACACCTTCTCGCGCAGGTTCCTGAGCACCTCCTGCGCGCCGCCATAAGGCGTGAACACATCAATCAACCAGATCTGCTCACCCGAAGCCCAGTCGGCCAAAGTGAGCTGATGCGGCCCGGCCTGGTAGCGCTGCGCCACCTCTTCGCTCAATTTGGCCCAAGAGACAAAGGCCACGGGCGCCTCATCCTTCAAATACAGCTTGGCCTGGTTCAGAACCAGTGCCGGCATGACACGCCACTCCAGTTCACTGAGCAGGGTATGCCGGTTGGCGGCCTGCTGCAGCATCAGCCAAGTTACCGCACCCCCCTCGGGTCAGACTTCAGCGGAGTTCAACACCAGGCACTCTCAACGAGCTGTTGCCAGCACTTTTAAACCCCACTGTCATTGCAATGGACTTCTGCGGGCTCAAGGTAACTGTAAACCTTTAAGTATTGGCACGGCTTCGGCCTCCGAAATACGCTCAAAGCTGAGGTTCACAATCCAATTACCCGATCCTGCTTTAGGGTTAACTAGGCCGCCGTCGCTTGAACTCAGCAAGTAGAAGTAGCGGGTCCTTTTCTCGGCCTTGAGCTCGCGCGAGAGCATTGGAGCAGGCCACCAAGTCGGCGTGTCAAGCGTCTTGATGCTAATTTGTCCGGGAGGTACCTTAACGAAAAGATACCCACCTCGCTTGAGTGAACCAACGTTTTGTCCATTCACTGAAATATCGGGAAAAGCGCCGGTCCTGTCACGTCTGGAATCGCTGATTGTTTTCCCGCCCTCAATGCGCAGAAAATAGATATGAGCGAAGTCGGGTTCCTGGGGCTGCATCTCTGTGAACTTGTTCCCCATCGCGATGGCACACCCCTGGAGTAGAGCGCACGTGCCAAGCAAACAGAGTAGTAGAAACTTCCTCGCTGTCGCACCAAACCATTGCAGTTTCATGGGATGGCCTTCGCTGCCACTAATCGCTCAACGACAGCTCTATAAAGGTCATCGGCCATTGCCGGCGTTTGTTCCATCCCCAAGAGAGCACCGGCCTTGAAATCGGCCGACCACACCGGCGTACTCAGCTTGTGGTCAATCAGCCGGACGTCAAATGTAATGGACGTTTGGCAAATGATGGATGCTTTTCCACATTCAACGAAGTAGCGTTTCGGCGTGATGACCAAGCTGATACTTGTTGCTTGGTCTGGCGCTTCGATCGCCACGCTAAGCCTTCGCCTTTCCAGCCGTGGTTTCAACTCTGTGAGCAGTCCCTTTCGCACATGCGAGAGCATCACAGGAACATCTCTTTGGGCTTGCGCTTCCTGCTTGGACCAATCCACTGCATAGCCCTTCTGCACGAGCGTCTCATAGGCGCCCTTCAGGGTGGGGTTCTCAACAAAGGCGATGCTCATAGAAGACACCGGCGTGAAAGGATCTGGACCCCTTCTTTCATTGCTGACGAATGTCGAGCAGCCTGCCAGCATGATCAGGCCGAGAAGAGCGGCAATACTGCGCCAGCAGTGCATGCGACGAACAAAACTTGTCTGAGGGTTCACACTAGCTCCAACAATTAAAGACAGAACACGACGGCAATGTGGAACCATCGACGATAAGCGATCCCGTGCTACGGGAAGGTGCCAGCGGACGGACTGTAAAGAGATGAGGAGAAAGGCGCCAATAGTGTTTCGGCATCTGCGCATGCGCATCCCTCATAGTGTTCATGAACGCAGTGTTCAAAGTGCGACTTCTTGCAGATAAACTCCCTCGCACAAAGGGAGGACAGTTTCATGATCAAAAAAACAGCGCATCAACGCGCAGCACGCTTTTCGATTGCCTGCATCCTGGCAGTCGCGCTTCAGATGACCTACCTGCTGGCGTTTGCGCAAGCAGGCGCGGCACCCAATGCCCAGATCGCGCCGCGCCTGGACCAGGTCAGCAAGATGCTGGCAGGCGCCGCGTCGCGCGATGCCAATGCGGTGTGGGATGCCAAGACCGAAATTGAAGAGCTGCCTTACCCGGCGCGCGGGGACCGCAAGCTGGCGCGGCGGCTCAACACCACGGCGCTCGACAAATTCAAGGCCGACCAGGTGGCCGAGGCTCTCGCTGATTTTGAAAAGGCGCGTCGGGCCGATCCTTCCGACCAGGAGATCGCCAACAACTACGGTTATGTGCTCTACCGCGCGGGCAAGCTGCCTGAGGCGGAAGCGCAGTTGCGCTACACGCTGGCGCTGGCGCCGGCACGGGCTGCGGCCTGGGCCAATCTGGCCGAAGTGCTGGGCGCGCAGGGGCAGGCGCCGCGTGCGGCTGATGCCTTTGTGGTGTCGCATCGCTTTTCTCGCAACCCCGATACGACCCGCCAGTACATCGAGAAATTCGCCGCCTCCACGACGGACCCGGCGGGTTTGACGCAAGGCGCGGCGCAGGCGCTTTCACGTTTGTTTCCCGCTGCGGGCGCGACCGGCACTGCCGCCGCCCTTGCGCAGCCGCTGGCCGGCACGACGGCGGAACGCAATGCGGCCGCGCAGACTGAAATGGCCGCGGCTGCCGGCACGGCGGCGCCCACTGCTGCTGTTAACCGCGCACTGGCTACCGCTGCTACCGATGCGGCCAAGGCGGTGCCGGTGGCGCAGGCCGATCCGTTAGCGCGGCTGCTGTCGCAGCTGCCCAATCCTGAAGTCGTGCCGCTGTTTTCGGCGGCGGCCAAGGGTTCGGCCAGCGCGCGTGAAGACTTGCTGCGCCTGGCCCATGGCGGCAACGCGCGCGCCCAGCATGCGGTGGCGATGATTTACAACAATGGGCGCGGTGTGGAGGTGAACCACGAGCTGGCCAATACCTGGTACCGCAAGTCTGCCGAGGCGGGCTTTGTGCTGGCCCAGGCCGCACTGGCGTGGAACCAGCAGCATGGTATCGGCATGGCGGCCGACCTGCCGCTGGCCTTTGACAACTACCGGCGTGCGGCCGAGCAGGGGCACCCCTATGCGATGAACAACCTGGCCTTGATGTACTACCGGGGCATGGGCACGCGGCCTGATGTGAAAGCCTCATTTGACTGGTTTGTGCGGGCCGCGGAGGCCGGCCTGGCGCGCGGCGCGCATAACGCGGCGTGGTACCTGGAATACGGCGTCGGCCAGCCGGCGGATCTGCGCAAGGCTTTTGCCTATCACCTGTCCGCCGCCACGGCCGGTTTTGCGCAGTCGCAGTACAAGGTGGGCCATGCTTACGAATACGGCTGGGGCGGCAGCCAGGACAGGGCGGCCGCCATCGACTGGTACAAAAAGGCGGCGCTGCAAGGGCTGGAGCCGGCCAAGGATGCCTTGAAGCGGCTGGGCGTGACTGATATTTAAAGCGCCTGCCCCCCAATGAAAAAAGCCCTGTCACCAGGGCTTTTTTCATTCATACCTATAAGAGAGTCAGGCCGCCGCGGCGGCCGCGGCGCCTACACCCCCCAAACCACCTCATGCCCAGCCTTGAGGTTGCGCTGCAGCATGTCGATAAAGGGCACGGCGCGCTGGCGCAGGCCCAGGCCGTCGCCGGGGACCACGCCGTCTTCGGCATTGGCGTCGTGGGCCTCCTCGTGCGCGATGGCGGCCTGCAGGGCGGCGATGGCGGCGGGCATCTGTTCGGGCAGGATGATGCCCTTGGGGGCGGGGTCCTTGCCGATGATTTCGAGGACCTTGCGGCCGTTGGCTTCGAGCATGATCACATCGCCGGCGTCTTTGGATTTGAATTTGTAAAGCATGGATGGCTCCTCAAGTTGGACAGACGGCCCATTATGGAAAGTTTTGCGGCCGGTGTATGTAGGCAGGTTTCACCTTTTGCGGCCTGAAGGTTTCCGCTGGCGGGGCGCGGGCCGGCCGCGCGGCTCAAGCAAAATAGCAGCCTATGTTCAATATCGCCACTGTCCCCAAGTCGGCCCGCCAGGCGCTCAGCCAGGACGGCCTGAGCCTGCTGAACCCGGCCGAGCTGACGGCCACGCTGGAGCTGGGCGCCGCCTGGGCGCCGGCCTGGAATGCCCTGGTGCCCTCCTGGGACCGGCTGCCGCCGGACGCCCACCTGAAGGATGGCGGGCATTACCGCAAGCGCCGGCACTCGTGTTTTGTGCAGGAGATTGCCGCGGGCACGCTCACGCAGACGCCGCACCGCGCGCACTGGCAGCCGACCGACTACAACGCGCTGCACGGCGGCTTTGAGCGCTGGTTCGAGCCGGTGGAGCCGGCCGTGGCTACGGCCGCGGCCTGGACGGATTTGATCGCCGCGCTGGGCCGGCTGTTTGCCCAGGTGCAGCCGGCCCAGCGCTGGCACATCGAGGCGCACCAGTTTCGCATCGACACGGCCGGCGGCGTGGGCCGGCCGACGCCCGAGGGCGCGCACCGCGACGGCGTGGACTTTGTGGTGGTGATGATGGTGGGCCGCCACGGCGTGAAGGGCGGCGAGACCCGGGTGTTTGACGCCAACGGCCCGCACGGCGTGCGTTTTGTGATGCGGGAGCCGCTGACGGCGCTGCTGCTGGACGACGCGCGGGTGATCCACGAGACCACGCCCATCCTGCCGGCCGACGACCAGCCGGAGGCGGGTTACCGCGACACGCTAGTGCTCACTTACAGAGCAGCTGCCTTCCAGGCACCCTGAGGAGCTTGCCGGCCGGGGGGGGCCACACCCTGGTCACATCTGCTTGCCATCCCGCGGTAAACCCCGCTTGACGGATTTAGTTTAAACCTAAACAATTAAGGCAAGATTAATCCAGAGAGTACGCTTTCATGCACATTCTTTGCCTGGGCGGTGGTCCCGCAGGTTTGTATTTCGCCCTGCTGATGAAGCTGCAGAACCCGGCCCACCAAGTGACGGTGGTGGAGCGCAACCGGCCTTTCGACACCTTCGGCTGGGGCGTGGTGCTGTCGGACCAGACCCTGGGCAACCTGCGCGCGGCCGACCCGGTCAGCGCGCAGCTCATAGGCGATGCCTTCAACCACTGGGATGATGTGGAGGTGTTCTTCAAGGGGCGCTCGGTGCGCTCGGGCGGCCACGGCTTTTGCGGCATAGGCCGCAAGCGCCTGCTCAACATCCTGCAGGAGCGCTGCATGGCGCTGGGCGTGGCGCTGGTGTTTGAAACCGATGTCCAGGACGACCAGGCCATCGCGGCGCAGTACGGCGCCGACCTGGTGGTCGCCAGCGACGGCCTGAACAGCCGCATCCGCAACCGCTACGCGGAGACCTTCAAGCCCGACGTGGAGCTGCGCGCCTGCCGCTTTGTCTGGCTGGGCACACGCAAGACCTTTGACGCCTTCACCTTCGCCTTCGAGCAAACCGAGCACGGCTGGTTTGCCGCGCATGCCTACAAGTTTGACGAGAACACCTCGACCTTTATCGTCGAGACACCCGAGGCGGTGTGGAAGGCCCACGGCCTGGACCAGATGAGCCAGGAGGACGGCATCGCGTTCTGCGAGCGCCTGTTCGCCAAATACCTGGACGGCAACGCGCTGATGAACAACGCCACCCATGTGCGCGGCTCGGCGATCTGGATACGTTTCCCGCGCGTGGTGTGCGAGCGCTGGGTGCATGAGGCTGCGATCAACGGCAAGCAGGTGCCGATAGTGCTGATGGGCGATGCGGCGCATACCGCGCATTTTTCGATTGGCAGCGGCACCAAGCTGGCGCTGGAAGACGCGATAGAGCTGAGCCACTGCTTTGCGCAACACGGCGATGCCACGGCGGCGCTGCAGGCCTACGAGGCGCTGCGTTCCGTCGAGGTGCTCAAGATCCAGAATGCGGCGCGCAACTCGACCGAATGGTTCGAGAACGTGGACCGCTACAGCGGCATGGAGGCCGAGCAGTTTTTTTATTCGCTGCTCACGCGCTCGCAACGCATCAGCCATGAGAACCTGCGGGTGCGCGATGCGGCCTGGCTGCAGGGCTATGAGCAGTGGCTGGCCAAGAGCAACGCGGCGCATGCACCACCGCCCATGCTGCTGCCCTTGAAGGTGCGCGAACTGAATTTGAAGAACCGCATTGTGGTGTCGCCCATGGCCACTTACAGCGCGGTGGACGGCATGCCGCAGGACTTCCACCTGGTGCACCTGGGCGCGCGCGCCCTGGGCGGCGCCGGCCTGGTGTTTGTGGAAATGACCTCGCCCTGCCCCGAGGGCCGCATCACGCCGGGCTGCCCGGGCTTATGGAACGAGGCGCAGGCCAAGGGCTTCAAGCGCATCGTGGATTTTGTGCATGCCTCGGGCGCGGGCGCCAAGATAGGCATGCAGCTGGGCCACAGCGGGCCCAAGGGGTCTACGCAGGTGGGCTGGGAGCAGCCCGATGAGCCGCTCGTCACCGGCAACTGGCCGCTGCTGGCGGCCAGCGCCGTGGCCTACGGCCCGAGCAACCAGCTGCCCCAAGCCATGACGCGCGCCGACATGGACCGCGTGAAGGCCGAGTTTGTGCAGTCCACGCGTTATGCGGCCGAAGCCGGCTTTGACTGGCTGGAGCTGCATTGCGCGCACGGCTACCTGCTGTCAAGCTTTATCACGCCGCTGACCAACCAGCGCAGCGACGAATACGGTGGCAGCCTGGAAAACCGCTGCCGCTTTCCGCTCGAAGTGTTTGCCGCCATGCGCGCCGTGTGGCCTGCCCACCTGCCCATGAGCGTGCGCATCTCGGCGCACGACTGGGCGCCGGGCGGCAACACGGCGGACGACGCGGTGGCCATCGCGCGCCTGTTCAAGGCCGCGGGCTGTGATTTCATCGACGTGTCGTCGGGCCAGACCACGCGCGCGGCCAAGCCGGTGTACGGCCGCATGTACCAGACGCCGTTTGCCGACCGCATACGCAACGAGGTGGGCATACAGACCATCGCGGTGGGCGCGATCTCTGAAGTCGACCACGTCAACAGCATCATCGCGGCCGGCCGCGCCGACCTGTGCGCGATTGCCCGCCCGCACCTGGCCGACCCGGCCTGGACGCTGCACGAAGCGGCCAAGCTGCAAAGCCGGCATGTGAACTGGCCCAAGCCTTACCTGAGCGGGCGCGACCAGCTCTACCGCGAAATCGCCAGGCAGAAAGAGCTTGCGGTCCAGCCCGCAGCCGGTAAATAAAAAAAGCAAAAGCCAATACATCAAGGAGACCCGCATGGACATGGAAGCACGAGGCCACAGCGAACACCCCGAGGCATTGCGCCTCTGGCTGCGCATGCTGACCTGCACGCAGCTGGTGGAAAAGCAGGTGCGCACCCAGCTGCGCGAGCAGTTCGACACCACGCTGCCGCGCTTCGACCTGATGGCGCAGCTCGAGCGCAGCCCCGAGGGCCTGAAGATGAACGAGCTGTCGCGCCGCATGATGGTGACGGGCGGCAACGTCACCGGCATCACCGACCAGCTGGTGGCCGAAGGCCTGGTCGAGCGTGTGGACGTGGAGGGCGACCGGCGCGCCTACCGCGTGCGCCTGACGTCCCGCGGGCGCAAGCTGTTTGACGAAATGGCGACCGAGCACGAGGCCTGGATCGTCGCGGCCTTTGAGGCCTTGTCCCCGCGCGAGGTCGAATCCCTGCACAAGCTGCTGGGCAAGGTCAAGCAGCACCACAACCAACTTGCCGACGCAAAACTGGAAACCCCATGAAACACTACATAGGCCTGGCCAATCCCATGCACGCGCAGTTCGATGCGATGGCCCACCACCAGGCGGAGCATTTCGCCTATGCCTTCGACGCCGGCGTCGCGACGCTGACCTTGAACCGCCCCGAGCGCAAAAACCCGCTGACCTTTGACTCCTATGCCGAGCTGCGCGATCTGTTCCGCACGCTCAACAGCGCGACCGACGTGAAAACAGTGGTCATCACCGGCGCGGGCGGCAATTTTTGCTCGGGCGGCGACGTGCACGAAATCATCGGGCCGCTCACCAAGATGAGCATGCCCGAGCTGCTGGAGTTCACGCGCATGACGGGCGACCTGATCAAGGCCATGCGCCTGTGCCCGCAGCCCATCATCGCGGCGATCGACGGCATCTGCGCCGGCGCGGGCGCCATGATGGCGCTGGCGGCCGACATGCGCCTGGGAACGGCCCAGGCCAAGACGGCTTTTCTGTTCACGCGCGTGGGCCTGGCCGGCGCCGACATGGGCGCCTGCGCGCTGCTGCCGCGCCTGATAGGCCAGGGCCGCGCGTCTGAGCTGCTGTTCACCGGCCGCGCCATGAACGCGCAGGAAGGCCTGCAGTGGGGCTTCTTCAACGCCCTGCATGAGCCGCAGGAGCTGCTGGCGCAGGCGCAGAAGTTGGCGCTGGAGCTGGCCGATGGCCCGACCTTCGCGCACGGCATGACCAAGACCATGCTGCACCAGGAATGGGCCATGACGCTGGACCAGGCCATAGAGGCCGAGGCGCAGGCGCAGGCCATCTGCATGCAGACCAAGGACTTCACGCGCGCCTACGAGGCCTTCGCGGCCAGACAGAAACCGGTGTTCCGCGGCGACTGAGCACAGCACAACAAGGATTCAGGCATGAAATCGAGCACCGCCCACCTGGCTTTGCCTTTTTTTGACGAGGTTCACCGCGAGCTGGGGCAGCGCCTGGCCGGCTGGGTGCCCCAGCAGCAGGTCGACGAGAGCGACGACCGCAAGGCCTGCAAGGAATGGGTGGCCTTGCTGGGCGGCCAGGGCTGGCTGCGCTACTGCGTGCCGGCGGGCAAGGACGGCGCCCTGGGCGGCGCGCTGGAGAAACTGGACTCGCGTGCGCTGGTGATCCTGCGTGAGACACTGGCCTTTCATTCGCCCCTGGCCGACTTCGCGTTTGCCATGCAGGGCCTGGGCAGCGGCGCCATCACGCTGGCCGGCACGCCGGCGCAGCAGGCGGCCTATCTGCCCCTGGTGGCCAGCGGCAAAAAAATCGCGGCTTTTGCCCTGAGCGAGCCCGACGCGGGCTCGGACGTTGGCGCCATGGGGACCTCGGCCACCGGCAGCGGCGAAGGCTGGACCCTGAACGGCAGCAAGACCTGGATCAGCAACGGCGGCATCGCGGATTTTTACGTGACCTTCGCCAAGACCGACCCCGAGGCCGGCACGCGCGGCATCACGGCCTTCATCGTCGATGCCGCCAACCCGGGCCTGGACAGCAGCGAGCACATCGCCGTGATGGCGCCGCACCCGCTGGCCACGCTGAAGTTCGTGCACTGCAAGCTGCCCGGGGACGCGCAGCTGGGCGCGCTGCATGGCGGCTTCAAGCTGGCGATGCAGACGCTGGACATCTTCCGCGCCTCGGTGGCGGCCGCCGCGTTGGGCATGGCGCGCCGTGCACTGGCCGAGGCGGTGCGCTTTTCCAAGGAACGAAAAATGTTCGGCCAGACACTGGCCGACTTCCAGCTGACGCAGGCCAAGCTCGGCGAAATGGCGGTCCTGGTCGACGCCGCCGCGCTGCTGACCTACCGCGCCGCCTGGATGCGCGACGAAAGCGAACGCCTGGGCAGCGGCGCGCGCATCACCGCCGAGGCGGCCATGGCCAAGATGACGGCCACCGAGAACGCGCAGAAGGTCATCGACATGGCGCTGCAAATGCACGGCGGCCTGGGCGTGAAGGTGGGCACCAAGGTGGAAAGCCTGTACCGCGACATACGCTCGCTGCGCATTTACGAAGGCGCGACCGAAGTGCAGCAACTCATTATTGGAAAGGCCCAATTGCAATCATGAGCACCTCCGTCTCCGATCCGATCAAAAGTGTCACCGCGGCGCCCTCCGCGCCTTCCGCGCAGCCGGACCGTTTTGTGCACGAGCGCCTGCCGGCGCCCGAGCAGCTGCCGCGCATGGAATACGCACTGCCCGAGCTGCGCATCCCGGCGCAGGCCAACCTGGTGCAGTCCCTGTTCGACAAGGCGATTCGCGAGGGGCGCGGCGACAAGCCGCTGCTTCGCTCGGACAGGATCACGCTGAGCTACACCGAAGCGCTGGAGCGCGTGAACCGCATCGCGCAGGTGCTGACCGAAGACTTCGGCTTGAAACCCGGCAACCGCGTGCTGCTGCGCGGCGGCAATTCCATCGGCATGGCGCTGGCCTGGCTGGGTGTGGTGCAGGCCGGGCTGGTGGCGGTGGCGACCATGCCGCTGCTGCGCGCCAAGGAGCTCGGCGAGATCATCGAAAAAGCCCGGCCCGCGCTGGCCTTGTGCGATGCCACGCTGCTGGAGGAATTGCAGGCGGCGCAGGCGCAAAGCGATGTGCTGCCCACCATCGTGCCCTTTAACCTGATGGATGCGCCCGGTTCGCTGGCCGTGCTGTCGGCGCAAAAGGACGGCAACTTCAAGCCCTGCCCGGTGTCGGCCGACGACATCGCCCTGATGGCTTTTACCTCGGGCACCACGGGCAAGCCCAAGGCCGCGGTGCACACGCACCGCGACGTGCTGGCCGCCTGCGAGGCCTGGCCGCGCCATGTGCTCAAGGCGAACCCGGACGACATCGTGGTCGGCTCCCCCCCCCC
>NZ_AKIV01000066.1 GCF_000282655.1 Polaromonas sp. CF318
TGGCGGCCGCCTATGTGGGCGAGAAGCTGGCCTTCGGCCCCGAATACCTGATTCCCAAGCCTTTTGATCCGCGCCTCATGATGAAGATCGCGCCCGCGGTGGCGCAGGCGGCGGCCGACAGCGGCGTGGCCCTGCGGCCCATCCAGGACATGAACGCCTACCGCGACAAGCTGCAGAGCTTTGTCTACGCTTCGGGCACGGTCATGAAGCCGATCTTCGCGGCCGCCAAGGCGGCCAGCCGCAAGCGCGTGGCCTATGCCGAAGGCGAGGAAGAACGCGTGCTGCGCGCCTGCCAGATCGTCGTGGACGAGGGCCTTGCGCGGCCTACATTGATCGGCCGGCCCGCCATCATCGCCCAGCGCATTGAAAAATTCGGCCTGCGCCTGAAGGAAGAGCTCGACTACGACGTGGTCAACGTCGAGCAGGACCACCGCTACCGCGACTTCTGGCAGACCTACCACCGCATGATGGAGCGCCGCGGCGTGACCGTGCAGATCGCCAAGATCGAGATGCGCCGCCGCCTCACGCTGATCGCCGGCATGCTGCTGCACAAGGGCGACGTGGACGGGCTGATCTGCGGCACCTGGGGCACCACCGCCCATCACCTGGACTACCTGGACCAGGTCATCGGCAAGCGCGAAGGCGTCAACACCTATGCCTGCATGAACGGCCTGCTGCTGCCGAATCGCCAGGTCTTCCTGCTCGACACCCACGTCAACTGCGACCCGACGGCCGAGCAGCTCGCCGAGATCACCACCATGGCGGCCGAGGAAATGATGCGCTTCGGCATCAAGCCCAAGGCGGCCCTGCTGTCGCACTCGAACTTCGGCTCCTCCAACCTGCCCAGCGCCCTGAAGATGCGCCGCACGCTGGAACTGTTGCGTGAAAAAGCGCCCTGGCTGGAGGTCGACGGCGAAATGCACGGCGATATGGCGCTGGACGCCGACGCGCGCGGCCTGATCATGCCCAACAGCACGCTGGCCGGCGAGGCCAACCTGCTGGTGCTGCCCAATATTGATGCGGCCAATATTTCGTACAACCTGCTCAAAACGGCGGCCGGCGGCAACATCGCCATCGGCCCCGTGCTGCTGGGCGCGAACAAACCCATGCACATCCTGACCGCCACCGCCACGGTGCGCCGCATCGTGAACATGACCGCCCTCACGGTCGCGGACGCTAATGCGGCCAGATAAGCCCGAACTAGATAGCCAGTACTAACTTATTCAGGCAGTAAACCCCTTCTTTACTGCCTAAATTTTCAGCAGCCACTTGCGTTTTTCGGCCACATGCGGCAAACTAGCTCTCTTGAAATTTAAGGGTTAACCCGAAATCGGCGGGCGAACCCTGGGTTCAGGAAAGGCTTCTTTTTCATGTTGCGCAATGGGTGGGGACGTCGGCAGGTAGCCAGAATGGCCGGCCTGCTGGTCTTGGCAACCAGCCTGAGCGGGCTGATCCCCAGCGTGGTGCAGGCCAAGGGCGCGGATTCACCGGCGCCGGTCGGCACGATTGCAACGGCCCAATTGCCCCCGCAAGGGCGCGACATGATGACGCTGATTTACCAGGGTGGGCCGTTCAGGCATGACAAGGACGGCGTGGTGTTTGGCAACCGGGAACGACTTCTTCCGGCCAACCGTCGTGGTTACTACCGCGAATACACCGTCCGAACGCCCAATGAACGCAGCCGGGGAGCCCGGCGCATTGTTTGTGGCGGCTTGAAACCCACCGCCCCGGATGCCTGTTATTACACCGACGACCACTATGCGAGTTTTCGCAGAATCGTTCAGTAAATGAACCGTGGTTGTTATTACAAGTTTTTGACTTCAGAGAAAGAGTAGCGGAGATGGATACACCACTTCGTCGGGACAACGAGACGCCGGTGCGCAAGGACGGTGAAACGCCCTTGCGCGGCGTGCGGCCCAATATCGTTCAATCCATACGCGCCTTCCGGGTGCAGGACCTGCAGGACGCCGCGACGCAGCTGAACCAGCATTTCCTGTACGCCAACCTGGGCAATGCCCAGAGCAAGCAGGACGTGCTGGACATGATTGCGGCGCAATACACCTTCCCGGCCCACTTCGGCAAGAATTTCGATGCGCTGTACGACTGCATGACGGACCTGGTCCACAAGTCGGGCCCGCAGCCCGGCTTCATTGTCGTGCTCGAGCAGATTCCGGCCAACGCCAAATTCGACAAGGAAGCGCGCGAGCAGCTGCTCGACATCTTCCGGGATGCCTCGGACTACTGGGCGGATCGAAAGATACCGTTCAGATGCTTCTATTCTTTTCTGTAGCCCGCTCCCCAGACATCGGCCAAGGGGATCGGGCGAATGAGGCCCAGCAAGCAGTTGCAGAAGGTGAAGAAGTCATGCCTACCGACAAACTGGTGGACGTGTCGCCTCTGGCATTGCGCATGAGCAGCCCGTTTAACGCGGGTTACTGGCTCGCCGCTGCTTAAAGCAAACGACACCATGGGTGCCCCGCAAGGTGCCCACAAAAAAGCCCGTCAAAGACGGGCTTTTTTTATGCCGCAACGCCGGCGTTCAGGCCTGCAGCGCCTGCACCAGCGCCACGTACTCGGCCACCGGCACTTCCTCGGCGCGGCGCTGCACGTCAAAGGCCCCGCCAAAGCCGCGCGCAACCAGCCACTGGCCCAGCGTGTGGCGCAGCAGCTTGCGGCGCTGGCTGAAAGCCACCTGCACCAACTCGCTGAGCAGCCTGGCGTCCAGCACCGCCGGCGCCGCATGCGGCACCATGCGCACCACCGCGCTGTCCACGCGCGGCGGCGGGTCAAAGCTCTGCGGCGGCACGAACAACACATTTTCCATGGCGTAGCGCCACTGCAGCATCACGCTGAGCCGGCCGTAGTCGCCGGTGGCAGGGCTGGCCACCATGCGGTCTATCACTTCCTTTTGCAGCATGAAGTGCTGGTCTTCAATGACGTCCACAGCGCCCAGCAGGTGGAACAGGATGGGCGTGGAGATGTTGTACGGAAGGTTGCCGACGACCCGAAGCTTCTGCCCCGGTGTGCAGGCGGTGCTCGCCAATGCACGGATGTCCACCTTGAGAATATCGGACTCAACCACACTGAGCTGCGGATGCTCGCGCAGCTGCCGGGCCAGGTCGCGGTCCAGTTCGATCACCGTGAGCTTCCCCAGGCGCTCGACCAGGGGCTGGGTCAGGGCCGCCAGACCCGGGCCGATTTCGACCATGGCCTGACCGGACCGCGGCGCGATCGCCTGGACGATGCCTTCGATGATGCCCTGGTCGGTCAGGAAGTGCTGGCCAAAGCGTTTGCGGGGAATGTGTTTCACGATGAGACAACCACCTGACGCTGAGCAGCCTTACGCATTAAACCAGCAGGGGCCGCGGGACTGGCTTTGCCAGACCGCAGGCGTAGCGGCCCCCTTCGTGATGAAAGGGGCAGGGAGAAGCCGCAGGCTACACGCAGTGAACGACCGTGGGGGCCACGTTCACTGCGGCGGTTCACGGTACTCCACATACGCGCGGCCGCGGACTTCCTGGGCCCAGAGTGCGTAGGCTTCGCTCTGCTTCTTTTCGCGCAGCACGTTGCGCGCAATCTCGCGCTGGTCGCGCTGCGAGAGCTGGGTGTCGCGGCGCTCCAGCACCTGGATGATGTGCACGCCGAAACGGGACACCAGCGGATCGGACACCTGGTTGGGCGCCAGGCTGTTCATGACTTTTTCGAACTCGGGCACAAACATGCCGGGGCTGGCCCAGCCCAGGTCGCCGCCTTCCTTGGCCGAACCGTCATCGCTGTTCTCGCGGGCGAGGGCGGCAAAATCGGCTTGGCCGGCCTGGATGCGCTTTTTGAATTCAGCGAGTTTTTCGGTCGCGGCGGCTTCCGTCATTTTGGGGTTCAGCCGCAGCAGGATGTGGCGGGCATGGGTCTGGGTCACGGTCGCGCCGGGCATGCCGCCCTGGCGCTTTTCAATCACCTTGAGGATGTGAAAGCCCGCGCCGCTTCGCACGGGACCGGCCAGTCCGCCGGTTTGCAGGCTTTTGGTGGCCTCCACAAAAAGCGGGGGATAGCGGTCCGCGGCGCGCAGGCCCATCTGGCCGCCGGTCGCGCGCGTGGCGGAAGCGGAGAACTCGGCGGCCAGCGCGGCGAAATCACCGCCGGCGCGGGCACGATCAAGCACCTGCTGGGCCCGGGCTTGCAGCGCCGCGACCTGGTCGGGCGTGGCGTTCTCGGGGACCGCCACCAGGATCTCGCCCAGGTTGAGGGCCAGGGCGGAAGCCTCGGCGGCGCCGCCTTCCTGGTCGCGCAGGAACTGGTCGATCTCCTGCTCGGTCACGCTGACGCGCGACTCGAGTTCGCGCTGGCGCAGGCGGCCCACCAGAAGTTCGTCGCGCACTTCGGAACGGAACTGCGTGTAGTCGATGCCGTCAGCCTTCAGGCGGCTGCGCAGCTCGTCGACGCTGATCTGGTTCTGGCTTGCGACGCTTTGGACCGCGGCCTGGATCGCGCTTTCATCGATGCGGACACCGGACGCGCGCGCCAGCTGCAGCTGCGCCTTGTCGCTGATCATGCGCTCCAGGACCTGCACCACCAGTTCGCTGCGCGGCGGCAGCGCCGTGCCCTGCTGCAGAATTTGCTGCTCGGTGCGGATCAGCTTGAGGCGGACCTCGCTGTTGGTGATGGGCTCGGAATTCACCACCGCGACGATGAAATCGGCCTGGCGCTGACCGGTCGGGGCCCGCGCGGCCGGATCGGACGACAGGCGCAAGGGTGCGGACGGCCTGAGCCCCTGTGCTTGCGCCTGTGCCGTCAGCAGCATGGCAAGCGCGAGCGCCGTCCCTGCGAGGCGCGGCAGGCCCGAGAAAAATTCTGGAACAAAGCGGTGATTAGTCATAAGTGGTAAAGCGGCTTGGAGCCTCGATTTTCTCACGCAGGTACTGGTAGCGCGGGACATTTGACTTGAGGGTTTCCAGGGGGTTGGCGCCTATGCGGGAGAAGCCCACCAGCTCCAGCTGGAACATGATCCGGGTGTCCGAGGTGCCCGTGCCGGTCTGCGAGCGCTGCAGCACGACGCGGCCTATCCAGCAGCAGCCGTCGTATTCGACGCCGATGATGGAATCGACCAGCCGCTTGTCCAGCACGCTGTAATTGAGCCGGCCGACCGCGTAGTAGCGCCCGCCGCCCTGGCCTTGCCCGGCACCCAGGTCCTTGCCCCTGTCGCCCCACAGGTCGTTGATGGGCCATTGCCAGCCCACGTCGATCTGCTCGCTGACATTGCGCTGGCGCCGGAACGCGGCGCTGATGACACGGTAGTTGCTCGGGTTGTAGCGCACGCCGAAAGAGGCGCGCTCGGACTGTTTGGTCTTGGGGTTGTATTGCACCGTGCTGTCGAAAGACCACTGCGGCACCCAGTTGACGGACGCGCCGACCAGAATGTCGCTGATGCGGTCGGTGACGGGCAGCGCGCCAGGCAGCGTCACGCGCTGGTCCTCAAAGCGCAGTCGCTGCGCAATGCCCACGCGCACAGCCTCGGCGCCGGTCGCCGGGTCCAGCAGGCGCGAGGTCACACCCAATGTCAGCAGGTTCGCGTCGGAAATGCGGTCATTGCCGACAAAGGCGTTTTCGGTGAACACCGTCGCGAAATTGAAGTCGTTGAGGCCGGAGTCATAGTTCGGTAGCCGGCTCTGATCGCGAAAAGGCGTGCGCACATAAAAGGCCCTTGGCTCCAGCGTCTGGGTAAAGTTGCGGCCCAGGAAGCTCGCCTCGCGCTCAAACTGCAAGCCGCTGTCCAGGCTGAAGGTCGGGACGACACGCGAGGCCGAGCGCGCGCCGTCGGCGATCAGCGGCGCGTCGAACTGGTAGCTGGTGGCGTGCAGCTGCACCTTGGGCGTGATGAAGCCGGACGAGGACAGCCAGGGACGGCTGAGCTGCAGCTTGGTGTAGGCCCGGTTGCTGTTGGGCTGGTTCGTCAGGGTCCGGTCGGCGGAAAACCGCGTGTAGTCGCCCTCGATGGACCAGTCAAAACCGTTGCCCAGGCGGCCCAGGGGGGCATCCACCCGGGTGTAGCTGGCGGTCAATTGCGGAAGCCGGTCGTAGGGAGGGACAATGGGCGAGGTCACGTCCTGCAGCGTCTGCCACTTCAGGGTGCGCAAGGTGCTGGAGAAGAAGCCCTTGCTCCAGGACAGGGTGGCATCCTGCGACAGCAGCCGCTGGGTGGTGGAGCCCAGCCCTGCCGGGAAATCACGCCAGTAATTGTTGTCGCTGACACGGTTCAGGTTGAGGTTCAGCCCCAGGTTGCCGATGGAAGAAATGCCGGTATTGATGGTGCCGGTGTGCTGGTAGCCGTAGGACCAGCGGTCCCGGTCGCGCAATTTGTCGCTCGGCAGGTAGTTGGCACGGAGCTGGCCCTGGTAGGTGGGTTCCAGGTAGCGGAACTCGCCGGCCAGGTCTATGCCGCGCTTGGTCATGATCGCCGGGGAAAAGGTCGCATCCCGATTCGGCGCGATGTCGAAGTAATAGGGCTGGCGAAGCTCAAAACCGTCGGTCGAGCCCATGCTGATGCTGGGCGGCAGCAGGCCGGACTTGCGCTTGTCGCTCAGCGGAAAGCTGAACTTGGGAAACGCCAGGATGGGCACGTCCTTGAAGCGGATGACGGCCCCCCGGGCTACGCCGACCTCGGTCTCCAGGTCGAACTCAAAGCTGTTGGCGCGCAGCACCCAGGCGGGCGACCAGCTCGCCTCGTCGTTGCGCTCGCAGGTGGTGTAGCTGGCGCGCTGGGCCGTCAGGTGGTTTTCATCGAGGAAGTCGACCCGCTCGGCGCGGCCATTACCGCCGTTGCTCAGGAAGCGGTAACCCGGCGTGGTGAAAAAGCCCTCGAACCGGTCCAGCTTGAGTTCCAGCTCGGGGCCTTCAAAGCGGTTGCCGGCCCGGTTGACGCGGACATTGCCGCGGCTTTTGAGCTGGTCGTCGGGCTGGTAATACTCGATGCGGTCGGCACGGATGGAGGTCGCCCCGCGACGCAGTTCCGCATTGCCATCGATCACCGTCTCCAGGTCAGGACGGCCCGACACGCGGTCGCCGAAGACAAAGGTCGGGCCCCGGTCCTGCGGATCGTTGGAGACTTCCTCGGCCAGCTTGGACGTGGACTTGAGTTTCAGCCCGCCCCCGGATTCCGCCGTCTCCGCTGGTGCGGTGGCGGACGCGCCACGCGAGGCCGCCGGCGCCGCCTGGGCGTGCGCCGTTCCGGCAACAGTCATCCCCAGCGTGGCGCAAAACACAGCCAGCCTGGAGACAGCAAAAGCTACCGGGGAGAGAATAAAAGGCGAGGGGGATGCGCGGCGCATCGTTTATGTGAGATAAACCCGTTTGTAAAATCAGGCCTGATTATCCATGACCCTCCATTCCCTCCCCACAATGCCGAACCCGAGCCCGGCCGCGCGCCCGGCGAAGGCTTCGCAAGCATGACCGTACCGTCCATCGCCTGGGCCGATCCGGCACGCGCCGCCGCCTTCGAGCACTGGCTGGCCGCCACAGCCC
>NZ_AKIV01000067.1 GCF_000282655.1 Polaromonas sp. CF318
ACGGGATAATTGTTAAAATGGCAGTGTAAATATTTTTGTGTAAACTAATTTTCCTTCTATGTTAGTATTTAAATATATTTTAAGACTCGAAAGTCTGCTTTGTCAAATTTTATAGATTCAAAAGAATTTCTGATAAGAAATTCTTACAAAAGAAAAATTTGACAAAGATGATGCGTATAAAATATTACAGGGGGGTTCAGGAAACCAGAGTTTCCCTGAACCCCTTGATTATACTATATACGCCCTTCGAACATAATCTGTAGCTGTCCCAGTATCAAACCCCAGTTTTTGTAACGCATCGTCCATTTTGAAGTAATCTTCACTGTAGCTAAATATATGCTCTTTAAAAGTGACTGGTCGCCAGGAAATACTGTCCTTGATTTGTTTATCCTTCTATAACTGCTATTCAGGCTCTCAATAGTATTGGTCGTATACATGATTTTACGTAGTTCCTCCGAATACTTAAAAAATGGACAAATAACATCCCAATTGCTCTTCCAGCTCTTCATAGCTGCCGGGTATTTCTTCTCCCATTTCTCTGAAACCTCAAGCATCTGGTCGTACCCTGCCTTCTCATTCGGAGCCGTATATATCCGTTTCAAGTCCCTGGCAAATTCCTTTCGGTCTTTATCTGACACATACTTTAGCGTGTTTCTTATCTGGTGTACTATACACCTCTGATATTCAGTATTCGGAAAAGCCGCATTGATTGCATCCTTTATCCCTGAAAGTGCATCAGCACAGAGAATCAGAATGTCTTTAACACCTCTGTTTTTAAGGTCATTTAAGACACTCAGCCAGAATTTTGAGCTCTCATTTTCTCCTACATAAATACCGATAACATCTTTCTGCCCTTCTATATCAATCGCCAGCACAATATATACGGCCTTCTTCCCAACAATGCCGTCATTTTTTACTGAAAAATGAATTGCGTCAATAAATACTATCGGATAAACCTCTCCCAGAGGCCTTTTCTGCCACTCTTCTATCTCAGGTAGTATTTTATCAGTGATCTTACTTACCATCTCGGCAGATACTTCAAATCCGTAGATTTCCTGTATCTGCTCGTTGATTTCTCTGGTAGACATCCCCCGCGCATACATTGCTATTATTTTATTTTCAATTTCTGAAATGTCCCTTTTATACCTGGGAACAATTTTCGGCTCGAATTCTGCATTCCGGTCCCGCGGGATATCTATTTCCACTTGCCCTACACTTGACTTTAATGTTTTTGATGTGTACCCGTTACGGTAATTTGATTTCGCTTCTTCAGTTGATTCGTACTTTTCATATCCGAGATGTTCATCCAGCTCTGCTTCCAACATATTTTGTATCGTATCTCCGAGCAGATCCTTCAATGCTTCCTGCAAATCCTTTGCTGAAGTAATGTTGTACTCAGAAATGAGATTTCTGATAAGCTCTTTCTTTTCTGGTGTTATTATCCTTTTTCTTGCCATAAAAAACTCCTCCTATACTTTATTATTCTATCATAGAAGGAGTCAATTAGTTTACATAAATATTTTACAATCTCTTAGCTTGTAAAGAATTATAATAT
>NZ_AKIV01000068.1 GCF_000282655.1 Polaromonas sp. CF318
CGCTGTCCACGTCGGCTTCGACGGGCCTCAGTTCCCTGTCGACCTCGACCTCCACGGGCCTCAGCACAGCCACCAGCGGCATTGCGTCCCTGTCGACTTCAACCAGCTCGCTGTCCACGGGCCTGAGCACCACCGACAGCAAGGTCACCTCACTGTCGACCTCAACGTCCACGGGCTTGAGCACCGCCGCCAGCGGCATCACTTCGCTGTCGACCTCGGCCTCAACCGGTTTCAGCTCGCTGTCCACCGGACTGAGCAGCACCAACAGCAGCGTCGTGTCGCTGTCGAGCTCGACTTCGACCGGCTTGAGCACGGCGGCCAGCGGTATCGGTTCCTTGTCGACTTCCACCAGTTCGCTGTCCACCGGCCTGAGCACCACCAACAGCAACGTCACCTCGCTGTCGACCTCGACCTCCACCGGCCTGAGCACGGCCAGCAGTGGCATTGCATCCCTGTCCACCGGTTTGAGCACGACGGACAGCAATGTCACCTCACTGTCGACGTCAACGTCCACAGGCCTCAGCACAGCGACCAGCGGCATAGCATCCCTGTCGACGTCGACCAGTTCTCTTTCCACCGGCCTGAGCACCACCAACAGCAACGTCAGTTCGCTGTCGACCTCGACATCCACGGGCCTGAGCACCGCGGACAGCAGGATCACGTCTCTTTCGACGTCCACGTCAACCGGATTGAGTACCGCCACCAGCGGCATCACTTCGCTGTCGACCTCGACTTCGACCGGCATCAGTTCGCTGTCCAGCTCCACCTCGACGGGACTGAGCACGGCCGCCAGCGGCATTTCCTCGCTGTCCACCGGATTGAGCAGCACCAACAGCAGCGTGACTTCGCTGTCCACGTCCTCTTCGACCGGCATCAGTTCCCTGTCGACCTCCACCTCGACGGGTTTGAGCACCGCCGACAGCCGGACCACGTCACTGTCCACCTCGACGTCTACCGGCTTGAGCACGGCAACCAGCGGCATCACCTCCCTCTCGACAGGCCTCAGCACCACCGACAGCAATGTCGCGTCGCTGTCGACGTCGACCTCCACCGGCCTGAGTACCGCCACAAGCGGCATCTCCTCGCTCTCCACCGGGCTGAGCACCACGAACAGCAGCGTCACCTCGCTGTCGACGTCGGCCTCAACCGGTTTGAGCACAGCCACCAGCGGTATCACCTCCCTGTCGACGGGCCTGAGCACCACGGACAGCAATGTCGCGTCGCTGTCCACGTCGGCTTCGACCGGCATCGGCTCCCTGTCCACCGGCCTGAGCACCACCAACAGCAACGTGACCTCCCTGTCGACGTCCACCTCAACCGGCTTGAGCACGGCCGACAGCCGGACAACGTCACTGTCCACGTCCACGTCCACCGGCCTGAGCACCGCCACAAGCGGCATTTCCTCGCTGTCCACCGGATTGAGCAGCACCAACAGCAGCGTGACTTCGCTGTCCACGTCCGCTTCGACCGGCGTCAGCTCCCTGTCGACCTCCACCTCGACGGGCCTGAGCACCGCCGACAGCCGGATCACCTCACTGTCGACCTCGACGTCCACCGGCCTGAGCACGGCGACCAGCGGCATCACGTCCCTGTCGACGGGCCTGAGCACCACCAATAGCAACCTGACGTCGCTGTCGTCCTCGACATCGACCGGTTTGAGCACTGCCGCCAGCGGTATCAGTTCCCTGTCTACCGGCTTGAGCACAACCGATAGCAATGTTGTGTCGCTCTCCA
>NZ_AKIV01000069.1 GCF_000282655.1 Polaromonas sp. CF318
CGCACGACCAACAGCTACGCCCAGGGCACAGGCTCGGCCACCGGCACGACCTTTGTCTACCCCAGCCAGAGCGTTGAGGAAAGCTGGGACCTGGGTGGTGCCGCATATCCCGCGGTCACCAACAGCTACCAATACGGCCAAAGCCCGCAATTCGGTGACCCGACACAGATCAGCGTGAGCAACAGCGCGGGCGCGGGCAAGACCACGGTCAACGAATACTGGCCGGCCAACACCGGCAGCGGAAACTGGATTTTGGGCCGGCTCAAGAAAGCCACCGTCACCAGCACGGCGCCGTAAGCGCGAGTCAAGCAAGCAATACAAGCAAGAAGCAAGAAGTCATAAGAGAGCAGGGACCATGAAACACCAGATTCACAAAAGCTTTGCAGCCATCACCTTGCTGGCCGTTCTCGGCTGGAGCCAGGCCGCCTGGGCCGACACCAAGGTGCGCGCCAGCAGTTTTGAATACGACGCCAGCGGCCTGCTCAGCAAGGAAGTGGTCGAACCCGACAGCCCCAACGACTGCCTGCAGACCAGCTACACCTACGACACCTTTGGCAACAAGACCGGTGTTACCACCTCGGCTTGCGCCGGCGCAACGGGTTACGCCATCTCGAGCGCCACAACCCCGCGCACCGCCACCAGCAACTTCGGCACCGATGGCCGCTTCCCGCTCAGCACCAGCAACGTCCTGGGCCAGAGCGAAACCAAGGCCTATGACGCGCGCTTTGGCGCTCCATCGAGCCTGACCGGCCCCAACAGCCTGGCCACGCAGTGGGAATACGACGGCTTTGGCCGCAAAGCCAAAGAGACTCGCTCCGACGGCACCTACACCACCTGGGCCTACAAACTCTGCACCGACGCCGGCATCAGTTGCCCCGGCCCCATAGGCGGGGCCACCATCGTCTGGGTTGCCATCGAGCAAAGCTACGCCGCTAACGCGGCCGTCAGCGCCCCCGAAAAGCGCTCCTACTACGACACCCTGAATCGCGTGGTACGTAGCCAGACGGCCGGCTTTGACGGCGCAGGTGCCGCGCCCACGCTGGTTCAGGACACCGAATACGACACCTTGGGCCGGGTTTCCCGAAAATCCGAACTATATAAACTGGTGGGCGGCACCGCCTACTGGGCTAGTTATACCTATGACGCACTGGGCCGCGTCACCCGCGAAGAGTCGCCCGATCCTGATGCGGTCGGTGGCATTGCCGTCACCACCATCAGTTACAGCGGCCTCGTCACCGTCGTTACTAACAGCAAGAGCCAGACCAAAACCACCACCAGGAACGCGCAAGGCCAAGTTGCCCTGCTTCATGACGCTCAAGGCAACTCTGTTGTTTACACCTATGACGCGTTAGGGCAACTCATCCAGACGAACGCGGCCGGTTCTATCACCACGATGGCTTACAACCAGCGCGGTCAGAAGATCAGCATGGCCGACCCTGCCATGGGCGCCTGGGAATACCGTTACAACATCTTTGGCGAACTCGTCTGGCAGCGCGACAGCCTGGGCCAGGTTCTCACCATGGCCTACGACAGCCTGGGCCGCATGACCCAGCGCACCGAGCCCGACCTAGTCAGCCAGTGGAGCTACGACACAAAGTTTGACGGCAATGCCTGCGGCAAGGGCGTTGGCAAGCTTTGCGAAGCCAAGGCTGACAACGGCTACAAGCGCGTGCATACCTATGACAGCCTGGGCCGTCCAAGCAGCACGTCCACCGTGCTGGACAACCCAGCTACGCCGGCAGTGGTGAGCGTTGCCTACGACGCCGTCACTGGCCGCATGGCCAGCAAGACCTGGCCCACCGGCTACCAGGCCAGCTATGTCTACAGTGCCGCCGGCTATTTGAAACAGGTCAATGGCGGCGGCACTAATGGATTCACCCAGACCGTGGGCTATGAGGTGCTGGCTATGGATGCCCAGGGCCACATCACCCAGTACAAACAAGGTAACCAGGTCACCACCGTCAGGGCCTACAACGAGGCCACCGGCAAACTGATCGGGCAGACCGCCACCAAAGCGGGACAGGCCACCGGCAACGTGCTGAACCAGAGCTATACCTATGACTCACTGGGTAATCTGACCACGCGCGCCGACAACTCGCCTGGCGTGGGCACCCAGGAAAGCTTTAGCTACGACAACCTGAACCGGTTGACCCTGAACACCTTGCTGGGCGGGGCGGTGAGCCCTCCGACCACGACTGAGGTGATGTACGACGCCAGGGGCAACATAACCTACAAGAGCGACGTCGGTCGCTACTGGTATGACGGCGCGCGGCCCAACCGCATGACCAACATTACGCTGGAGACGGCACCGGGTGCGCAGATCGCCTTCACCGGTACGCGCCAGCTGACCTATGCGTTTGACGACTACAAGCCCGGAGCGCAAACGGTCAACGGCACGACTTTGGGCAACGGCAACCTCGAATACACCGTCAGCCTGGATGCGGTCAACAGCCGCCACACCTATCGCGGTGAAACCTACACCAGCTTTAACATGCCGGCGACGATTACCTTCGGCAATATGTCGGGCAGCACGGCTGGCCCGGTGGACCGCAACCTGGCCTTTGTGTACGGACCCGAGCACCAGCGTATCAAGCAAACCGTGGTGGGTGGGTCAAACCCAGGAACCACCTGGTACCTCAACGGTGAGGACAGCCTGGGCCTGAGCTATGAGAAGGAGATCAAGGGCACGGGCATCACCGAGAACAAGCACTATGTGAGCGCGGGCGGCGTGGTGTTTGCGCTGTTTGTGAGCCGCACGGGCACCTTGGGTGCAACGCCGGCCACCACAACCAGCTACTTCCACAAGGATCACCTGGGCAGCATCGTAGCGGTCAGCGACGAGACAGGCGCCGTGGTTGAGCGCATGGCCTTTGATGCCTGGGGCAAGCGGCGCTTTGTGAACGGAACACCTGACGTTTTGGATTCCATCGTGGGCTGGAACACCGACCGCGGTTACACCGAACACGAACACCTCGACGAAATGGGGGTGATTCATATGAATGGACGGGTGTATGACCCGCTGATCGGGCGGTTTATGAGCGCCGATCCTTTCATCGACAACATCGATGATTTGCAGAATCACAACCGCTATGCATACGTTCGCAACAATCCTTTGCGTATCACCGATCCAAGTGGATATGGTTGGTGGACAAGCATCCGAAATATTGTGGTTCGCGCAGTGGCTGCGGTCGCTGATGCATACGGATGCTCTGGCTACTGCAGCGCAGCCGTGGGGGCGTATCAAGGCGCAAAGAATGGCGGAGGACTCACAGGAGCCGTGGTTGGTGGCATTACCAGTTATGTTGGTTATCAGGTCAGCATCAACTATCCATTGTTAAACGCGGGCGGTACCATCAATTGGGGAAATGTGGCGACCGCCGCAGCCATCAATTCGATTGGGGGTTGCGCGAGTGCCGTAGCTTCTGGTGGCAGTTGTGGACAAGGTGCGCTTTCGGGTGCGGTGGGGACAGTGGGAGCGACCTACGGAGTATTGGGATCAGCTTTGGCTGGCTGCATAACCGGTAGGATGAGCGGTAGCGGTTGTTCTCAAGGCGCGTTAAATGCCATAGGCTCCATGGCTATTAACTATCTTGTTCAAAATATTGGACAAAACTACCTTGGGGATGAAAAAGCAACCGGCAATCCCGAGCGATATCCCAATAGAATTATTTTTCTTAAGGATAATGATCCAAACTACGAAACGGCTTTAAAAAGTGCGCCAAAGGATGGTCAATTTTTGATAATTGGACACGGCAATGAGACGAGCCAGACCATGGCTGGTATGACAGGTGCTCAAATGGGTGAATACCTGATGACAAAGACGGCCTGGAAAACTGGTCAAGTTGTGCAAGTTGATGCGTGTTGGTTGGGTAATTCGGGACACGGATTTGCACAGCAGTTAGCGAACACTCTAAATACTATGGTTATAGCGTCACCTGTTCGAACATTGGACATAGCTGGTAATTCGGTACCTATGCATAGCTGGGCAATTACTTCTCAAAAGGCGATACCTCTTTGGCCTGCCGCATGGCGAACATTCAAACCTGCCAGTCAACGCGAGCGACCATGAAACATCGTTACGTGCTAGTAGTAGTTGCAGTTTTGCTTGCGATTGGATTATTGTGGTACTTACTTCCCGCTACCAATTGCTGCGAAAAAGTTGACAGCGAATATTTGACCCACGATTTACTAGTTGGTCGTGCGTTAAAGGGAGACCATATGGCTGAGCGAGAGCTATATGACGCCGCAGCAAATGCGGGGCATCACGAGGGCGCCCATCAATGGGCCATGACTGGTGCGCTCTCGGGTAATCCTGATTTGACTCAGATTTATATTCAAATTTACAAAAAATCGTCTAAAGAGTTGCAAGCAGCTGATGAGATCGTAATTAAGAAAAATCTGAATAGAGACGGAGTACCTAGACTTGCTTCGCTTCTTGGAATATCAATCGATGACGTCAAGGCCAACTCTGAAGAGTCTAAGAAATAAGGTGGAGTTAATTCGAAGGGCCTTTGATGGGAACTGAATCGGCCCCATGTCATGGAAATCTATTCGAACCGCGGATAGTCTGAGTTTTTGTCCATCAAGCAAATTCTCAATGGGCTCAAGCTAGGACTGAAGTGCTCAAAGCTTGGTAATTTGCAAAAACTCCGAACTGGCGGCGCCGAAATAAACTCGATCTGCCCACGTCACTCCGGCTTCATCACACTCTACGGCTGCCAGAGGTGGCCTTCATAACTGATTGGGTGGCTCAGTAACCGCTGAGACCTTAGGCATCGCATCAAGCTCAAACTCCAGGCATAGCAGGCCGGTCGTTCCGCCGAGATTGAGACCGTGCAGTAGGGCACCAACTTCTTAGATCTTTCGGTTGAGGCTGATACCTTCGCCCAATTTCTGTTGAAGCCATACACGTCAGAGTTCAATCGGCTAGCCGTCGCTTCGCTATGGGATGAAAAAACTCTGAGAAGGAATGACTATGAACTCACGCCCAAAACAAAAAAAGTCTGTTGCGCTCGCATTCGGAGGATTTGATCGCAATCCGCAGGAAGCGGTGAACCTCGTTGGGGTGGAAACACAGCGACTGGGGAGTCGTGGGGAACTAGTCAGCCCAGGTGCCCGAGGACTATGAAGAATCAAAGCTTCCCAATCTGCACAAACCACAAGCCCCGAACCACCTGCGCAGAAGCAAACCCGATCTGCCCACCGCCCCCCTAGCTCCCGTCAAACTCTCCAGCTGCCAGAGCCGGCTTTCATAACCGCCATTGAGTGCTTCCGTCACCGCTGAGGCCTTGGGCATGGCATCCAGCTCAAACTCCAGGCGCAGCACGCCGGCGGTGCCGTTCAAGGTCAGGCCGCGCAGGCGGACGCCGATTTCCTTGAGGTTTTCGGCTGAGGCGAATACCTTGTTCAAATCTTGCTGCAGCAGCTGAACGGTTTGCTCGGCGCTGGCCTGCCGGGGGCTGCCGTGACGACGCGCCGTGCATTGAGCTGGGTGATCTGCTGCTGGACGGCGGCGGCACGGCTTTCGATGTCTTGCATCGCCGATTCGTCTTTGTAGAAAAGGTCCCGCCGCATACCAAGCGGCAACCAGATTCTGGGCCGTTCAAGAAAGCCGCCTTGACGGGTGTGACTCTGTGGCTTTGATCAGCTACAGTCGACGCTAGTCAAAAGCCAACAAGCTGAAAAGCTAAAAGCAAGAATCGGGGGGTGGGGAATGTACGCAAGACACAGCAAGATATTGCGCTGCGCAGCTCTATGGCTGCTGGGCGCCGGGCTAGGCCTGGCCCAGGCCCAGACCACGACGGTCGCGGGCACCACGCCCGGCCAGTTTTCGGTCAATGAGTCGGGTGCTGCCACTTACCGCATTCCCATCCAGGTTCCTCCGGGCGTCGCCGGCATGGAGCCCAAGCTGGAACTGGCCTACAACAGCCAGGGCGGCAATGGTTTGCTGGGCATGGGCTGGAGTTTGAGCGGTTTGAGCGCCATAGGCCGTTGCCCCCGGACCATGGCCGTTGACGGCGTCAGGGGTGGCGTCAACCTCGATATGAACGACCGTTATTGCCTGGACGGCCAGCGGCTGATCCTGGTGTCGGGC
>NZ_AKIV01000070.1 GCF_000282655.1 Polaromonas sp. CF318
AGCTGTTGGTCGTGCGTTTGAGCACGCCGGCGTTACCCGAACCGGCCAGGCGGGTTTCGCTCTTGGCCACACTTCCCGTGAAGGGCCAGGTCTGGTTGAACTCGGTGTAGCTTTCGATGTTGTTGGCCAGGTTTTGGGACTTCATCCACCTGAAACCCAGCATGCCTCGGCCGGTGCCCTGCTCCGCTTTCAAGCCGCCGTAGTTGTATTGCGTGGTCACCGTGCCGCCGATTCCGTTGCTGCTGGCCACTGTGCTTACCACGTACTGCGCGTACTGCAGGTCCAGCTTGGGGTAGGCTGCGGCGTTCGGGGAAATGTCTTTGGTGTAGACGGTCTTGTCTGTCAACGGCTTGTAGGTCAGGCTGGTGACTATCTTGTTGGAAATGGATTGCAGGTGGCCGGCGACATCACGTGCCGGCGAGAACAGCCGCACCATGGTCCCACCCGCGCTGTCCCTCAATATGTGGTCAGGCAAGCCATCGCCGTTCACGTCGGCGAACCACATCCTGTTCGGCTCCGAATAAATCGACGATGTACCTCCCGCTCCGAAGCTGAATGAAGGCGTAGGCACAAAACTGGTGCCGCTTGAGAGCGCCACATTGATGGTGCCGGCGCTGTCTCGGATCACGTGGTCAGGCAGGCCATCGCCGTTGACATCGACAAACCAGATCCGGTTGGCTTCGGCATAGGTGGCGACCGATGCTCCCGACTGGAAGTTAAAACCAGGCGCGGCAACAAAGCTGGTCCCCATCGACAAGGCGACGTTGATCACGCCCGCGCTGTCTCTCATCACATGATCGGCCAGCCCATCACCGTTGATATCGACAAACCAGATCCGGTTGGCCTCGGTATACGCAGGCACCGATGCACCCGACTGGTAGTTGAAGCCGGGCGCGGCAACAAAGCTGGCGCCCGTCGACACGGCGACATTGATCACACCGGCGCTATCTCTCACCACAAGGTCGACCAGCCCATCACCATTGACGTCGGCAAACCAGAACCGGTTGGCTTCCCCGTACAGCGCCGCGGACCCGGACTGGTAGGTGAAGCTGGGCGCGGCAACAAAGCCGGTGCCTGTCGACAAGGCGACGTTGATCACGCCGGCGCTGTCTCTTATCACGTGATCCGCTCGCCCATCACCGTTGACATCGATAAACCAGATTCTGTTGGCCTCGGCATAGGTGGCGACCGACGCGCCCGATTGGAAATTGAAGCTCGGCGCGGCAACAAAGCTGCTGCCCGTCGACAAGGCAACATTGATCATGCCGGAGCTGTCCCTCACGACAAGGTCAGCCAGCCCGTCACCATTGACATCGGCAAACCAGAACCGGTTGGCCTCCCCGTACAGCGTTGCGGACCCGGACTGGTAGTTGAAGGACGGCGTATAGACAAATTCGCTGCCGTTGGACAAGGCCACATTGATGACGCCGGCGCTGTCGCGAAGAACATGATCATCCAGCCCGTCACCATTGACATCCACAAACCAGATCCTGTTTCCTTCCGCATAGATGGATGAATTTCCGGACTGGTAGTACAGCGAAGAGGTATAGACGTAGCTGGTGCCACCGTCTTTCCAGTTCAGGCTGATGGGACTGCGGCAGCTTCCGTCAGGCAGGCATTCTGTAATGCTGCTGACGCGCGACTTGGCCGCACCGGAACCGAGGTAGGCGACCCGATAGTTCATGACGGGCGTACCCCCGGCATAGGTGATGGCACCGGCAAGCCTCACCGTACTTTTGACAAGCGACCCGGCACGGTAGGCCGACGTTACGTCAGGGCGGGTTTCGACGGTGAACTGCACCGAGTTGGCAGGCGCTATTCCGGCGTTGGTATTGCCTGCATAGTCAATTCGGCTCGGATAAAAATCGCCATTGGCGTTGTCTTCGGTATAGCTGAACGTCATGAAGTTGGTCTTGACGTCGCTGATCTTGTTGATGGCCCAGACCCGCACCGTGGCCTTGCCCTGCGCTTCAATGCGCGAGTCGGCCGTGTTACCGTATTCCATGGTCAGGCCCGCTTTGGTCTGCACGGAGAACGAGGCCACGCCGTTGCCGGCGGTGCCCGAGGCGACGATTTTGCTGAAGCTGTCGAGCTCGGTGCGGTATTCG
>NZ_AKIV01000071.1 GCF_000282655.1 Polaromonas sp. CF318
GCTTCGCCGGGCCGCAGGCGGGCGGCCCCCTCGGGGGGGCAGGGAGCTACACGAAGTGAGCGACCGTGGGGGCCACATCCACCATGGGGGCTCCACCTACTCCAGGTGCAGTTCCTGAATCTTCCGCGTGATGGTATTGCGGCCTATGCCCAGTTTCTGGGCGGCCTCGATGCGGCGCCCGCGCGTATTGGCCAGCGCAGTCTGGATCAACTTGGACTCAAAACGCCGCGTGAGCACGTCCCACACGTCGCTGCGCCCGGTGGCCAGCAGGGCCAGGGCTTCGGCTTCGAGGCCGCTTTCCCAGTTCTGCCCCACGCCGGCCACGGCCGGCAAGGCCGCCTCGGGTGCGGGCCCCGGCAAGGCCTTGTCGCTGCTTGCCGCCCATTCGGTGCGGACAGGGTCCGGTTTTTCAACCGCGGCGGGAGATTTTCCCGGCTCGGGAATCATGCCCAGCACTTCCGGCGGCAGGTCCTTGGGCTCTATCATCTGCGCCGGTGCCATGACGGTCAGCCAGTGGCAGATATTCTCGAGCTGGCGCACGTTGCCGGGAAAGCTGAAGTTGCTCAGCAGCTGCAGGGCGGTGTCGGAAATCCGTTTGGGCTCAACGCCGAGCTGTTTGGCGCTTTGCTGCAGGAAGTGGCGCGTCAACATGAAGACGTCTTCGCGTCGCTCGCGCAGCGCGGGCAGGCGCAAACGGATCACATTGAGGCGGTGGAACAGGTCCTCGCGGAAACCGCCTTCCTTGACGCGCTGCTCCAGGTCCTGGTGGGTGGCGGCGATCACGCGCACATTGGCCTTGACGGCGTTGTGCCCGCCGACACGGTAAAAATGGCCGTCGCTGAGCACGCGCAGCAGGCGCGTCTGCAGGTCAAAAGGCATGTCGCCGATTTCGTCGAGGAAGAGCGTGCCGCCCTCGGCCTGCTCGAAGCGGCCGCGCCGCATGGTCTGCGCGCCGGTGAAGGCGCCGCGCTCATGGCCGAAAAGTTCGCTTTCGAGCAGATCCTTCGGGATCGCCGCGGTGTTGATCGCGACAAAAGGCCCGCTGGCGCGCGGCGAATGTTTGTGCAGCGCGCGCGCCACCAGCTCCTTGCCGGAGCCCGACTCGCCGGTGATCATCACCGTCACCATGCTCTGGCTCAGGCGCCCAATGGCGCGGAACACGTCCTGCATGGCCGGCGCCTGGCCCAGCATTTCGGGCGCGGAAGCCATGCGCTCCTCGGCCACCTCTTCACGCTGGCTTTCTTCCACCGCGCGGCGGATCAACTCGACCGCCTTGGGCAGGTCAAACGGCTTGGGCAGGTATTCAAAAGCCCCGCCCTGGAAAGCCGAGACCGCGCTGTCCAGGTCGGAGAACGCCGTCATGATGATGACCGGCAGGCCGGGCAGTTTCTCCTTGACCTTTTCCAGCAAGTCCAGGCCCGAGCCCCCCGGCATGCGGATGTCGCTCACCAGGATTTGCGGGCCGTCTTCTTCGGTGGCGTTCTCCAGCGCGGCAAGCACTTCGCGGGGGCTGGTGAAACTGCGCGTGGGAAGGTCCTCGCGAAGCAGGGCCTTTTCCAGAACAAACCGGATGGACTGGTCATCATCAACGATCCAGATCGGTTTCATGTATGCAGTCCCTTTTGTCGTGCTTTCAGCGCGTGGCCCTTCGTCAGGCCCTGCGCGCCGATCGCGTTATGTATCAATCATGCGGCGGACAGATTTCAAGGAAGCGGTATGAGCAGCTTGAAATCTGTACGGCCCGGCACACTGTCGCACTCGATCAAACCGTGGTGTTGCTGCACAAAGGTTTGCGCCAATGTCAGCCCCAACCCCGAACCACCCTCGCGCCCCGAGACCAGGGGATAGAAGATGCGGTCTTTGATGGAGTCCGGCACGCCCGGTCCATTGTCGATAACATGCAATTCCAGTGCCAAGCGATAGCGCTGCTTGCCAAAAGTTACCTGCCTGGCGATTCTGGTCCTGAAAGTGATCTGCGCCTTGCCCGCCGCGATGAGTTCGGCGAGCGCCTGCGCGGCGTTGTGGGCGATGTTCAGCACCGCCTGGATCAGCTGCTCGCGGTCGCCACGGAAGTCGGGGATCGAGATGTCGTAATCCCGCGTGACCTTCAGGCCTTTGGGAAACTCCGCCAGGATCAGCGAGCGCACGCGCTCACACACCTCGTGGATATTCACGTCACCCACCAGGTGCGGGCGGCGGTGCGGCGCCAGCAGGCGGTCCACCAGGGTCTGCAGCCGGTCCGCCTCGTGGATGATGACCTGGGTGTATTCGGTCAAGTCCTTGCCGATTTCCATCTGCAGCAGCTGGGCCGCGCCGCGGATCCCGCCCAGCGGGTTCTTGATCTCATGGGCGAGGTTGCGTATCAGTTCCTTGTTGGCCTGCGCCTGGTCTATCAGGCGCTCCTCCCGTTCCTGCTTGGCCTGCTGCTCCAGCGGCAGCAGCTCCACGATGGCCTCGCCCGGGGTGTCGGTTTGCGCCACCACCACATGGACCGGCAGCGGTTCATGGTTCAGGCGCCGTAGCCAGGCGTCATAACGCAGGGCGGCGAATTCATTGCTGCCGGCGCCTTCCAGCGCGTTTTGCAGGATCAGCGGCTCGGTGAAACAGTCGGGAAGCTGCGAGCCCTCGATGGTTCGCCGGGAGGTGCCCAGCGCGTCTTCGAGCGCGGCATTGGCAAACACCACGGTGCCGTCGGTGCGCACGACCGCCACCAGCGTGGCCAGCAGATCGAAGGCCTGGAAACGGGGAAGCCCCGAAACCGGGACTGAGGAGGATGAGGTGCGGATGGATGGCTTGTTCAAGCCATCCATTTTCACCCAGAAGCCGGCGTTGCGCGCTTAATTAAGGGCGGGAGCGGCGCCCGAAGGAAGCCGGGATATCTCCCGCTTGAGGCCGGCGATGTCACTCTGGTTGCGGGCGATGCTGTCCTTGAGTTCGGCCACGCGGTCCAGGTAGCGCTGGTGGTTGCGGCCCTCGATGCCCTGCTTCTCGGGCTCGCCGTTGTTGTACTCTTTTTGCTGCTCGGCCAGTTTGGCTTCAGCCTTTCTCAGCTCGGCTTCCAGGATGGCGCGCGAATCGCTGTCGCGGGCACGCTGCTCGGGGCTGCCGTCGGCGCGCGGGCCGCTCACGGTTGCCACGCGGACGGCGGGCTTGGACGAAGTGCTGGGCACCGGGGTGCTGGCCACGACCGTGACATTGCCGCCCGAGACCAGCTTGCAGCTGCGCGTCTGCGCCTCTTTGGCGTTGTTGATGTATTCAGGTGTGGAGCCCCCGACGCCGGCGCAGCGGTAAACCTGCTGCGCCCACGCGAGGTTCCCCGCGCCGGCCAGCAGCAGGGACAAGGCAGAAAGCAAAAAGGTATTTTTCATGGCGAACTCCGATGCCGGTAGGGCAAGGACGGTCTATCAGTATGCGGCAAAGGGGGGAAAATACAAAGCCAGCATACCCACAAGTGCCGGGGGCAATAAAAAAGGACGGCATATGCCGTCCTTTTTTGGCCACAAACTGTGAATAAAAACAGTGGGTAGCTGCTCCGTTTACAGCGAGTAGTACATGTCGTACTCGACCGGGTGCGGTGCCATGCGGAAGCGCGTGACTTCGCCCATCTTGAGCTCGATGTAGGCATCGAGCATGGAGTCGGTGAACACGCCGCCCTTGGTCAGGAAGCCGCGGTCCTTGTCCAGGTAGTCCAGCGCCTGGTCCAGGCTGTGGCAGACGGTCGGGACCTTTGCGTCCTCTTCCGGCGGCAGGTGGTACAGGTCCTTGGTGGCGGCTTCGCCCGGATGGATCTTGTTTTCCACGCCGTCCAGGCCGGCCATCATCAGGGCCGAGAAGGCCAGGTAGGGGTTGGCCGATGGATCGGGGAAGCGCGCCTCGATGCGGCGGCCCTTCGGATTCGCCACGAACGGAATGCGGATCGAGGCCGAGCGGTTGCGCGAGCTGTAGGCCAGCTTCACCGGGGCTTCGAAGCCGGGCACCAGGCGCTTGTAGCTGTTGGTGCCGGGGTTGGTGATGGCGTTCAGGGCACGGGCGTGCTTGATGATGCCGCCGATGTAGTGCAGCGCGAAGTCGGACAGGCCTGCGTAGCCGTCGCCGGCGAACAGGTTCTTGCCGTCCTTCCAGATCGACTGGTGCACGTGCATGCCCGAGCCGTTGTCGCCGGCGTAGGGCTTGGGCATGAAGGTGGCGGTCTTGCCGTAGGCGTTGGCCACGTTCCAGACCACGTACTTCAGGACCTGCGTCCAGTCGGCGCGCTGGACCAGCGTGCTGAACTTGGTGCCGATTTCGTTCTGGCCGGCGCCCGCCACTTCGTGGTGGAACACTTCGACCGGGATGCCCAGCGATTCAAGGATCAGGGCCATCTCGGCGCGCATGTCCTGCGTGCTGTCGACCGGGGGCACGGGGAAGTAGCCGCCCTTGACGGTGGGACGGTGGCCGCGGTTGCCGCCTTCGAGCTGCTTGCCGCTGTTCCAGGGGGCTTCGTATTCGTCGATGGCGAACATGACGTTGCCGGGCTCGTTGCTCCAGCGCACGCCGTCGAAGATGAAGAATTCGGGTTCGGGACCGAAGTAGGCGGTGTCGCCCAGGCCGGAGGCCTTGAGGTAGGCTTCGGCGCGCTGCGCGATGGAGCGCGGGTCGCGGTCATAGGCCTTGCCGTCGCTGGGCTCGACCACGACGCACTGCAGGAACAGCGTGGTCTCTTCGAAGAAGGGGTCGATGTTGGCGGTGTTGGGGTCGGGCATGAGCTGCATGTCCGAAGCCTCGATGCCCTTCCAACCGGCGATGGACGATCCGTCGAAGGCGTGGCCCGACGTGAATTTGTCTTCGTCAAAGTGGGACACGGGCACGGTCACGTGCTGCTCTTTGCCCCGGGTGTCGGTGAAACGGAAGTCAACGAACTTGACTTCGTTTTCCTTGACCATTTTCATGACGTCTGCGACGGTCTTTGCCATCAAAATCTCCTGTGCTGGATGGGTGGTTGAAAAATTGTCTTCAGGCCTGTTGAATGCACTTTTTGTGCCAAAGCCATTGGCTGTTCGCTTTCCTGCCAAGCCTCGGATTGTGCCGCCATCTGGCCCCGGTTCCAGCCCCACGGAGGCCGAAAAGAGAAAAAACACCGCCTGGTAACGACGGCACCACTTAAGTGCGCCGCCATAAATGCACCGATTCAGTGCGAAAAATCAACGCACCAATTCAGGGCCGAATTTGAGGTCGAATTTGTGCAGCCCGGCCAGCATGGCCGGGTAGGCCAGGTTGACGGCTTCGGGCGCGCCTTTGACGCCCAACTCGATATGGCGGCCGTATTCGGGGTGATCCACGCTGGGCAGGCTGAAGACCTTGACACCGGCATGCGCCGCCTCAATGGCGAGCATCAGCGGCGTGAGCATGGCTTCCATGGACCCAAAAATGATCACCGATTTTTCGGTGTAAGGCGACTTTTGGTGCAACTGGGCATACAGCGTATCGAGCGCCCATTCGATCATAGGCCAGGCCATGACCGGAAACCCGGGGACGAAGTGGACCGCGCCCTGCCCCGCTCGGCAGGTAAAGCCGGGGATCTTGTTGTAGGGGTTCGGAATGATTTCCGCGCCGACCGGAAACACCCCCATGTTCAGGCGGTGGATGTTGTCGTCGCGGTCGGGTTCATAGGGCGTGCCCTGCTCTTTGGCCACGTCGGCCATGCGTTCGAGGATCAGGGTTTTGGCCGTGGGATGCAGGGCCAGTTCCACCCCCAAGGCCTTCGCCGCGCACTGCCGGGTATGGTCATCGGGCGTGGCGCCAATGCCGCCGCAGGAAAACACCACGTCGCCGTTTTCGCGGGCCGCCGCGAAAGCACGCGCCAGCGTGGCGGTAATGCGCGCCGGGTCGTCACCGACATAGTCGGCATAGGCCAGTTGCAGGCCTCGCGCGCCCAGCAGTTCTATGGTTTTGGGCAGGTGTTTGTCGGCGCGTTTGCCCGAGAGAATTTCGTCGCCGACGATGATGAGGCCGAAGTGAGGAGTCATGTTTTGGGAGTTCAAGGCAGGGGTATATCAGGCTTGCCGCCCAGCGTGCCGAAACTGGGCGCCGGCCCGGGCAGGGCTTCGGGGGCCAATTCGGCCGCCGTCGACGCGACTTCGGCCTGCGCCAGCGGGTCAGGGGCCAGGGCATTGTTTTTCTTGCGAAGCTGCTCCAGCGCGGCCAGGGTGTAGTGGGCAAACCAGAGCGAGGAAAAGGCGAACACCAGGGTATAGATCCAGATGGCCACCGGCACCAGCAGCGGCGCCATGGCCACGAACATGGCGCCTGAGGCCCAGATCAGGCTGGGCGCGGCCCCCAGGTAGCCGCTGAGCACGCCTATGGCCAGCAGCGGCATGCGATGTTCCTTGAAAATCTGCCGCCGCTCCTCGCTGCTCGCATGGTCGACCATGGCGTCATACGACATCACGCGGTAGGTCAGCCAGCCCCAGATCAGCGGCGGCAGCACCAGGATCAGGGGCGGGATCAGCCACAGCGGAATCGACACGAGCAGCGCCACGACCGCGAGCAGCGTCGAGCCCAACGACCAGAACAGGCTGGCCAGCATGGAGCCGCCCAGCTTGCGTTCCAGCTGCGGAAAGCGGCGCTCGGCCACCAGCGCCACCATAGCCGGCGTCATGAGTATGGCCACAAACAGCAGCGAGACAATCACGATCACGGGAATGGCAAGGCACAACAGCAGCGCGGGCGCCAGCACCATGCGCAAGCCGCCCAGGCCCAGTGCTTCGAGCCAGCGCACCATGCTGTTGACGAGCTCGTAGCTGCTGATCTGGGAACGGATGGCCTCGACCGCATCGCTCCAGAAAAAATACCCCAGCCCGAGCGAGATCGCCACCATGATGACCAGGGGCAGCACCGACAGGGCAATGACCCGCGGATGCAGGCAGTACATCGCAGCCCGCCAAAAAGCGTCCAGAAGTTTGCTCATAAAACCGAGGATACCCCGACTCGGCGGCGGACTGATTACAGGCTCAGGCTTTGCCGAAGAGACGCTTGAGGCCAATCCACTGCTGCGACCAGAAACCTTTTCCGTAATCACGGTTGGTTTCCACCTGGTCGCGAACACCCGTGGGGTCGTAACGCTGCTCAAAATTGGCGGTACCGAACAGCACATCCCACCACGGCAGCAGCACGCCGAAGTTATGCCCGCCCAGGACGGTGCGCTGGGCCTTCACGGTCTCATGCCCTATGCCTATGCTGTGGTGCAGCCGGTGAAAGCGCGGGCTCACCCACAGGCGCTCGCCGATGCGGCCGAACCAGATGCGCACATTGGCATGCTGGAAGCTTTCGCTGAGCTGGGTGAAGGCCACGATGGCGACGAACTGGCCGGGCGGCACGCCTATGAGCTGGGCCACCACTACCACGATGGAGTCGACGAGGATGTCGTCGAGCAGGTGGTTGCGGTTGTCGCTCCACATGGTCATCTGCCGCTGTGCATGGTGCAGCGAATGCAGGCGCCACCACCACTCGATCTGGTGCTGGCCGCGGTGCGTCCAGTAAGCCACGAAGTCGAACACCACCAGGTAAATCAGCAGGCTGACCACCGCGTGGTCGGTCACACCCGGCCAGAGCTGGTCGAGATGGAAGGTGCCGTAGCCGGCTGTGCGCAGCGCGCCGAAGGCTTCGTCGAACCACGGGTCCAGCGTGAAGAACAGCGCGATGCGGAACAGTCCCAGCCGGTGGATCAGCGTGTACAGCACGTCGGTGCGTATGGTGGCGCGGTCGGTGACCGGCTCCACCGGTCGCCAGCGCTGCAGCGGGCCGATGAGCGCCAGCAGGATCAGAACCTGGATCACGCCCACCATGAACCAGGCGGTGGCGTCGTAGCCGTCTTCCAGCAGGTTGCCCATGCCCAGCGCGAACATGGCCGGCTGCACGGCGGCTTCGAACAACCACTGCTGCGCCGCCGAAAAAAGATCGCTGAACCCGTCCATTCCGTTTATTTTGCAGGCTTGGCCGGAGCCGGGCCGGACTGCGCCTCAATCCAGTCCTTGTACTGGGGATGCTCGCGCAGGGTCTTGAAGCAGAAACCGCGCGACTGCAGGCCGGTGATCAGGGGCTCCAGCACCTTGGGCGCCCAGGGATCCTTGCGCGACCAGATGCCCAGGTGCGCCAACAGGATGTCGCCCGAGCGCACGTCGCGCAGCGCTTTCTTGAGCAAAAAGTCGTTGGGATATTTCTCGCTGGCCAGCTCGTCGCCCAGGAAGCCCGCAGGCGACCAGCCCACATGCGCGTAGCCGCAGGACTTGGCGGCGGCCAGCAGCGCGGGCGAGGTCTTGCCGCCCGGCGCCCTGAACAGCGGCAGCGTTTTTTTGCCGGTGATGGCTTCCAGGCGTTTGGCCGACTTGCCGATTTCTTCGCAGTACTGCGCGGCCGTCCAGTTCAGGTCCTTGCCTTCCGAGGGGCCCGCGGAGGGCCGCATCCTGAATCCGGGAGGCTCAGCACCCGCCACCGGCAGGTCGCCGCGCCAGTACACGTGGTCCCAGGTGTGGGAGGCGAACTCATGGCCTTCGGCGGCCCGCGCTTTCCACCAGGGAGCCCACTGCGCGCCCAGGCTGCCGTCGCCGGTTTGCGTGCGCTCGTTGGCGGCGAAAAACGTGACCTTGACCTGGTGTTTGTTCAGCACCTCGGCCATCAACGGCGCGACGGCCATGTGGCCGGTGTCCAGCGTCAGGTAGATGGGTTTGCAGGGCGCGGCCGCCTGGGCGGGGTGCATGCCGGCCGCCGCCAAGGCAGCGGCAGCCAGCGCAGCCGCCAGGGCCGGCCTACCTCGGCGAATGGTCGAGCGTCCAGACGCCATGCGGGCTCTTTCCAACATTGACCTGGCGCACCACCTTGCGGGTCGCCACATCGATCACGGTGAGCTTGCGCGCCCAGCGCGAGGTCACCAGGATCTGCTTGCCGTCACGGCTCACGTCGATGCAGTCGGGGCCGCCCGGCGCGGGGTAGCTGTCGACCACTTCCAGGGTTTGCAGGTCTATGCGGCTGATGGTGTTGGCCACGCGGTTGCTGACCAGGATATGGCGCTTGTCGCCGAAGGCGCGAAAGGCATGGGCGCCGGCCCCGGTCTTGATGGTCTTGGTGCGCACCGGCTGCGCGCCGCTCACGTCATAGACCTCAACGGCATCCCCGCCGGTCAAACCGACCAGCATGAATTTGTCGTCGGCCGTGCCGAAGACGTCGGCCGGGATGGAACCGGTCTTGGTGCGCCACTTGACGGCTTGCGTCGCCAGGTCGATGGCGATCAGCTCGTCGCTGTCCTGCATGGTGGAGTAGATCGTGGTGCTTTTGCTGTCTATCCACAAATGGCTGGGCGTCTTGCCGGTGGGCACGCGTTTGGCCAGCGTGATGTCCTTGCCGTCCCATTTGTAAATATCGATGTGGTTCAGACGGTTGGCGGCCGTGACGAACCATTTCATGTCGGGCGAAAACCGCAGCTGGTAGGGGTCCAGGATACCGCGCACCGTGCGCTGCACTTCGGCGGTCTTCGGGTCAATAAAGGTCAGCGAGTCCGACAGGGCATTGGCCACGATCACCGATTTTTCGTCGGGCGTGAGGTAAAGATGGTGCGGCTGCTTGCCGGTGGCGATGCGCCGGGTCTCGGTCCAGGTGGCCGGGTTGATCACGCTGACGGTGTCGTCCAGCGAGTTGAGCACAAAGACGGGTGTGGTGATCCCGGAAGCCGCCGGCGGCGCTGCCGTCTGGGCGGCGGCAGGGAAACTCGTCAGGGCGGCAAGGGCGCACAGCCAGGCGGCTGCAAAACGGGCGGGAACATTCACAAAAACGGTCTTTCTAGGTGCAACCGGTTAGTGTACCGGGCGCCGGCGGGGTTCCCGTCCCAAACGGCCCGCCCCAATGGGCCCAAATACCCGGAATGCCTGAATCGCCGCCATCCCTTACGATGCGGCGATGAATGTGACCGAGATGCTGGAGATCAACGGCGTGCGCCTGGAACTCAGGCGCATCGCCGGGCAGCCCGGCTTGGCCCCGATTGTTTTCCTGCACGAAGGCCTGGGCTCGGTCGCCTTGTGGACGCAGCGCGGGCTGGACTGGCCGCAGGCCGTCTGTGCGGCGACGGGCCGGGCCGGTGTCGTGTATTCGCGGCGCGGCTATGGCCATTCCACGCCCGTTCCCGACGTGCGCGGCAGCGGCCGCTTGCTGCCCGACTACATGCACGGGGAAGCCTGGGAGGTGCTGCCCGCCCTGCTGCGTGCCCTGGACATCAGCCGGCCTGTGCTGCTGGGCCACTCCGACGGTGCCACCATCGCCCTGCTCCACGCCAGCCGCCATCCTGTGTCGGCCTGCATCGCCATGGCGCCGCATGTGCTGGTGGAAGACATTGCCGTGCAGGCCATCACCGAGGCGCGTGCGGCCTTTGAGTCAGGGGGATTGCGCGATCGCCTGGCGCGCTACCACGCCGACGTCGAGGTGGCCTTCTGGCAATGGAACGACGTCTGGCTGTCCGACGCCTTTCGCCGCTTCGACATCCGCGAGGAATGCGGCCGCATCACGGCGCCGCTGTTGCTCATCCAGGGCCTGGACGACGAGTACGGCACGATGCGCCAGCTCGACGAAATCGCACGGTCGGCGCCCCATGCGCTGCAGTTGCGGCTGGCGGCCTGCGGGCATTCACCCCAGCGCGACCAGCCCGGCCGGACCGTGGAGGCGATTGCCGGCTTCCTGAAGGCCGTGGGCTGAAACTCAGGCCTCTTTGACCTCGATGTGATAGGTCGCCCAGGGGCACCAGGCAAAGCGCGCGGATACCGGCTTGGCCGCCATCTCGGGGAAACGGTCCGCGTCATACACGGCCCACAGCGGCCCCAGCCCGCCCAATGACAAAGGCTGGCCGTCCATGTGGGTGGCGACGATAAAGCGGTATTTGCCGAGTTCGGCGGCCGTCACCTGGGCCGCGTAGCCGTCCACCGCGCGTACAAACACCGTGGTCTTGTCATTGAGTTTCACGCCGCTGGCCTTGAGCACATCGGCCAGCAGCGGGCCTTTGAGCGTGTGCGGCTTGTTGTCGTATTCCAGCGTCGGCTTGATGGTGACGGCCGGCAGCGCGGCCAGCGTGGCAAAGTCAAAGGCCTGCGCCTTGTCGAACTTGATCTTCTGCTTGGCCATCATCTGGTCCAGCGCCGGATCGAGGGCACCGCGGTTGCCCGCGCCTATCAGCCCGCTGACGGTCAGCACCGTTGGGCCTTTTTGCGCCTTGGGCGCCAGCTGGGCCTGCGCCATTCCAGGCAGGGCGGCAGCGCCCAAGGCCGCCACACCCATAAATTTGCGTTTATCCATGGATTTCTCTCCCCTTTTTTGCAAGTTCTACGCACTGCCGGCGACGGAGTTTCCGTCTAAAAAATCACACTTAGTCACTAATAAAGCGAAACGCCGTGATAAATCTCAAGACAAAGTAGGCAAATAGTCGCATATTGTAAGTACCCGTAACAACCAGGAGTTCGTCATGTACAGAAACTCGGAATGGTCGCCGGCGGAGCAGCCCCACATGGAGCACATCGCCGAATGGTACAGCCTGTGGTCACGATGGGTAAACCGGGGGAAACGCCGCATTCCCCAACACTGGCCCCTGCATGCGCGGGTTCTGATGAACAGCGAAGAGCTGCGGGTCTGGCACTGGATGATCAACACCTTTGACGACCACCATGTGCTGGTCAAGATGCCGGTGACCCGCTTCACCCGGCCCAACGCCAATGAAAACAGCCTGTACTGGTATGAAATGCTCCAGAACACCACCTGCACGTTTTCGGTCTGCGCCAGCGACGGCCATGTGGTCGGCTGCGTCGACGTCCCCAAGTCCTTCGGCCTGTCCCGCAAAGCCAGAAACCTGAAAAGCAACTTGCTGGCCCAATGCGGCATTTGTTATGTGGTGCTGAACCCTTCCATGCTGCCGGACCAGGACGCACTCCGCAACGAATTCCTCGGCGAAGAAGCCACCAAAAACCGGCACCTCAAGCGTGAAGAAGCGATGCTCGAAACCGCCCGCCTCAGCCTGAAAAACACGCTGGCGCAACAGCGCCAGATTCGCACGATCCTGGACCAGGAGCACACCAGCAGCATGCCCAACCATTGGCACGACTCCTTCCTCATACAGTCCAACACCCGTCCGGCGGAACTGCGGTAAACGTAGCCGGCAATGTGCCGGCAGTGCTCAGCCTGCGATGCGCGCCAGGTCCTGCACCGTCAGCCAGCGCCACTCGCCAGCCTTGAGGTCGGCCGGCAAGTCCAGCGAGCCTATGCGCGAACGGTGCAGGCCGCCCACCTCTTCCACCCGGTTGCCCACGGCGGCGACCATGCGCTTGACCTGGTGGTATTTGCCTTCCGTCAAGGTCAGGCTCAGTTGGTTCTCGCCGGTCTTTTCGCAGGCCGCGGCCCGCACCGGCTTGGGGTCGTCATCCAGCACCACGCCCGCCAGCAGCTTGGCCACCTGCTTGTCGTCCACCGGGTGCTTGGCCCGCACCTCGTACACCTTGGGCACATGGTGCTTGGGCGAACTCATGCGGTGGATGAACTTGCCGTCATCCGACAGCAGCAAAAGGCCCGTGGTGTCCTGGTCGAGCCGCCCCACCGCCTGCACACCGGCCGCCGCACCGCCGCCGCGCTGACGAATGGGCGCCGGCAGCAGCGTATAGATGCTCGGGTACGCGCTGGGCTTTTGCGAACACTCATAGCCTGCGGGCTTGTGCAACATCAGGTAGGCTTTTTCATGGTATTCCCAGGTCGTGCCTTGAACCGTGAAGCGCAGGCCGTCGACGGCCTCGAATTCGGCGACAGGGTCGTCGCAAGGTGCGCCTGCCACCGCCACATAACCTTGTTGAACCAGCCCCGCGCACACGCGCCGCGTGCCGAAGCCCTGGGAGAAGAGAATTTCCTGGAGTTGCATGCTCGCCATGGAGGGTATTGTCGCCGCGGACGCAAAGCGGCTGGCCAGCCGCCGGGCGCCCATGAAAAAGCCCGGCGGATAAAGGCCGGGCTTTCGTGAAGTGGTGGAGCTGGGGGGATTTGAACCCCCGTCCGCAAGCCTTGTTCGGGCAGATCTACATGTTTAGCGGTCTGATTTGGGTCTCGCCACCTGTGTCGCGCAGTCGCACGCTACACAGGACGCCAGCACCCTATTTTCTCGCCCCGGGTTAAGGTACCCAGCCCGGAGCCAGCCGATGAAATTATCTTTACAGCCGGGAGCATTTAACTTGCGCTAAACACCCCTTGCCCAGCCCATCGGCCTGCTGTTGTAAAGCTCACTGGCAATTAAGCAGCGAGTGCGAAACGTTCGTCGTTTGCAGTTAGTTTGTTTGAATCTGTTTTACGAGCACACTCAGCTCGACATGCACCACACCGCGTCCGAACCCACGTCGAAACCAATGCAGCCCCAGGAGGCCTAGTTTACGCCATTCGCAACAAATTCAAGAGGGCGCCGGGTGCGGCGATGGTCGCATCGGCTTTCCAGCCTCCGGTGTCGGCGGTTTTGCCAAGGTATCCGTAGGCGGCGGCCACCGTGGGCATGCCCGCGGCCCGACCCGCGACGATGTCGCGCTCGTCGTCGCCAACATAAATACAGCGGCCGGGCGCCATGTCGAGCTGCCGCGCCGCCTCAAGCAGGGGCGCCGGGTGCGGTTTGGAATGCGGCGTGGTATCGCCGCTCACAATGGTTTGGGCGGTGTCGAACAACGGCATGGCCTTGGTCAGCGGGACGGTAAAACGGGCTGATTTGTTGGTCACCACACCCCACTTGAAGCCGGCCTGGCCGATCCGGGCGATCAGTTCGGCCACACCTTCAAACACCGTGGTGTGCTCGGTCATGCGCGCCTCGTAATTGCAGAAGAACTCTTCCTTGAGCTCGGGGAAGCGGGCATCGTCCGGTGTAAGACCAAAGGCCACAGCAATCATGCCGCGCGCGCCCGCGCCCGCCATGGGGCGGTATAGCGCCAGTGGAAGCGATGCCAGCCCCCGGTCAGTGCGCATTTTGTCGGCGGCTGCGCCCAAGTCGGGCGCGCTGTCTATCAGGGTGCCGTCCAGGTCGAACAACACGGCAGCAATGTCTTTGAACATGTCGGGTGTGAATTGAGGCGAAGCGCGGGATTTCAGCTCTTTTGGGTGGCCAGCAGGTAATTGACGCTGGTGTCGGCGCTGAGCCAATAGTGGCGCGTCAGCGGGTTGTACTCCATGCCGCGGGTCTGTAGCAGGGAGAGCCCGGAGGTCCGGCAGTAGCCGGCCAGTTCACTGGGTTTGACCAGTTTGGCGTACTCGTGGGTGCCGCGGGGCAGCATGTTCAGCACATACTCCGCGCCCACAATGGCGAACAGAAAGGCTTTGGCGTTGCGGTTGATGGTGGAGAAAAACACATGCCCGCCGGGCTTGACCAGCGCCGCGCAGGCTTTGACGATGGACGAAGGGTCGGGCACATGCTCCAGCATTTCCATGCAGGTGACGACATCAAAACTGCCCGGCCGCTCGGCCGCCAGCGCTTCGGCGCTGATTTCGCGGTATTGCACCCCTTCCGTCTGGGCTTCCAGCGCATGGAGCTGGGCGACTTTGAGCGCCTTTGTGGCCAGATCTATGCCCAGGACTTCGGAGCCCTTACGGGCCATGGAATCGGCCAGGATACCGCCGCCGCAGCCCACATCCAGCACGCGCAGCCCTTTGAGCGGAACCTGGCCGTCGATCCAGCCCAGGCGCAGGGGATTGATCTGGTGCAGGGGGCGGAACTCGCTTTCGGTGTCCCACCAGCGATGGGCCAAGTCGGAGAATTTGGCCAGCTCGGCGGGATCGAAGTTATCGCTTGTAGACATGAGGCATTATCGTTGAGGCATAAAAAAACCGCGCCTAGGCGCGGTTCTTGAAGCGATCCCGGAGGATTACTTGTTGGCGCGGGTACCAACCACTTCGATTTCGACGCGGCGGTTCTTGGCGCGGCCTTCAGCGGTCTTGTTGTCAGCAACTGGCTGTTTCTCGCCCTTGCCTTCAGTGTAGACCCGGTTTTTCTCGATGCCCTTGGACACGAGATATGCCTTGACGGCTTCCGAGCGGCGAACCGACAGCTTCTGGTTGTAAGCATCGCTACCAACGGAGTCGGTGTGACCCACGGCGATGATGACTTCCAGGTTGATGTCCTTGATCTTGCCGACCAGATCGTCCAGCTTGGCTTTGCCTTCTGGCTTGATCACAGACTTGTTGAAGTCAAAGAAAGCGTCAGCGGCGTAGGTAACCTTCGTTGCGGCGGGAGGAGCGACCGGAGCGGGACCTGGACGGGCAGGAGCAGCAGGAGTAGCGGCAACAGGAGCGGCGGGAGCCATCGCAGGGGCAATTGCGCCATCGCAACCAGGGGCTGCAGTAGCAGGCGTCCAGTTGGCATCGCGCCAGCACAGTTCGTTGGTGCCGTTTTTCCAGACCAGCTCACGATTGCCGTTCATCCAGTTGTCGATCGTTTGTGCCCCAGCGGCGGTAGCAAGCGCTGCGGAAGCAAACAACATTGCCACTTTGTTGAGTTTCTTCATGGTTCTCCTCTAGAGAAAAGCCGCAGACTTGCTGCGATTAGTAATTTACACGCCGTGAGTGACCATCACTCAAAGCGTTACATCGATTGTGCCACACCTGCCCCAACCTTCAAGCACGCTATCGGCTTCGTCTGACACAGACTTAAGATTCTTGAGCATTTGTTGCTGCCCCGCCACAAGTGGCCGCTATAAACTCAAGCCTTAAAATCGCTGGCTTTCCTCAAGAATCTCGAAATCCCAACCAGGCCGCTCATGACCCAGTTCGCTAAAGAAACCCTGCCCATCAGTCTTGAAGAGGAAATGCGGCGCAGCTATCTCGATTACGCCATGAGCGTGATCGTTGGCCGGGCCCTCCCCGATGCCAGGGACGGCCTCAAGCCGGTGCACAGGCGCGTTCTGTACGCGATGCATGAGCTGAACAACGACTGGAACCGCCCCTACAAGAAGTCGGCCCGTATCGTCGGCGACGTGATCGGTAAATACCACCCGCACGGCGACCAGTCGGTCTATGACACCATTGTTCGCATGGCCCAGGACTTCTCCCTGCGCCATCTGCTGGTCGACGGCCAGGGAAATTTCGGCTCCGTGGATGGTGACAACGCGGCCGCCATGCGGTATACGGAAATCCGCCTGTCGAAAATCGCCCACGAATTGCTGGCCGACCTGGACAAGGAAACCGTCGATTTCGGCCCCAACTACGACGGCAGCGAACAGGAGCCCCTGGTCGTGCCGACCCGGTTGCCCAACCTGCTGGTCAACGGATCGGGCGGCATCGCGGTGGGCATGGCGACCAATATCCCGCCCCACAACCTCAACGAAGTGGTCGACGCCTGCCTGCACATGCTGAAGAATCCGGAGGCCTCCATCGACGAATTGATGGAAATCGTGCCGGCGCCCGACTTCCCCACAGGCGGCATTATTTACGGCATCAACGGCGTCAAGGACGGCTACCGCACCGGCCGCGGCAAGGTGGTGATGCGCGCCAAGTGCCACTTCGAGGACATCGACAAGGGCCAGCGCCAGTCGATCATCGTCGACGAGCTGCCCTACCAGGTCAACAAGAAGACGCTGCAGGAGCGCATGGCCGAGCTGGTGCACGAGAAAAAAATCGAGGGCATCAGCCACATCCAGGACGAGAGCGACAAGTCCGGCATGCGCCTGGTCATCGAACTCAAGCGCGGCGAAGTCCCCGAAGTGGTGCTGAACAACCTGTACAAGCAGACCCAGCTGCAGGACACCTTCGGCATCAACATGGTGGCGCTGGTCAACGGCCAGCCCAAGCTGTGCAACCTGAAGGACCTGATCCAGGTCTTCCTCTCACACCGCCGCGAAGTGGTGACGCGCCGCACCGTGTACACGCTGCGCAAGGCGCGCGAACGCGGCCATGTGCTGGAAGGCCTGGCCGTGGCACTGGCCAACATCGATGACTTCATCGCCATCATCCGCAACGCCCCCACGCCGCCGGTGGCCAAGGCCGAACTGATGCTGCGCCCCTGGGACAGCAGCCTGGTGCGCGAAATGCTCACCCGCACGCGCGCCGACGGCGGCATCGTCAACGCCGACGACTACCGTCCCGACGGCCTTGAAAAAATGTTCGGCATGGGCAGCGACGGCCTGTACCGCCTGTCGGAAACCCAGGCCCAGGAAATCCTGCAGATGCGCCTGCAGCGCCTGACCGGCCTGGAGCAGGACAAGATCGTGGCCGAGTACAAGGAAGTCATGGCCGAAATCGACGACCTGCTCGACATCCTGGCCAAGCCCGAGCGCGTCTCCATCATCATCGGAGAAGAGCTGTCCGCCATCAAGCTGGAGTTCGGCCAGACCAAGCTGGGCGCACGGCGCAGCCACATCGAGCACAGCTCCTTCGACCTCAGCACCGAAGACCTGATCACGCCGACCGACATGGTGGTGACGCTCTCGCACACCGGCTACATCAAGAGCCAGCCGCTGTCGGAGTACCGGGCGCAAAAACGCGGCGGCCGCGGCAAGCAGGCCACCGCCACCAAGGACGACGACTGGGTCGACCAGCTCTTCATCGCCAATACGCACGACTACATCCTGTGCTTCTCCAACCGGGGCCGGCTCTACTGGCTCAAGGTCTGGGAGGTTCCCGCAGGGTCGCGCGGCTCGCGCGGCCGGCCGATCGTCAACATGTTCCCGCTGCAGGAAGGCGAAAAAATCACTGTGGTCCTGCCGCTGACGGGCGACAAGCGCAGCTTCCCAGCCGACCAGTACGTCTTCATGGCCACCTCCATGGGCACCGTGAAGAAGACGGCCCTCGACGAATTCAGCAACCCGCGCAAGGCCGGCATCATCGCCGTGGACCTAGACCCGGGCGACTACCTGATAGGCGCGTCCCTGACCGACGGCAAGCACGACGTGATGCTGTTCAGCGACGGCGGCAAGGCCGTGCGCTTTGATGAAAACGACGTGCGCCCCATGGGCCGCAACGCGCGCGGCGTGCGCGGCATGACGCTCGAAGACGGCCAGGGCGTGATCGCCATGCTGGTGGCCGAGGACGAGCAGCAAAGCGTGCTGACGGCCACCCAGAACGGCTTCGGCAAGCGTACCTCCATCACCGAATACACGCGCCACGGCCGCGGCACCAAGGGCATGATCGCCATCCAGCAAAGTGAGCGCAACGGCAAGGTCGTGGCCGCCACGCTGGTCCACGTCGACGACGAGATCATGCTCATCACCGACAAGGGCGTGCTGGTGCGTACACGCGTCAGTGAAATCCGCGAGATGGGCAGGGCTACACAGGGTGTTACGCTGATCGGCCTGGACGAGGGCTCACAATTGAGCGGCCTGCAGCGCATCGTCGAAAACGATGCCACGCTGGACGACCTCGACACCGAAAACGACACCGGCGCAGACGCCTCCAACACGGAAAGCAATTGATGAAAAAACTGATTACCACCCTCGCGATCGCCGGCCTGGCCTGCAGCGCAGCCGTCCACGCCCAGACCGACCCCAAAACCGAGCTGGCCAAAAAAGTGGTCGCCCTGCAGCAGGGTCCCGAGCTGGATCGCCTGGTGGGCCAGTTGGCCGGCAGCACGGCCCAGGACCTGATCAACAAATGGGGCCCCCAGCTGGAAGCCAACGTACCCAAGGCCAAGCGCCAAAAAGCCTCGGAAGACCTCAACGCCGAACTCAAGAAGTACGCCGATGACACCAGCCAGCTGATCGGCAAGCAGGTCGGCAAGGTCAGCGCCGAATCGCTGGTACCCGCCTACGCGGAGCGTTTCACGCTCGAGGAACTCCAGCAGATCGCCGCCTTCTTCGAGTCCCCCGCCATCAAAAAATACCAGGCCACCGCGCCTGAGCTCGGCAACGTCTTTGTGCAGAAACTCGTCGAGGCCTCGCGCACCGACGTGGTGGCGCGCATCAAGCAGTTCGACGAGACGGCGGTAAAGATCGTCGGCACCAGCCCTGCCCCGGGAGCAGCCAAGCCGCCCGCGAAGAAATGACCCGTCCGTTCAATTTTTCCGCCGGCCCTGCGAACCTGCCCGAGGAGGTTTTGCAGCAGGCGGCGGGTGAAATGCTGGACTGGCACGGCAGCGGCATGAGCGTGATGGAGATGAGCCATCGCGGCAAGGAGTTCATCTCCATCTATGAAGCCGCCGAGGCCGATTTTCGCGAACTCATGGCCGTTCCGGCCCACTTCAAGATCCTGTTCATGCAGGGCGGCGGGCTGGCCGAGAACGCCATCGTTCCGCTGAACCTGTCGCGCGGGCGTTCCGCTGATTTTGTGGTGACCGGCAGCTGGAGCGACAAGTCGCAAAAAGAAGCGCGCAAGTACTGCGACGCGCAGGTCGCCGCCAGCAACGCCGACAACGGGCACACGCAGCTGCCCGCGCCTTCGGGCTGGAAGCTGCGCCCGGACGCGGCCTACGTGCACCTGTGCACCAACGAAACCATCAACGGCGTGGAATTCCAGAGCCTGCCGGACCTCAAGGCCCTGGGAAGCGACGCACCCCTGGTGATTGACTTCTCGTCCCACGTGGCCTCACGGTCCGTCGACTGGTCCCGCGTTGGCCTGGCCTTCGGCGGGGCGCAGAAAAACCTCGGTCCCGCCGGCGTGACGCTGGTGGTCATCCGCGAGGACCTGCTCGGCCACGCCATGGCGGCATGCCCCAGCGCCTTCGATTACAAGACGGTGGCGGACAACCAGTCGATGTACAACACGCCGCCCACCTACGCCATCTACATCGCGGGCCTGACCTTTCAGTGGCTCAAGCGCCAGCGGGAAGGCGCGGCCGCCGGTGTCGCGGCCATGGAAAAGCGTAACCTGGCCAAGGCGCAGCTGCTTTACGACGCGATCGACAGCTCGCAGTTCTACCTGAACAAGGTCGGCAAGGACTGCCGCTCGCGCATGAACGTGCCTTTTTTCCTGCGCGACGAATCGCGCAACGAGGCTTTCCTGGCCGGCGCCAAGGCGGCGGGCCTGCTTCAGCTCAAGGGCCACAAGTCGGTAGGCGGCATGCGCGCCAGCATTTACAACGCCATGCCGCTGGCCGGCGTGCAGGCGCTGGTGGCGTACATGCGAGAATTCGAACAAAAACACGCCTAGGACGAAATACCCCATGCCCGCCACATTCACTGTCCCCAAGGGGCATCCAGTGCAGATGGCGCGGGCGGACGGCCCCTGATATGACTGCCAACCTTGCTGATTTACGCGTCCAGATCGACGCCCTGGACAGAGAATTGCTTTCCCTGTTGAACCGCCGCGCCCAGGTGGCCGAGCAGGTCGGGGAGCTCAAAAAACGTGAAGGTACGCCGTTTTTCCGTCCCGACCGGGTGGCCCAGGTGATAGAGCAGATCCAGCAGGCCAACCAGGGACCGCTCAAGAACGAGCACGTGGCGGCCGTCTGGCGCGAAATCATGTCGGCCTGCCTGGCCCTGGAATCGCCGGTGCGCGTGGCCTACCTGGGCCCCGCCGGCACCTTCAGCGAACAAGCGGCGCTGCAGTTTTTCGGTGCCAGCATCGAACACGTTCCCTGCATCAGCATCGATGAGGTCTTTCGCGCGACGGCGGCCGGCAGCGCCAGCTACGGCGTCGTGCCGGTGGAAAACTCCACCGAAGGCGTGGTTTCCCGCTCGCTCGACCTGTTCCTCAACTCCCCCCTGCACATCGTCGGCGAAATCAGCCTGATGGTGCGCCACAACCTGCTGCGGCTCTCGGAGTCGCTCGAAGGCATAGAAGCGGTCTACGCCCACCCCCAGGCGCTGGCCCAATGCCAGGGCTGGCTGACCACGCACCTGCCCCACGCCGACCGCCGCACCGCCTCCAGCAACGCCGAGGGCGCGCGCCTGGCCACCACCAACCCGGCCTGGGCCGGCATCGCAAGCGACCGGGCGGCCACCCAATTCGGCCTTTATACGGCGGCCCACGCCATCCAGGACGACGCCTTCAACCGCACACGTTTTGCCGTGGTCTGCCTGCCGCAGACACTGCCCTCCCCGCCCGCATCCGGCAAGGATTGCGTCAGCCTGGTGGTATCCGTGCCCAACCGCCCGGGCGCCGTCCACGACATCCTGATGCCGCTGAAAGCCCACGGCGTCTCCATGACCCGCTTCGAATCGCGCCCGGCACGCTCCGGCCAGTGGGAATACTATTTTTATATTGACCTGCAAGGTCACCCCTCCCAGGACCATGTCAAAGCCGCGCTGGCCGATTTGCAGCAGCTGTGCGCCTTTTACAAGGTCCTCGGAACCTATCCCATCGGCGATTAATGCAACGACTCACAACCTCCCTGGTGCCACAACATGTTTGAACAATTAGGTCTCATTGGATGCGGCCTGATGGGTGGCTCATTCGCGCTGGCGCTCAAACGTGCCGGCCTGGTCAAGCGCGTCGTCGGCTACAGCAAATCCCCCTCCACCACGGAGCGGGCGCGCCAGATGGGCGTGATCGACGTGGAGGCGCCTTCGGCGCTGCTGGCGGTCTCGGGGGCCGACATCGTTTTGCTGGCCGTTCCGGTTTCCGCGACGGAGGCCACCTTCAAAGCCATACGCCACCTGGTCGGCCCGAACACGCTGATCATGGACGTCGGCTCGACCAAGCGCGACGTGGTGGACGCCGCCCGGCGCGTGCTGCGCGACAACGTCGGCTCCTTCGTGCCCTGCCACCCGATCACCGGCAAGGAAGTCTCGGGGGTTGAGCATGCGGACGTGGACCTCTACGCCGGCAAGCAGGTCATCCTGACGCCCATAGAGCGCACCTTCACGGTACAACTGCAGAAAGCCAACGACGTCTGGACGGCCCTGGGCTGCCATGTCCTCAAGATGTCGCCCCAGGCCCATGACGCCGCCTACGCCGCCGTCAGCCACCTGCCGCACCTGATCGCTTTTGCCCTGATCAACGGCATCACCGGGCAGGACCATGGCAAGGAATACATGTCGCTGGCCGGCCCCGGCTTTCGGGACTTCACGCGCATCGCCGCCAGCGACCCGAAAATGTGGCGCGACATCCTGATCGCGAATCGCGAAGAACTGCTGGCCCAGTCCAAGATTTTCCAGGAGACCCTAAAGTCGCTCGAGGAACTGATTGCCAGCAGCAGCGGCGACGTCCTTGAAGTGCTGATCGAGCGGGCCAGCGAGACCCGGGCCAACTGGCGCATCTCCTCACAAAAATCGCACAAATAGCCCGCAGTCCATGTTCGACACCGAGTTCCTGGACGTTCCGCCCTTGCGCAGCGCGGGCGGCACCGTCCGCCTGCCCGGCTCCAAAAGCATTTCCAACCGCGTCCTCCTGCTGGCCGCCCTGAGCCACGGCGAGACCACGGTCCACGACCTGCTCGCCTCCGACGACACCGCCGTGATGCTGGCCGCGCTCAGGCAGCTCGGCTGCACAGTGCGGCAGGACGGCAACACCGCCGTCATCAGCGGGCTGGGCGGCCGGCCCGTCCAGACCCCGGCCAAGCTCTTCATGGGCAATGCCGGCACGGCCATGCGGCCGCTGACGGCCGCGTTGGCCCTGCTGGGAGGGGAATTCGAGCTGTCCGGCGTGCCGCGCATGCACGAAAGGCCCATAGGCGACCTGGTCGATGCGCTCCGGCAACTGGGCTGCACCATCGACTACCTCGGCAACGAAGGTTTTCCACCGCTGCGCCTGCGGCCCGGGCAACCCAAGCTGGAGCAGCCCATACGGGTGCGCGGCGACGTCTCCAGCCAGTTCCTGACCGCCCTGCTGATGGCCCTGCCGCTGGTCGCCGAGCGGGATATTTACATTGAAGTGGTCGGCGAGCTGATCTCCCGGCCCTACATTGAGATCACGCTCAAGCTGCTGCAGCGCTTCGGCATAGACGTCAAGCGCGAGGGCTGGGAACGCTTCACAATTCCGGCCGGCAGCCGCTACCAGTCGCCGGGCGCCATCCATGTCGAGGGCGACGCCTCCTCGGCCAGCTATTTCATCGCACTGGGTGCCATCGCGGCGGCATCCCCGGGGTACTCCGGCATCGAAATCCAGGGTGTGGGCGCCGCCTCCATCCAGGGTGACATCCGCTTCGTCGAGGCCGCCGAAATGATGGGCGCGCGGGTCGACAGCGCACCGAACTCGCTGCGCATTTCGCGCGGCACCTGGCCGCTCAAGGCCATAGACCTGGACTGCAACCACATCCCCGACGCCGCCATGACACTGGCCGTGATGGCCCTCTACGCCGACGGCACCACCACGCTGCGCAACATCGCGAGCTGGCGCGTCAAGGAAACCGACCGCATCGCCGCCATGGCCTGCGAGCTGCAAAAATTCGGCGCCGTGGTCGAGGAAGGCGCGGACTACCTCAAGATCACCCCCCCCACCGAATGGACGACGGGCGCGATTCATACCTACGACGACCACCGCGTGGCCATGTGTTTTTCGCTGGCGGCCTTCAACCCGGCACAGTTGCCGGTGCGAATCCTGGACCCCAAATGCGTCGCCAAAACCTTTCCCGATTACTTCGAAGCCCTGTTTGAAGTGGCCCAAGCCGGCACCGGCCAGGTTCCCGTCATCTGCATCGACGGCCCGACGGCCTCCGGCAAGGGCACGCTGGCGGCCCTGACGGCCCACCGGCTGGGCTACCACTACCTGGATTCGGGCGCGCTTTACCGCCTGAGCGCCCATGCCGCGGCGCTGGCCGGCGTTTCGCTGGACGACGGGCCCGGCGTGGCCCGCGTGGCGCGCACCATGCCGGTGCACTTTCAGCGCGACCGCATTTTTCTCGGGCCCCAGGACGTCTCCGAGGCCATACGCACCGAAGCCGCCGGCATGGCGGCCTCTCGCGTGTCGGCCCACCCCGAGGTTCGCGCCGCCCTGCTGGAGCTCCAGCACAGCTTTCGCAAGCTGCCGGGACTGGTCGCCGACGGCCGGGACATGGGAACCGTCATCTTCCCGGATGCCCCGCTCAAGGTTTTCCTCACGGCCAACGCCCTGCACCGCGCCGAACGCCGGCATAAGCAGTTGATTTCAAAGGGAAATTCGGCTACAATCAGCGAGATTCAGCAAGATTTAGAGGCACGTGATGCGCGCGATTCGTCGCGAAAAGCAGCCCCTTTGAAACCTGCTGATGACGCCCGCCCCCTGGATAACTCCTATCTGTCGATTGAGAAATCGGTGGAGCAGGTGCTTGAATGGTGGCAAGGCACCCGGCCCTTCTGACCCCCGACGCGCAACCTGCGCTTGGGTCAGCAGGTTCATCAACGTAACCCGCGGCCTTACCAGACGTCTGGCCGCAAAAACACCGCCGCAAGCAGCTATAAAAACAATAGCAATTCCGCTATTGGAACCCTGTTGTGTGGACTAGGAAAATCATGTCTGAATCTTTTGCCGACCTATTTAACGAATCGCTGCAACGCTCTGAAATGCGTACCGGTGAAGTCATCACCGCCGAAGTCGTTCGTATCGACCACAACCACGTTGTTGTGAATGCCGGACTCAAATCCGAGGCTTATGTCCCCCTCGAAGAATTCAAGAACGACCAGGGCGAGCTCGAAGTCCAGGTCGGCGATTTCGTCTCCGTGGCCATCGACTCCGTCGAAAACGGCTACGGCGACACCCTGCTGTCCCGCGACAAGGCCAAGCGCCTGGCTTCGTGGATGAGCCTGGAAAAAGCCCTGGAATCCGGCGAGTTCGTCACCGGCCAGACCAGCGGCAAAGTCAAGGGCGGCCTCACCGTCCTCGTCAACGGCATCCGCGCCTTCCTGCCCGGCTCGCTCATCGACACCCGCCCCATCAAGGACTTGTCTCCCTACGAGAACAAGACCATGGAATTCAAGGTCATCAAGCTCGATCGCAAACGCAACAACGTGGTGCTGAGCCGCCGCGCCGTGGTCGAAGCCAGCATGGGCGAAGAACGCGCCAAGCTGATGGAAACCCTCAAGGAAGGCACTGCCGTCAAGGGCGTCGTCAAGAACATCACCGAATACGGTGCATTCGTTGACCTCGGCGGCATCGACGGCCTGCTGCACATCACCGACATGGCATGGCGCCGCGTGCGTCACCCTAGCGAAGTGGTGACGGCTGGCCAAGAGATTGTTGCCAAGATCCTGAAGTTCGACACCGAAAAGAACCGTGTCTCGCTGGGTCTGAAGCAAATGGGCGACGACCCATGGATGGGCGTGAACCGCCGCTACCCGCAAGGCACGCGCCTGTTCGGCAAGATCACCAACATCGCCGACTACGGCGCGTTTGTGGAACTCGAACCCGGCATCGAAGGCCTGGTCCACGTGTCCGAAATGGACTGGACCAACAAGAACGTGGCCCCGAGCAAGCTCGTGGCCCTGGGCGACGAAGTCGAAGTCATGGTCCTCGAGATCGACGAAGACAAGCGCCGCATCAGCCTGGGCATGAAGCAGTGCAAGGCCAACCCATGGCAAGAGTTCGCACAGGAAACCAAGCGCGGCGACCGCGTCAAGGGCCCGATCAAGTCGATCACCGACTTCGGCGTCTTCGTGGGCCTGGCTGCCGGCATCGACGGCCTGGTGCACCTGTCCGACCTCTCGTGGAACGAACCCGGCGAAGCCGCCGTTCGCAACTACAAAAAGGGCCAGGAAGTGGAAGCCATCGTGCTGGCCGTCGACGTCGACCGCGAGCGCATCTCCTTGGGCATCAAGCAGCTGGATTCCGATCCGTTCACCACGTTCGTGTCGATCAACGACAAGGGCGCGATCGTGACCGGCAAGGTCAAGACGGTTGACGCCAAGGGCGCTGAAATCGACCTGGGCGAAGACATCATCGGCTACCTGCGCGCCAGCGAAATCAGCCGCGACCGCGTCGAAGACGCTCGCAACGTGCTGAAGGAAGGCGACGAAGTCTCCGCGGTTGTGGTGAACGTGGATCGCAAGACCCGCAACATCCAGCTGTCGGTCAAGGCCAAGGACAACGCCGACCAGCAGGAAGCCATGGCCAACCTGAGCCAGCAGTCTTCCCGCGAAAACGCCGGCACGACCAGCCTGGGCGCCCTGCTGCGCGCCAAGCTGGACAACAACGAAAAGTAAGGCAACCGCGCAGCACTGCGATGCGCCCCCAGGGGCGGGTCGCAGCGCTGTGCAGCTACTTGATCCATGACCCGAAGCGACCTCGTCGAAGAACTGGCGGCCCGATTCAGCCAGCTGACGCACCGCGACGCCGAATATGCCGTCAAGACGATTCTTGACGCCATGAGCGACGCGCTGGTGCGCGGCCATCGCATTGAAATCAGGGGTTTCGGCAGTTTCTCCATCAACCGGCGCCCGCCCCGCATGGGGCGCAACCCGCGTTCCGGCGAAAGCGTGGCCATCCCTGAAAAGCGGGTGCCGCATTTCAAACCCGGGAAGGCATTGCGCGAAGCCGTTGATGCCCGCACCCAGGAATTGTTGGCGGTCACGGAACCCAAGTAGAACCTGTTTACGGCCGTAAACAGGTCCCAGTCTTGCTGGTGTCCCTCGGTGGTCTGGCTACAATCGCCAGACCACCCGGGGGATTACCAAGTGAAATACCTCATGTGGCTGCTTAAAGCAGCCATTTTTTTTACGCTCTTCGCTTTTGCACTGAATAACCAGCAAACGGTTGCGGTGTATTTCTTTTTTGGCACCATGTGGCAAGCGCCCCTGGTGCTGGTCGTGCTGGCGACCTTCGCCTGCGGGCTGGCACTCGGCATTTTTGTCATGATGCCGCGCTGGTGGAAAAAACGCCGGTCGGCCAAATACGCCTCCACCATGGGTCCCCACACCGTCAGCGAAGACCCGTCCACGATGCACCATGGAATTTGACTTTACCTGGGTCCTGCTCGGGTTTCCGATTGCCTTCACGCTGGGCTGGCTGGCCTCACGGCTGGACTTGCGACAGCTGCGCATCGAAAACCGCCAGGCGCCCAAGGCCTATTTCAAAGGCCTGAACTTCCTGCTCAACGAGCAGCAGGACCAGGCCATAGACGCCTTCATCGAGGCGGTGCAGAGCGACCCGGACACCTCCGAGCTCCACTTCGCGCTGGGCAACCTGTTTCGCCGCCGCGGCGAATACGAGCGCGCCGTGCGCGTGCACGAGCACCTGATGTCGCGCGGCGACCTCACGCAGCCCGAGCGCGACCGCGCCCAGCATGCCCTGGCGCTCGACTTTCTCAAGGCCGGCCTGCTGGACCGCGCCGAGGCCGCCTTGCGAAAGCTCGAAGGCACGCCCTTTGAAGAAGAGGCGCGGCTGGCCTTGCTGTCGATTTACGAACGCTCGCGCGACTGGGCCAATGCCACGGAAATCGCCGCCCGGCTCGGCAGCTCCAGCCATGGCAGCTTCAGCGCCCGCCAGGCACACTACCTGTGCGAGCAGGCCGGCGCCTGCGTGGCCGCCGGCGACACCACCCGGGCCCTGGGCGCCCTGCAGGAAGCCATCGCCATGGCGCCGACCCTGGCCCGCCCCCTGATAGACCTGGCGAAGCTGCAAAACCAGCTGGGCCGCCCGCAGGACGCCCTGCAAACCCTGCTAAAGCTCGAAAAAACCGCGCCGCAAGGCCTGCCGCTGGCCGCTGGCCTGCTGGCCAACATCGCGCAGGCCGGCGGCCAGGAGGCCATGGCGCTGGAGCTGCTCAAGGCCAGCTACGCCAACATGCCGTCGATCGACGTGATCGAGGCCATCGTCAAACTCGAAAAAGACCCGGCTTCGGCGCGGCAGTGGTATGTGAAGCACCTGGAGCGCCAGGCCTCGCTGGTCGCGGCCGGCAAATGGATCGCCGGCGAGAAGCTGCAGGACGAGCAGCACCACACGCTGGTCCAGCGCGCCCTGGACCAGGCCACCAAGCCCCTGATGCGTTACCGCTGCGCGGCCTGCGGCTTTGAAGCCACCCAGCACTTCTGGCACTGCCCCGGCTGCCAGGCCTGGGACAGCTACCCGACGCGCCGAATAGAAGAGCTGTAGAAAAAGACAAGACAGATGAGCATGCAATTGACGCCTGAAAAGATTTCCTCGGCCCGCGTCCTCGTGGTGGGCGACGCCATGCTGGACCGCTACTGGTACGGCGCGGTGGACCGCATCTCGCCCGAGGCGCCGGTGCCCGTGGTGCGCGTCACACGCACAGAGGAGCGCATAGGCGCCGCGGCCAACGTGGCCTACAACATCGTCACGCTGGGCGCGCAGGCTTCGCTGCTGAGCGTGGTGGGCGAAGACGAGGCCAGCCACCAGCTCGAGGCACTGGTCGCCAAGACCGGCATCACGCCCTATTTCGGCCGCGACGCCCAGCTCAAGACCACCGTCAAGCTGCGCGTCATCGGCCGGCAGCAGCAGCTCATACGCCTGGACTTCGAGAACACGCCTGAAAACGAAGTGCTGGCCTCGCAGTCGGCCACCTTTGAAAAGCTGCACACCGAGCACGACGCGGTGCTGTTCTCCGATTACGGCAAGGGCGGCCTCGCGCACATCGTGCTGATGATTGCCCAGGCCCGCGCCGCCGGCAAGGTGGTGCTGGTCGACCCCAAGGGCTCGGACTACGCGCGCTACAAAAACGCCAGCGTCATCACCCCGAATCGCGCCGAGCTTGAGCATGTCATAGGCGCCTGGAGCAGCGAAGCCGACCTGCGCACCAAGGCCCACAACCTGCGGACGACGCTTAACCTGGAAGCCCTGCTGCTCACGCGCAGCGAAGAAGGCATGACCCTGTTCGATGCCGAGGGCGAACTCAACGTCCCCGCTGTGGCGCGCGAGGTGTTCGACGTCACCGGCGCCGGCGACACCGTGATCGCCACGCTGGCCGCCATGACCGCCACCGGAATGAGTCTGCGCGAGGCCGTGCCTATCGCCAACCGCGCCGGCGGCATCGTGGTCGGCAAGTTCGGCACCGCCACCGTCAACTACGGCGAGCTGTTCGCCGCGCAGTGAGCTTGCGCTCACCTCAAGGATCCATCATGAAAATCGTAGTCACCGGCGCCGCCGGCTTCATTGGCAGCAACATCATCAAGGGCCTCAACGCCCGCGGCATCGATGACATCATCGCCGTCGACGACCTGACCCATGGCGACAAATTCCGCAACCTGGCCGACCTGAAGATCGCCGACTATGTCGACGCCGACGACTTCTACGAGCTGTTCGCCGAAGGCGCCTACGGCCGGGTCGAGGCCGTGTTCCACGAAGGCGCCTGCAGCGACACCATGGAAGCCGACGGCAAGTACATGATGGACAACAACTACACGCTGTCCTGCGAGCTGTTCCACGCCTGCCAGGACCAGGGCACGCGCCTGCTCTACGCCTCCTCGGCCGCGACCTACGGCGGCTCCGACACCTTTACCGAGTCGCCCGAGTTCGAGCGCCCGCTCAACGTCTACGGCTACTCCAAGCTGCTGTTCGACCAGCGCATGCGGCGCGAGCTCGGCGCCCGTTTTGAAAACACCGCCACCCAGGTCGCGGGCTTTCGCTACTTCAACGTCTACGGCCCGCGTGAGCAGCACAAGGGCCGCATGGCCAGCGTCGCCTTCCACCAGTTCAACCAGTTCCAGGCCGAGGGCAAGGTCAAGCTCTTCGGCGAATACGGCGGCTACGGCGCCGGCGGCCAGATGCGCGACTTCATCTTCATCGACGACGTGGTGGCCGTGAACCTCTGGTTCTTCGACAACCCCGGCAAGTCCGGCATCTTCAACCTCGGCACCGGCCGGGCCCAGCCCTTCAACGACGTGGCCCTGGCCGTCGTGAACACCTTGCGCAAAGGCCCGGCCCTGAGCCTGGAAGAAGCCGTGCGCGGCGGCCTGATCGAATACATCGCCTTCCCGCCCGCGCTGGTCGGCAAATACCAGAGCTACACCCAGGCCGACCCGCGCGCGCTGCGCGCTGTCGGCTGCACCCATGCCTTCGCCGATGTGCAAACGGGTGTGGCCGCTTACATGCAGGCCTTGAGCGCCGCCGCGGGCTGAGTCCGCGCCAGCCTCTCACTAGGGTTTTCCTGGCCCCAAAGCCGGGGCCGGTAGTCAACGCGGTCCAGGACGGGCCGTTATGAAGAAGACCTCCTTCTTCACAAGGATGGATCACGTGCCTTCACTTCAATCCAATCTTTGAGGAGATCTCTCATGTTCAAAAAAATCCTGGCCTTCGTCGCCGCCATGTACATGGCCGTTTCGTTCGCCGCTGTTGACGTCAACAAGGCCACCGCGGCCGAGCTTGACGGCATCAAGGGCATAGGCCCCGGCATCTCGGGCAAGATCATCGATGAGCGCAAGAAAGGCAGCTTCAAGGACTGGAACGACTTCATCGAACGCGTCAAGGGCGTGGGCGAAGGCAACGCCGCCAAGTTTTCCGCCGAAGGCCTGACAGTGGGCGGTGCCAGCTTCAAGGGCGTGGCCGCGAGCCCTGCCGCCAAGAAGGATGAAAAACCCGCAGCCGCCGCGAAAAAAGATGACAAGCCCGCCGCCAAGGCCGAAGAGAAAAAAGCCGAAGCCAAACCGGCCGCGCCTGTAGCCGCCGCACCGGCCCCCGCAGCGGCCGCGGAGAAGAAAGACCCCAAGGCCGAGGCCAAAGCCAAGGCTGAGGAAGCCAAGGCCAAGAAAGAGGCCGACAAGAAGGCCAAGGCCGAAGAAAAGAAAAAGAAGGCGGATGAAGCCAAAGCCAAGGCCGACGCTGACAAGAAGGCGAAGGAAGACGCCAAGAAGGCCAAGGACGCTAAGCCTGCCGCCAAGGACGAGAAAAAAGACGCCAAGGCCGACACCGCCAAGCCAGCCGCCAGCGCTGCCAGCGCCGCCAAGAAGTAAAGCCGTTCCCGGCAGCAAAAAAGCCCGCCACTGGCGGGCTTTTTTCATTGAGAACCAGCTCGCACGCGTCTCAAATTATGGCGATCAGGTCGGTGGTTCCGGGATCGATGCCGGCCTGCATGAGCAGCGCGGTCACCTGTCCCCGATGGTGGGTCTGGTGGTTGAAGAAATGCGTCAGCGCCTGCCAGACCGGATGCTCGCGCTGCACACCCCGCGTATTGGCATAGCGCATGGTGCGCAGGGGATAGTCCGGCGGCATCCGGTTTGCGAAATCCTCGATGGCGGCATCCAGGCGGTCGCGTTGCGCGCGCAAGGCGGCCCAGTCCTCGTGCAGCACCGTCCCGTGCAGCGCGCCGGGCGGGAGGGCCAGCAGCGAGTCGGACAGCGCCTCGAACGCCACTCCCTGGACAGCGAAGCGCTTCAGCCAGGCCTGGTCGCCCCAGACCAGGTGGTTGAGCGTGTGATGGATGGAGCCGAAGAAGGCGCCGCGATCGCGCTTGCGCTCTTCGTCCGTCAGTTGCTCGCTGGCGTCAAACAAGCGCTGGTTAAACCAGCGGTTGTAGCGGGCGAGCAGGCGGTAGTTGTCGACGAAAGCGGAGGTGTCCATGGCGCCGCATTATGGCGCGATCAGGCCGTCCCCGCCGTTTCGGGGCGTCGCAAGCGCTGGCGCAGGGCCTGCATCGCCACAGCGGTGGCCAGCGCGACGGCCAGGGCGATCAGGAAGGCGGCCAGCCGGCCAGTAGCACCCAAGGCCCAATACAGCGCGATGAAGAAGGCCGCAAAACCGTGCAGCCCCTGCAGAAAGCCAGCCATCAGCGCTCGGGTCGCCGCGGCGCCGTAGCGCGGCAAGGTGAAACAGGGCAACACCGTGCCGGTGATGGGCACCGCCAGCAGCAGGCCGCTGACGGCGGGCGGCAAGACGTCGGCGCCCGCGATGATGACGGCCGCCATCGCCACCGCGGCGGCGATGCGCAGTACCAATTCCAGCCTGGGCACCGCGACAGGCGCGGCGGGTCCCGCATGATGGGCCGCGAACCACAGGCCGGTAGCCGGTGCGGCCAGCGCCAGCAGGCTGACCGGTACCGGCGCAAGCGGCAGTTGCGCGAGCACGGCCGCAGCGCAGGCATAGGCCAGTAGCGCCAGCGATACGCACACCGGGACGCCCCAGCGCCCGGCGCTGACCGAGAAGCTCACAATGTGCACGATCGCGGCCGGCAGGCACACCAGGGTGGCCAACGCGACGGCCCTCACCTGCCCGGGCTCATGGTCGAGCAGCAGGATGGCGATGATGGGCGCGGCGATCATGGGCATGCCCGCGACGGCGCCGCCCACACGATGGCCAAAGCGCCGCGCCGCCAGCGTCGACAGCAGCACCGAGAAAGCGACGAGCGCGAGCTTGAGTACCAGCATTCAGGCTTTGGGATCGTCAGGTGGCACGAATCGATCGAGCCCCCGAATACCTTGCAACCAGGAGCGCACACCGGGAAACGCCGCCAGGCTGAACTCCACGCCTTCGGTCAAAGCCACTTCCGGAAAGCAGGCAAGGTCCGCCAGCGTCGGCCCTTCACCGACCAGCCAGCCGCGCTCTCGCAGTCGCCCCTCCAAAAGTTCCAGGGCAATCTGCCCCTTGGCTTGCGCCGCCTCCAGGCCGCCGCTGTAGCCGAAGCGGGAGATGGCACGCGAGAGAAACAGGCCGGTGCGGACCTCGTTCTGGGCCAGCTCCATCCACTGCCCCACCTCCGCCGCGCCTTGTGGATCGGGTGGCAACCATCGCCGGGCGGGATCATGGCGCAGCGCGATATACGTCAGGATCGCAGTGCTGCCCCAAAGCACGAAGCCGTCATCGTCCAGCGTCGGGATCTGGCCGCGCGGATTCAACTTCAGGTACGCCGCGTCCACATCGTTGCGGCCATCGGGCAGCCGCTTGACGGCGACTGTTTCATGCGGCACCTGCAGAAGCGCCAACAGCAGCCGCACCTTGTACGAATAAAGCGAGGTATCCCGCTGATACAGCTTCATCATTCAATCCCGCATCGCCGTTCACAGGCATTGCCGCGCCTGAAGTCACTCAAAGCAGCTGGCAAGACCCTGTTCACCTGGGTTCCTTACCGTACCCCCCGCCGCCCGGCGTGTGGATTTCAAACACGTCGCCCGGCTGCATGTCGGCCTGGCCGATATGGTCCAGCGCCTCGACCTGGCCCTGGGCGCGCACCACAAGGTTGCGCCCGACCTGCCCCGGCTCGCCGCCGGCCATGCCAAACGCGCCGTGCTTGCGGCCGTTGGACAAGATGCTGGCCGTCATGGCTTCAAGGAAGCGCACGCGGCGCACGCCGCCGTTGCCGCCCCGCCACCGGCCCGCGCCCCCGGAGTTCTCGCGGATCTCATAACTCTCCAGCCGCACCGGGAAGCGGAACTCCAGCACCTCGGGATCGGTCAGCCGCGAATTGGTCATATGGGTCTGGACCACGCTGGTACCGTCGAAACCCGACACCAGCTTGCCCGCCTCGTCGAGCTTGCCGCCCGCGCCCGAGCCGCCCGAAATGGTTTCGTAGTACTGGTGGCGCGCATTGCCGAAGGTGAAGTTGTTCATGGTGCACTGGCCGGCCGCCATCACGCCCAGCGCGCCGTACAGCGCATTGGTGATGCAGGTGGAGGTCTCCACATTGCCAGCCACCACCGAGGCCGGCGGATTCGGGTTGAGCATGGAGCCCGCCGGGATGATGACCTTCAGCGGCTTGAGGCAGCCTGCGTTCAGCGGGATGTCGTCGTCCACCAGCGTGCGGAACACATACAGCACCGCCGCCATGCACACGGCCGTCGGCGCGTTGAAGTTGTTGGTCTGCTGCGGCGAGGTACCGGTGAAGTCGATCTCGGCGCTGCGGCCCTTGGCGTCGACGCGGATCGCCACCTTGATTTGCGCGCCATTGTCCAGCGGCAGCGTGAATTCGCCGTCCTTCAGGCGCGTGATCACGCGGCGCACCGATTCCTCGGCATTGTCCTGCACGTGGCGCATATAGGCCAGCACCACCTCCAGGCTGAAGCTGTCGACCATTTTTCGCAGCTCCTGAACGCCTTTTTCATTGGCGGCGATCTGCGCCTTGAGGTCGGCCATGTTCTGCTGCGGGTTGCGGCTGGGATATTTGCCGCTTTTGAGCAGCACAATCATTTCGGCTTCGCGCAGCACGCCGCGTTCCACCAGCTTGACGTTGTTGATCTGCACGCCCTCCTCCTCGATCAGCGTGGAGAACGGCGGCATGGAGCCCGGCGTGGTGCCGCCAATATCCGCATGGTGACCGCGCGAGCCCACATAAAAGGTCGGCTGCGTGGCGCTGCCCAGGTAGACCGGCGTGATCACCGTGATGTCGGGCAAATGCGTGCCGCCATGGTAGGGATCGTTCAGCACATAGACGTCGCCCGGCTGCATGCTGCCGGCGTTCTCGCGGATGACCGTCTTGATGCTTTCGCCCATGGAGCCCAGGTGCACCGGCATGTGCGGCGCGTTGGCGATCAGGTTGCCTTCGGTGTCGAAGAGCGCGCAGCTGAAGTCCAGGCGCTCCTTGATGTTGACCGAGTAGGCGGTGTTCTGCAGCTGCAGGCCCATCTGCTCGGCGATGTTCATGAAGAGGTTGTTGAAGACCTCCAGCAGCACCGGGTCCACCGTGGTGCCGGCCGCGAAGGTCACGGCGCGCTCGGCGCGGCGGTCCAGCACCAGGTGGTCCAGCGCCGTGAGCGCCGCTTCCCAGCCGGGCTCGACCACCGTGGTCGCGTTTTTCTCGGCAATGATGGCCGGGCCCGAAATGATGTCGCCCGGCCGCAAATCCTCGCGCACCACCAAGGCCGCATCGTGCCACTGGCCGCCCGAGTACATGCGCACGGTTTCGCGGCGCGGCACTTCGCGCGGCTCGTGCGTGGCATGGCGCGGTTCGGCCGGCGCGTCGCCGGCCACCACCGCCTCGACAGACACCGCCTCCACCACCAGGCCCTTGCCCTGCATCAAAAAGGCGAAGCGCTGGCGGTAGGCGGCCTCGAAGCCCGCCTCGATCTGGTCCAGCGTGCCGAAAGGAACAATCAGCGCGGAATCGCTGCCCTCATAGCGCACATGCACGCGCCGGTGCGTGGTGATGCCTCCCTTGCTGACCTGCTGGCGCTGCAGCTCGGCCTCGGCATGGGCGGCCAGCTCCTCCAGCTTGCCGGCGATCTCGGGCAGCGCGGCCTCGGAAAGCTTGAGCTCCACCGCCTGCTCGCGGATCACGTTCTGGTCGGCCAGGCCCATGCCATAAGCGCTCAGCACGCCCGCCAGCGGGTGCACAAACACCTTGGTCATGCCCAGCGCATCAGCCACCAGGCAGGCATGCTGGCCGCCCGCGCCGCCAAAGCACTGCAGGGTGTAGCGCGTCACATCGTAGCCGCGCGCCACCGAGATTTTCTTGATGGCATTGGCCATCTGCTGCACCGCGATGTTGATAAAGCCTTCCGCCACCACCTCGGCGCTGCGGCCGGTCTGGCCGGCCAGCTCGTTGAACTGGGCCTCAACCGCCTCATAGCTCAGCGGCTCGTCCGCATTCGGGCCAAACACCTTGGGGAAATAGCGCGGCTGGACCTTGCCGACCATCACATTGGCGTCCGTCACCGCCAGGCGCCCGCCGCGCCGGTAGCTGGCCGGGCCGGGGTTGGCGCCCGCACTCTGCGGGCCCACGCGAAAACGCTCGCCGTCGAACTTGAGGATGGAGCCGCCGCCGGCCGCCACCGTGTGGATGCTCATCATGGGCGCCCGCATGCGCACGCCGGCCACCTGGGTCTCGAACTCGCGCTCGAACTCCCCGGCGTAATGCGAGACATCGGTGGACGTTCCACCCATGTCGAAGCCTATGACCTTGGCATGGCCGGCAATCGCCGCCGTGCGGGCCATGCCCACAATGCCGCCGGCCGGGCCGCTCAGGATGGCGTCCTTGCCCTGGAACACATGCGCGTCGGTCAGGCCGCCCGAGGACTGCATGAAAAACAGGCGCACGCCCGGCATCTCGCTGGCGACCTGCTCCACATAGCGGCGCAGGATGGGCGACAGGTAGGCGTCGACCACGGTGGTGTCGCCGCGGCTCACGAACTTCATCATCGGGCTGGTTTCGTGCGAGGTGCTGATCTGCGTGAAACCCACTTCGGCCGCGATGCGCTTGGCGGCCTTTTCGTGCTCGGTGAAGCGGTAGCCATGCATGAACACGATGGCCAGACTGCGCAAGCCCTTCTGGTAGTGGGCCAGCAGTTCTTTTTTGAGCAGCGCCTCGTCCAGCGCTTGCAGCACCTCGCCCTGGGCGCCCACGCGCTCCTGGGCCTCGACCACGGCGCTGTACAGCAGCTCGGGCAACACGATGTGGCGGTCGAACAGGCGCGGGCGGTTCTGGTAGGCAATGCGCAGAGCATCGCGAAAACCGCGCGTGGTGACCAGCAGCGTGGGCTCGCCCTTGCGCTCCAGCAGCGCATTGGTGGCCACCGTCGTGCCCATCTTCACGCAGTCGACCACGTCGGCGCGTATCGGCTCACCGGCCTTCAGGCCCAGCAGGTGGCGTATCCCGGCCACGGCCGCGTCGCGGTACTGCTCCGGGTTTTCCGACAACAGCTTGTGCGTGACCAGCGAGCCGTCGGGCTTTTTCGCCACGATGTCGGTGAAGGTGCCGCCGCGGTCTATCCAGAATTGCCAACGGTCGCCGCCCGGTTTGGATGTGGTGTCTTGCATGATGTTTTAGATTGAAAAGTTAAGCGTGATCGTGAAAATTCTGGCGCCCGCCTTCGGCGCTTTCGATATGCTGGTTTCCGAAAGCGCTCCCTGACGCATCACCAGGCAGGCTGCGCCCTGGCCGCATCCTCCCAATGTACTCAAGTACCGGCCGCAGCAGGTCGATGGTCGGGGCGCCGCGAGCCACCGCCTCGGCGGTGCACCAGGGGTATGGCAGGCCGCACGCCCAAGGCAGAATTTCATCCTGCATTGCAGGCGGCAGTGATTGCATGGTTTCTATTGTGATGGACAAGCATTCCGCCAGCCCCGAGCACGCAAAACACCAGTCATAGCGGCCGCATCCGACACGCACCGCGCGGCTTTCCTTTTCGGTCATGATGACCAGCCAGTCGCAGCTGAACACGCCGGCATCGTTTCGCGGCGCGGAGGACAGGCAGAAGGTATAGACATTCTCGTAATTCCGGGCGAATTTGCGTACCAGCACGTCGCCGATGGCTTCCCGCCCACGCGAAGCGGGAGGAAAAGACATCGTGGCGGTTTTGACCACCATCTCAAGCAAGGCATCCGGCGTAAAAGCATCCGCCAGCAGGTAGGGCCGATTGCCGTCCTTGGCACGCAGGTAGGAAAAAATCGACTCAGCGGGTGTTGTCATGGAGCACCGGATCGGGTAAAGGGTCGTACAAGAAGATGGGCTGGGGATGGACTCGGATTGGACTGAGAAGGACTCATTGCGGCATGTAATAAGGCACAAAGATGTCATTGGCCTCGTTGCCCACGGACCGTATCCACTCGCGCGAGAACTTCTCGCCCATGCGCTTGATCTCCTGGTCCAGCTCGGGCGGGATGCGTTCTATCTTCACGCCGTTGGCGCGCAGTTCCTCGGTGGCGCTGGTGGCCAGTGCCTGGCTGGCCTGCCAGCCGCGCACTTCCGCCTCGGCGGCCGCCTTGAGCACGGCGGCGCGCGCCTCGGGCTTGAGTGCCTCGAAGGCCTTGTTGCTCACAAACACCGCATTTTTCGGGAACCAGGCATTGATCTCGTAGTAGTACTTGATCGGGCCCCACACCTTGTTCTCCACGCCGGTCAGCGCCGAAGTGATCATGTTGTCCATGCGGCCCTCGGCCAATGCCTTGCCCACGTCGACCATGGCCACATCCACCGGCTTGGCGCCCAGCATTTCGGCGATACGCAGGGTGGTCTGGTTGTAGGTGCGCATCTGGGTGCCGCGAAAGTCCGTCGGCCCCCGCACCGGCTTGTTCGAATGCAGGCCTTGCGGCGGCCAGGGCACGGCGTAGAGGAGCTTCAGGCCGCGCTCGGAAAAATGTTTTTCAAGGCCGGGCCGCTGCAGCTTCCACAAGCGGTGCGCGTCCTTGTACGAGGTGACGACGAAGGGAATGGAGTCCGCGCCGGCCAGCGGGATTTCCTTGACCATGCTGGTCATGATGGTCTCGCCGGCTTCGGCCTTTCCCTGCTGCACGGCCGCGCTGATGTCAGCCAGCTTGGCCAGCGTGTTGTTGGGGTACACCTGTATCAGCAGCTCCCCTCGCGTGGCCGTGTCCACATCGCGGCCGAACTGCAGGATGTTTTGCGTGTGGAAGGACTCCACCCGGTAGCCGGTGGCCAGCTTCCAGTTTGTCTGGGCGTGCGCTGCCCCCGCCGCGACCAGCGCGGCTATCAGAACTGCTTTCATGAGGAACTCCTTGGGAGTTGAGGATTAGCCCGGCGCAGGGTGCATGAAACTCACCCTTTCAGGTCGGTCACAAACATCTTGCCCGGCGCATGGGTGATGCACATCGACAGGCGGCTTTTCTGGGCTACCCATTGCGGCGTGACGCCGCAACCCCAGAAGACCGGGACTTCATCGTCCTTGATGTCGACCGCATCGCCGTAGTCCGGACGCGACAGGTCGGTAATGCCTATCGCCTCCGGATTGCCGATGTGAACGGGCGCACCGTGCGCCACGTCAAACCGGCCAGAAATCTCCACCACCTTCGCGACGTCGCGGCTCTTGATGGGCCGCATGGTGACCACCATTTCGCCGCTGAACACGCCGGCGGGCTGGCACTGGAGAGTGGTACGGAACATCGAAACATTGCGGCCCTGCTCCACATGCCTCAGGGGAATGCCGGCCTGCGTGACCGCGGCCTCGAAGGAAAAGCTGCAGCCGATCAGGAAGGCCACATAGTCGTCCTTCCAGATCGAGCGGATCTCGCCGCGCTCCTCGACAAACTCGCCGTCGCGGTAAACACGGTAGCCCGGAATGTCGGTCGTGATGTCCGCACCCGGCGCGCACAAAGGCTCAGTGGCCCCCGGCTTGAGCACCTCCACCAAGGGGCAGGGCTTGGGGTTGCGCTGGCAAAACAGCAGGAAGTCAAAGGCCTGCGCCTGCGGCACGATCATGAGGTTGGCCTGGATATGGCCGTTGGCGTGCCCCGCGGTGGGCAGGGAAAACTCGCCACAGCGGCTGGCCATGCGAAGGTCTGCGGGGCGATCAAAAATCTTGTTCATGGTGTGGGAAAAACGGATGGGTAAAAATGGTGGCCAGGGTTTTCGCTCAAAGACCCAGATAGGCCTTTTTGATCCGGTCGTCATTCAGCAGCTCATGGCCCTTGCCCTGCATCACAATACGGCCGGTCTGGATGACATAACCGTAATGCGCGATATTCAGGGCTTTTTGCAGGTTCTGCTCGACCAGCAATATCGACACACCGGTGGCGTTGACCTGCTGGATCACCTCCAGCACCTTGGTCACGAACTTGGGGGCGATACCCCACGAGGGTTCGTCCAGCATCAGCAGCTTGGGCCGGGCCATCAGCCCGCGGGCAATGGCCAGCATCTGCTGCTCACCGCCGCTCATGGTCCCGGCCAGCTGCGTGGCGCGTTCCTTGAGGATGGGAAACAGCTGCAGCATCTCTTCAATGCCCCGGGCCACCTCGTGCCTGTCCATGCGCGTGAAGGCGCCGAGCTCCAGGTTGCGAAGCACCGTGAGCCGGGGAAACAGGCGCCGGCCTTCCGGCACCAGCGACAGGCCCAGCGGGACCCGCTTGTGCGCCGGCATGCGGTGAACCGGCTCGCCGTTAAAGCTGATGCTGCCGGCCGCGGCGGCATTCAGGCCCGCCACGGCGCGCAAGGTGGTGGACTTGCCGTTGCCGTTGCCGCCCACCAGCGCCACGATCTTTCCGGGTTCGACCTGCAGGCTGACGTCGGAGACGGCCAGCACTTCGTCGTAGCAAACCTTGAGGTTCTTGATTTCGAGCATCTTCAGTCCCCCAGGTAGGCGGTGATCACGGCGGCGTCGCTGGACACCTGCTGCGGCGTGCCTTCGGCGATCTTCACGCCGCGGTCCAGCACGACGATCTTGTCGGCGATAGGCATGATGCCTTCGAGCACATGCTCGACGATCAGGCAGGCAATGCCCTTGTCCCGGATCTTCAGGACCACGTCGACCGCTTCACGGACTTCCGACGGGTTGAGGCCCGCCATCACCTCATCCATCAGCAGGATGCGCGGCTGCGTGGCCAGTGCGCGCGCCACGGCCAGGCGCCGCTGCTCGCTGATGGTCATGCTGGCGGCGGGCCTGTCGGCAAAGCGTTCAAGCCCGGCAAAAGCCAGCCAGTCCATGGCCGCCCTGCGCGCCCTGGCGACGTTGTGCTGCAGCAGCATGGCCGCCGTCATCACGTTCTCGCAGGCCGTCATGCTGGTGAAGGTGCGCGCGATCTGGAAGGTCCGCGCCACACCGGCACGGGCGCATGCCTCGGGCGGCAGGCCGGCGATATTGCGGCCGCCCAGCAGGATGCTGCCCGACGTGGGGGCGAAATAGCCCGCGACGCAATTGAACATGGTTGTCTTGCCGGCGCCGTTGGGGCCTATCAAACCCACCACCTGCCCGGTATCCACACCGAAGGAAACATCCTGGTTGGCGACCAGCCCGCCGAAGCGCTTGCTGACCTGCTTGACTTCCAGCAATTTCATACGGCCTCCTTGCCGGCGTTCTGCACGGCGGCGGCAGGGATCGCCATCTGCCGCGACGCATGGCCGCGCGCCAGCCGGCGCTCCCGGAAGCTGCGCAGCCAGCCGAGCAGGCCCGTGGGGTAAAAGACCGCAATCACGATGATGAGGCTCGCGTAAATGATGACGTCGGTGCCGCGGCCCGTGCCGCCGAAGGCGATGCGGGTGAGCTCCTCGATGCTGGTCAGCACCACGGCGCCCACGACCGGCCCGAACAAAGTACCCACGCCGCCGAGGATGGACACCAGCGCCATCTTGATGGAAAGCGCCGTCGACAGCACCGAGTTCGGGTCTATGTAAAGCTCCTTCTGCGCATACAGGCTGCCGCCGACCGCGGTCAGGAAGGCGCTGACCGACAGCGCGACTTGTTTGTAGCGCGCGATGTTCACGCCTATGCTGCGGGCCGCGTCAGGTTCGTCCTTGATGGCCCTGAAGTAGTAGCCCAGGTAGCTGCGCTCTATCCACCAGTTCACGCCCAGCGTGATGAGCAGCAGGCCCAGCGCCAGCCAGTAGTAAGGCAGCTTGGTGGCGAAGTTCAGCCACAACCAGCCCTGGCGGTCCATGGGCACATACAGGCCCACCGCCGCGCCGCCATACTCCCACTCGGTGAAGAAGATCTGCACCAACTCGGCCACCGCGATGGTGGCCATCGCGAAATAGTGGCCTTTAAGCCGGAAGCACGACCAGCCAAAGCCCAGGCTCAGCAAGGCCGCCAACAGTCCGCCGGCCAGTACGCCTATCCAGGGGTTGACGCCGAACTTGACCAACAGCAGCGTCGAGGCATAGGCGCCCAGGCCGTAGAAAGCCGCATGGCCTAGCGACACCTGGCCCGCATAACCGCCCACGATATTCCAGGCCACGCCCACCTGGGCCGCCATGAGGATCAGGATGGCCATGTTGAGGTGCGAGGCATCCGTGAAGGCGGGGACGGCCAGGGCAAACACCAAGGCGGCAACGGCAAAAACGAGGTTTTTCATGATGTTCACGCCTTGCCCATCAGGCCCTGGGGCCGGAACATCAACACAGCGAGGAACAGCACCAGCACGATGGCGGTCTTGTACTGCGGCCCGAGCAGCAGGCCGCCCATGACCTCGATCACCCCGACCAGGATGCCGGCCCAGAAGGCGCCCGAGACACTGCCGAAGCCGCCCAGGTTGACCACCACAAAAGCCAGCAGGATGAAGCTCGCGCCGACGTCCGGAAAGATCGGGAAAAAGGTCGACAGCAGCACGCCGGCCGCACCGGCGCAGGCCGCGCCTATGCCCCAGGCCAGCGAGAACATCTTGTGCGAATCAATGCCCATGAGGCGCGCGGCTTCCTTGTCGGAGGCGGTGGCTTCCAGGGCTGCGCCCAGCCGGGTCTTGTTCAGGAAGAAATAGATCAGGCCGGTTACCAGGACAGCTCCCACGCCGGCCACCAGCTGCGGTTTTCCCAGCTGTATGCCCAGCAGCTTGACGGTGCCACTCACGGCGGAGTTCTCGATGGAGCGGAAATCCGGCTTCCAGAGGAACTGGGCCACGCCGCGCAGCAAAATCATGATGCCGAAGGTCGTGAAGATCTGCGACAGCATGGGCGCGTTGATGATGCGCACGATCACCAGCTTGTACAGCAGCACACCGAAGCCGAACAGCATGAGGACCGTCAGCGGCAGGGTGATCATGGGGTCCAGCGCATACACGGCGAACAGCCAGAAGGCCGAGTACATGCCGAGCATGAGGAACTCGCCGTGTGCGAAATTCACGATGTCCATGACGCCGAAAATCATGGTCAGGCCGATAGCCACCAGCGCGTAAATCAGCCCGATCAGCACGCCGGAGGCCAGCGTCTGAAGCAATATTTCCGTGGTCATGGTTGTCTCTTAGGCAGGTGAGTCAAGGTCAGCGGCTTATTTCCGCTGGTCCCACTTGGGCATGGGCCAGGTCACTTCGCGCGAAGCCATGTCGAAAGGCCAGACCGTGTTGTACTTGCCGCCCATGATCTGCACCAGGATGCCCTGGCCCAGGGTGTTCTGGCCGGTGGCGTCGAATTTCACGCCCTTCCACGGCATGATGAGCTTGCTGCCGGGCATGTCGGTGGCGGCCAGCGCCTTGCGGATGGCCTCGGGCTCGGTGGAGCCCGCGCGGTTGATGGCGTCGGCCATCACCATCAGGCCGGTGAAGGTGCGCGAGGAATTGCCGGTGAAGTTGATCTTGTAGCGGCTGTTGAACAGGTCGTTGACCTGCTTGATCAGCGGGTTGCGGTTGGCCAGGTCCAGCGCCCAGACTTCACGCGTGATGATGTAGTCGGCGTCCTTGCCCAGGGTTTTGATGAAGTCGGTATCAGTAAAGCCCGCGTTGTTCGCCAGGATCATGTCCGGGGAAAAGCCCAGCTCCTTGTAGGTCTTGATCGACAGGATGGCATCGGCCGTATAGGACGACTGCAGCACCAGGTTGGGATTGGCCGCCTTGAGCGTCTGCACTTCGGAGGTCAGCTGCGTGGTCTTGGCCGGGTACATCACCTGCTTGGCCAGGTTCTGCTTGAACTCGGGCGCAAGCTTGCTTTGCAGCTTGGTGGTTTCCGTGCCCCACAAGCCGTTTTCATTGAGGCTGGCCACCACGCCCGCCTTGATGCCTTTTTTGGCTTCAAGCTCTTTCAGGAAATCAAAGGCGTTGTGCACAAACAGGTCGTCGTGCGGCGTGGTGCGGAAGAACCACTTGAAGTTGCGCTGCGTGAGCGAGGCCGAGGACGACTCCGGGTTCAGGAAGGGGATGCCGGCGCGCTCGGCGATCTGGCTGGCCGTGGCGGTAACGGCACTGTTATAGGCGCCGACCAATGCCACCACTTTTTCCTGCGTGATCAGGCGTTCGGCCTCGGTCGCGCCGGTTTGCGGGTTGGCCTGGTGGTCGGCGAAGACCAGCTTGATCTTCGCGCCCTTGAGGTTGGGCAGGCCCTTGCCGGCGGACAGCGGCAGCTCGGACACCCCGGGTGCGCCGTTGTTGATGATGTCGGCGGCGAGCTCCAGCGCGCTGCGCAGTTCGGCGCCCACCGAGGCGGCGGGGCCGGTCAGCGGATACAGCACGCCTATCCGGACTTCCTGCTGCGCATGCGCGCACAGGCTTAAACCGGCGCCGGCCAATATCGCGGCCACTCGGGCCCACCATGACTTCTTCATTTCGCACTCCTCGTAAAAACATGACAGTTGGATGACATGGGGCGAAGTGTGCGATTAGCAAATGACGAAATCAAACAAGAAATATTTTGCTTTCGTCATCGATTTTTTCGATGATTGGGATTTACCCTGATGCACCTTTTTTGACGGTTTTCAGCGCTTTCGCGGCCGGGTTGCGGGCCGTTTTGGTGCCGCCCCCACCTTCCCCGGCGAAGTCCACGGCCGACCTGACCACCGTTTCCACGATGGACGAGGTCGGGTCGGTGCGGTAGCTGGCATGGATGGGCAAGGCCTTGAGTTTCTTGTCGCAGGTCAGCAATTTGAGGCTGGCAAAGCCCGTCAGACGCTGCACCGCCGCGCGCGGCAGCAAGGCCACGCCGAAGCCGCCCTGCACCAGCTGAACCATGGCCGAGATCGACGAAATCGCATGCACCTTTTTGGGCTCCATGCGGTTCTGCTTGAAGAGGTCCAGCAGGGTGACATGCGGCTGAGAGCCCTTCTGGAAGGTCAGCAATTCCATCTCGGCCAGCTCATCGAGCCGGTAATTTCTTTTTTTATGCAGTGCCGGATTGCCCACAAAAGCCATGTCCATGGGCGGGAAAGCCTGGTTGCGCACGCCGTCGGCCGAGGCGGGCAGCGCCGCGAACACCAGGTCCAGCGTGCCGCGCTGCACCTGGTCCATCAGGATGGGCGTGGTTTCCACTGTGAGTTCCAGCTCCAGCCCCGGGTGGTCCACCCGCAGTTTTTCGAGCCAGGGAATCAGCCACGAATGCAGCACCGACTCGATGGCGCCTATGCGCATGGAGACGGCCATGGGCGCGCCCGAGCCCATCTCCTGCTTGACCTCGCGCTGCAGCTCCAGCAGCTTTTGCGCATAGACAAAAAAGCGCGCCCCGGCCACCGTAAGCTTGAACTGCTTGTCGCGCCGGTCCAGCAGCAGGATGCCGAGTTCCTCTTCCAGGGTGGCGATGCGGCTGGACATGGCCGACTGCGTGAGGAAAAGCTTGTCGGCGGCGCGCGAGATACTTTTGAGCGAGGCCACCCAGTAGAAGGCTTCAACAAAACGCAGGTTCATGGCGGGGCCCCAGGGTTGCGTAAACAGGTGGACGCAGTATTTCGGGGTATGCCCGATGAACTGGCGCGGGATTTGCGTCTATCCTATTACTACTTATCAATTCCTTGTCCTGGAGCCTCTCATGAATTTCAAGATCACCGTGGCGGCCGCCGCTCTCGCCCTGGGTGCCAACGCCTTTGCCCAGACCAAGTGGGACCTTCCCGCCGCCTACCCGGCCAGCAACTTCCACACGGAGAACCTGACGCAATTCGCGGCCGACGTCGACAAGGCCAGCGGCGGCAAGCTCAAGATCACGGTGCACGCCAACGCCTCGCTGTTCAAGGCCAACGAGATCAAGCGCGCGGTGCAGGGCGGCCAGGCCCAGATCGGCGAAGTGCTGCTGGTCAACTTCGAAAACGAAAACCCGATTTACGGCGTCGACGGCATTCCCTTCCTGGCGACCTCTTACGCCGACTCCAAAAAGCTCTACGAGGCGCAAAAGCCCGTACTCGACAAGCTGCTGGGCACGCAGGGCATGAAGCTGCTCTACACCGTGGCCTGGCCGCCGCAAGGCATTTACAGCAAGAAGGAACTGGCCTCGGTGGCCGACCTGCGCGGCATCAAATGGCGCGCCTACAGCCCCGCCACCGCCAAGATCGCCGAGCTGATTGGCGCGCAGCCTGTCACCATCCAGGCGGCCGAGCTCTCGCAGGCCCTGGCCACGGGCGTGGTGGAAAGTTATATGAGTTCGGGCTCCACCGGCTACGACTCCAAGACCTATGAAAGCATCAAGTACTGGTACGACACCCAGGCCTGGCTGCCCAAGAACGCCATCATCGTGAACAAAAAGGCCTTTGACGCGCTGGACCCGGCCACCCAGGCCGCCCTGACCAAGGCCGCCGCCGACGCCGAAACCCGCGGCTGGAAGCTCAGCGAGGAAAAGAACGAGTGGTACAAAAAAGCCCTGAGCGAAAAAGGCATGAAGATCGTCACGCCGCCGGCCAAGCTGGTGTCCGACATGAAACAGGTCGGCACCATCATGCAGGCCGACTGGGTGAAAAAAGCCGGTCCTGACGGCGAGGCCATCATCGCCAATTTCAACAAACTCAAGGCCGCGAAGAAATAAGGCAGACAACAAGGCAGGCCATGCGCAAGTTCCTCGACAAACTTTATCTGGCAGGCGGCGCCTTGGGCGCCGCTTTTATTGCCCTCATCGCCGTGCTGATGATCGGCCAAAGCATCCTGCGCGAGTTCCGCGTCAACACCGGCGCCGTCAACGACGTGGTGGCCTGGTTCTGCGCGGCTGCGGCTTTTTTTGCCATGGCCCATGCCTTCAAGCACGGCGACTTTGTGCGCGTGACCCTGCTGCTCGACTCCGTGAATGCCAAAACCCGCCGCGTGCTGGAGCTGGCGTCGCTGTTGATCGGCAGTGTGGCGGTGGCCTACCTGGCCTGGTCGGCCTGCCTGTTCACCTACGAAAGCTGGGAGTTCAACGACATCTCGCAAGGCCTGCTGCCCATGCCCATGTGGATTCCGCAGCTGAGCTTTGCGCTGGGCTCCATCCTGCTGCTGGTCGCCGTGGTCGACGAATTCATCATCGTGGTGCGCGGCGGCGTGCCGACCTTTGTGCGCGAAGTCGAGGAGCGCCACGCGCGCGGCGATTTCTCGTCGGAAGTGTGACGCCCAACCCGCGCTTATTCCGTTTTATTTTCCAGACTACAAAGACAACAACATGGATATCCTGATGGTGGGCGGCATTTTGCTGCTGCTCATGATGCTGCTGCTTTCGGGCGGCGTGTGGATCGCGATGACACTGGCCATTTGCGGCTGGGTCGGGCAGGCTTTTTTCACGAGCACGCAGCCGGGCAAAAACCTGTTCAGCGCTTTCTGGGAAAGCAATGCCAGCTGGGAGCTCGCGGCCCTGCCCCTGTTTATCTGGATGGGCGAGATCCTGTTTCGCACCAAACTCAGCGAGGAGATGTTCGAGGGCCTGCGGCCCTGGCTGAACCGCGTACCGGGCCGCCTGATGCACACCACCATCCTCGGTTGCGGCATTTTCGGCTCGGTCTCGGGCTCTTCGGCCGCCACCTGCGCGACGATTTCCAAGGTGGCGCTGCCCGAGCTGCTCAAGCGCGGCTACGACGAAAAAATCGCCCTGGGCTCGCTGGCCACCGCCGGCACGCTGGGCATCCTGATCCCGCCGTCCATCACCATGGTGGTGTATGCTGTCGCGGCCGACGCCTCCATCATCCGCATCTTCCTGGCCGGGTTTTTCCCGGGCTTTTTGCTGATGGCGCTGTTCTCGGGCTACATCATCTGGTGGAGCCTGCGCCACCCGGGCAAAGTGCCGGCTGCCGACCCGCCCTCCACCTTCATGCAGAAGATCAAGCAGTCGGGCAACCTGCTGCCCTGCGCCGCGCTGATCGTGTTCATCTGCTGGGTGCTGATCAGCGGCTACGCCACGGCCACCGAATGCGCGGCCTACGGCGTGGCGGGTTCGCTGGGCCTGGCGCTGTGGAGCCGCTCGCTGACCTGGCAGAACTTCAAGGAAGGCCTGATGGGCACGACGCGTACCAGCTGCATGATCATGTTCATCCTGGCCGGCGCCGCCTTCCTGACCAAGACCATGGCCTTCACCGGCATCCCGCGCGAGCTGGCCGAGTGGGTCAACAGCATGAACCTCTCGCCTTTCGCGCTGATAGGCGTGCTGACCATCGTCTACCTGATCCTGGGCACGGCGCTGGACGGCATCTCCATGATCGTGCTGACCAGCGCCGTGGTGCTGCCCATGATCCAGAAAGCCGGCTTCGACCTGATCTGGTTCGGCATCTTCATCATCCTGCTGGTCGAGATTGCCGAGGTCACGCCGCCCGTGGGCTTTAACCTCTTTGTGCTGCAGAACATGACCGGCAAGGACAGCAACACCATTGCCCGCGCCGCGATTCCCTTCTTCGCTTGCCTGGTGGTGTGCATCGTGCTGATCACGGTGTTCCCGCAGATCGTGACCATATTGCCCGACCTGGTGATGGGCAAAGAAAAATAGACAGCTTCATAAATCCGATTCTCGGGCGCATGGCGGCGTTGCGCGGTGCTCGGAATCCTCATGCACGAAAGTGCATTCCGGTTCCTGCGCTCCGGGCGCCTTGCCCTGCATCCCGATAATCGAATTTCTGGAAGCCGTCCAGAGCCCCCGGATAGCGCTCAGCGATGACTCCATGAAAGCAACCTCTCATCATCCGTCAGCGCCCAGGTCTTCAGGCCTGTGGCCGCCTCGACAGCCTGCCGGTAGGGCGGCAGGTTGGTGCATTCCAGCACCACCGCTTGCAGCGAAGGCTCGCGCCGCTTGAGCGCCACCGCCGCATCCACCACCTCGCGGCAAGCCCTGTCCATGTCCAGGGTGTCGCGGTTGCCCAATATGGCCGTCGCGAATTCCCCGGCGGGGTCCACGCCCTGCACCACCACGTCGGCAAGCCGGCCGGCCGGCACGCCCGCCGCCAGCAAATGCTCGGAGCCCAGCGCGGCCGCGCTGATGGTCAGCACACCGACCCTCGCCTGGCTCGCCAGCAACCCCGGCAATTGCAGCAGGCTGGAAGTCACCACAGGCACCCGCGCGGCGGCCTGCAACTCGGCCTGTAGCAGCACCAGGAAGCCGCAGCTCGTGGTGACGGCACGCGCACCCTCGGCCTCCAGCACCCGCACCGCGCGCGCAAAGGCCGGCGCCACGCCCGCGGCGCGCAAGCCGGCCGCTGTCTGCACGATCGTGCCGGGCCAGGCGCCGCGCACCACATGCCGGCGCACCGGCACGCCAAACGCGTCGGGATGGCCCACGTCGCCGGGCGGCCTGGGGAAACGGGTATCGAGCATCACGACTCCCAGGAAACCTGTCTCGCCGGATGGGGATGCTGCGGTTAAAGTCATGGCTGCATTGTCCCGCCAAAGCGTCCCCTTTACCTCCGACACACGCCATGCTCACTGTCCTTGCCATCTCCCTGGGCGCCTCGCTGGGCGCGCTGGCCCGCTGGGGCCTGAGCCTGTGGCTCACGCCGGGGGGCATCATCCCCTGGGGAACGCTGGCGGCCAACCTGATAGGCGGCTACCTGATAGGCATCTGCATCGCGGTGTTCCAGGCCATGCCCCAGCTGGACCCGGTCTGGCGCCTGGCGCTGGTGACCGGCTTCCTGGGAGGGCTGACCACTTTTTCCTCGTTTTCAGCCGAGGTGGTGATCTTCCTGATGGACGCGCGCTACGGCCTGGCGGCGCTCACGGCCACCGTGCATGTGCTGGGCTCGCTGCTGATGACGGTGGCGGGTCTGAAGTCCGCCATGCTGCTGATCGCCGCCAACGCGCGCTGATACCCTCCCAGGGCGTTTGCCGCGGCGGCGCGCCCGGGCAAAAACGCCCCCTGCGCAAACCGGCGAAATTGGCCACAATGGGCCATGGCATCGATAACCCCCTTTCATCCCGCCCAGGCCGCGGGCGGCCAGGACAGGCTGGCGCGCATAGGCCGCGCGCGCCAGGCCGTCCTGTACGGCGAAGCCCGGCCCGCCGACGCCGTGCCGGCCCTGGAAGGCTGGATAGAGCGCTCCTGGCGGCGCTGCCTGGCCAGCGGCCAGCACCCCGAACAAGCCCCTTCCTTCGATGCCGTGCCGGCCGCCGAGATGCGGCGCCACCAGGAAGCCAACCAGCAGCTGGTCCAGGCCGCCAAACCCACGCTTGAGCGGCTGGGCCGGGCGATCGCCGACACCCGCTACTTCGCCATCCTGACCAACCAGGCCGGCGTGGTGGTCGACGTCAACGGCCGCATAGACCGCAGCGACAGCCGCGCCGACGTGATCACGCGCATAGGCACCGACCTCTCGGAAGCCCGGGTCGGCACCACCGCCATAGGCGCGGCGCTGGGCGAGTTGCAGCCGGTCTGGCTGCACCGGGGTGAGCATTTTTTCGACGCAACCTCGGTCTACAGCTGCGCCGGCGCGCCGCTGTTCGGCCCCGACGGGCACTGCGCCGGCATGCTGGACCTGACGGGCATAGAAGCGGCCGAGCGGCCCGAACTCAAGCACCTGGTCACCCAGTGCGCGCGCAGCATTGAAAACGCGCTCACGCTGGGCCGGCCCCATGCCCTGCTGGTCCGGCTCAACTGGCCGGGCCGGGTGCTGGGCGATGACAGCGACGGCCTGCTCTGCGTGGACGCCGACGGCTGCGTCACCGGCGCCAACCCGGCGGCCCGGCAAATGCTCTCGCGCCTGGACGCCGCGGCCGGCGGCATGCCGCACTGCAGCGAGCTGTTCGCCATGCCTTTTGAAATGCTGTTTGACGCGGCGCAGCGCCGCGGCAACGCGCAGGGCGGCGTGCTGGAGGCGCCACTGTGGTCGGGCCTGCGCCTGCACGCGCTGCCGCTGCCGGCCGGCCGCGATGCCCCGCCCGCCGCGCTGCAGCTGCCGCCTTCAGGCGACGCGGGCCGGCCGCTCAAGGAACTTGAAACCGCGTTGATCCGCAAGGCCGTCAGCGACGCGCGCGGCAATGTGCTGCAGGCCGCCAGGGCGCTGGGCGTGAGCCGCGCCACCGTGTACCGGCGGCTGGGCCCGGGCAAACGCGGCTAAGTCGGCAAGGGCCCTGCCCTAGTGCTTGTGCTCCACCGCGGTGCCGGCCGCACCCGGCGCTGCCGTGGCCACCGGCAGTTTCAGCTCCAGCTTGCTTTCCACGCCCTTGGCGTCTTTGAACAGCAGGGTCAGGGGAACCGTGCTGTCCTTGGCCAGCGGTGCTTTCAGGTCCATCAGCATCACGTGGTAACCGCCGGGCTTGAACTCCACTTTTTTGCCGGCGGGCAGCTCCAGCGAAGGCAGCGCGCGCATTTTCATGACGTCGCCGTCCATCTTCATTTCATGCACTTCGGCCACGCCCGCAACCGGTGAGGACACGCCCACCAGCCGGGTAGCCTCACTGGCCGTGAGGCTCATAAAGGCCCCTGTGCCCTTTTGCCCCTGCACGGTGGCGCGCGCCCAGGCGCCGTCAATCTTGACGGCGGCGCCCTGCGCCAGGGCGGCCGAGCCTCCCAGCGCGAACGACAACAGCAGCGCGGCTTGTGAAAGCCTCGAGAACGTCGGAAATTTTTCGGATGTCATGCAAATGCTCCTTGAAACAATGGGTTGACTTTAAAACGAAGGGCCGCCGGTGCCGTTCAGTGATTGTGTTCGCCGCCGCCCGCGGGCATCAGCTCCAGTGCGGCAGCGGGGTTCTTGAGGTCGGAGAGTGCCTGGCCCGGCTTGGGCACTTCGTTCCAATCCACCTTGCCGTCTTCACACACCTGCATGACGGGCCAGTACAGCATGCCGGCCTTGGCCGGCAGCTTGGCCTGCAACACGAACTCGTCATACCAGTCATTCTGCAAATAGTCTGCCGGGGTTTTGGCCGTCCAGCTGATGCGGGACACCTCTTCGGTGATGGCTTTTCCGTGGTCCTGCCGCGGCTGGGCCAGTTTCTCGCGCGTGACTTCCAGCGCCCAGCCGGCCTTGGGCATGGGTTTGGCACCCTGCACGCCCGCGGGAATTGTGACCACGATCTGCTTGACGGGCGAGTTGCCGCAGCCGTGGCCGACCTTGAAGGTCCCCTTGTAATAGCTGCCCGCGTTGGCCACCTGGTACTCCAGCGTGACGTGCGCGGCGGCCGGCAGGGAGACGGCCAAAAGCAGCATGCTGGCGGCGATGGTTTGAAGGGCGATATGTTTCATGGTTCAACCTTGGTAACTTGATAACTGAGTGACTTGATAAAAAGGAAAGCGCGGATCACAGCCTGAAGTTCAGTTCAGCCATGCGCCGGGCGAGCGCACACGGTGCGCGGGAAAGTTTCGTGAAAACTCACACGTTGAAATGAACGGACGTGCAGGCCGCCAGGCCCGCGCGCGGGAATGCCTCAGGCGAGGCGGTTCACATCAAACGGAGGGAGGCCCGCGGCTGAAGGGCAGCCCGGGGACGGCGGCGCCGGCGTTTGCCGGGACATCCGCCACGGCAACAGCGGTGCCGGTGAAACAAGGAGAAGCGGCGACTGGCAAAGGCGGCAGCACCAGGCCTGGTGAAGCGCACAGGTCACAGCGCAGGCCGGTGGACCCCGCATCGCCGCCGACAGCATCACCGCCGGCGTTGGAAGAAACCGTGTTGACACTGCAAATGCCACCCAGCTTGCCGGTTTTGACATCCTGCGCCAGCATGGACACCGGCGCCCACAGCGCCGACAGCACGGCCAGGAATGCCAGCCAGGCGGCAAGGCGTTCCCATACGGGCGGGGTCAGGCGGGAGGCGAGGTGGTGGGGCACGGGACAATTATAGGTACACGGCCCATCCGCCCATCAGTCTTCAGGGCGCGCCGAAACCAAAACGGCTGAAAACCGCCTGCGCTGGCGGCGTAAGCAGGTACCGCGCAAACCGCGTGGCCGCCGGGTCACCACTGCGCGCCGTGAGACCGTAAGCCGCGCCCACCTCCAGGGCCGGCGGAATCTGCACCACCTCGAGCCGCGGCACTTCCTTGCGCGCCGACAGGGCATTGGTGCAATAAGTCAGGAAAACGTCGGCGCGGCCTTCGTCCATGTGCCAGGCGTAGGTGCCGCGCCCTTCCGGCGGTTTGGCGGCGTCGGCTGAACCGGTGAGTTTGAGCGCCTTCGCGTCCAGCGCGGCGTAGGCGCCGGGCTGCACGGCCTCCGCCTTGCGGAACAGCGCCCAGGCGTAGTCGCCCGAAGGGTCGGCCTTGGGCGTGGAGGTGGCCAGCTTGATCGCCGGGGTCAACATTTTTTCCAGCAGGTTGGCCGGCGTGATGCCGGCCGAGGGCAGCGCCAGCGCGCACAGGCTGTTGCGCACGAAGAGTGTGGGCCGCTGCCAGTTGCCGCCCGACGCGGCCAGCGTTTCGGGATGCTGGGTGTCGGCGGAGGCGAACACCTGCGCGGGCTCGCCTTTTTCGATGCGCTCGCGCAGCAGTCCGGATGCGCCAAAGGTCAACGCTGTTTTTGCGCCCGTGCCGGCCTCGTACATACCGGCAATTTCAGTGAGGGGTTCGCGCAGGCTGCCGGCCGCGTAGATGCGCAGCGGCGCCTGGCCCGCGGGAGCTGCCGCGGACGTCTGTCCGTACGCCATATTCAGACCTCCTGAGAAAACAAGCGCCGCAGCAGTCCATGCCAGCAGGGGCCGCGGGACTGGCTTTGCCATGCCGCAGGCGCCGCCCCCTCGAGGGGAGGACAGGCGACATGCAGTGAGCCTGGGCAGAGGGGAACTCATTTCGTTGCGTTCGGGAAGAACAGCTGTTCGCCGCCTATCTTGTAGCCGGCGATCACCGCCTGCCCCGCAGGCGCAATCACCCAGTCGACAAACTTCTGCGCTTCGGCCGCCTTGACCTGCGGGTGTTTGGCGGGGTTGACCACCATCACGCCGTACTGGTTGAACAGCCGCGTGTCGCCTTCGACCAGCACGGCCAGGTCGCCGCGGTTCTTGAAGGACAGCCAGGTGCCGCGGTCGGCCAGCACATAGCCGCCGCTGCTGGCCGCGATGTTGAGCGCCGGGCCCATACCGCAGCCGCAGGCCTTGTAGTTGGCAAAGGCCGGTTTGTCGCCGGGCGTGTCTATGCCGGCGTTTTTCCAGTAGCGCAACTCGGCGGCATGGGTACCGCTCTTGTCGCCGCGCGAGACGAAGTTGGCGTTCGCCGCGCTGAGTTTTTTCAGCGCATCGACAATATCCTTTCCCTTGGCCTTGGCCGGGTCGGCCGCGGGGCCAACCAGCACGAAGTCGTTGTACATAACCGGAAAACGCTTGACGGCGAAGCCTTCGGCCACGACCTTCTCTTCGGCCACCTGGTCGTGCACGAACAGCACGTCGGCGTCGCCGCGACGGCCCATGTCTATGGCCTGGCCGGTGCCGACGGCCACCACCTTGATGTCTATGCCGGTGGCCTTCTTGAATTCGGGCAGCAGGTGCGAAAACAGGCCCGACTGCTCGGTCGAGGTGGTGGACGCCATCACGATGGTGCCGGTCTGCGCCATGGCCAGCGCGGCCGACAAGGCGAGCGGGGCCACAAGCAGCGCCCTGAGGGTCTTCAAGTTGATCATGCAAGTTCTCCTTTTAAAAATGCTTCCGCCGCGGCGGGAACCAGTCCGTCAAAAAATGCCGCCGTGGGCAGGTCGGCCATCAGCCAGCCCTGCTCCAGGTAGATCACGCGCTGCGCCAGGCGCTTGACCTGGCCCAGGTTGTGGCTGCTGAAGATCAGCGTCATGCCGGCATCGGCGAACTCGGCCATCAGGCGCTCGACCTCGCGCTTGGCCGCCGGGTCCAGGCTGGCCGTGGGCTCGTCGAGCAGCAGCACCTGCGGCTTGAGCGCCCAGGCCCGCGCCAGCGCCACACGCTGTTGCTGGCCGCCCGACAGGGCCTTGGCGTTGCGCGTGGCCAAATGTCCCAGGCCCACGCGTTCCAGCGCCGCCAGCGCCTGCGCCTTGGCTTCGCGCCAGGGAACACCGGCCAGCCACAGGCCCAGCGCCACGTTGCGCAGCACGCTGGCGCGCAACATGTAAGGCCGCTGGAACAGCATGGCCTGGCGGGCCCGCGTGTCGTGTTGCAGGCTGCCCGACGCTGGACGGACCAGGCCGTTCAAGGTTCGCAGCAAGGTGCTTTTACCGCTGCCGTTGGAGCCCACCAGCGCCAGCCTTTCGCCGGCCTGGATGCGCAGCGTGCAGCCGCTGAGCGCCTGCACGCGGCCGTAGCGCACATCCACGGCTTGCAGCTTGAAGAGATCGGTCATGGCGTCCCTCCCCGCGCGGCCAGGCCGGCGGCCGGGTCGGGCAGGCGGTCGTCGAGCTGTTCGCGCCAGCGCCGCAGGCCCGCGATCAGGATGTTAAGCAGCAGCACCACGCCCAGCAGCACCATGCCCAGGGCCAGCGCCAGCGGTAAATCGCCCTTGCTGGTTTCGAGCGCAATCGCGGTGGTCATCACGCGCGTGAAGCCGTCGATGTTGCCGCCCACCACCATCACCGCGCCGACTTCCGAGACGGCGCGGCCGAACGCGGCGATCAGCACCGTGAGCAGGGCATAACGCTCGTCCCACAGCAGGATCAGGCCGCGCACGAAGCGGCCCGCGCCCAGCGACTGGAACTGCTCGCCGTGGCTGCGGTCGGCATCCTCTATCGCCTGGCGCACCAGCGCGGTGACCACAGGCAGCACCAGCACGGCCTGCGCCAGCACCATGGCCTTGAAGGAAAACAGCCAGCCCAGGAAACCCAGCGGCCCGGTGCGCGACAGCAGCAGGTAGACCACCAACCCGACCACCACCGAGGGCAGGGCCAGCGCGGTATTGAGCACGGCCAGCACCGCGCCGCGGCCGCGAAAGCGCGACACGCCCAGCCAGGCGCCCAGCAGCAGGCCGCCGCTGCAGGCGATCACGCAGGCCGAGGCGCTCACGGCCAGCGAGCGGGCGACGATGCCGGCCAGCACGGGATCAAGCGAGGTGATGAGGGAGAAGGCCGTGGCGGCGCTGTCGGAGAAGGTGTTCATTGAAGGCTTGGGGAGCACTCTAGCCTAGGGGCTAAGTCCTTGAATCACATCAGGAATCATCGCTATGAATGCATTTGCATAGGTTGCGGGGCCTGGCCGCCCTGCCCCGCGGGCCCCAGCACTCATAATCGAAGCCACCCTTCCCCACCATGCACAAAGTCGAACTCTCCTACCTGCTCACGCCGCAGCGCGGCAAAAACGCGCTGATACGCAACCCGCTGATGGACCTGCTCCATGCGGTGCGCGAGCAGGGCTCCATCTCCAAGGCCTCCAAGGCGCTGGATCTGTCCTACCGCCACGTCTGGGGTGCGCTCAAGGACTGGGAGCAGACGCTGGGGCGCGAGCTCATCGTCTGGGACAAGGGCCAGCGCGCGCGGCTCACCGAATTCGGCGAAAAGCTGCTGTGGGCCGAGCGCCAGGCGCAGGCCCGGCTGGCGCCGCAGATCGAAGCCCTGACCAGCGACATCGAGCGCGCGTTCTCCACCGCCTTCGACGACGAGGCCCATGTGCTCACGCTGTACGCCAGCCACGACGCGGCGCTGTCGGCGCTGCGCGAACAGGCCGGCGCGCGCGGCCTGCACCTGGACATCCGCTTCATGGGCAGCGTGGACGCGATCGCGGCGCTGAACGCGGGGCGCTGCATGATGGCGGGTTTCCACACGCTGGATCAGCCGGGCGGCCAGTCCGTCACCGCGCGCAGCTACCGCAACCTGCTCAAGCCCGGACTGCACAAGCTGATCGGCTTCGCCCATCGCACACAAGGCCTGATGGTGGCCAGGAACAATCCGCTGCGCATCACCGGCATCGCCGACCTGTCACGGCCCGGCCTGCGCTATATGAACCGCGCCGAGGGCACAGGCACGCGCGTGCTGCTCGATGAGTTGCTGGCCAAGGCCGGCGTGGCTTCATCCGCAATCCAGGGTTACCAAAGCCAGGAGCCTTCGCACACCGCCGTGGCCCAGGCCGTCGCCAGCGACGCGGCCGACGCGGGCCTGGGCATTGAAGCGGCGGCGCGGGAAAAAGGCCTGGGCTTTGTGCCGCTGGCGCAGGAGCGCTACCACCTGGTCTGCCTGAAGTCCGAGCTGCCCACGCCGCAGGTGCAGGCACTGCTCCAGGAACTGCAAAGCCGCGACTGGCAGGTCACCCTGGAGCAACTGCCCGGCTACAGCGGCAGGCTGGCCCAGAGCGGCAAGGTGCTGTCGCTGCGCGCCACCCTGCCCTGGTGGACCTACCGCAAGGAAAAGCCCGGCAAGGCCAAGGCTTAGGAGCCCTGGGAGCTGGGCAGCAAACTCTTTTCAGTGCGCGCAGGAACGAAAGCCGCAGAACACGTCATCGCGGCCCGGCAGGGCAAAGCCGCGGTGCCTGGGATTTTTCATGCGCGCACGCGTCGCGAAAGAAGCGCCGCGCAGCACCTTGTGCGTGCCGAATCGCGGCTGCGAATAAGCCTGCCAGGGGCCGGACGCAAAACCCGGATAGGGCCTGAAGCTGCTGCCCACCCACTCCCACACGTCGCCCCATTTAAAACCGCGCCGCGCCGCCGTGTGCGCGGCCAGTTCCCACTCCACTTCGGCCGGCAGCCGGCGCCCGGCCCAACGGCACCAGGCGTCGGCCTCCCACCAGCTCATGTGCATGGCGGGCTGGTTGCCTTGCATGCGGCGCGGCACGCCGAAGCGGTTCTGTATCACCGCGCCGCTGGAGATGCCGATCTGGTCCACATAACGCGGGCCGCGCCGGCCTTCGCCCGCGGCCTGGCCCTGCAGCCAGCGCCAGCCGTCCGGCTGCCAGAGTTCCTCGCGGTCGTAGCCGCCGTCGCCGACGAATTCCACATACTGCGCCCAGCTCACGGGCTGGGCGTCGATCTCGAACTCCGGCACGCTGACCGCATGGGCCGCCTGCTCATTGTCAAAGGCAAAACCCGCGCCACCCACGCCGCCATCGCTGCCCATCCGCCACACCGTGGCCGGAACCAGCAGGGGCTCGCGCAGCGCCATGGGCGCCGGCGTGAAAGCCTCCGCCAGGGTTTTGTCCAGCGCCAGGCCCAGGGTCTGCGCGCTGCGCACCAGGGCCTCGCCGCGCATGTCCTCGAAGAACAGGCTGAGCCGGTAGAAGTACAGCGCGTCGTCGCTGCCGGCGGGGGCGGTTTTCTCCAGCAGGTCCAGCGTGCTTTCCAGGGTGTCCAGCAAATAGGCGCGGCAGTGCGCCATGCCCGGCAGGTCCAGCGTCCAGCGCGCGCTGTGCGGCACAAGCTGCGCATTCCACCAGCGATCGGCGTTCGGTTCTATGGAGGCGAGCCGGCTGCGCGCGGGCTCGCAGCGCGTGCCCAGGGAGCGCTGCGTGTTGCGGGCTATCCACCACTCCTGGAACCAGCCCACATGGCCGAGCTCCCACAGCGGCGGGTTGACGTTGGGCAGGCAAGGCACGGCGAAATTTTCGGCCTCCAGCGCCTGCTGGTATTGCGCGAACAAATGCAGGGTGTTGTTGCGCGCATCCATCAGTGCCAGCGACAAGGGGTCACGGCCCGCGCCGCGCATCGCGGAAGAGTCCGCCAGGACGCCTGCCGCGGCAGGCGATGAGGAGGGTAATGAATTAGGTATAGCGTCTGAAGCCAAGGCTGCCGTCCTCGCATGCCCGGCCGCGCTGGACGCCACCAAGGCGCCATCACAGCCGCGCACGCGTTGAGGCCAGAATAGCAGAGACGGGGCCGGCCGGCTGGCTATAAGTCAATAGCGTGCATCAGGTGTTTTCCCTCAGCCGGCGGCTGTCCATCGCGCCCGCGCAACCGCCGGTCGGCCCGCACGGCGCATGCGTATTTTCCACTTTTGATTCGGCAAAGACGCGGATAGACTGCGGCCAGTTCTCCTTCAATTGGAGGAGGCACCCTGGGGCACAGCGTTTGCCCCGGACTCACCGCGAGCTCAAAAAAAAACGATCCCTTACCGGCCCGACCCCACATGCAATTACACGACCTCAACTCACAGCCCGCCGAACTCGACCTGACCCTGCTGGATCTCGGGCCCCTGGCCTGGGTGCTGGAGGAATTGCGTAAATCGCTGGAAGGCTCAACCAAGGCGCTCAAACGTTTCATGCGCGAGACCGAGGCCGGGCGTGACTCCGACATCGGCGCGCTGGACGCGGGCCAGTTGCGCATCGCCCGCCAGCAGCTGCACCAGGCCGTGGGCGCGCTGGAGATGGTGGGCATGAGCGCCCCGGCGCTGGTGCTGCGGGCCATGGAAACCGCGGTGCAGAAATTCATACAGTCGCCGGTGCAGTGCAACCAGGATGCCGTGGGCAAGATCGAACTGGCGGGTTTTTCCATCGTCCACTACCTCGAAGACGTGCTGGCGGGAAAACCGGCTTCGGCGGTCTCGCTCTTCCCCCAGTACCGCGACATCCAGGGCCTGGTCGGCGCCGACCGCGTCCACCCCGCGGACCTCTGGGTCTTCGAGTGGCGCTGGATAGAGCCGGTGCTGGACATCACCGTCCCTGCCTGCGAATACGGCGATGAAACCCGGCAACTGCTGGACCGCCTGATGCTGACCCTGATACGCACCGGCGATCCCGAGGCCGCGCGCAGCCTCAGCGACACCTGCCTGGGTTTTGCGTTCACGCAAACCGCCATTGAGTCCAGGACCTTCTGGAAAATAGCCGCCGGCTTTTTCGAGGCGCTGGCGCAGGGCCTGTTGAACGTCGACCTCTACGTGAAGCGGGCGACCCTGCGCGTGCTGCTGCAATACGTGTGGCTGGCCAAGGGCGCGGAGGCCTCGGCCCGGCTCGCCGAAGACCTGCTCTTCCTGTGTTCCCAGGCGAAAGTCCAGCGCTCCAGCGACTCGCCGGTGCTGTCGGCGGTGCGCTCGGCCTACGGCCTCAAACGCTTCAAGCCGGTGGACTATGAGTCGGTCCAGTTCGGCCGTTTCGCGCCGGCCCTGATCGCCCAGGCCCGCAAGCGCATCGCCTCGGCCAAGGAAACCTGGTCGGCGGCGACCGCGGGCGACCTCGGCAAATTCAAGACGCTGACCGACCAGTTCGCCCTGGTGACGGATTCGCTCGTCAAGCTACACCCGCCCAGCGAAGTGCTGGCGCGCGCCATGAGTCGCGTGATTGAAAGCACGGTCGCATCCGGCCAGCCGCCCAGAGCCGAACTGGCGCTGGAATTCGCCACCGCCGTGCTCTTCCTGGAGGCGGTGTTCGACGACTTCGATCCCAACGACCCCCAGCTGTGGGCGCGCACGGCGCGCCTGGCCGAACGGCTGCAGAGCGCGCGCGACGGCGGCCCCGCGCAGCCCCTGGAGTCGTGGATGGAGCAGCTCTACCAGCGCGTCAACGACAAGCAAACCATGGGAAGCGTGGTCGGCGAGCTGCAAACCTCCCTGGCCGCGCTGGAAAAATCGCTGGACCTGTTTTTCCGCACGCCCGAAGACACCCAGCTGCTGGCCGTGGTGCCGGGGCAGCTGGCGCAGATGCAGGGCGTGCTCTCCGTGCTGGACCTGGACCAGGCCGCGCTCGCGGTGACGCACATGCGGGAACTGGTCGAGCGCATGCTCAAGCCCGGCGCCGACGAACAAAAGGCCCACGCGGACGGCATCTTCGACAGGCTGGGCAACAACCTGGGCGCGCTGAGCTTCTTGATCGACATGCTCAACTACCAGCCCGCGCTGGCCAAGCGGCTGTTTGTCTACGATGCCGCCAAGGGCGAACTCAAGGCCGACAAGGAAGCTTAGAACCTGTTCACGCGCTCAAGAGGTTCTTATTCCCAGACCGTGTACGGCGGCGGGTTGTTGTACTGGGTGCTGAACTCGAAGGCATTGCCCTCGAAGTCAAAGCCCGGCACGTGGATGTTGCACCACAGCCCCCAGTTGTAGGGCGCGCCGACGGCCACCAGGGTCATATCAATGGTCTCCGCCGTGCCTTGCAGCGCCACCGGCGGGGTATAGCCGCTGCCGCTGAACTGGCCGCCCTGGATCGCGATCTGCATCGTGGTGTACACGCCGCTGGTGTCGTAGTACAGCAGGAAGGTGAAGCAATAGTCCTCGCTGGCCTGCCAGACCAGCCGCACCGGCAACGCGTCGCCGCCCACGACCGCCGGCCTGGCGGTCCCGGGCGCCCAGGGTCCCAGCGTGAGCAGCACGCTGGCCGGGCTGGCGACCGAGGTCGCCGCGTTCAGGTCCGAGCTGAAGCCGCCCTGGTCGTCAAAAGGCAAGGCATAGGCGCGCCCGCCTAGGGTGACGGCGGGGTCGTGCAGGAAATTGGCGAAGGCGCTCCAGGTGCCGCCCGCGGGATAAAACTGCGAAAAGGTCAGCAGGTCCGGCGTGGTGGGCAGTATGTCCAGCGGCGAGCTCACGCTGAAACGACTCACCGGCGCGCCGGCCGGCAGGGACACCGTCATCGGGATATTGGCGATCTGGAAGGAGGCCATGTCCATCTGGTCCACAAGGCCCGCCGTGGTGGCGCCCCCGCCCAGGCTGACGGTCGCGGTGGTGGCCGGGTTGCCGGGGCTGATGCCGCCCTGCAGGAACTTCCAGGTGGTCGCGTAGCCGCGCCCCAGCGCAGTGACGATCACGTTCTCGATGGCGCCCAGCACCGCACTGCTGTTGGGCGCGGTGAGCGGTTGCTGGGTGTTGTCGGCAAACACGCCGCTGGCCCCGAACACCATCATCGAAGGCGGCGCGTAATACATCAGGCCCTTGGTCGGTGTCCACCAGGCGGGCGGCTGCGGCACGGCCGCGCCGAAAGGCGTGGTCTTGCCGGCGGGGGAATTGGTGCTGAAGAAGGGATAGTAGAGGTTGTAGGTCTCGCTGTTGCCGCCGGTGAACTGCAGCACGGTGTAGGTGTTGCTGTTGCCGTCGATGTCGATGATGCCGCCCACCTGCACCACGTTGCCGGTGTAGATGTGGTTGCCGTTGTTGTTCTGCTCGACCTGCAGCAGGCCGGGGTTCTTCTTGTACCAGGCAAAAAAATTGTCGATGGCCGCGTCGAACCAGGTCGCCAGCGCTGTGGTGGGCGGCGTGATGAAGAACAGCTCCACCGGGCTGGTGCTGGCGGTGAAGGGGTTGGTGGCGGCGCTGCTCGCGCTGGCGATCACCACGGCGCTGCCCGTGGGCGTACCCGGCAGGCTGCTCACGGTGGCGCCGGCCGGCATGAAGGGGCCGCTGACCGGCATGCCCACGCTCAGGCCGCCATTGGTGGGGGCCGGGTTGCCCGGGCCGGTGATGCTGAAGGTAGCCAGCCATGCGCCTGGGGTGCCCGAGACGGCAAGGGTTCCCTGCAAGCTGGTCGCCAGCAACTGGCCGTTGATCAGGTCGTTGGGATTGAGTAGGCGGTAAGGCGTGCCCGCGTCGCTGCCCTCGGGGTACACGCAGTCGGCGAACGGCGCGAGCGGGCCCACCGCCATGGCCTTGAAGTTGCTCACCAGGGTCTGCCGGTCCAGCGTGGGCACGATGCCCGAGCCGGCGCCAAAATTCGGGTCGTGGGGCGTGACCTGCACCGTGAACGGAATGCCCAGCTGGTCCACCTGGGTGATGTCCAGGTTGAGATTGTCCGGGGGGGCATGCTTGGGCGCGTTGGCCGCGGTGCAGCTGAGCGTGACTTCCACGAAGTCATAGAAAAAATCCGCCGCGGCCGCGGTGGGCCCGCTGATCTTGTTGTTCGGCGCGGTCACCGCATCCGGCGAGTTGCTGAAGTAAAGCCGCGCCGAAGGAAACTGCTTGCCGGCATCCAGCTGGATGGCGCCGCCGGCCTTCTTCAGGTCGGCCAGCGTGAACAGGGGCGCCAGCGTCCCCGGTTCGGCCACGGGCGTGGCGACGCCGGTGGCAGGGTCCATGCTCCATGCCTGGTTCAGGGTTTCCTGCGTGAGGAACAGGTAAATCGCCTCATCGGCCAGGCCCGATGCCCCGCCGTTTTGCTGGCTGTTGTTGACGATGCTGAGGGTAACGTGGTTTGTCATGGGAGTCCTTGGCCGGAAGAGGTTGGGGGAGTGGTCAGTGCCTGAAAGGCGGCCGGCTGGAACCAGTTCTGGTCCACGTCGCCGGCCACGCCGTTGATGGGTGTTCCGCCATTGACGGCGCCGTTGCTGTATTGCCAGCAAGCCCAGTCCCGCCAGGGCGCCGGGACGGACGGCTGCGCCGCATAGTCGGCCAGCCACAGCCTGCGCTTGCCCAGTGGGTCGCAACCCGGCAGGGGCGCGAGGTTTTTCCAGAACCCGCCGTCGGTGTAAATCATGGTCTGGCGGCCGAACAGCTTGTCGGCGGTATCGGTGAAGTCCAGCACCCATTGCAGGACATACGTGGGGCGGCGCTGGTCCAGGGTCTCGATGTCCAGCACCGGCGGCAAATCATTCGTCCCCAGCGTCTTGACCATCCCGAAAAAATGCTCGGCCTGGGTGGAGGCGTCGCTGCCCGGGCGCCCGAAGTGGTAGGCGCCGCGTGTCAAACCGGCGGCCGCGCATCCCGCCCAGTTGTCCTTGAAAAAAGGATCGACGACGTACATCCCCTCGGTGGCTTTGACAAAAGAAAAAGCCACGCCGTTGCGGGCCACCTGGGGCCATTGGACTGCGCCCTGGTAGTGGCTCACGTCTATGCCGCGCACCCACATGCCCGGCCCCTCAGACGACGTTGTTGAGCATGTTGACCTGCGCCTGCAGCAGGCCGTCTATCCTGAGCACCGTCTCCAGCGGCAGGTGTTCATCCCACATCACGCCGCAGTTGTATTGCAGGGGCTCCGGGCTGGCCACGCTGCCGCTGACCTTTTGCTGAAAGGTGGTGGTCACGCCGTCCGTGGCCTGCACGCCAAGCCCCCAGTGGTCCCAGCCGTACCAGCTGCTGGACTTCATGACCATGGTGTAAACGGCCGACCCGTCCGCGCCCAGCACCGTGTGGCCGTTGAGCTGCGCGGTGATGGTCATCAGCGCCACGCGGCAGGCATCCTGCGCGGCCTCGTCGCCGTTCAGCGCGGTTGGGAGGTTTTCGGCCAGCACCTGGTGAAAGGGCACCGTCTGCGGAAAGATGATGTCGGTGGTGTTGAAGAAGTCGTCGTTCAGGCCGGTCGGCACGCGCTCGTTGTCGAACACAAAAGCGCCCTCGTCGGAGTTGTAGATGGTGGGCGCGGTGTAGGCGTTGTCGGCGCTCTCGTACTCGCCGGTCAGGGCCCAGCCCCAGCAGGCGGTATAGATAAAGGGCGCCTGGTCCGAGGTCGGCACGGTTTCACCATCGCGCGAATGGTCTTCACCGGCGGGCGCCAGCAGGTTGCGTTGAGCATTGCTGAGGTAAGGCATGGACTTCTCCGTGAATGAAATTTCCGTGAGTGGCAGCCGCCACCTCGATGAGCAAATTGTCGGCACGGATCCATGCGCTGGCGATTACAAGGCATTACAGGCGGCGGGGTTGGCGCACGGCACGCGCTAACACTTTGAGACTCAAACGGGTCCGCGCATTTTTTTCAACGCAACGTTTTGACTTAAAGGCGCAGGCGCGCTGCTGGCGGCAACCGCCGCAAGACGGCAATGCGGTGGCGTACAGGCGCAAGACCCGATTGAATTGCGCCGGGATTTACGCCATGCTGTGTGGACACAGGGCGCGCATGGCAGGCGCCCGCCCCGGCAGGGATTGCGCATCCGGGCCAGGGCTGCTTCCCGATGAACGCGCATGCCTTGTGAGATTTAAATCAAGGCAATTAATGCCCAAACGGCGCGCTTGTGTAAATACGCGCCGCGGCGCTTGACGACGATCGAACGTCTCGCAGATACTGCGGCCGACCGATACGGTTTTTCAACACGGGCAGGATGCACAGCGCCACAGAGCGATGGCTCTTCCCATGAGGCTTGATGGCAAGGAGGGAGAAGGCAAGTGGCTATTTTGAGAAACCGCGTCACGCAGCGCAAGATTTACCTGCGCACGCACCATGTCTTCGGGCGGGGCCGTTCCGCCGACACCCTGCTTGAAAACCCGGACGCCTCGCAGCTGCACGCCTCGGTGCGCTGGACCGGCAAGGCCTGGGAACTGCGCGACCACAGCCGCAACGGCACCCTGCTCGACGGCACCCGGCTCTCCAGCACCAAGGGCCTGGAACTGCGCGTGGGCGCCACCATCAGCTTCGGGCATGAAGGCGGGGCCGCCTGGCTGGTGGAAGACCTGTCGCCGCCGCGCAACCTGCTGTGGCCGCTGGGCCACGACGATCCCTACATCCCCCTGGGCCGATCCAACCTGCTGCCGCAGGGGGTGGCCGCCGAGCTGTCCATCCATCACAGCGAAAAAGGCCAGTGGGTGTGCACCACCCCCGAGGGCAGCTGGGTCCTGGAAGACGGCGACGAAGTCCGCTTTGCCGGCAAGGTCTGGTGCTTTCTGCTGGCGGCCGAAGTGGTCTCCACCATGGACTGCATGTCCGCAAACAAGGCACAGATGAGACGCTCGCAGCCGGCGCTCTTCTTCAAGGTGAGCCAGGACGAGGAACATGCCTGGCTGGAGCTGCATGACGCCGGCCTTCACCTCAACCTCGGTGAACGCTCGCACCACTACGCGCTGCTGATCCTGGCGCGCCTGCGGCTGGCCGACGCGCAGCGCCAGTTCGCTCCCCACGCGCAGGGCTGGGTCGAACTCGATCGCCTGGCCAAGATGCTGGGCCTGGACCCGGGCCACCTGAACATCCAGATCTTCCGCATGAGAAAGCAACTGGCGCTCGCGATGCCACCCGGCGCGCATGTGCCCGAACTGATAGAGCGCCGCCGCGGCTCGCTGCGTTTCGGCAACCTGCGCTTTCGCATCACGCGCGGCGCCGCGCTGGAGGCCGACTTCGATCCGCTGGCCGGCGACCGGAGCTTCCCCGAAGAGTCGCTCGTGGCCTGATCCCGTCCCTCCATGACACGGGTGCCCTCACGCGGCTTCCCCGTGGGCGTGCCGGGCTACCAGTCGCTGGGTTTGCTGGGGCAAGGCGCATCAGGCCAGGTGTTCAAGGCCAGGCAGCGCAGCACGGGCCAGTTCGTCGCCATCAAGATTCCCCATCCGGCCTCGGCGGACAATCCCGCGGCGAGGCGCCGCGTGCAGCAGCGCCTGCACCAGGAGACCCGCGTGCTGGCCATGCTGCAGCATGCCCATGTGGTGCGGCTCATCGACAAGGGCCTGGCGGAGGGCGGGTTGATCTTCGCGGTCCTTGAATTCATCCCGGGAGAAACACTGAGGGATTTTTTGCAGCGCAACGGCGGCCTGCCCCTGCCGGACACCATGGCCCTGATGGCGCAGCTGCTGGACGCCCTGACCTTTTTGCACCAGCACCAGGTGGTGCACCGCGACCTCAAGCCCGAAAACCTCATGGTCGTCTCCACCGGGACGGCCCTGCACCTCAAGCTGCTGGACTTCGGGCTGGCCAGCCACCGGGGCGAGCCGCGCTTCGTGACCGGCGCCGAAGGCACGCCCGCCTACTGCGCGCCGGAGCAGCTGCGGGGAGAGCCTTGCACACCCGCGACGGACATCTATGCATGGGCCCTGATCTTCCTCGAGTGCCTGAGCGCCAGGCCCTGCGTGCAGGGCGCGGACATGGGCGAGGTGCTGCAGCGCCAGCTCAGCGCGGAATCCATCGCCCTGCCCGAGGAACTGGCCGGACACCCGGTGGCGCCGCTGCTGCGGCAGGCACTGCACAAAGACCTGCGGCGGCGCGCGTCCGATGCGGCGGGCCTCTACCTCGACCTCGTGCAATGCCTGGCACAGCTGCGCGGCGCGCGCCAGGCCTGGATGGCGCCGGGCGCCCCCGCAGACGGCGGCGCCCGGCAGCTGACGCTGGACAGCCTGGACATCCTTCCGGCCGAGCCCCCGGACGCGGAGCATGCGCTGGGCATCCTCTGCGTGGGCCTGCGCCTGTACCCGGCCCGAAATTCCTCGCTGGCCCTGCCCTACCTGCAGGAGATGCGCGAGCAGCAGATGCGCTGGTGCGCCAACGCCGTGCAAGGCGGCCAGGGCCAGAGCGCCGGTGTGCTGGGCGACTGCATGCTGTTTCATTTTGAACAGGGCGCGAGCAGCGCGCAGAACCTGCAGCAGGCGGCGGTCGCCGCCATGGACCTGTGCACGCGCGTGCAGCGCAGAAGCCGCCTGCTGGAGGTCCAGCACGGTGTGCGCCTGGAAATATCGGGCGGCATCCACAGCGTGCGGCCGGCTTCGCGCCACGACGCCTCCAGCCGCAACCAGGGCGCCAACGTCGCGCTGCACCTGAACAGCGTGGCCGAGCCGGGTGCCATTGTGGCCAGCCAGCATGCCCGCCGCGAACTGGCGGCCAATATGCAGTTTGAGGAATACCTGGGCACGGCGGCCGCGCGGCATGCGGGGGAAGAAAGGGTGTTCCGGCTGATGGCCGACCTCCAGGGGTGAGGGCCGCCCGGCCCCCGCGGCCTCAGAGCATCAGCCGCTCGACCTGCTCGACCGGGTAGTTGCGCCAGCGCCGGTTCAGGGTCTCCTTGGGGCTGGTGTTGCGGGGGTGCACCCGGGCCACGTAGAGGTGCTGGTCGGGATTGACCACGATGCGCTTGTGCCGCGGGGCCCAGACGAAGGCGTTGTCTTCGCCCACATTGATGTCGGCAAAAGGCGCGCCGCGCCAGAATTCCCGGCGGTAGCACAGGGTCCCGCCGCAGACCCAGGGCGAGCGCCCGTCGTACACATACTGCCAGGCGCGCCGCCCCTCGGGCGCGTAGAAGAACACCTTGTCCAGGCCGCAGATGTCCGCGCCCTGCTCCAGCAAGGCCCTGACCTGGGAGCTGAGCCAGCCCGGTGCCATCCAGTCGTCGTCGTCCCAGTGCGCGATCAGCTCGCCGCGGGCCATCTCGCAGGCGACGTTGCGTTTGGCGCCCAGGCTCAGCTTGCGCTCCAGCCGCATGTAGTGAATGGCTTCGTGCGACGGGATCAGGTCGGCCACGCTGTCGCGTCCGTCGTCCAGCACGATCAACTCGCGCGGGCCGTAATCCTGCGCCAGGAAGTTGCGGATGGCCTGCGGCACGAAGTCGCGCCGGTCGGCGGTGGGCATGATGCAGGACACCAGCGGCCGCGCGGCCGCCATGGGCGCCGGCACGGTGGCGGCGGGCGGAAAATAAAAATCGCGGTCGCGCTCCAGGCAAGGCGGCTGCGGCACGCGCGCCCAGGCGGTTTGCTGCAGGTAGTGGCCTTCCCTGAATTTCCAGGTGTTGTTGTCGTGGCGCACGTAGATGTGCAGCTCGCGTCCCGGCAAGCGGCACAGGCGCGCGCCGCCGGCCAGGACCTTGAGCAGAAAATCGGCATCCTCGCGCAGCGAGGTGGCGGGATAGCGGCCGTGGGTCTCCCACAGGCTGCGCCGGAACAGCAGGGAGCCGCCGCTGACGTTTTCCACGAACATGCGGCGAAACAGCGCGCGGCTGGGCGCCCAGAACTCGGCCTGCGCCCGGGCCATGAACAGCATGTCGTTCAGCCCCGTGATGTCGGCGATGTTGTGCAGGATGGGCGCGGCCTGGCGGCTCAGGCGCTGCTCGCCGTACCAGTCATCGTCGTCCCAGTGCGCGACCAGCTCGCCCCGGGCCAGGCGCACCGCTTCGTTGCGCTTGGCGCCTATGCTGGTCCTGGGGGCCACCCGCACGCAGCGTATGCGTTCGTCGCTGATGCCGGCGGGCAGGTCGCTGTCTTCCTCGTAAACGATGATGAGTTCCAGCGCCGGGTAGTCCTGGCGCTGGAAGTAGCGTATCGATTGTTCGACGAAGGCGGGCCGGGCGCGCGTGGGCATGATGCAGCTGAGCAGCGGCGCCCCGGCAACCGGTGCCGGGTCCGGCACCGGTTGCGGCGGGGCCAGGGCCGCGGCCGGCGGCACAAAGATGCGCATGCGCTCGGGCATGGCAAAGTAGCGGCACTGCTCGCCGGCGCAGTGCGCGTGGTAAGGTGCGGGCGGGTGCTGGGCCTCGCCGCGCCAGGCGCAGAAGCGGTCCTGGTACAGCCGCTTGCTGGTGTCCAGCAGGCTGTCCTCCAGCCGGGACCGCCGCGGGCAAGGCGGCGCCCGGTGCACAAAAGCGCCCTGGGCCCAGACCCCGCGAAAGCCGGACCGCGCGGCGCGTATGTTGTAGTCCATCTCCCAGCACGGCCCCTGGGCATAGGCCGTATCGGCCACGCCTATGGCGGCCACCACTTCGTTCCTCACCACATAACAAAAATCGGACAGGCTGTGCAGCGGCTCCAGCGTGACGCAGGCATGGCCGAACCTGGCCGCCAGCGCATCGGCCTGGTTCCACAAGGCGTCCTGCGACTCCCCGCAGGCCGGCGCCACGGCCTGCTCGTTCCAGCAGCGGTTGGTCGAAGGGCCGGCCAGGCCGTGGCTGGGGTCGGCGTCCAGCGCGGCCAGCAACAGTTCCAGCCATCCCGGCGTGACCCGCGCGCCGTTTTCCAGGAACACGTAGATATCGGCCGGCACCCCCACCAGCCGGTTAAAGCATGCGGCCGCGCCTTCATGCACAGGCCCACGCAGTTGCTCCAGGCCCGGCAGGGCCTCAAAGCGCGCCTGCAGCGCGACGGCCTCGGCCTCGTCGGCCGGGTCCGGCAGCAGCCGCAGGCCGAAGGGCATGGGCGTGTTCTCGAACAGGCTGGCCAGCGTGGCCGCCAGCGCATGGTCATGCGCGGCCACATACACGCCGATCAGGATCTGGCGCTCTTGCGGGGCCGGCATCTACCACTCCTCGCGGCTGGCCAGCAGGCCCGCGCCCAGCAGCGCCTCCAGCGTGCGCCAGGGGCTGCCCGGGGTTTCGTCGCCCCAGTCGCCCACCGCGTCCAGCAACTGCTCCAGCGCCACCGCCTGGGCGTTCACCGAACGGTAAAAGCGTGGGTAGCACAGCAGCAGTTCCTCCGCGCAGGCGCGTATCAGCGCCTCGCGGCGCGCCGGTTCGGGGGCATGAAAAGAAACATACAGCGTGGGCAGGCCCATCTGCGGCAGGCGCCGCCACAGGCCGGGGATCAGCGTGTACTCGCCGCCCTCGATGTCCATCTTGATGAAGTTGCAGTCGTCTATCCCATTGAGCGCCAGGAAGCTCTCCAGGTCCAGGCCATGGACCTCGCGGCAGGGTTGGCCGACTGCGCCCGGTGCGGCCAGCATGCCCGACATGCTGTCGCCGAAGCGGCTTTGCTCGCCGAAATAAAGCCCTCCCGCGTAGAGCCGCAGCGGCCCGCTTTCAGGGCTGATGCCGTAGGGGTAGAGGCTGATTCTGGACCGCAACGCGGGATTCGCCTCGACATTGGCCGCCAGTTCGGCAAAAGCCACCGGGTCCGGCTCCAGGGCATGGGCACGGCGCGAAAGCATGGCGCCGTACAGCACCGTGGGCCCTATCCAGGCGCCCATGTCGATGTAGGACCGGTCGGGCCGCAGGAAGCGCTGGAACACCTCGAAGGTCTGCGGCTCCCACAGGCCCTCGCCCACGCGGCGCCAGAAGTCCCTGCGCGCATGGCCGGCGCAAACCCGGAAAGCGCGGTGGTGCACGAACACGCTGAGTTCCTGCAGCTCGTCGCCGGCTGGCGGGCCGGCCTGGAGGAGCTTGGCTTGTTGCATGGGCGGTCCCCCTTGCCGCTTACCAGACCGTCGCAGGGGCCGGGCCCGAGATCGTGGCGCTGAACTCGAAGGCATTGCCCTCGAAGACAAAGCCCGGCACATTGATCTTGCACCAGACGGCGCCGGCGTAGGGGCTGCTGCCGGCCGCCAGGCGCATCTGGATGCTCACGCCCTGCTTGAGCGAATCCTGGGTTTGCAGCGACAGCGGTAAATAGTAGTTGTTGCCGTAGAAGTTGGTCTTCTTGCTGCGCGGCTCGCAGACCATGGTCACATAGTTGCCGTTGTCGTCGTAGACCAGCAGGAAGACGAACTGGTAGTCGGCGCTGGCCTGCCAGAACAGCCGCACGGTGTTGCCCGGGACGGTCTGCTGCGCCGGCACGGCGCGCACCGGGTAGAAGTTCAGCACGCCGGGGCCGTGGGGATAGAGGTCGCTGACGTCAACTGTGGTTCCGTTGTTCAGCGGAATCGCGGTATCGGGGACCGGCGTGCTGGACGACATCGGCACATCCGTCAGCGGCGGCACCTGCTCGGCCAGCGTGGAGTGGCGCGCGGCGCCGGAGCCGTCGCAGTTGAACACATAACCGCCGAACTGCGTGACCACGCTGGGGGCCTGCACACCCATGCCGCAGGAGGGTACGAGCTGCAGCTGGATCAGGTTCTCCCCGGGCAGCTGCGGCGACTTCTGCAGGCGGCGCACGGTATCGCGATGGTCCAGGCAGACCTCCAGCCCCCAGGTGATGCCGGCCAGCGAAAACACGCCCGCGCCGTCGTAGTTGAGCACCTGCTGCTCGCGCCCCGGTCCGCCCGTGGTCGAGGGTGCCAGGTGGTCGACCTCACCGAGCAGCAGGCTGTTGGGGCCGGCCGCGGTGGCGAGGAAGTCCACGCCCGACATGAGTTCCTTCATCACCACAACCGCGCCCGCGTCGCCCTGTGCCGCCACGCCTCCCAACTGCACCAGCGCGAAGTTGTAGACCTCCTTGTTGGCCAGCGGGTCGATGTCGTAGGGCGGCGTCTTGAGCGTGGGCGAGGACACGCCCAGGATGGTGCCGAAAGCGAACATCCAGTCGGCCCAGTCCGCGAGGGCGGCGTAGCCCTGCAGCCTGGTGATGATCTTCTGCACGTCCTCCATCCCGTAGGCGCCGTTCGGGCCCCGGAAAAAGAACTCGGGCGCCATGAAGACATTGAGGGTGTCGCTGGGCACGGGCGGCGACGAGGGCGGCGATGCGGACTGCTGCAGCACATCGTACGCGGTGTCCATGGCGCGGAACATCAGCGAGCAGCGCGCCTCGAGGTCAAGCTCCAGGTTGTCCAGCCCGAGGTAGCTGTTCGAACCATCGGGATTCAGGCCGGGCGCCGTGTCGAGCACGTAGCCTATGAATCGGACATTGTTGTAAGCCATGCTGTTTCTCCTGTTAAAAATGCTCGGGGGTCATCGGATGAGCGGCGCCAGACCGTAGGTGAACTTGATGATGTGGTTGACGTACACGTTGATCGGACGCGTTTCGTACTGGCTCACCTGGACCGGGGGGGACTGGCCATCCTCGGTCACAGGCCCGGTGGTCGGCGTGGAGGTGCTGCTGGACGCGCCGGACGCCGTGCCGCTGGACGAAGGGGTGGCCGGCGCGGGCGCGCTGTCGTAGTCGTGCGCATGGGTTTGCAGGGCGAAGGACTGGGTCGAGCCCACGCCGCTGCTTTGCCCCTGGCCGCCGGGCGGCAGCTGGCGCGTGGCGATGTCGGGATCGTTCTGGGTGCCCGTGCCGACGCCGCGCAGGAAGTACCCGCGGTAGTCGGGAATCAGGAACTGGTTGCCGCTGCCGCCATAGACATAACCCAGCACGGCGAACAACTCGGGATAGTCATAAGTGGGCAGCGAGCGGCCGTCGCAAAACATCCAGCCCCAGGCTTCCAGCGGGTCGGTCACGTAGTCCTGCGGCGCCGCGGGACTGGCCGCACCGGCGCTCTCGGGCGCGCCCAATGTGCCGGCAAAGGCCGTGACGGAGCCGACCGGCAGCTCGCCAAAACCCGGGCGCACGAAGAAGGGAAGGTTCATGCCCGGCGCCATCATGTCGCGGCACTCCCCGGATTCTCCAAACGCCCAAAACTCTCTATGGCCGCACCGGGCACCAGCTCGGCACAGGTCTCGTCCAGCACCTGCATGGCCGTGGGCACCAGCACTTCCCAGCACGGGCCTATGGGCCGCACCGGATGGCGCGCCGGCCCCGACAGCTTGAGGTCGTTGACCAGCGGCACGTCGACCGGGTTGGCCGGCGCCAGCCGGTCAGCCGAGGCCCACAACATGCCGGACGAGTAGAAATACAGGAAAGCCATCACATGGGCGGGCTGCACCGGCAGCAGCACGCGCGCCTGGTCGGCCTGCAGAAAGCTCGCGAACAGCGCGTCGTCGTCGGCGGCCAGGCTGCCCAGCTCCACGCCACCGCCGCAGCCAGGGCCGGGGCTGGCGTAAAAGCTGTAGGCCATTTCATTCCATTCCAGCACTTCGTCGAAGAACTGCAGGTAGCGCGGCTCGTAGACGGCGAACTCCGAGGGCGGCGACTGCGCGAAACCCCGCTCGTTCATGCCGGTCAGCGTGAGCATGCGCTCCAGCAACAGGCGCAGGCAGGCGTTCCGAAGTTCGCGCTGCTCGATCTGCCGGTTCGCCAGCGGCGAGCGCGTGGCCGCGCGGCCTTGCGGGCCGCCCTCGACGCGGACCTGGTAGGCGGCCAGCCGCTCCTGGTAGGCGCGCATGACGGCGGCGTAAATACGGATGCGCCACTCGTCCATGCAGCGCTCCGAGGGCGCGCACTGGATCTCGACGTTGACCTGCACCTGCGCGTCACTGGGCGGGGAAATGCCGGGCGGGTAATCGAGCACCGACACCGGCACGCTGTCGTCCTCGCCGGACAGCGCCGTTCCGTCCGGGCTGCCGGGCGGGGTGATGGCCTGCCGCCCCACCAGCACCACGGGCGCCGGCAGGCCGGCGGGCGCGCTGACGTAAGCGACAAAGGCCTTGGTGGCGCAGTAGCCGGCGGGAACCGCGATCTGCTTTTCCTCGCCGTCGCGCAGGGTGGCCGAGGCGAAACGCTGCGCCAGCGGCGGCGGCGCCAGGTCCAGCACGCCGTAGTAGGCGCCCAGGCCGGCGTAGTTGCCCGGCTGGATGTCCTTGAAGGTGGCGATGTGCAGCCGCGGCGGCGGCACGGGCTTGACGAAGTCCTGCCCGGCCATGGCCTGCTCGCCCGCGATGAAGGCGGCGGCGGGCTTGCACACCATGAACTCCATCATGAGGCGCTGGCCGTAGTTGACGACGCAGGCCTCGTACACTTTGTTGAGCCAGCGATAGACGCCGCGCAGGCTGTGCGTGCCGGCCGTGTTGTCGACCAGGCTGACCACCGAGTCCTCGGTCTGGCTCATGGTGCTGCTGGCGCGCGTCAGGCTCACGCTGCGGCTGATGCGGTTGACAGTCTTGTTGAGGATGTCGCGCGCAAAACGTGTGGTGTCGTCCAGCCCCGGCGTGGCGCCCGGCTGCACCGTCTTGCTCCACGACCCGTCCAGTGTGGCCTGGGTGGGCGGGCCGTAGCTGCTGGTGAAATTGTTGTACTGGTTGGTTTCCACCACCCCGGCCACGGTCTTGCGCGCCTCTTCCTGCAGGTTGCTGCGTTCGTCCGCGGCGTCGTTCTGCAGCAGCTGCTTTTCGCCGCTGCTTTGGCGCAGTTCGTCGAGCTGGCGGTGGGTGCGCTTGTTGGTCACCTCGCGGCGCTCGCCGCGCATCACGTTTTCGATGCGCGCGACCTCGCCGCACTGGTAGCGCAACAGGCGCTGGCGCACCATCTGCAGCTCGCCGATGGCATAGGGCTCTATCCAGCCCGGCAGCCCCGGCGGCGGCGAGGCCGCGGCGGCGCCCTGCGCCGCCGGCAGCGGAAACACCTGCTCGCTCAGCACCGGCGTGGCATGCAGCAGTGCATTGATCTGTGCGGTCGTCAGGAAGGGAGGGTCCGCGGCGACGGGCGCTGACGCGGGATTGCCTTCAGTTGCGGCAGCGGCCGCTACCCCGGCGGCGGCACCGGCCTGCGCCATGCTTTCAAAGGGCTGCAGCGCCACCTCAATCAGGTGGGCCATGAGCAGGGCCCGGGTGAACTCATCGAGCAGCGCGGTGTCGTAGCCCAGGGTGATCACCAGGGCAAAGTAGCTCTGCCAGACGCCGTCCAGCGTTTTGGCATAGTCGGCGGAATCAAAATAGCGCCAGTCCAGCGCATAGCGCGAGAGCAGCCGCGTGACCCGCTCGCAGGCCCTGGCCAGCCAGTCCGCCGGCGCGCCCTCCAGCGGGGGCAGGCGCATAAAAAGTTCGGGGAACCGGCTGACGGGACCTGCAAGGCTGTCCATGTCGCGGATGAAGTCGCCTGGGTAAACACTGCCGTCAATGAAATCGACGGCCAATTGCTGCGCGGCCTCGCGCGCGCCCTGCGGCTGGTTGCGCGCGCTGACCAGGTCGCCGAAAAAACCGCACCATGGCGGGCTGGCGCCGGCGTAGCGGACGAAACCGTAGAGCAGGTCGTCGGCGCCAAGCTTGGGCCAGCGCCGCACATAAACATAAGGGAAGAGCTCGTCGGGATGGGTGGTGACGATGGGGAACGGCTCGACCGGGTCTATCGGGGGATCCGGCTCAATGGGCGGGCCTGGCGGGCCCGGCGGCCAGGGCGGGCCGGGCGGCGGCAGCGGCCCGCGCGCGGGACAGGCCACCATGACGCCCTCGAAATGGTGGTCGTCGTTCTGCCCCCTTATGCCGTAGTGGATATCGGCGAAGATCGCGGTGTTGGTCACGCCGTCGATGTGCACCGGCGTTCTCTGTTGCAGGTAACCCGTGACGTAGCAGCCTGAACGGAACTTGAATTCAAAAGGCCTGGCCGGCCACTGCCGTGTGATGGTGACCAGCTGGCTGTCGGCCGGGCCGGACTTGCAGGACACATTGGCAAGGGACGGGATGTCGTCGCCCGGCTCACGGTTGATGGTGAAATCGAAAACCAGGCAGCCGTCCATGGCCGACCAGCTTCTTTTGACCATTTCGTTCACTCGGACGCTCCTGTGGGATGGGCATGCGGCCCGCAACGCCGGCGCGCGGCGCTGGGGCCGGGCGCCGGCGAGGCGGGTTTAGCACATCACGATGTTTTCGAGGTTGAAGGCGAAAGGCGTCGAATTGGCGCCGGGGCCGCCACCGGTCATGACGATGTCGGCGCTGGCGATGCCCAGCAGGGACAGCTCGGTGTTGATGTTGGAGATGATCGCCGAGTCCATGACCTGGCCCTGCACGATCTGCGAAGCCACGCCGATCCAGATGGTGGGCTTGAACTCGAACACCGCTTTTTGCTGCGGTGCGATCGAGGTCTTGATCGCCAGCAGCTTGCCGGCCTTGTAGATGCTGGCGTTGATGGCGCCCACGGGCAGGCTGTTGAGCACCTGCACTTCCTTGGAGCTGGTGCCGGCGCCGGCAGGCACCAGGCGGTCTCCCGAGGTCGTCAGCGCCATCTGGAACAGCTGGCCGTTCTGCGCGTCGAGCTGCGGCGTGTAGTTGCCGTAGCTGTCGCTGGCGCCGACCTGCATGGTCATGGGGAAGGTGAAGGGATGGTTGTCACCCTGTCCGCAGTAGCGGATGACCTGCCAGGCCACCGCGAGCTCGTCGAAGTTGGTCGCGACGTTCTTCTGGAAGATCACGATCTCCGAGTTGTTCGCGTCATTCGAGTTGTTGATGAAATTCAGCGCAATATCCATGGTTTACTCCTGTTGATTAAAAAAGATGGCAGCGCACCGTGCGTTGCCCGTTTGCCATCGTTGCCCTGCTGCCCCGGCGGCGAACCCTGCGTGTCCAGTCCCGGCGGTCTCCCTCAGGCCTGGACGATGTTTTCGAGATTGAATTCGTAGGCTGTGGAGCCCTCGCCCGGCCCGCCGCCGGTCATCACGATGTCGGCGCTGGCGATGCCGATCAGCGAAAGCTCGGTATTGATGTCCGACATCACGGCGGAGCTGATCGGCTGGCCCTGGATGACCTCGGAGGTCACGCCTATCCACAGCGCCGGCTGGTACTGGAAAACCGCCTTCTGCCCGGGAGAGACCGAGGTCTTCACGCCCATCAGGCGGCCGTCCTTGAAGATGCAGACATCGACCGCGCCCTGGCTCATGTCGTTGAGCACGTCCAGCTCGGTCGACGCGCCGGCCGGCCCGGTGTACAACAGGCGCCGGCTGCCGGTGGGGGTCTGGACCAGGCTCAGCATCTGGCCGTTTTTGGCCTTCAGGCGCGGCGTGAAGTTGGCGTGCTCGTCGGTGATGGACACCTCGTAGCCGTCGGGGTAGATAAAAGGGTGGGTGCAGTCGCGCCCGCAGTAGCGGATCACCTTCCAGGCCACGGACAGCGCGGCCATGTTGGTCAGCACGTTCTTCTGGTAGATCACCACTTCGGACTTGTTGCCGTCGTTGGACTTGTTGACGAATCGCAGTTTGATATCCATGGTGCTTCCCTTGGTGGCTTGCCTGCTCGGGGCCGTCAGGCCTTTGCGTTTCAGTGGTGCTACTCTAGGGAAGGCTCATGGCCAAAGCGATTACAGGCAATTACAGAAGCGCGTGTGAAAATTTCCCTTGCGCGGCGGCCTGTGATGGGCCGTGAACGAAGCGGCGGCTCCCGCCACCGACCCATCGGGCGGCGCCGGGGCTTGCCATAAACTTGATGCACTTGTGCCGTGCAGGCGCACACGATGCGCCCGCCATGCCCCCCCCGATCCGAAAGTTACGCCATGACCCAACCAGACACGCCCCAGCCATCCGCCGCGCCCCGGCTCACCAGCCTCTCGCACGGCGGCGGCTGCGGTTGCAAGATCGCGCCCGGCGTGCTCAGCGAGATCCTGAAAAATTCGGGCAACCTGCCGGGCCTGAACATTCCGCCGCAGCTGCTGGTGGGCATAGAGACCGCGGACGACGCGGCCGTGTACCAGCTCAACGACGAGCAGGCGCTGATCGCCACCACCGACTTCTTCATGCCCATCGTGGACGACCCCTACGATTTCGGGCGCATCGCCGCGACCAATGCGATCAGCGACGTCTACGCCATGGGCGGCACGCCCATCATGGCGCTGGGGCTGGTGGGCATGCCGGTCAACGTGCTGCCGCTGGAAACCATAGGCGCCATCCTGCGCGGCGGGCAGGACGCCTGCCGCGACGCCGGCATCCCGATCGCGGGCGGCCACACCATCGATTCGGTGGAGCCTATCTACGGCCTGGTGGTGATGGGCCTGGTGCATCCTTCGCGCGTCAAGAAAAATTCCGGCGCGCGCGCCGGCGACCTGCTGGTGCTGGGCAAGCCGCTGGGCGTGGGCATACTCTCGGCGGCGCTGAAAAAAGAAAAGCTCGATGCCCAGGGCTACGCCCGCATGGTCGCGCTCACCACGCAGCTCAACAAACCGGGCATCGCACTGGCGCGCATGGAAGGCGTGCACGCATTGACCGACATCACCGGCTTCGGCCTGGCCGGCCACGGCCTGGAACTGGCGCGCGGCGCGGGCCTGCAGGTCCGCATCGACTGGCAGCGCGTCCCCCTGATCCCCGGCGCGCGCGAACTCGCGGCGCAAGGCTGCGTGACCGGCGCCTCAGGCCGCAACTGGGCCAGCTATGGGGCCGAAGTCAGTTTGCCGGCCGGCTTCACCGAAGTCGACAAGGCCCTGCTGAGCGACCCGCAGACTTCGGGCGGGCTGCTGGTGTCCTGCGGCGCGGACAGCGCGGACGAAGTGCTGGGGATTTTCCGGGCCCAGGGATTTGGGGATGCGGCCGTGGTTGGGGAAGTTGTTGCAGGCCAAGGCATGGCCGTTCGCTGAAAAAAGAGGCAGAGAGCCTGCCACAGGCGCAATACCCCTAGGGTAAACCCGGAAATTTTTTGTCAGTCTTTATTCAGTGCGGCGGCGGGCATCCGTCGTACCATTCATGCCTCGGCGTACCCGGTGGGTACTTTCTCATTCAAAAAAACTGATCGGAGACATCCCCCGTGTCCGCACTCCTCAAATTCGCACTGGCCTATGACTGGCTGACCACGCGGCTGGGCAAGATCGCCGCCTGGGCGGTGTTGTTTGCAGCGCTGATTTCAGCCGGCAACGCCTTCGTACGCTACGGCCTGGACATCAGCTCCAACGGCTGGCTGGAAATCCAGTGGTATCTGTTCGCCGGCACCGTGATGCTCGGCGCGCCCGTGGTGCTCAAGCTCAACGAGCACGTGCGGGTCGACATCATCTACGGCAAGCTCAAGGGCAACGGGCCGGTCTATGTGGACATTTTCGGCCTAGTCTTCTTCCTGCTGCCGGTGATGGGCCTGATGGCTTACCTGAGCTGGCCGCTGTTCATGAGCATGTACCTCTCCGGGGAAGTTTCGGGCAACGCCGGCGGCCTGATCCGCTGGCCCGCGATGCTGCTGCTGCCGCTGGGCTTCGGCCTGATGTTCGTGCAGGGCATCTCGGAAATCATCAAGCGCATCTGCTACCTCCAGGGCAAGTTCGAGATGGACACGCACTACGAAAAGCCGGTTCAGTGATCCGTTTGCATCGCTCGTTCCCATAAAAATACTTTCAGGACTACCCCATGCAAATGGAAAACTTCGCCCCGATCATGTTCGCGGGCCTCGTGCTGATCATGCTGATCGGCTTCCCCGTCGCCTTCTCGTTGGCCGCCCTCGGGCTGGGTTCGGGCTTTCTGGCCATCGAGATGGGCTGGTTCCCGGCCAGCTTCATGTCCAACCTGCCGCTCAATATGTTCGGCATCCTGTCGAACGAGCTGCTGCTGGCGATTCCCTTCTTCACCTTCATGGGCGCCATCCTTGAGAAGTGCGGCCTGGCCGAGGACATGCTGGACTCCATGGGCCAGCTCTTCGGTCCCGCCAAGGGCGGCCTGGGCTACTCGGTCATCATCGTCGGCTTCATCCTGGGCGCCATCACCGGCACGGTGGCCGGCCAGGTGATCGCCATGGCGCTGATCTCTCTGCCCGTGATGATCCGCTATGGCTACAACATGCGCTACGCCACCGGCGTGCTGGCGGCCTCGGGCACCATCACGCAACTGGTGCCGCCCTCGCTGGTGCTGATCGTCATGGCCGACCAGCTGGGCCGCTCGGTGGGCGACATGTACAAGGGCGCCTGGGGCCCTTCCATCCTGCAGGTGCTGATTTTCGCGGGCTACACCTTCATGCTCGGCGTGTTCAAGCCGCACCATGTGCCCGGCGTTCCCAAAACCGCGCGCACGCTCAACGGCTGGGCGCTGTGGGCCAAATGCCTGCGCGGCATCATTCCCTCGGCCATCCTGATCTTCGCGGTGCTGGGCTCCATGGGCGGCCTGCCCGGTATCGACAAGGCCATCGCCACGCCGACCGAAGCCGGCGCCATGGGTGTGGTGGGCGCGCTGGTGCTGGCCGCCATGCACAAACGCCTGACCCCCGCGCTGATCTGGGAAGCCATGATAGGCACCATGCGCCTGACGGCCATGGTGGTGTTCATCCTGATAGGCGCGCGCGTCTTCTCGATGGTGTTCCAGGGCGTGGACGGTGCCAAGTGGGTCGAGCACATGCTCAGCGGCCTGCCCGGCGGCCAGACAGGCTTCCTGATCGCCGTCAACCTGTTCATCTTCTTCCTGGCCTTCTTCCTCGACTTCTTCGAGATCGCCTTCATCATCCTGCCCATGCTGGGCCCGGTCGCCGACAAGCTGGGCATAGACCTGATCTGGTTCGGCGTGCTGCTGTGCGTGAACATGCAGACCAGCTTCATGCACCCGCCTTTCGGCTTCGCGCTGTTCTACCTGCGCGGCATCGCCGACACGCTGTTCAAGGAAGGGCGCATCCCCAAACCCATCAAGTCCAACGACATCTACCTGGGCGCGATTCCCTGGGTGGCGATGCAGCTGCTCCTGGTGGCGATCGTGATCTTCGTGCCGCAGACGGTGACCGTCTTCCTCGACAAGCCCGAGGTGATAGACCTGGACAAGGTCAAGATTGAAGTGCCGGTCGACGACAGCGCCACCCCGCCCGCGGGCGCGGCCAGCGGCGCGGCAGGCAGCGACCCGCTGGCGCCGCCGGCCGAGCCCAGCTCCGAGGACGAACAGAAAAAGGTCGACGAGCTGTTCAAGACCAAATAAGCCGCCCGCATCACAGGCTGCCAGCGCCCCTTTCGCGAGGGGCGTTTTTTTTGCTACCCTGGGCCGCAAGCCCACGCCAAATCCCTGCCCGCAGATCATCATCCCGCCCCGCCATGGACCCCACGCCCACACCCAGCCCCTACTTCGGCCCGCCGCCCTTCAAGTTCACGCCCACGGGCGGGAGCATCTCGGGGCCGGCGTTTTCCGTGACCTTCAAGATCCTGGCCACCCTCATCGTGGCGGGACTGGCCGCGGCCTTTGTGCAGGCCTGGCTGGCCGGCAGGGCCTCGGGCACATCGGCCGCCGGCGGCTGGTTTATCGCGGGCCTGCTGCTGGTGGGCTGCACCTGGTGGTACATCCTGCGCAGCGTCACGCGCCTCGACGAGCAGGGCTTGCACCAGAGCTGGGTCTGGGACAAACACATGGAGCTGCGCGAGCTGGCCTACGGCAAGCTGATCCGCGTGCGCGGGCTCGAATGGCTGATCGCGCCGCGCCTGTATGTGCGCACGCTGATGGGCAAGTTCGCGGTGTTTTATGCCGCCTCACCCGAGATGGTGGCGGAGTTTGAGCGGCTGGTGAGCGAATTAAAAACTTTCCGAAGCCAAAGGTAGTTGGCACACCCCCGTCGAGGCTCACTGCGTGTAGCCTCCTCCCCCCTTGCAGGGGGCGGTGCCTGCGGTCTGGCAAAGCCAGTCCCGCGGTAGATATTGGCACACCCCCGTTGAGGCTCACTTCGTGTAGCCTCCTCCCCTCTTGCAGGGGGCGGCGCCTGCGGTCTGGCAAAGCCAGTCCCGCGGCCCCTGCTTGACCTGACTCCAACGTCTACTTCAGGCGAAAAAAAACCGCGACGTGTCGCGGTTTTTCTATGCACCGGCGTGCTTACAAGGTGACCCCTTGCATATACGTGTCGAAGCGCGACTCGGCGAAGCGGAACCAGAGGATCTGGTCCTTCTGGAAAGCGCGGTAGTCGCTGTAGATCTTCTTCCAGTCGGGGTTCTTCTCGGCCAGTTCGCCGTACAGGTCCATCGCGGCCTTGAACGACGCGTCGAGAACGGGCTTGGGGAAAGGCAGGATCTTGGTCTTGGCGCCCACCAGTTGCTTGAGCGCGGTCGGGTTGCGGGCGTCATACTTGGCCTGCATGTCGATGTGCGCGTGCGAGGCGGCGCTTTCGACAATCGCCCTGTACTCCGCGGGCAGGGCTTCAAGAGCCTTGTTGTTGATGAAGAAGTCCACTTCGGGACCGCCTTCCCACCAGCCGGGGTAGTAATAAAACGGCGCGACCTTGTTAAAACCCAGCTTCTGGTCGTCGTAAGGGCCCACCCACTCGGCGGCGTCCAGCGTGCCTTTTTCGAGCGCCTGGTAGATTTCGCCGCCGGGCAGGTTTTGCGGCACCACGCCGAGGCGCTCCACCACCTTGCCGGCAAAGCCGCCGATACGGAACTTCAGGCCCTTCAGATCGGCCACGGTCTTGATTTCCTTGCGGAACCAGCCACCCATCTGGGTGCCGGTGTTGCCGCCGGGGAAGCTCACGAGGTTGTACTTGGCGTAGAACTCGTTCATGAGCTTGCGGCCGTTGCCCTCGTACATCCAGGCCGACATCTGGCGCGAGTTCATGCCGAAAGGAATGGCCGCGCCGATGGCGAAGGCTTCGTTCTTGCCGAAGTAGTAGTAAGGCACGGTGTGGCACATTTCCACGGAACCCTGGCCCACGCCGTCGACCACGCCGAAAGCGGGCATCAGTTCACCTGCCGCATGCACGCTGATCTGGAACTTGCCGCCGGTCATCTCGCTGACCTTCTTGGCGAACACTTCGGCGCCGCCGTAAATCGTGTCCAGCGGCTTGGGGAAGCTGGAAGCCAGGCGCCAGCGTATGGTGGCCTGCGCGTGAACCGCGGGGGCGATGCCGGCCGCGAGAACGCCGGCAATGCCGGCGTTTTTGATAAGGGAGCGACGATCCAAAATGCTATCTCCTGAAAGTTTGTCAAACGTGCGGGGCCTGAATGGCGCCCGCCGGACCTCTCGAGCCGGAACGGCCGGTAAAGGCAGCGTCCTCCAGCGAAGGCCAACCGGGATTTTGTCAGCTTTTTACTTCGAGATCACACCGTTTTGCCCACCTGTTTCAGGAATAAAAAAGCCGCCTCTGGGAGGCGGCTTGCAAATTCCTGACGGGGCGCGAAGGCCCCGCGGAAATCAGAGCTTCTGGGCTTGCATGAAGCGGTCGAAGGTGGCCTCGGTGAAACGGAACCACAGGTTCTGGTCGGCGCGGAACTTGGAGTAGTCGGCGTAGATCTTTTTCCAGTTCTCGTTCTTGGCGCTGAGCTCCTCATACAGGGCCATGGCTTCCTTGAAGGCGGCATTCATCACGTCGGTGGGGAAAGGCCGCAACTTGGTGCCCGCGCCCACCAGCTGCTTGAGAGCGGCCGGGTTCTTGGCATCGTATTTGGCCTGCATCTCGCCGTGGGCCTGGGCCGCGGCGGCCTCCACGATGGCCTTGTACTCGGGCGAGAGCGCCTCGAAGGCCTTGTTGTTGATGAAGAAGTCCAGCTCGGGGCCACCCTCCCACCAGCCGGGGTAGTAATAAAAGGGCGCGACCTTGTTGAAGCCGAGCTTCTGGTCGTCATACGGACCCACCCATTCGGCGGCATCGATGGTGCCTTTTTCCAGCGCCTGGTAGATCTCGCCGCCGGGGATGTTCTGCGGCACGCCGCCAATGCGCTCGAGCACCTTGCCGGCGAAGCCGCCAATGCGCATCTTCAAGCCCTTGATGTCCTTGACGGACTTGATTTCCTTGCGGTACCAGCCGCCCATCTGGGCGCCGGTGTTGCCGCCCGGGAAGTTGACGATGTTGTACTTGGTGTAGAACTCGCGCATCAGCTTCAGGCCGTTGCCTTCGTACATCCAGGCGCTCATCTGCCGGCTGTTCAGGCCGAAGGGAATGGCGCAGCCCAGCGCGAAGCATTCGTCCTTGCCGAAGAAATAATAAGGCGCGGTATGGGCCGCCTCGATGGAACCTTGTTGCACGCCGTCGACCACGCCGAAGGCGGGCATCAGTTCGCCGGCCGCATGGACCGATATTTCGAACTTGCCGCCGGACATGTTCTTGACGGCCTTGGCGAACACCTCGGCCGCGCCGAAGATGGTGTCCAGCGATTTCGGAAAGCTCGATGCCAGGCGCCATCGAACGGTGGCCTGGGCATGAACGGCAGGCGCCACGCCGGCAGCCAGCACGCCGGCGATGCCGGCATTTTTGATTAATGAGCGACGATCCATAAAACTCTCTCCTGAAGTTATTGAAGTTGTCCGTAGGGGGTCCGCCACACGGCCGGGTACTGCAATAGTTGCAGCGTCCCGGACGCGCCGGCGGAGCATGGACACTTTGTCACTCTTTTTCAGAAAGTTACCCCGTTCTTACCCGTAGATCAGCACAGATTTTTCCAAAAAAAAGCCGCCCCATGGGCGGCTTTTTCCGGCACGGGCCTGCGCGGCAGGCGTGCTCGGGGCTTGGCGTCCGGGCAAACGGCCCGGCAAGGTCTGCTTACAGTTTCTGGCTTTGCATGAAGCGGTCGAAAGTGGCTTCGGTGAAACGGAACCACAGGTTCTGGTCGCCGCGGAATTTCGAATAATCGGCGTAGACCTTGCGCCAGCTTTCGTTCCTGGCCGACAGCTCTTCGTAGAGCTTCATGGACTCCTTGAAAGCCGCGCTCATGACGTCCGCGGGGAAGGGACGCAGCTTGGCGCCTGCGCCCACCAGCTGTTTGAGGGCCGTGGGGTTCTTGGCGTCGTATTTGGCCTGCATGTCGACGTGGGCCGCCGCACTGGCGACTTCGACGATGGCCTTGTACTCGGGCGTGAGCGCGTCGTAGGCCTTCTGGTTGATGTAGAGGTCCAGTTGCAGGCCGCCTTCCCACCAGCCGGGGTAGTAGTAATTGGGCGCCACCTTGTTAAAGCCCAGCTTCTGGTCGTCGTAGGGGCCTATCCATTCGGCCGCGTCTATGGTGCCTTTTTCCAGGGCCTGGTAGATCTCGCCGCCGGGAATGTTTTGCGGCACGCCGCCCAGGCGCTCAATGACCTTGCCGGCAAAGCCGCCGACGCGGAACTTCAGGCCCTTCATGTCGGCCAGCGACTTGATCTCCTTGCGAAACCAGCCGCCCATCTGCGCGCCGGTGTTGCCGCAGGGGAAGCTGATGATGTTGTATTTGGCGTAAAACTCGCGCATCAGCTTCAGGCCGTTGCCCTCGAAGGTCCAGGCGCTCATCTGGCGGCTGTTCAGGCCGAAGGGTATCGCCCCGCCTATGGCGAAAGTCTCGTCCTTGCCGAAGAAGTAGTAGGGCGCCGTATGGGCCGCTTCGATGGAGCCCTGCTGCACGCCGTCGACCACACCGAAGGCGGGCATCAGTTCGCCGGCCGCATGGACCGAGATTTCAAACTTGCCGCCCGAGATCGCCTTGACGTGTTTGGCGAAGGTCTCCGCGCCGCCGTAAATCGTGTCCAGCGACTTGGGGAAGCTGGATGCCAGGCGCCAGCGAACGGCGACCTGCGCATGAACGGCGGGCGCGACGCCCGCGGCCAGCACGCCGGCAACGCCCGCGTGCTTGATGAGTGAACGACGATCCATCAACTTGACTCCGAAGTATGAAAAATAAAATTCCTTGGGGCCTGCGCATGCGCCGGCCAGACTGCCTGCGCAGGTCCTGGGGAATTCTAAAAATCAGGGGAGTGTGGGCCGGGCGGGTAAACCCTTGAAGAGCTGACAAGAACCTGTCGGCCCCCACGTTCGTTCACTGCGTGTAACTCCCGAGGCCTTGCAGGCCGCGGCTCGCGAGACGCTTCGCCTCT
>NZ_AKIV01000072.1 GCF_000282655.1 Polaromonas sp. CF318
CGCTGCCCCCCGAGGGGGCGCTGCGCCTGCGGCCCGGCTAAGCCGGTTCCGCGGCCCCTGCTGGGTTAAGAGGGGACGCCACGTACTTTTGACGATATTTAGAACTACCGGAGATATTCAGTGAAACAAATTACCGCCGTCCTCAAGCCTTTCAAACTCGAAGAAGTCCGCGAGGCTTTGGCCGAATGCGGCGTGACGGGCCTGACCGTCACTGAAGTCAAGGGTTTCGGCCGCCAGAAGGGCCACACCGAGCTCTACCGCGGCGCCGAGTACGTGGTCGACTTCCTGCCCAAGGTCAAGGTCGAAGTCGTCGTGAAAACCGAGGATGTGGAGCGTTGCGTGGATGCCATCGTGCGCGCCGCGCGCACCGGCAAGATCGGCGACGGCAAGATTTTCATCACCAGCGTGGAGCGCGTTGTGCGCATCCGCACCGGAGAAGAAGACGAAGCTGCAGTCTGACGGACCGTTAAATCTGGTCGAGGCGGGTGGCGGCGGGCGTCATGCCGGCCGCCTGCACCAGGGTTTCGAGCAGCGGCTCCGCCTCGCTGCCGGTGCGTATCAGGTCCATCAGCCAGTCGTTCATGAAGCCGGCTTTCACCGATGAGGCCAGGAAAGCCAGCAGGCTGTCGTAGTAGCCGCCCATATTGAGCAGGCCGACAGGTTTGTCGTGGTAACCGAGCTGGCGCCAGGTCCAGACTTCAAAAAACTCTTCGAGTGTGCCTATCCCGCCCGGCAGGGCCAGGAAAGCGTCGGCATGCTCGGCCATGATGCGTTTGCGCTCGTGCATGTTTTCCACGATGTGCAGTTCGGTGCAACCGGTGTGGGCCCATTCCTTTTCCACCAGTGCCTTGGGGATCACCCCCACGACCCGCGCGCCGGCGGCGAGCGCCGCGTCGGCCAGTATGCCCATGAGGCCGTTGCGGCCGCCGCCGTAGACCAGTTGCCCGCCATGCTGGCCTATCCAGGTGCCGACGAGGGCGGCAATCGCGGCGTATTCAGGCTGGGCGCCCGTGCGTGAGCCGCAGTAGACGCAAAGGGAGAAAGCGGGTTTGGAGGTATCTGTCACTTCGGTGTTGTCTTTGTTCATGCTGCAAAGCGTTGCCAGAGCGCCATGGCCCAGGTGCCCGCGCAGAGCAGAAGGCTGAGCAGGACGGCGGCGCTGCCCATGTCCTTGGCGCGTTTGGAAAGGTCGTGCCACTCGGGGCCTATGCGGTCTATGGCGGTTTCGATGCCGGTGTTGAGCAGTTCCACGATCATGATGAGGATGACCGTGCCGGCCAGCAGCACGGTCTCCACCCAACTGCGGCCCAGCCAGAAGGCGGCGGGTATCAGCACGATGGAGGCAATGGCTTCCTGACGGAAGGCGGTTTCATGCCAGCCGGCACGCAGGCCGGCGATGGAGTAGCCCGTGGCATGCCAGACGCGGCTCAGGCCCTTGCGGTGTTTTTGGGGATTGACCGGCTCATCGAGGGGCGCGGCGGAGGCGGTGCTGATGGAAGCTGGTGCGGAGGCGGAAAGCGGAACTTGTTCGGGCATGGGGCGATTGTCGCGCAGCTTTATGGCATGTTGATGTTATGCACCCGCGCCTGTCATGCCTTTGTCTTTACGACGGGGCTTTTCAGGCGCCACCCAGGTGATCAGCCGGGTGCCCGCCCAGACGTCGTGCCAGAACTGCTTTTGAGGATGAAAGCGCGCCAGGATGGCCCAGATTGCCACCCATCCCAGCGTCAGCACGGCGCCTTCGCGGCCCGACAGCGCCAGCAGCCAGCTGACGGCCAGCGGCGGCAGGAACCACAGCCAGCTCAGCATATAGCGCAGCAGGGCGCGTTTCTGGGTGATGGGCGCACCGTGGACGTCGACCACGCGGATGTTCCAGGTCTTCATGGCGAGCGTCTGGCCCTTGGCCCAGAACCAGACAAAGTAAATGCCGAAAACCACAAACACAAAAGCCTGCAGCGCATGGCGGTTGTCCAGCGCGTTGCGGGTCTGGCTCAAGGTGCTGAAGAGGTAGCCGGCCAGGAAAACCACGCCGAACATCAGCATGCCTTCATACATCCAGCAGGCCATGCGCCGGGGGATGGAGGGTATTGAGGGGGTGTCGGTGGCTGTCAAATGAGTCGCTCTTCAATGCTCGCGGGCAGAAACTGCCGGAGCGGCCAATAAATCCGGCCGGCTGCCGCCGGCGCTGTGTCAACGCTGGGGCGTGGCGCCTGGGGCACTGGCGGGCAGTGCTGCGGGCGTGGCGGCTGCCACCGGTTGTGAAGCACCGATTTTAGGTGCAGGTTTGCTCGCGGCTTTGACAGGGTGCGGCGGGACAGGTGCCAGTTTTTGCGGGGCGACCGGCTTGACGGCGGTTGCGGCTCCGGTGGGCCTGGGGCTGGCCTTGGCTGCCAGCTTTTGTTTTTCTTCCGGGCTCAGGGCCTGGTAGGTTTCCCATTTGGCTTTTTTCTCTTCAGGCGTGAGCTGCTTGGAGAGTTCCTTGGTCTTGCCGAAGTTCAACCGAGCCTGAGCGCGCTGCTGCGGACTCAGGGTCACCCATTCGTTCATGCGGCTGTGCAGGTTGGCTTGGCCTTCGGGAGGCAGCGAAGGGAAGTTTTTGGAAATTTCCAGCCATTTACGCTTCTGCGGCTCGCTGACGGTGTTCCAGCTGGAGGCCAGGGGTGCGAGCGCCTTTTGCTGCATGGGGCTGAGCTCGGCCCAGGTAGGCTTGGAAACGACCACTTTGACGGGTGCGCTTGCAGCCAGCTTTGCGGCGGGCGCGCTGGTGGGGCTGGCTGGCTTGGGGTCCTGGGCGAAACCCAAGACTGGCGCGGCGAGCAGGGCGGCCGCCACGAGCCAGAACGACAACCATTGCAGCTTCAAGCGGCTTGAAGGTTCAAGAGGCAGGGGGAGGCGCCGGGCGCCTGCTGGACGGGTCATTGGACCGTGGGGGCTTGGGCTTGGCGCGTCACTTTGAGATATTGGACAAAACCGGGGTCGGCGAAGGCTGCGGGCGGGAGTTCGTCGGTGAGCAGCGCCACGTCGACTTCGGCCAGTTCCTGGGCGCGATTGTCGTTCTGGATGGAATTGATGACCAACAGGCCCACAACCAGGGCCACCAGAGGCAGGACCGAGCCGATCCGGGCCCACCAGCTCAGGCCGTCGTCGGAGCCCCAGGTCAAGGCTGCGCTACCGCCATTGCCCACAATGCCGCCGGCGGTTTGGGTTTTTGCCACTTTACGGTTGGAGACGGCCTGGAAGCGCGCGGCGCGCAGGCGCTCGGAAATGTCGTAAGGCAGGTCAGCCGCGCCTGCGGACAGGTAGGAGGCAGTTTTCAGGCCAAAGCGGTCCTGCAGGATATCGGCTCTTTTTTGTAGTGAATTAGTCATAGTTTTATACCTTTGGCGCTCAGGGCTTTGCTGAGAGCGTGAACCGCGCGTGAACAGTGCGTTTTGACACTACCCTCCGAACAGCCCATGGCGGCTGCTGTTTCAGCGACGTCCATTTCCTCCCAGTAACGCATCAGAAAGGCTTCCCGTTGACGGCCCGGCAGTTCCTTTACCTGCAGTTCGATCTCATGCAATATCTGAGCCCGTTCCGTCGCATCTTGGGCGCTCTCAGTACCCTCTGAGTTGGTCAAGGTCTCTAAAGTTTCCAGAAGATCGAAATCTCCGTCTTCCCCGGGTGCCTCGAAGTCGCTCATGTTGGAAAACAGCGCGTTTCGGGTCTTGCGGCGGCGGAACCAGTCCAGCGTGGTGTTGGCCAGGATGCGCTGGAACAGCATGGGCAGCTCCGCGGCGGGTTTATCGCCGTAGTGCTGCGCCAGCTTCATCATGCTGTCCTGAACGATGTCGAGCGCAGCCTCTTCGTCCCTGACGTGGTAAATGCTGCGCTTGAAAGCCCGTTTTTCAACGTTTTTCAGGAAATCCGAGAGTTCTTGTTCAGTTGCCAACGGTGTGGGGTTCCGGTTCGTCCAGCGCTGCGGGGATGGCCCGCGGTCGCCGCGGGGCCTGTGCCGATCAGCATGCATCCTTGGGATGCCGCTGGAAAATTATCGCATCACGGCCGGCCTTGGCCGGCCCTTTTTCGGCCCCTGCGGCCATTGCGCAACGCGAAATGTCATAATATGCCCTGCAATTCAAAAGGCAAACGGGTCATGACTCGGCGGTTTATGTTTCCGCTTATGGTTCTGGCCTCAAGTCTCGACGCCGCTTCACAAGAGTGGGCGAAGAGGCACCCAAGGTATTTCGTTAGAGAAATTCACAAAGGTTCATCATGGAAATCTCCAAGGCGGAAATCGCTTCCGCGGCAGCAGCGTCTGCACACACAAATTCCCAGGAACTCCGCGGCGCGGAAATCCTCATCAAGTCGCTTCAGGCTGAGGGTGTCAAGTACGTCTGGGGCTATCCCGGCGGCGCGGTCCTTCACATTTACGACGCCTTCTACAAGCAGGACTCGATCCAGCACATCCTGGTGCGCCACGAGCAGGCGGCAGTACACGCGGCGGACGGCTATGCCCGCGCCACCGGCGACGTGGGCGTGGCCCTGGTCACCTCGGGCCCCGGCGTGACCAATGCGGTGACCGGCATCGCGACGGCCTACATGGACAGCATCCCGATGGTCATCATCACGGGCCAGGTTCCCACGCACGCCATCGGTCTCGATGCCTTCCAGGAGTGCGACACCGTCGGTATCACCCGGCCCATCGTGAAGCACAACTTCCTGGTCAAGGACGCGCGGCAGATGGCCGAGACCTTGAAAAAGGCCTTCCACATCGCCCGCAGCGGCCGCCCCGGCCCCGTGGTGGTGGACATTCCCAAGGACGTGTCCTTTAACAAGGTGCCCTACAGCGGCTATCCGCAAACCGTGGAGATGCGTTCCTACAACCCGGTTCGCAAAGGCCACGGCGGCCAGATCCGCAAGGCCCTGCAACTGCTGCTTTCGGCCAAGCGTCCCTACATCTATACCGGCGGCGGCGTGCTGCTCAGCAATGCCTCGCAGGAGCTGCGCACCCTGGTCGACATGCTGGGCTACCCCTGCACCAACACCCTGATGGGTCTGGGCGCCTACCCGGCCAGCGACAAAAAATTCCTCGGCATGCTGGGCATGCACGGCACCATCGAAGCCAACAACGCAATGCAGAATTGCGACGTGCTGCTGGCCGTCGGCGCCCGCTTTGACGACCGCGTGATCGGCAACCCGAAGCACTTTGCGCAAAACGAGCGCAAGATCATCCACATCGATATCGACCCATCCAGCATCTCCAAGCGCGTGCGGGTCGACATCCCCATCGTGGGCGACGTGAAGGACGTGCTGACCGAGCTGATCAGCATGATCAAGGAATCCGGCCTCAAGCCTGACGCCAACGCGCTGGGCGGCTGGTGGGACACGATCGAAGGCTGGCGCAAGCGCGACTGTATGAAGTACAGCATGGGCAAGGGCGACGTCATCAAGCCCCAGCATGTGGTCGAAACCCTCTGGAACCTGACCAAGGACGCCGACACCTACATCACGTCCGACGTGGGCCAGCACCAGATGTGGGCTGCGCAATACTACAAGTTCAACGAACCGCGCCGCTGGATCAACTCGGGCGGCCTGGGCACCATGGGCGTCGGCATTCCCTACGCCATGGGCATCAAGCTGGCCAAGCCCGATTCGGAAGTGTTCTGCATCACGGGGGAAGGCTCGGTGCAGATGTGCATCCAGGAACTCTCCACCTGCCTGCAGTACAACACGCCGATCAAGATCGTGTCGCTGAACAACCGCTACCTTGGCATGGTCCGCCAGTGGCAGGAAGTTGAATACGCCGGGCGCTACAGCAGCAGCTACATGGACGCGCTGCCCAATTTCGTCAAGCTGGCCGAGGCCTACGGCCACGTCGGCATGCTGATTGAAAAGCCGCAGGACGTTGAGCCTGCGTTGCGCGAAGCCCGCAAGCTCAAGGACCGCACGGTGTTCATGGATTTCCGCACGGACCCGACCGAAAACGTGTTCCCGATGGTGCAGGCCGGCAAGGGCATTACCGAGATGCTGCTGGGGTCGGAAGACCTCTAAGCCTCAAGCCGCCACACACCCATTCATTCACCGTCACCTGACGAATCTATTGTCTGCCGAGCCTGCGCATTACCGTGCGCAGGGGAGGGCAGCGAAAAGAGGAATCTTCTTATGAAACACATCATTGCAGTTTTGCTGGAAAACGAGCCGGGCGCTCTTTCCCGCGTGGTCGGCCTGTTTTCAGCGCGCGGCTACAACATCGAAAGCCTGACCGTCGCCCCCACCGAGGACCCAAGCCTGTCGCGCATGACGATACAGACCACGGGCTCCGACGACGTCATTGAGCAGATCACCAAGCACCTGAACCGCCTGATCGAAGTGGTCAAGGTGGTTGACCTGACCGAGGGCGCCTACACCGAGCGCGAGCTCATGATGGTCAAGGTGCGCGCGGTCGGCAAGGAGCGCGAGGAGATGAAGCGCATGGCTGATATATTCCGCGGGCGAATCATCGACGTCACGGAGAAGAGCTACACCATCGAGCTGACAGGCGACCAGTCCAAGAACGATGCTTTCCTGGAAGCCATAGACCGCAGCGCCATCCTGGAGACGGTGCGAACCGGCTCCAGCGGCATCGGCCGCGGCGAGCGGATTTTGCGGGTTTGATTTAAGTCGTCCGTGCGCGCGTTTCGACAGGCTCAACGCGAACGGATTTTGAGTGGCGATATGCGTTTACCGTTCGCCCTGAGCCTGTCGAAGGGCATTTTCGCCAATACCTATTCTGGAGAGAAAAATGAAAGTTTTTTACGACAAAGATTGTGATTTGAGCCTGATCAAAGGCAAGACGGTCGCCATCATCGGCTACGGCAGCCAGGGCCATGCCCACGCGCAAAACCTGAACGACAGCGGCGTGAAAGTGGTCGTCGGCCTGCGCAAGGGCGGCGCTTCCTGGCCCAAGGTCGAAAAAGCCGGCCTGAAGGTCGCCGAAGTCGCCGACGCGGTCAAAGCCGCCGACGTGGTGATGATTCTGCTGCCCGACGAGCAGATCGGCGCGGTCTACAAGAACGACGTGGCCCCCAACATCAAGCAGGGCGCTTCCCTGGTGTTCGCCCACGGTTTCAATGTGCACTACGGCGCCGTGATTCCCCGCGCCGACCTCGACGTCTGGATGGTCGCTCCCAAGGCGCCCGGCCACACGGTGCGCAACACCTATGCCCAGGGCGGCGGCGTGCCTCACCTGGTGGCGGTGCACCAGGACAAGTCCGGCAAGGCCCGCGACCTGGCCCTGAGCTATGCCATGGCCAACGGCGGCGGCAAGGCCGGCATCATTGAAACCAATTTCCGCGAAGAAACCGAAACCGACCTGTTCGGCGAGCAGGCCGTTCTGTGCGGCGGCACCGTCGAGCTGATCAAGGCCGGCTTTGAAACGCTGGTGGAAGCCGGCTACGCGCCTGAAATGGCCTACTTCGAATGCCTGCACGAACTCAAGCTGATCGTCGACCTGATCTATGAAGGCGGCATCGCCAACATGAACTACTCGATCTCGAACAACGCCGAGTACGGCGAATATGTGACGGGCCCCAACATCGTGACTTCGGCCACGAAGGACGCCATGCGCAAGTGCCTGAAGGACATTCAGACCGGCGAATACGCCAAGAGCTTCCTGCTGGAAAACCAGGCCGGCGCACCAACCCTGCTGAGCCGCCGCCGCCTCAATGCCGAACACCAGATCGAAGTGGTGGGCGAAAAACTGCGCGCGATGATGCCTTGGATCGCCAAAAACAAGCTGGTCGATCAGACCCGCAACTGATGGGGCGGGCCCGCCAGGGCCTTGTCCTGCAAAAAGCCGCGCAAAGTTCCTGCGCGGCTTTTTTTCTGGGAAGCACAAACTCGGGCGTGTTCCGGAAATTTATGCGACGCCGATCTTGGTATCCTTGGCGCCTTGAACCGGCAATTGAAAGCCCCTGGCGGGCGGGCCGGCTTCCCTGTGGTGTCCTCGGATGCTATGACTTTGATAGCTATTTGCGCGCACCAGCTGTGCTTCAGGAGTTTTTTTATGCATGATGGCGAAGAATCCGCGGGTAACGACCCGGAGGTCGTGATACGCAAGCGCCGCAAGGGCATTTACATTTTGCCCAACCTCTTCACGCTGGCCGCTTTGTTTGGCGGCTTTTATGCCATCGTCATGGCCATGAACGGGCGCTTCGACCAGGCCGCCATTGGCGTGTTCTGCGCCATGGTGCTCGACAGCCTGGACGGGCGGGTTGCCCGCATGACCAATACGCAGAGCGCTTTTGGCGAGCAGATGGATTCGCTCTCGGACATGGTGTCTTTCGGCGCCGCGCCGGCCCTGATCGCCTATGTCTGGGCCCTGACCAGCCTGGGGCGCTGGGGCTGGATAGGCGCGTTTGTGTACTGTGCCTGCGCCGCGCTGCGCCTGGCCCGTTTTAACGTGAACACGGCGGTGGTGGACAAGCGCTTCTTCCAGGGCCTGCCGTCGCCGGCTGCCGCGGCGCTGGTGGCCGGCTTTATCTGGCTGATGACCGATGCCGGCATCAGCGGGATGGAAGTGCGCTGGGTGACTTTCGGCCTCACGCTTTACGCGGGCCTGACCATGGTCACCAATGTGCCGTTCTACAGCTTCAAGGACGTGCAGATGAAGCGCAGCGTGCCTTTCGCGGCCATCGTGCTGATCGCCCTCGGGATCGCCGTGATCAACATCCACCCGCCTACCGTGATGTTCGGCCTGTTCGTGCTTTATGGGCTTTCGGGCTATGTGCTGTATGGCTGGCGCAAAGCCAAAGGCCTGCAGACCAGCGTGATATCGACGTCCACCGATGAGCCGGACGAGCGCGGCCTCCACAAATAATTGTGGTACATTGACCGGATGAAACAAATTTCGCTAGCACTACTGCTATCTGCCAACGGGCGGAGACGGTAGCGCACGCGTACACCTGATTCAACGGCCCGTTTGCACCAGCAACGGGCCGTTTTTCTTTGGGTTGCTGGTTCTTGATTTCGGATTTCGAGAGAGGAAAACCATGTTGAAGCAACCTGCCAGCAAATATCCCGCCTTCGCACCCATTGGCTTGCGCGACCGTACCTGGCCCGATGCCGTCCTGACACAGGCACCCGTCTGGCTCAGCACCGACCTGCGTGACGGCAACCAGGCGCTGATCGAGCCTATGGACATAGCGCGCAAGCTGCGGATGTACGGACAACTGCTGCGGATCGGCTTCAAGGAGATTGAGGTCGGCTTTCCGGCCGCGTCGCAGGTTGAGTTCGATTTTGTCCGCCACCTGATCGACAACGACATGGTTCCCGACGATGTCACCCTCCAGGTGATGACACCCGCCAAAGAGCCCTTGATACGCCGCACCATGGAGGCTGTGGCGGGCGCCAGGCGAGTGATTGTGCATTTGTACAACGCCACCTCGCCCTTGATGCGCGAAGTGGTCCTGGGCATGGATCCGGACCAGATCGTGGAATTGGCCACCAGCCATGCGCGGCTGATTCAGGATTTGGCGCGCACCCAGCCCGATACACAGTGGACTTTCCAGTATTCGCCCGAGCATTTTTCCGGCACCGAATTGGCGTTTTCCAGGCGCGTCGTCGATGCGGTCACCGAGGTGTGGCAGCCCACGGCCGAACGCCCCTGCATCATCAACCTGCCGACCACGGTGGAGCATTCGACCCCCAACGTGTTCGCCGACATGATCGAGTGGATGCACCGGAACATCGCCAGGCGCGACGCAGTGGTTCTGTCGGTACACCCGCACAATGATCGGGGCACCGGCGTTGCGGCGGCAGAACTGGCCTTGATGGCAGGCGCACAGCGGGTCGAAGGCTGCCTGTTCGGCAACGGGGAACGCACCGGCAATCTCGATATCGTCAATGTGGCGCTTAACCTGTACACCCAGGGCGTGGCGCCCAATCTTGACTTCTCCCATATCGACGAGATCCGCCGCACGGTGGAGCATTGCAACCAGTTGCCGGTGCATCCGCGCCACCCCTATGTCGGCGAACTGGTCTACACCTCGTTTTCCGGCACCCACCAGGATGCCATCAAAAAAGCCTTCGCCGTCCAAAAAGAAGGCGCCGCCTGGGCCGTTCCCTACCTGCCCATAGACCCGAAAGACCTGGGACGCAGCTATGAGGCCGTGATTCGCGTCAACAGCCAGTCGGGCAAGGGCGGCATCGCGTATCTGCTGGAAAGCGAATACGGCCTCGAACTGCCGCGCCGCTTGCAGATCGAGTTCAGCCAGGCCGTGCAGGCCGTGATGGACAGCGAAGGCAAGGAATTGACGGCACAAGATCTCTGGCAGTTGTTTCAGGACGAATACGGCATGGCCGGCACCGCGGCGCCGCAGGTCCAGCAAAGCGTGTCGGCGGACGGCGTGGCTTTGACGGCTCAGGTGCAAATCGCCGGCCAGACACGGCAGATTGCGGGGCAGGGCGCCGGGCCTATCGAGGCCTTCGTCAACGGCTTGAACACCGCGCTGGGCGCCACGGTGCGCGTGCTGGACTACCATGAACACGCCCTCGGCTCCGGTGCCGATGCCCGCGCCGTGGCCTACCTGGAATTGCGCGTCGATGAGCGGCATACGGTGTTTGGCGTCGGCCTGGACGCGAATATCGTCTCGGCGTCTTTGAAGGCCATCCTGTCCGGATGGCAACGCGCGCAAATGCGCAAGGCTTCGAGCGAAAATACGTCTTGCGCCGCTTTGGCCCCGTCCAACTAAAAAATCTTCAGCTTCAGGAGCCTCACCATGACCGACAAACTCATTATTTTCGACACCACCTTGCGCGACGGCGAGCAGTCGCCCGGCGCCTCCATGACCCGGGACGAAAAGCTGCGCATCGCCCGCCAGCTGGAGCGCCTGAAGGTCGACGTGATCGAGGCCGGCTTTGCCGCCAGCTCCAACGGCGACTTCGAGTGCGTCAAAGCAATCGCGGAAGTCGTCAAGGACTCCACGGTCTGCTCGCTGGCGCGCGCCAATGACAGGGACATTTCCCGTGCAGCCGAGGCCTTGAAACCGGCCGCTTCCGGGCGCCTGCACCTGTTCCTGGCGACCAGCCCGCTGCACATGGAAAAGAAGCTGCGCATGACGCCCGACCAGGTGTTCGAGCAGGCCAAACTCTCGGTCCGTTTTGCCAGAAACCTGATGGGCGACATCGAGTTCAGCCCTGAAGACGGCTATCGCTCTGAGCCCGATTTCCTGTGCCGCGTGCTGGAAGCCGTGATCAAGGAGGGCGCGACCACCATCAACGTGCCCGACACCGTGGGCTACGCCATCCCCGAGCTCTACGGCAACTTCATCAAGAACCTGCGCGAGCGCATTCCCAACAGCGACAAGGCCGTCTGGTCCGTGCACTGCCACAACGACCTGGGCATGGCCGTCGCCAACTCGCTGGCCGGCGTGAAGATCGGCGGTGCGCGGCAAGTGGAATGCACGATCAATGGCTTGGGCGAGCGCGCCGGCAACTGCTCGCTCGAAGAGGTGGTGATGGCCGTCAAGACCCGCAAGGATTATTTCGGCCTGGAGCTGGGCATAGACACCCAGCACATTCTCGCGGCCAGCCGCATGGTGAGCCAGACCACCGGCTTTGTGGTGCAGCCGAACAAGGCCGTCGTTGGCGCCAACGCGTTTGCGCACGCCTCGGGCATCCACCAGGACGGCGTGCTCAAGGCGCGCGATACCTATGAAATCATGCGCGCCGAGGACGTGGGCTGGAGTGCCAACAAGATCGTGCTGGGCAAGCTGAGCGGGCGCAACGCCTTCAAGCAGCGCCTGCTCGAGCTCGGCGTCGCCATGGAGAGCGAGGCCGATATCAACAACGCCTTCGCCAAATTCAAGGAACTTGCCGATCGCAAGAGCGAAATCTTCGATGAAGACATCCTGGCGCTCGCCAGCGATGAAAGCGCTTCTCACGACAACGAGCAGTACGGCTTTGTGTCCCTGTCGCAGCACAGCGAAACCGGCGAACGCCCCCAGGCCAGTGTCGTGTTCACGGTGGCCGGCAAGGAAGTCAAAGGCGAGTCGGACGGCAACGGCCCCGTGGACGCTTCCCTCAAGGCCATCGAATCACACGTCAAAAGCGGTGCCGAGATGGTGCTTTACTCCGTGAACGCCATCAGCGGGTCGACGGAAAGCCAGGGGGAAGTCACGGTGCGCCTGCAGAACAGCGGCCGGGTTGTCAATGGGGTGGGCGCCGACCCGGACATCGTGGTGGCCTCGGCCAAGGCTTATCTGAGCGCCCTGAACAAGCTCCAAAGTAAAGCTGACCGGGTGGCCGCGCAGGGTTGATGTAACAATTTAGAAAATAAAGTTGTTTAAATTCAAAGACTTGGCGTCGAGTCTGGGTGCAAACCGGGAGACAAAGCGGAAAAATCGCACGAATTGAGTGTATTTTTAGGAAAGTCACGCAAGTTTTTGATATTGCGTGACTTTTTCTATTTGTATACACTCCAGCCATTCCATCATTGCAATCCCACGCAGGCAATATTCACCATGTCTCATCAGATTTTCAATCGCGCATTAAAAATCGTTGGATTCGTGGCTTTGATAGCCGCCTTCGCAGTGCCCGCCGCCAATGCGGCGACCGCCAAAAACACCATTGTCAAAAAGCAGCACGCTTCGTCCAAAGCGTCCGCCTCCAAAAAAATTGTCTCCACGCGCAAGAGCGTACGTTTTGTTGCAGGTACCAAGCGCCGCAGTATCATCCGCGTCTCTGTGCCTCCCAAACCTTCCTTCGGCCAGATCGCCGGCCTGCACAGCGCCCAGGATCCGCTGGAGCTCAAGTCCAGCGTGGCGCTGGTGATTGACCAGGACACGCGCGAAGTGCTGTTCAGCAAGAACGATCATGCGGTGTTGCCTATTGCATCCCTCACCAAACTGATGACCGGCGTCATCATCAGCGGTGCCAAGCTGCCCATGGACGAGTTGATCACCGTGACGCAGGATGACGTCGACACCGAAAAGGGCAGCAGTTCGCGCCTCAAAGTCGGCACCACGCTGACCCGCGGCGAATTGCTGCACCTGGCCCTGATGTCCAGTGAAAACCGCGCGGCACACGCCCTGGGCCGCACCTATCCCGGCGGAATGGGCACCTTCGTGAGCCTGATGAATGCCAAGGCCAAAATGCTGGGCATGACCGACACCAGCTATGTCGAGCCCACCGGCCTGTCCAGCCGCAACCAGTCAAGCGCGCAAGACCTGGCGACGCTGGTCAATGCCGCCCACGGCGACCCCATGCTGCGTGAACTGTCGACCTCCACCGGTTACCAGGTCGCCGTCGGTAGCCGCACGCTGCAGTACAACAACACCAACCGCCTCGTGAAGAACCCCGAGTGGGACATCGGCCTGCAGAAAACCGGCTACATCTCTGAAGCCGGCCAGTGCCTGGTCATGCAGACCAAGATCGCCGGCCGCAAGCTGATCATGGTGTTCCTGGATTCCGCCGGCAAGCTGAGCCGCTTGGGCGATGCCGAGCGCGTGCGCCGCTGGGTGGAGTCCAACCCGGTGACCACCGAGCCCAAGCTCAACGTCAGCGCCTCCGTCAAGCAGGCGAACGGCTGACGGCCGGCCCTTGCGGCCGCGCCAAAAAACTGGCGGTTTTTATTTAGGCCTGTAGCCCAGCGCCGCTGAAATCTCATTGGCGGTTGCCTGCAGCTTGGGTAGCCAGTGCTCGTCAAGCCGGTCCGCAGGCGCCGAAATCGACAAACCCGCCACCAGCTTGTTCTGGTCGTCGTAAATGCCGGCGGCCATGCAGCGCACCCCCAGTTCCAGCTCCTCGTTGTCGCGCGCGATGCCGTACTGGCGCGCCTTGGAAAGTTCGCGCTCGAGCACCGGCAACTGGGTGATGCTGTTGCGCGTCTGTCCCGACAGTCCGGTACGCGTCGCGTAGGTGCGCAGGCGCTGGGGATCGTCAAAGGCCAGGAACAGCTTGCCCACGGAGGTGAGATGCAGCGGCGCGCGGCCGCCTATGGCGCGCACCACCTGCATGCCGGAACGTTCGCTGTAGGCGCGCTCCACGTACACGATTTCGTCGCCCTGGCGCATGCTCAGGTTCACCGGCTGCTGGGTGATCTTGTGCAGCTCGCGCATGGGGATCAGCGCCGCTTCGCGCACATCCAGACGCGCCTTCACGAGGTTGCCCAGCTCGAGCAGGCGCATGCCCAGCCGGTAGCTGCCCGCCGCGGGGCGGTCGACAAAACGTCCTGTGGCCAGGTCGTTCAGGATGCGGTGAGCCGTGGAAGGGTGCAGGCCCGATTTTTCGCTGATTTCCTTGAGCGACAAGGCCTCCTCGCGGTTTGCCAGGATTTCGAGCAGCGTGAACATTCTCTCGATGACCTGGACGGTCGGTGTGGCGGAAGGGGCGGAGTCGGGCTTTTTCATGTGCAGGCTTTCTGCCGCAAATTTTACCCTGTGAAATGCAGATGCGTCTGGTGACGCATGCGAAGCGGCGGGCTCAGGCCGGGGCGGGATGGTCGTCGGCGCCCGGGCTGGCCGCTACGGGGGTTGTGGAAAGCACCCAGCGGCCTTCCAGCAGCACTTCGTTGGGCTTGAACCCCGCCTTGTAGTTCATCTTGGGGCTCTCGGCGATCCAGTAACCCAGATAGACATAGGGCAGCTCCAGGCGCCGTGCCTGCTCGATCTGCCAGAGCACGCTGTAGTTGCCATAGCTCGCGCGGGCGTCAGGCTCGTAAAAAGTGTAGACCGCCGAAATCCCGTCTTCCAGCACGTCCAGGATGGACACCATCTTGAGCGCGCCCGGCTCGCCGTTGGGCAGGGTTTCGCGGAACTCCACCAGGCGTGAATTGACGCGGCTTTGCAGCAGGAACTGGGTGTACTGGTCGATGCTGTCGTGGTCCATGCCGCCGCCGGCGTGGCGGCCGTTCTGGTAGCGCAGGTAGAGCTGGTAGTGCTCGGGCATGAAGCAGAGCTTGAGGATGCGGGCGTGCAGCGTGTGATGCCGCCTCCAGGCGCGGCGCTGGCTGCGGTCCGGATCGAATAGCTTGACGGGCACCCGCAGCGGCACGCAGGCCTGGCAGCCGTCGCAGTAGGGGCGGTAAGTGAACATGCCGCTGCGCCGGAAGCCGTTGGTCACCAGGTCCGAATAGGCGTCGTTGTGAATCAGGTGGCTGGGCGTTGCGACCTGCGAGCGGGCCTGTTTGCCCGGCAGGTAGCTGCAGGGGTAGGGCGCCGTTGCATAGAACTGCAAGGTTTGCAGGGGCAGGTCTTTGAGGTGCGTCACGGTAGGTCTGTCATTCCCGTCGTTAGAAGCTGATTCCAGTATACGGGTTTGAACTCCCAGAGGGGGGCGGTTTTGCCCACGTTCCGGGCGAGATGAGTGACAAATTCCGCACGGCTGATCTCACCCGCTCCCAGCGAGGCCAGGTGCCGGGTGTTTTGCTGGCAGTCGATCATGGCTATCTCGCGGGCGCGGCAAAAGGCCACCAGCGCCGCCAGCGCGATCTTGGATGCGTCGGTCTGGTGGGCGAACATCGACTCGCCGAACACCATGCGGCCCAGGTTGACGCAGTAAAGGCCGCCGGCCAGTTCGCCGTTCACCCAAGTCTCCACGCTATGGGCATGGCCGGCCCGGTGGAGGCTGGTGTAGGCCTGTACCATGTCCGGGACAATCCAGGTGCCTGGCTGGCCCGCGCGGGGTTTGCTCGCGCAGGCATTGATGACCTGTTCAAAGGCGCCGTCAAAACGAATCTCGCAACCGGCCTGGGTCTGTTCCTGGAAGCGGGTCAACGTTTTCCGCAGCGAACGATGCAGCCTGAAATGTCGCGTCTGCAAGACCATGCGCGGATCGGGACTCCACCACAGCGGCGGCTGGCCCAGGCTGAACCACGGAAAAATGCCCTGGGAATAGGCCTGTACCAGCGTCGGCACATCCAGTGCCGCACCGGCAGCCAGCAGGCCGGGGGCTGGGTCGTGATGGCCCCAGGCCTCTTCGAGCGGCGGAAAGTTTTCGCCGGCGGCAAGCCAGGGCACGGGGCGCGGGAGTTTTCCCATGGCTTAAAAGCGCATCGGCATGAAACGATGGAAGCGGCGGGCCGGGAAGGGCATGCGCACATGGTAGCCGAGTGGGTCGCGGCAGCAAGGCCAGCAGGCGATGGCGCCGCTGATGCGCAGAGCGGCCTGCTTGCGGCGAAAAGGCATTGCGGATTTGCGCCGCGGAAAAAGAAATGGGCACCACAAGGGTGCCCATTTCGGAAATTAACTGGCTCCTCAACCTGGGCTCGAACCAGGGACCTACGGATTAACAGTCCGGCGCTCTACCAACTGAGCTATTGAGGAATGAAGCCTTAGATTATAGCGTCAATTTTTAAGCTTTTTAAGCCCCAGTTATTTATCCGTTGACTTCTTTGCGCAGGGGGTATGCAGGTCTCCGTAGCGAGAGCGCATTTTGCTATTGTATTGATAGCATTTCCGGTTCCACCAAATGGCTTGGGCTTGCGAGTCCCGGTGATGACGGCTTTGAACATGGCCGCGTGATGCGGTGTCGCATGCGGAAAGCGAGCTCCTGGCCGGTGATAACCTATGCCAATATGCAAGCTGACCAAACAAACGCTCCAGCCCGGAGCTGGGTAATCCGCAGAATCGGTTTTAGCGTTTTTTGGGCATGCAGCGCTATCGCCCTGGCCCTATGTTTGCTGTGGCAGAAGTATCTGCCGGCTGTGCTCATTCTCGCGGCGCTTTTTCTTGCGGGACTGATTTACCGTACTGCCACGCGTTTTGCGGGGATTTCCCAGAATCTGGTCGACCATGGTGTTGCTGCCAATGAAACGCAAAAAAAAGACTCATTGGTGTCCGTCATCATCTGCAGCGTTGATCCGGTCAAGTATGAGCTGGTGTGCAGCAACTTAAGAGAGCGTTTCGGTGATTCACCGTATGAAATCATTGGCATACATGATGCCAAGTCACTGTGCGAGGGATACAACAGAGGCATCGGGAAAAGCCGGGGCGACATCCTGATTTTTTGCCATGACGACATAGAGATCATTTCGCCGAGTTTTTCCAGCTTGGTTCGCACCCATTTGCAAACCTTTGATGTCATCGGGTGCGCCGGTACGAGCCGGCTCAAGGATAGCAAGTGGATGAGCAGCGGTGACCCTTATGTCCATGGCGTGCTCGCCTACCCGGCTGCCAACGCCTGGCCCAGTGACCTTTTCCATGTTTCGGTATGGGGCGGGCCAGAGCTGACGCAGGTTAAGGGCATACAGGCTCTGGACGGATTTTTCATCGCGGCCAATCGCCGAGTCGTCGATTCAGTGCAATTCGATGAAGAAACTTTTGATGGTTTTCATGGGTATGACACGGACTTCACTTACGCGGCTTTTTTGCACGGTTTTGAAGTGGCGGTATGCAAGGACATCTTGATTGCCCATAAATCAACCGTCGGAGATTTTGAGGGCGTCTATAAGACCTACGCGAGCAGATTCCGGGAAAAATACAAGGACCACTTGCCGGAAAAGGCAAGTGACGACACGACCGTACAGGTCGATTTTCCCTATGTAAGCCGTGCCCAAATGCTGAAGGCCTGGGTTTAACCATTTGTTGGTTTCACCGGGCCGTCCCGGGCGCTATCGGGGCTCGGCCCTGACAACATACTGGATGGGCATTGCATCTTCCATTGCAGTTTGTGGATCTGCTCCTGCCAGCCTTGCGAGCTGTTCGATCACAGGGAAAAATTGATCCCTTGCAGGTTCCGGGAAGATTCTGGGGACGCATTCCGTGACCGTGAACCCCGTGTCGTTGAACATTTCCAGGATGGTTTGCCTGGTGAAAAACCGCAAATGGGTTTTGTCCAGCAGGCCGCTTTCCTCGTAGCGGAAATCCCCGATGCTTAACCGGGCCTGGAGGGACCAGTGCTGCGCATTGGGAATGCAGGCTGCGATGCTGCCCCCCGGCGGCATGGCTTTGCGCACCTTGCGCAGGATATTCCAGGGATTCCTCAGGTGCTCCAGGCAGTCGCCGAAAATCCAGCAGTCCCTGTCCGCATGCTTGTTCCAGAATGCGTCGTCGGCATTCTCGATGTCCATGACCAGGGTCTCGTTGCAGTAGCGATCTGCCAGCTTTGCGTAATCAGGGTCTATCTCGATCCCGAAATAGTGGCAGCCAGGCGATATTTTCTTGAACTCTCTTGCCAGGGCGCCCGAACTGCAGCCTACTTCAATCAGTTTGCTGGCGCTCCATGGGATGACCTCCAGAAGATCCTGGTTGTGAAATTCGTGAACCGGGGTTTGACTCATGGGTTTGGGCTGTGGAGTGAAATGTTCATGCCAGTATGGCTTTTCCGAATTGGACTCGAAAAGCATAACGCAAGGCGTTGTCGAAATTCATTCTAGGCTCCCGCGCGGGGTTCACGGGCAGGGTAGGTCCGGTATCGGCAAAAAACCTCGGAGCTCGCTGGTCTTATGGTGCCAAGGGAGGCCGCTCCCCCAGTTACGCGGCATCCGCGATAATTGCTTGGCTCGGCCCCGCCACCTTGCCGGCGCGGGTTGAAGCATCCGTAGTACCGCACAGTCGCCAGCACCGTTACCCAGAGCAAGCGCACATGATTTCCCCCCTTTCCGCCGCAGATCTCTGGTCCGACCTCGTGTCGGTTCGCGAGCGTTCGCCGCTGGTTCACTGCATCACCAACCTGGTGGTGATCAACTTCAATGCCAATGTGCTGCTGGCCGCGGGCGCCTCGCCCGTCATGGCGCATGCCCATGAAGAGGTGCGCGACATGGCCGGCATCGCCCAGGCACTGGTGCTGAACATCGGCACGCTGGACCCCTACTGGGTCGAGAGCATGAAGCTGGCCTTGGCGGCCGCCTCGGCGCGCGGAATTCCCTGCGTGCTCGACCCGGTCGGCGCAGGCGCCACGCCTTATCGCAATGCCGCGCTGGAGGCCCTTCTGGCCGTCGCCGCGCCCACCGTGGTTCGCGGTAACGGCTCTGAAATCATGAGTACGGCCGGCGCCGCCGTGAAAACGCGCGGCGTCGACAGCGAGGCCGCGGCCGGCGATGCGCTGGATGCCGCGCGGGCTTTGGCTGCGCGCACCGAAGGCGTGGTCTGCGTGAGCGGCGAGACCGACAATATCCTGGACGCCGGCCGCCGCTGGGCCCGGCTTTCCAACGGCCATCCCTGGATGACCCGCATCACGGGTGTCGGCTGCTCGGCTACCGCCCTTATTGGCGCGTTTTGCGCGGTGCAGCCAGATGCCTGGCGCGCCACCACGGCGGCCATGGCTCTTATGGGCCTTGCCGGTGAAGTGGCGGCGGAAAAAACCCGGGCGCGCGGCCTGGGCGTGGGCAGCATGGCCGTGCAATTGCTCGATGAGTTGCAAGGGCTGGACAAGGCCACCTTCACCGCCCGCCTGAAGCTGGAAGTGGTGAACGGGTGAGGGACGAGGGAATGGCGCGATTGAAGCCCGAGGCTTTGCGGCTTTACCTGGTCACCGACCAGGCGCTGATGCGCGGCCGGCCCCTGGCCGACGTGGTGGCCGAAGCCGTGCAGGGCGGGGTCAGCTGCGTGCAACTGCGTGAAAAGCAGCTGGGCACGCGGGAATTCCTGGCCCAAGCCCTGATTCTCAAAGCCCTGCTGGCCCCCCAGGGCATACCGCTGGTCATCAACGACCGCATCGACATCGCTTTGGCTAGCGGCGCCGACGGCGTGCACCTGGGCCAGAGCGACCTGCCGACGGACGAAGCGCGCAAGCTGCTGCCGCCCGAGGTGTTTATCGGCTGGTCGGTGGAATCCATTGAAGACGTGCTGCAAAGCGCGGCCTTTCCGGTCGACTACCTGGGCGTGAGCCCGGTGTTTTCGACCCCCACCAAAACCGACACCAAAGACCCCTGGGGCCTGGAAGGGCTGGCCGTTGTGCGGGCCGCCACCCGCTTGCCGCTGGTGGCCATAGGCGGCATCCATGCCGGCAACGCGCGCGAGGTGCTGCGCGCCGGCGCCGACGGCCTTGCCGTGGTGAGCGCACTGTGCGCCGCCGACGACCCGCGCGCGGCGGCCGCCACGCTGAGGTCGCTGTGCGACCATGCCCAGGATCACGGATAAACCAATGACCGACACTCTCTTTGACCACGAATACCCCCGCGTCTTGAGCATCGCGGGTTCCGACAGCGGCGGCGGGGCCGGCATCCAGGCCGACTTGAAAACCTTTGCCGCGCTGGGCTGCTACGGCATGACGGCCATCACCGCCCTGACGGCGCAGAACACGCGCGGAGTGCGCGCCATCCACGGCGTGCCGCCGCAGATGCTGGGCGACCAGATCGACGCCGTGATCGAGGACATAGGTACGGACGCGGTAAAGATAGGCATGTTGCACGCCCCCGATATCGTGCTCACCGTGGCCGAGGCGATAGACCGCCATGCGCTGCGCAATGTGGTGCTGGACCCGGTCATGGTCGCCACCAGCGGCGCGGTGCTGATCGACAACCCGGCCATCGCGGTGCTGGTGCGCGAGCTGTTTCCGCGCGCGATGGTCGTCACGCCCAACCTCGATGAAGCGTCACTGCTGGTTGGCCGGCCATTGGCCGATGAAAAAGCCATGCAGGCCGCGGCGCAGGAGCTGCTGGCCAAAGGCGCGCGCGCCGTGCTGCTCAAGGGCGGGCATTTGCCCGGCGATGTGGTGAGCGACCTGCTGGCCACGCAAAGCGGCGAACTGCACTGGATGCGCGGGCCGCGCATTCCCAGCCCCAACACCCACGGCACGGGCTGCACGCTGTCATCCGCAATCGCCGCCCACCTTGCGCTGGGCCAACCTCTGCTGGGGGCCGTGCAGCTGGCGCGTGCCTATGTGCGCGCGGCGATGGAAGCCGGCGCCCGGGTTCGCACGGGCGCGGGCAGCGGGCCGCTGAACCACGGCCATGCGCCCCTCGCGATGCGGCTCAAGCCGCTGCGCTAGCGCCGGAAGAGTCAGAAGCGTCGGAAGAACCGGCTCGCGTGAGCCGCGCCAGGGCAAAGGTCAGTACCAGCGTCGGCAGCGCGGCGCCCCAGTCGGGCGCAAGCCTGGCGCACAGGTGGTAGCAAACAATGCCCAGCAGCCAGATCGCGACGGCGCTGGTATTCACCTTGCGTGCGGCCACCAGCGAGGCGATATGCGGCGTGCCGGCCAGCCGCGCCAGGATCACGCCGTACAAGGGCACAAACACCGAACTGAGCATCAGCAAAAACGGCTCCAGGCTGTGCATGGGCAGCACCAGCGCCAGCGCGGTGCACAGCAGGGCCAGGCCCACGCCCCATCGGCGCACGCTCCAGGCCGGCTTCAGGCTGTGGCCGGCCACCGAGCCCGAGTACAGGTCGCCGTAAGCGTTGTCGACCTCGTCGATCAGGATCAGCCCCAGCGCGACCAGCCCGCCCTGCGCCAGCAGCAGCGCGGCGACCAGGTCGGTGCTGGGCGTCGTGATGGCCACCAGCACGCCCAGCGCGTAGCACCAGATATTGGCAATCGCATAACCCAGCCAGGTGCCGCGCAGGGCGCTGTTGCCGTCGCGCCCGTGGCGCGAGAAATCGGCCACCAGCGGCAGCCAGGAAACCGGCATCGCGATCACCAGGTCCAGCGCCGACAGCGTGCTCATGCCGCCTTCGCCGGGGCGGTTCCACAGCGCGGCCAGGCCCTGGCTGTTGGCCTTGGCCAGGAACTGCCAGCTTAGCCACAGCAGCGAAGCGATGACCAGCGGCAGGCCCCAGCGGCCTATGAATTTGCGCACCAGCCTGACCATGGAGCCCGACAGCAGCGCCAGCAGCACCGCGCCCCAGAGCAGGGTGGCCAACAGGGGCCACAGGGCGCCCGCAAAACCGCCGGACTGGCGGGCGATGGCCACGGTGCCGTCGCGCATCACCACGAGCTCGAAGGTGGTCCAGCCTATCAGTTGCACGATGTTGAGCAGCACCGGCAGGCGCGCGAAGCTGCTGCCGTAGGTGGCATGCATCAGCCCGGCGCTGGACAGGCCGCTGTCGCAGCCGATTTTGGCGGTCCAGGCCAGCAGGCCCGCGCCCAGGATGGAGCCGCAGACGATCACCGCCAGCGCCGTTTGTGTGCCCAGGGCCGGCACCAGGTAGGCGCCTATCTGCATGACCAGCAGACCCACCCCCAGGCTGAGCCAGAGCGCGGCATGGTCGCTCCAGCCGAACAGCCGCTCGCTGGAGGACAAGGGCGACAGCGCGGTGTTGCCGGCGGCGGAAGTAGCGGGCGTGGTCATCAGCAGTTCCGATCTTCAATGCCAGGTCGGCCTGCTTGAGGCCCGCAAGAGCTGCGGGCTTCCGGAACATGCTTCCCTGCGCGAGGATTACCTCAAATCAGGTTCAAAGGGACTTTCTCAGCCGCCGCCGTTCGTAATCACGAACCGCGGCAACACCCCCAGCGAAAGCGCCCTTGCGGGCACAGCGCAAATTGTAGGATGGATTCAGGCTTGATTCGGATCGCGGCAAAAAGCCCGCGCATGGCGGGCTTTGCAGGGCATAGCGGCTGTTCCGGCTCAGTCGTCAAACACCGGCGATTCAACGCCCAGCACCTTGTGCAGTTTCGGGCTGGTCGTGGTGTATTGCAGGTGGATTTTTTTATCCGGGAAGATGAAGGGCGCTGCACCAAAGGCCGCCAGCGCGCACTCGTGGAAGCCGCTCAGGATCAGTTTTTTCTTGCCGGGGTAGGTGTTGATGTCGCCCACCGCGAAGATGCCGGGGATGTTGGTGGAGAACTTCTCGGTATCCACCTTGAGCTGCTTGCGTTCGATGTCCAGGCCCCAGTCGGCAATCGGCCCGAGCTTGGGCGACAGGCCGAAGAACACCAGCAGCACGTCCAGCGGCACAACGCGCGTGATGCCGTCGGAGCCGGTGACCTTGGCGGCGGTGAGCCGGCCCTGCTTTTCTTCGTAGCCGGTGACCTGGCCCACGATGAACTGCATCTCGTAGGCCTCGCAGAGTTCACGCATCCTGGCCACGCTCGCGGGCGCAGCCTGGAAGCCGTCGCGCCGGTGGACCAGGATCACGCTCTCGGCCTTGTTGGGGCCCTCGGCCGCGAAATTCAGCGCCCAGTCGAGCGCGGAGTCGCCGCCGCCCACGATGACCAGGTTTTTGCCGGCGAAGTCGGCCGGATTCTTCACACGGTAGAACAGCTGGCTGCCGTCAAATTGCTCCAGGCCATCAACGCGCAGCAGCTTGGGCTGGAAAGCACCTACGCCCGCCGCGATGAAAATCGTCCTGGTCAGAAAACGTGTGCCCTTGGAGGTTTCGACAAAGAAGCGGCCGTCCTGCTGCCGCTCGACCGTGCTGACTTCCTGGCCGAAATGAAAGGTGGCGCCGAAAGGCTCGATCTGCTTGAGCAGGTTGTCGGTCAGTTCCCTTCCGGTGCACATGGGCACGGCGGGAATGTCGTAGATCGGCTTGTCGGGGTAGAGCTCTATGCACTGGCCGCCCGGGTAGGCCAGCGAGTCGATCACATGCGCCTTGATCTCCAGCAGGCCCAGCTCGAACACCTGGAACAGTCCCACGGGCCCGGCGCCCACGATCACCGCATCGGTCTCGATGGGGCCGTCGTGCTCGGCTGCGGTGTTGATCACTTCTTGGTTCAGTTGGGGTTCCATGTTTCCTGGGGCGCCCGGCGAGGCGCATGGCGGCCCGGGAAGGGCCTGGGGCCGGCGGCCCCGGGTCGGCTTATCGGATCAATTCGGACAGTTTGCCCGTCTTGTCTTTCCATTCCTCGGCGTCGGGCAGAGCGTCCTTGCGCTTTGTAATGCTTTTCCAGCCCTCGGCGCGGCTCAACTCCACATTGAGCTTGATGAAAGCAATCTGGTCGGCCGGCACGTCTTCCTCGGCATAGATGGCGTTCACGGGGCATTCGGGAATGCAGACGGCGCAGTCAATGCACTCGTCCGGATCGATCACCAGCATGTTGGGGCCTTCGCGGAAGCAGTCCACGGGGCAGACATCCACACAGTCGGTGTATTTGCAGCGGATGCAGGATTCGGAGACGATGTGGGTCATGTTTTTCTAGGCTAGTCGGTGGAAACCCTTGATTTTAAGAGGTTTCCGCGAACAGGGTTATCAAGAATGCGAAGCGCGGGCTGCTTCGCGTGAAGGCCGGCTCAAAGGACCAGCGCCGCGCCCGAGGTTCTGTGCGAGGCCGTATCCACCAGCACCAGCGAGCCCAGGATGCGCGAGCGCGAATAGGGCAGGGTGGCCAGCGGCTCCTGCAGGCTCAGCTCGATGTGGCCGATGGCGTTGGGCGGCAGCTCGCCGGCGTCTTCCTCGGCCAGGGTGTTCACGTCGAGCTTGTGCACGATGCGCTTGACCTTGGCCTTGACCCAGCGGTGGCCGTGCAGCGTCCAGTAGACGCGGCCCGCGACCAGCGGCTCGTCGTCCATCCAGGCCACGGTGGCCGAGATCTCGCGCGAGGGCTCGAAGCTGTCCACGGCCAGCAGCCAGTCGCCGCGCGACACGTCGACTTCGTGGTCCAGCACGATGCCCGCGCTGTGGCCGGCCAGTATGGTCCTGGGCTGGCGGGTATGGTCCAGCACCTGGGCCACCACCGCCGTCTTGCCGCTGGGCAGGATGGTCACGCTTTGGCCGGGCTGCACGCCGCCCGTGGCGACACGGCCCCAGAAAACGCGGCGGCCCTGTGAGGTGTCCGAGGAGGAGGAGAATTTTTCGACCCATTGCACCGGGAAGGAAAAGGCTTCGGTGCTTTCGGCGGCCGTGACGGGCAGGTGTTCCAGCAGTTGCAGCAGCGACAGGCCTTCGTAGCCGCACCAGCCGGGCTTGCCGTCGACCACGTTGTAGCCCTTGAGGGCCGACAGCGGCACGGTCGCTTTCACCGGGATGCGCGCGGCCTGGGCGAAGGCCGCCAGGGCCGCGGCTATGTTCCTGAATGCCAGCGTTGGATCTTCGACCGCGTCGAGTTTGTTGACCGCGAACACGATGGAGGGCACGCGCAGCAGGTTGACCAGCAGCGAATGGCGGCGGGTTTGCTGCAGCAGCTCCAGCGAAGGGTTTTTCCAGTCCAGCTTGGTGGCGTCGACCAGCACCACCGCGGCGTCGGCGCTGGAGGCGGCCGTCACCATGTTGCGGGTGTACTGCTCATGGCCGGGCGCGTCACCGATGATGAACTTGCGGCTTTCGGTGGCGAAGTAGCGGTAGGCCACGTCGATGGTGATGCCTTGCTCGCGCTCGGCCGAGAGGCCGTCGGTCAGCAGGGCCAGATCGGTCTCGCCGCCGCGCTGCACGCCGGCCAGGTGGTCCTGGAGCACCGCGCGGCTGTCCACCAGCAGGCGGCCTATCAAGGTGCTCTTGCCGTCGTCGACCGAGCCGCAGGTGATGAATTTCAGCGCCGGTTTCAGGTCGTTCTGGCCGGGGGGCGCGAGTTTCACGTCGCCGGCGGTCAAATCAGTCGTGCTCATCAGAAATACCCATCCTTTTTGCGCTTTTCCATCGATGCGTCGGAGGTCTTGTCGTCCATGCGCGTGGCGCCGCGCTCGCTCACGTCGGCGGCCAGTGTTTCAATCACGATCTCGGCGGCCGTGGCGGCCGGGCTGTCCACCGGGCAGGTGCAGGTGATGTCGCCCACGGTGCGAAAGCGCACGGTTTTTTCAACGATTTGCTCGCCGTCGCGCGCGGGGGTCAGCTCCGTCACCGGCACCAGCAGGCCCTTGCGCTCCACCACCTTGCGCTGGTGCGCGTAATACAGCGAAGGCAGCGCGATCTTTTCGCGTTCGATGTACTGCCACACGTCGAGCTCGGTCCAGTTGGAGATCGGGAACACGCGAAAGTGCTCGCCGGGCTGCAGCCGTGTGTTGAACAGCGTCCAGAGTTCGGGGCGCTGCGCCTTGGGCTGCCACTGGCCGAAGCTGTCGCGGTGCGAAAAGATGCGCTCCTTGGCACGGGCCTTTTCCTCGTCGCGGCGCGCACCGCCTATCAGGGCGTCAAAGCGGAATTCGTCGATCGCCTCCAGCAGCGTGACCGACTGGTGCACATTGCGCGACTCGCCGGGATGGGCCAGGCGCACGGTGCCGCGCTTCATGGAGTCCTCGACGTTGCGCACGATCAGCTCGGCGCCCAGCTCCTTGGCGCGGAAGTCGCGGAAATCGGTCACTTCGTGGAAGTTGTGGCCGGTGTCAATCATCAGGAGCGGGTAGGGAATGCGGCCCACGCCGAAAGCTTTCTCCGCGCACTTGAGCATCACCAACGAGTCCTTGCCGCCCGAAAACAGCAGGGCCGGACGCTCAAAGGCCGCGGCCACTTCGCGCAGGATGAAGATGGTTTCTTCTTCCAGCGCATCGAGGTGGGAGTTGGACAGCCGCGCGATGGAGGTCGCCGGGTCGGCTGGCAGCAGGTGGGAGGGTGTGCGGGCGTTCATAGGTCTGCGGGGTGAGGTATGGGGGAGGGGCCGTCAGTGCGCAAGGTGCAGGCCGCACTCGCGGTTGTCTTCGCCCTTGGTGGGGTCCACATAGTCGAAGTTGTTGGGCAGGCCGTTGATTTCGCAATACTGGTAAAGGTCCTTGGAAGACCAGTGCAGCAGCGGCGCGACCTTGATCAGGCCGTCGGGGTTGACGCTGACCGGGTCCATCTGGGCGCGCACCGCGGTGTCGGTGGCGCGCAAGGCCGTGAACCAGACCTGGGGGGCGGTTTCACGCAGGGCGCGGGCAAATGGCTCGAGTTTCACTTCTTCCGTGAAGGCCGCATGGCGTGGATCGTCCAGCGCCGGGGTCGGGCCTTCCACGGCCTCGCGGTGCGCACGGGAGCGGCGCGGCAGGTAAATATGCAGGTCCAGCTTGAGCAGCCTGGTCACTTCGTCGGCGAAGCGGTAGGTGGCTTCGGTGTTGTAGCCGTTGTCCATCCAGACCACGGGAACGCGGGGATTGGCGCGCGTCACCATGTGCAGTATCACCGCCTCGAAGGGGCGGAAATTGGTGGTGACGATGGCGGGTCGGCCCAGTCCCACGGCCCAGCCCACCAGGCCCTGCGCGTTGTGGCCGAGTTCCGCGTTGATTTTTGCGAGGTCGAGACTCATGGTGTTCAGGCGGCAGCCGCTTCCTTGAAATGGGGTTGTACGTCGACCGCGTCGCCCTGGTATTTGCCGACGCCGTAACCGGGATAGGACGCCAGCACGCGCTGGGCGATGGCCATGTCCTGGTCGGCGCGCAGCACTGCGGTGTCAAAGCCGCTGCGCTCCATCTGCGCCAACTGGTCCACCAGCACATCGCCGGTGGCGCGGATCTCGCCCTTGAATTCACGGCGGCGGCGCAGCAAAAAAGCCTGGCTGTAGGCGCGGCCGTCGGTGAATTTCGGGAAGTGCAGGTCTATGCGCGTAACGCCGGCCAGCGAGACCTCGAAGGGATCGGCGTCGTTCGCGATGGCCAGGACACCGGCTTGTTCGGTGCCGCTGTGTTCATTGAAAGGCAGCAGTTTCATCGTCATTCCTTTCAGTGCGCGACGGTGTTGGGGGCAAAGCGCGCGGCCTTGGCGGCGGCCTTGTAGGGTTCCATGCCCACGCGGCGCAGGGTCGCGATAAAGGTTTCACCGTCCTCGCGCAGCTGGCGGTAGGTGTCCAGCACCGCTTCAATGACTTCGGGAACTTCGGCGCCGGTGAACGAGGGACCCACCACCTTGCCGGGCACCGAGGCGCCGCTCAGCGCGGAGCCGTCGGAGCCGCCCAGCGAGACCTGGTACCACTCCAGGCCGTCCTTGTCCACGCCCAGGATGCCGATGTGGCCGCTGTGGTGGTGGCCGCAGGAGTTGATGCAGCCGCTGATGTGCAGGTCGATCTCGCCCAGGTCGTGCAGTTCGTCCATGTCCTGGTAGCGCTCGGTGATGGCCTCGGCGATGGGGATGGAGCGCGCATTGGCCAGCGAGCAGAAATCGCCGCCGGGGCAGGCGATCATGTCGGTCAGCAGGCGGACGTTGGGCTTGGCGAAACCGGCCTTGCGGGCGGCGCGCCAGAGTTCCGGCAGCTCGTCGCAGCGCACCCAGGGCAGCAGCAGGTTCTGGTCGTGCGTGACGCGCACCTCGCCGGCGCTGAACTGGTCGGCCAGGTCCGCGGCGATGTCGAGCTGGTCGGCCGTCGCGTCGCCCGGTGCCTGGCCCAGGCGCTTGAAGGAGAGGGTCACGGCGCGCAGGTCGGGGTTCTGGTGCGGTGCCACGTTGCGCTGCAGCCAGCGGCCGAACTCGATGTCGTCCTCGGCGGCGGCGCGCAGGATGTTGGCGATCTTGGCATCGGCGCTCTTGCGGTCGCAGTTGAGCGTGGGCGGCACGAAAGAAGCGGTCACACGGTCCAGTTCTTCCTGGGTGATGGTGTGCGGTGCGCCGTCGTGTTCGATGATCTGCTTGTACTCGGCCTCGACCTCGTCGATGTAGCGCTGGCCTTCGGCCTTCACCAGGATCTTGATGCGCGCCTTGTAGATGTTGTCGCGGCGGCCGTAGCGGTTGTACACGCGCACCACGGCTTCCAGGTAATTCATGATCTGGTTCCAGAGCAGGAACTCGCGTATCACCGTGCCGATGACCGGCGTGCGGCCCATGCCGCCGCCCACCAGTACCTTGAAGCCCAGCTCGCCTTCGGCATTGCGGACCAGGTGCAGGCCCACGTCGTGCCAGGCCGTGGCGGCGCGGTCTTCACGGGCGCCGCTGATGGCGATCTTGAACTTGCGCGGCAGGAAGGCGAACTCGGGATGCAGCGTGCTCCACTGGCGCAGGATTTCGCCGAAGGGCCGCGGGTCGGCGATCTCATCGACGGCGATGCCGGCGCGCTCGTCGCTGGTGATGTTGCGTATGCAGTTGCCGCTGGTCTGGATGCCGTGCATGTTGACGCTGGCCAGCAGGTCCATCACGTCGGCCGATTTGTCCAGCGGGATCCAGTTGTACTGCACGTTCTGGCGCGTCGTGAAGTGGGCATAACCGGTCGTCAGCTTGGAGCTGACCGACAGGCCGCTTTTGAGGTTGACGGGGCCCAGCTTGTCCTGCTTGGCCTGGGCGTCGTTGAAGAGCGCGGCATTGGGCTGGTCGTATTCGCGGGCGATTTTGGCCAGCACGCGTACCTGCGCGCTCGACAGCTCGCCATAAGGCACGGCCACGCGCAGCATGGGCGCGTAACGCTGCACGTACCAGCCGTTTTGCAGGCGCAAGGGACGGAATTCGTCTTCCGGCAGCTTGCCGGCCTGCCAGCGGCTCAGCTGGTCGCGGTACTGGTTGGCGCGGGCTTTGACGAACTCGCGGTCAAATTCTGTGTATTGGTACATGGCTGTCGGGATTCAAACGTGGGATTTTTTTATAAGGAAAGCGGCTTGCTGCCGGTCAGATCGAGATCAGTTTCACGCCGGCATAGGCCAGCAGCACCGAGAGCAGCGAGCGGATCACGCGATCCGGCGTCTTGTGCACCAGGTGCGAGCCCAGCCAGATGCCGGGCAGGGAGCCGGCCAGCAGCTTGATCAGCAGCGACCAGTCGACCGAACCGATGGAGGCGTGGCCCAGGCCCGCGACCAGGGTCAGCGGCACGGCATGGGCGATGTCGGCCGCCACGATGCGCGGCAGCGGCAGGGTGGGGTACAGCAGCATCAGCACGATCACGCCGATGGCGCCCGCGCCCACGGAAGTCAGGGTGACCAGCGTGCCTATGACCGCGCCGAACAGCAGCGGCAGCGACCAGTGGCGCGCGCGCGTGGCCTGGACGATTGCTTCGGGGGCGATGCTGGTGGGGGCGGCTTTTCCGCGCAGCACCTTGTAGAAGGTGGCGCCGGCCGTCAGCAGCAGCGCCAGGCCCAGGGTGGTCGTCATGATGGTCTGGGTCGCCGGGTTGGCGGGGCCCAGGCGCTGCAACATATAAAGCGTGGCCAGCGAGGCCGGGATGCTGCCGGCGGCGGTCTGGCCGACGATTTTCCAGTCGACCGCGCGGGCACGCGCCAGGCTCACGGTCCCGCCCATCTTGGTAAAGGCGGCGAACAGCAGGTCGGTGCCTATGGCCAGGTGCGGCTTGATGCCGAAAAAGAAGATCAGCAGCGGCGTCATCAGCGAGCCGCCGCCCACACCGGTCAGGCCCACCACCAAACCCACGGCAAAGCCGGCAAATACAAAGGCAAATTCATGCATGCCGGAAAATGTAAGTGTGCAGCTTATAAAAACAAACTACACATTTGTTCTGCCGTTATCTGGATAAGCTTATTCGCCAGCAAATATGCGGATTTCAGGGCGATTTCGGCCGCTGTCTGCTTAAAGAAAATCCACAATCGCGCATCCGGGCACCTCGCATCCACAATGCGCTGGTACAGTCCCTGCTTTTCCCGGCTGGCCACCCCGATCGCGCCGGCTTGATGGAACGAATCGCCTACTTTTTGGAGAAAACCGTGAAATTTGCAAAATCCGTCCTGCTGGGCGGTTTGTTTCTGGCATCGGCGGCCGGCCTGGCGCTGGCGCAGGGCGGCTCGAAAACGCCCGTCAAGATCGGCGAAATCAACAGCTATTCGACCATCCCCCAGTTCACCCAGCCCTACCGCCAGGGCTGGCAGCTCGCCGTGGAAGAGATCAACGTCACCGGCGGCCTGCTGGGCCGCAAGGTCGAGGTCATCGCCCGCGACGACGCCGGCAAGCCCGAAGAGGCCTTGCGCCACGCGATCGAGTTGACTTCCAAGGAAAAGGTCGACGTGCTGGCCGGCGGTTTCCTGTCCAACGTCGGGCTGGCGCTGGCCGACCATGCCCAGAAGAACAAAAAGGTGTTTATCGCCAGCGAGCCGCTGACCGATGCGCTGATCTGGGATAAGGGCAACCGCTACACCTTCCGCCTGCGCCCCGGTACTTATATGCAGGCCGCCATGCTGGTCGAGGAGGCCGCCAGGCTGCCGGCCAAACGCTGGGCCGTGATCGCCCCCAACTATGAATACGGCACCAGCGCCGTGGCCGCCTTCAAGGAGCTGCTCAAGGCCAGGCGCCCCGACGTGGAGTTCGTCGGCGAGCAGTGGCCCGCGCTCGGCAAGCTCGATGCCGGTACCACGCTGCAAGCCATCATGCAGAGCAAGCCCGACGCCATCTTCAACGTGACCTTCGGCGCCGACCTGGCCAAGCTGGTGCGCGAAGGCAACCAGCGCGGCATCTTCCCCAGGACACCCGTGGTGTCGCTGCTGTCGGGCGAGCCCGAGTACCTGGATGTGCTGAAAGACGAAACGCCCAAGGGCTGGATCGTGACCGGCTACCCCTGGGACCAGATCGACTCGCGCGAGCACGCCAGCTTCGCCGCCAACTACTACCGCCGTTTCAACGAATACCCCAAGGTCGGCTCGGTTGTGGGTTATGCCACCATGCAGGCGATTTTCGCCGCCATCAGGAAGGCCAATTCCACCGACAGCGAGAAGCTGGTCGCGGCGCTGCGCGGCCTGAAGTTCTCCACCCCCTTCGGCCCGGCCGAATTCCGCGCCATCGACCACCAGTCCACCATGGGCGCCTATGTGGGCAAGCTGGACCTGCGCGGCAACAAGGGCACCATGGTGCAGTGGCGCTATGCCGACGGCAAGGCCTATCTGCCGCCGGACGACTATGTCAAGGCCCGCCGCCCGGCCGCGGCCATGAAGTGACCTTTTGGCAACGAGCGTCAATTTCATGGGGAAAGGCCTGCCGAATCCCCGCATAATCGGGCCCACATGACGAATACGGGTGGTGAGGCTGTCAAGCGGATATTTGTAAAAGTGTTCGGGTTTGATGACGTGGAACGTCACGCCCTGAACACGGTGTTTCGCCTGTCCGAAACCCGGCCCACGGCCTATGCGCTGTGGACCGCGGCCGCGCCCGAAGAAGCCGAGCTGGCCCTGATAGACGGCGACAGCTGGGAGGCCGCGATCGAGCTGGCCAATCCCGCCCATGACGATCTCAAACTGGTCTGGATAGGCGACAACGCGCCGTCCCGGGCCCGCCTGGCGATCAAGCGCCCGCTGCAATGGGCCGCCGTGATTGAAGGCATGGATGCCTTGCTGGAGGCCGAGCACCCCCAGGCCGCCGGCAAGCCGGCGGAACCCGAACTCGACCTGGACCTGCTCTCCGAGTCAGGCGCGGTGCTGGACCTGGACCTCGACTTTGATTCCCAAGCCCCCACCGCGCCTTCGCCGCTGCAGGAGCCCGCAGCCGAAGCCGAGCAGGCCCAGGTGCTGGTGGTGGACGCCGACCGCGATGCGCGCCTCTACCTGCGCGCCCGCCTGGCCATGGCCGGCCGGCTGATCGTGGACGAGGCCGCCAGCGGTACCGAAGCGCTCAAGCTCATGGACACACGGCTTTACAAACTGGTGATCCTCGACATGGACCTGCCCGACATTGATGGCTGGGAGATGGTTAAGCGCGTGGAGGCCTCGCGCCCGCACATCGAATTCCTGATCCTGACCGGCAGCAAGCTGACGCCGCTGGACGCGGTGCGCGGCTGGTTTGCCGGCGCGCGCGGCAGCCTGCGCAAACCCCTGCATCCCGGAAAACTCAAGTATCTGCTGCGCAGCGTGAGCTGAGCTTTAAGCGGCTGGTACGCGTTGCGGCGCCAGGGCATCGGCCAGGCGCTGCTCCAACGGCAGGGGCTCGGCGTGCAGCCGGGCCGCCAGCAACTCCCCGCACAGCGCGGCAAAACTCAGCCCGCGCGAACCCATGCCGCTGCAAACCCACAAGCCGGCCGCCAGCGGCCCCAGCATGGGCAGGCGGCTGGGCGTCGCGCAGCGCACGCCGGCCCAGCTTTGAACCTGCCCGGCCTCAAACTGCGCGGCCAGCGCGCGCGCCGTCTCGGGCAGCAGGGTTTGCAGCCGGCTGAAATTGTGCCGGTCGTCCTCGGGCCGGATCTCCGCTTGCGTGTTGTCGCGTTCAAAGCTGGAGCCCATGACCCAGGCCAGGCCGCCGGCCGCGCCGGCCAGGGGCACGGCGGGCGCCAGGCTGCCGTGGCCGTTCACCGGGAAAGCGGGCAGGGCGCCGGCCGTGCCGGGCTCATGCCGGCCCCAGCTGACCTGGCCGCGTATGGCCTGCAGCGCGAGCTCATCGGTATTTTCCGTCTCGGCGCAGGTTGCCAGCGCGCGGCTCGCATACCCAGCCGCCAGCACCACAAGTTCGGCGCGCGCCAGCTCCCGGCCCTGCGCATCCCAAACCTGCCACTGGCCTGAGGCCTGGCTCAGCCGGCTCACAGCCGACCGGCCCTGCGATAACACGCCCGGCGCGGCCAGCCAGGCCTCGACCAGGGCTGCCGGCCGGACCCAGCCGGCGCGCGCATGCCATAGCGCGGGCGCATCCGGCGGCAGGCCGCAGTGCGCGAGCTGGGCGGCCTGCGCCGGGCGGCTCCAGTCGCCCGCCGCGTCGGCCCAGTCCGTTTGCCATGTTTCCGGCCGTTTGCGCGGGTGCTCCACCGCATGCTCCAGCACGCCGGTGCGGCCCCAGTCACCGGCTTGCAGCAAGGCCTCGGCCTGCTGCAGCATGGCGCGTATGCCGTGGCGCGACAGGCGCGAGAGCGGGTTGTCGTCGGGCGAGACGTGCGGCGCCAGCAAGCCGGCCGGCAGGCCGGAGGCACCGGCGGCCGGCTCTTCGGCCGCGTCGAGCACCGTGACCCGCCAGCCGCGGCGCGCCAGGCTGGCCGCCACGGCCGCACCGGCCAGGCCCGCGCCCACCACCACACAGGTGCCTGGGTCGCGGCGCGCTGGCGGCGGCTGGGCTTTTTTGGGTTCCCAGGCCGGGTTGAACTCGCCCTGCAGGTTGTCGCGCTTGGGCGGTATGCCCGGCACTTTTTTAACGACAAAGCCGGATTGGGCGAGCCCGTCGCGCACGCTGCGCGCGATGGTCCAGGTGGCCACCCGTGTGCCGCGCCGGCAGCAGCGCGCCACCGCCTTGAAGGTGTGCACATCCCAGATGTCGGGGTTGCGCTGCGGGCTGAAGCCGTCCAGGTAGACCGAATCGGCCTCGAAAGAATGCTCCCGCAGCATGGCTTTGGCGTCGCCTATGCACAGCGTCAGCAAGACCCGGCCGCCCTCAAACACCAGCCGGTGAAAGCCCGGCAGCAGGCCCCAGAACTGGGCCTGCAATTGTTCGGCCAGGGGGATCAGTTCGGGATGGGTCTGGGCGCCGCGCAGCACGTCGGCCGCGCTGGCCGGAAAGGCCTCGGTCGAGACGAAATGCAGAAGGTGGGGGCGCTGCGGGTCGGCCTTCCAGGCGGCCCAGGTCACGAGGAAATTCAGGCCCAGGCCGAAACCGGTTTCCAGCACCGTCCATTGCGGCTGGCCGGCCCACGCCCCGGGCAGGCCGCAGCCCTTGAGAAAGACTTCTTTCGCCTGGTCCAGCCCGCCCAGTTCGCTGCGGTAGCGGTCGCCGAAACGCGGGCTGAAGGGGCTGCCGCCGGCCGTGCCGTCGTCCAGCCACTCAATCACTTCAGCCATGGCAGACCAGCGCAAGGTTCATATTAGTGACAGGTGTGTGGGCCCCAATTTCAAGCCAGCCGGGGCCGCGGAACCGGCTTTGCCGGGCCGCAGGGGGGCAGCAGAGTACGCGAAGCGACAAGCGTGGGGGCCTTATTGGCTGGGAGGCACGTAACCCTGGACGGCGTCGGCGCCGTCCCCAAAAAAATGCTTTTCCATCTGGCGCGCCAGGTACTGGCGGGCGCGGGCGTCGGCCAGGTTCAGGCGGTTCTCATTGACCAGCATGGTTTGCTGCTTCATCCAGTCCGCCCAAGCCTCCTTGCTGACTTCATCCCAGATGCGTTTGCCCAGGGGGCCGGGGTAGGGGGGGAAATCCAGGCCTTCGGCTTCTTTACCGAGCTTGATGCATTTGACGAGGCGTGCCATGGCGAGGGTTCTTTCGTGTATCGGGGGGATCTAAAAAGGCAATCCAGGGGCCCCAAAGGGTGTCCAAGGATAAATACAGAATAAAGAACTGAGTTTTTATTCGTTCCGGTTTTCTAAGGCTGCTTCCAGAATCCATTTTGTCTGCATTTACACGCATTTTCTGGAAAAGAGAGCAACCATGACTTCACGCCGCAACTTTATCAATGTTTCCACCCGCACGGCCGCCGCCCTGGGTTTGGGTTTGACGCTGGCAGGGTCACTGCTGACGGCCCAAGCCCAGCAGCCGCCCAAGCCGCCCGTCACGCTGCTGAACGTGTCCTACGACCCGACCCGCGAGCTTTACGTCGAGTACAACGCCGCCTTCATCAAATACTGGAAGGCCAAGACCGGCCAGGACGTGACCATCAAGCAGTCGCACGGTGGATCCGGCAAGCAGGCGCGCTCCATCATTGACGGCCTGGATGCCGACGTCGCCACCCTGGCCCTGGCCGGCGACACCGACGCGCTGGTCAAGAACGGCGGCTGGCTGTCCGCCGACTGGCAAAAGAAGCTGCCGCACAACTCCTCACCCTATACCTCCACCATTGTGCTGGCCGTGCGCCAGGGCAATCCCAAGGGCATCAAGGACTGGGACGACCTCATCAAGCCCGGCATCAATGTGATCACGCCCAACCCCAAGACCTCGGGCGGCGCCCGCTGGAACTACCTGGCCGCCTGGGAATTCGCCAAGCGCAAATACGGCAGCGACGCCAAGGCCAAGGAGTTTGTCGCCAAGCTCTACGGCAATGTCTCGGTGCTGGACACCGGCGCCCGCGGCTCCACCATCACCTTTGCCCAGCGCGCCCAGGGCGACGTGCTGATCGCCTGGGAAAACGAGGCCTTCCTGCTGGAAAAGGAATTCGGCGCCAAGTTCGACGTGGTCGTGCCCTCGCTGAGCATCCTGGCCGAACCGGCCGTCGCCGTGGTCGACAAGAACGTGGACAAAAAGGGCACGCGCGCCGTGGCCGAGGAATACCTGAAGTACCTCTATTCCGAAGAAGGCCAGGACATCGCCGGCAAAAACTTCTACCGCCCGGCCGTCTCGCAAAAAGCCATTGCCAAATACGCCAGGCAATTTCCCAAACTGAACCTGTTCACCATAGACCAGGCCTTTGGCGGCTGGACCAAGGCTGACAAGGAGCACTTCGCCGACGGCGGCTCCTTCGACCAGATCTATACAAGAAAGTAAGTAACCCCCCGAAGCGGCCTCTGGCCGCCTCCCCCCAGGGGGCGCCCGCTGCGGCCCGGCGAAGCCGGTTCCGCGCCGGCACTGGTAGGGAACGAGCCGTCACATTCGAAAAAAAAGATCCTGGACCGCGTGCTGCAGCAGCCCGGCGAGGCGATCTCGCCCAGCGAACCGCTATGGCCCAACACCCCGGTGCACGGCGTGCGCTGGGCGGTTTGAACTTTACTTGTTCAACGATTCTTTCACCAAGTTCCAGGAGAACCTTTATGTCCATCCAAGCCATCAATGTCCGCAACCAGTTCCGCGGCAAGGTCAAGGAAATCATCCGCGGCGACGTGGTGTCCGAAATCGACGTCGAAACGCCCTGGGGCATCGTGACCTCGGTCATCACCACGCGCTCGGTGGACCAGCTGGAGCTGGCTGTCGGCAGCGAGGTCGTGGCCCTGGTCAAGTCGACTGAAGTGTCCATCGCCAAGCTGTAGGCCTGAGAAATTATCCGCAGATGACGCAGATTGGCGCAGATGAAACTCCAATTGAGTTTGACTTCATCTGCGTAAATCTGCGTCATCTGCGGATGAAATCGGGTGTCCGGCTTGCCGGCTTAGGGCTTACTGCAACTCGACGCCGGCTTTCTTCACGAGCCGCGCGTACTTCACCATCTCGCTGCGAAAGAACTGCGCGGCCGCCTCGGGCGTGCCGGGGTTGATGGTGTTGCCCTGCTTGGCCATGGCTTCCTTGACCTCGGGCGTTGCGTAGGCGGCGGCCACGGCGGCCTGGATGCGCCTGGCTTCGGCCATGGGCAGCTTGGCCGGGCCGACCACGGCGAACCAGCCTTCGATGTTGTAGTTGGGCAGGCCCTGCTCGGCAATCGTCGGGATCTCGGGCGCGGCCGCCACGCGGGCCGCGCTGCCCACGCCGATGGCGCGCAGCGCGCCGCTCTTGAGGTGCGCCTGCACCGCAGGCAGCGCCAGCACGCCCAGCTCGACCTGGCCGCCTATCAAATCGGTCACCATGGGGCCCACGCCCTTGTAGGGGATGTGTTTGACCTTGACCTGAGCCTCGTCCATGAACATCTCGGCCGCCAGGTGCAATATGGTGCCGTTGCCGGAAGACGCGTAGTTGTAGGCCTCGGGCCTGGCCTTCAGCAGGGCCACCAGCTCCTTCACATTGGTCGCCGCCACCTTGGCCGGGTTGACCACCAGCACAAAAGGCGTGCTGCCCAGCACACAGATGGGCGTGATGTCGTTGATGGGGTCGAAAGGCAGCGACTTATAGACGCTGGGGTAGACCACGTGGTTGTTGGACACCACGCCCAGCGTCATGCCGTCGGGCGCCGCCTTGACCAGCGCCGAGGTGCCGACGATGCCGCCCGCGCCGGGCTGGTTTTCAATCACCACCGGGTGGCCCAGCGTCTTGCCCAGGGCCGCGGTGGCGGCGCGGACGATGGTGTCCACGCCCGAGCCCGCGCCCACCGGCAGGATGAAGCGCACCGCGCGCTCCGTTGCCTGAGCCAGCAGGCGGCGCGGCGCCCAGGCCAGGCCGCCGCCCAGCAGCAGTGCGCCCAGGCCCTGCAGCGTGCGGCGGCGCTGGGTGTTGGCGGGATTTTTGAGGGTGTTTGTTGTGTTGTGCATGTCTTGTCTCCTTTGTCGTGATCGTGGGGTGTTCAGCGCATCATGACACCGCCGCTTCGCGGTGCAGGCGCTCGATGTCGCCCTCGCCGTAACCCAGGCCGGCGAGCAGTTCGCGCGTGTGTTCGCCCAGCGTGGGCGGGTTCAGCCGCACCTTGAGGCGCTGGCCTTCCATGGTCAGTGGCAGCAGCGTGGTCTTGGCGGTCTGGCCGGCGCGCTCGCCGTCGGGCAGCTTGATGTCGGCCAGCCCGCCGGTGGCCAGCAGGTGTTCGTCGTCGTAGAGCTCTTCGGGCCGGCGTATGGGCGCGAAGGGCAGGCCGGCCGCTTCAAACAGCGCCACCAGCTCCGCGGCGCTGCGCAGCGCCAGGCGTTCGCGCAGCAGCGGCAGCAGGGTGGGGCGCGCGGTGACGCGCTGGTTGTTGCCGGCGTAGCGCGCATCGGCCTTGAGGTCGGCAAAGCCCAGCGCGTCGCAAAACGCGGCCCATTGCGCGTCGCTGACGGCGGCCAGGAAGATCTGCTCGCCGTCCTTCACGCTGAACACGTCGTACACGCCCCAGGCCGAGATGCGGTCCGGCATGGGCGCGGCCGGCTGGCCGGTGATGGCGTACTGCAGCATGTGCTGGCCGACCAGGAAGACGTTGTTCTCGAACAGGGCCGACTGCACCTCCATGCCCTTGCCGCTGATGCCGCGCTGTATCAGCGCGCCCAGCACGCCGATGGCGCCGAACATGCCGCCCATGATGTCGTTGACGCTGCTGCCGGCGCGCAGCGGGTCGCCGGGCCGGCCCGTCATATAGGCCAGGCCGCCCATCATCTGCACGACTTCGTCCAGCGCCGTGCGGTGGTCGTAGGGGCCGGGCAAAAAGCCCTTGTGGCTGGCGTAAATCAGGCGCGGGTTGGCGGCGCTCAGTGCGACGTAGTCCAGGCCGTACTTGGCCATGGTGCCGGGCTTGAAGTTCTCGGCCACCACGTCGGCGCTGGCGCACAGCCTGCGCGCCACCTCGGCGCCAGCCGGATCGCGCAGGTCTATGCCAATGCTCTTCTTGTTGCGGTTGAACAGCGGGAAAAAGCCCGCGCCCGCGCCCAGCAGGTGGCGCGTGCGGTCGCCGTCTATGGGCTCGACCTTGATGACCTCGGCGCCCATGTCGGCCAGCAGCATGCCGCAGGTCGGGCCCATGACCATGTGGGTGAACTCCACGACGCGCAGGCCGGCCAGCGGCTGGGGTGGGGTGGAAGCAGGGGTGTTTTGCATGCGGGTGTCGTAAAAGAAAAAAGCGATGCGGCAAAGCCTGCCAGCGAAGAGTTTAGGCGCTTGCGGCGGCGGGCCGCATGGTTTTGGGCAGGCCCGCGCGCCACAGCGTGCCGTGCAGGCTTTCGCCTGCCAGCCAGCCCGCGACCTGGCCGCGCAAGGCCATGAGTTTGTCGAAGTCAATGCCGGTCTGTATGCCCATGCTCGCGAACATATAGGCCAGGTCTTCGCTGGCCACATTGCCGCTGGCGCCGGGCGCGTGCGGGCAGCCGCCTATGCCGGCCAGGCAGGCGTCAAAGCGCGTCATGCCGGTCTGCAGCGCGGCATAGACATTGGCCATGCCCATACCGCGCGTGTCGTGGAAATGCCCGCAGGCCAGCTTGTCGCCCACCAGGGCAAAAGCCGCCTCGAACAAGTCGCGCACCATGGCCGGGTCGGCATACCCCACGGTATCGGCCAGGCTCACGCGGTCGGCGCCGGCGTCCAGCACGGCCTGCAAGAGGCGCAGCACCTCGGCCGGCGCTACCCGGCCCTGCAGCGTGCAGCCAAAAGCCGTGCTCATGCCGACCTCGAGCACCATGCGCGAACCCGAAGCGTCGCGCGCCGCGCGTATGCGGCCAATCTCCTCAACCACTTCGTCGGGCGTCTTGCGCAAATTGGCCAGGCTGTGGGCATGGCTGGCCGACAGCGGCAGCAGCATCAGGTCGGCGCCCGATTCGATGGCGCGCTCCGCGCCCTTGAGGTTGGGCACCAGCACCGAGGTCACCAGGCCGGGCAGGGTCTTGGCATAGGCGACCAGCTCGGCCGTGTCGGCCAGCTGCGGCAGCAGGCGCGCCGGCACGAAAGAGCCGACCTCGATCTCGCGCTGGCCGGCCGCATGGGCCTGGCGCAGCCATTCGAGCTTGTGGGCGGTCGGCATCACGGCGGCAATGCTTTGCAAGCCGTCGCGCAGGCCGACCTCGCGGATGATGGCGTGGGCGGGCAGGGCGGGTGCGGCAGTCGGGGGGTGGGTCACGGGGCTTGTCTCCGAATTCCGGGTTTTCTGGATCTGGGGCGCTTGTCCCCAGTTTAGAATTTCCCGAAACGCCTGGTTTGTCAATTTTGGAAGCTTTGGTGTTCCCATTTGGAATATCAGGTATCCATGGCGCCGGCAAGGAGGCAAGCATGAGAGACCTGGACCTGACCACACTGCGCCTGTTCGCCGCCGTCTGCGATGCGCGCAGCATCGCCCGCGCGGCCGAGCAGGCCAACATCGTCGGCTCGGCTGTCAGCAAGCGCCTGGCCCAGCTGGAAGACACCGTGGGCACGCAGCTGCTGGTGCGCAGGCGGCGCGGCGTCGAGCCCACGCCCGCCGGCGAAAGCCTGCTGGAGCACGCGCGCACCATGCTGGCCAGCGCCGACCAGATAGAGCGCGAGATGGGCGACTATGCGCTGGGTGTGCGCGGCCAGGTGCGCATCCTGGCCACGGCTTCCGTCATGGCCGAATCGCTGGCCGACGACGTCGCCGGCTTCCTGCAGGCGCCGGCCCACCACGACATCCGCATCAGCATGGAAGAGCGCGTCAGCCCCGAGGTGATACGCGGCATCAAGGAGGGCGTGGCCTCGGTGGGCATCTGCTGGGACGCGGCCGACCTCTCCGGCCTGCAGTCCTGCGGCTACCGCCACGACCACCTGGCCATCGTGGCCCATGCTTCACACCCGCTGGCGGTGCACGAAACCTTGGGTTTTGAGCAGACGCTGGGCTACGAACACGTGAGCCTGCCGGCGCAAAGCGCGGTGCAGGTGCTGCTGCAGCGCGCCGCCGCGCTCCAGGGCAAGGCCATCGTGCACCGGGTCATCGTCTCCAACTTCGAGGCCGCGCTGCGCGTGGTGCGCGCCAACCTGGCCATCAGCGTGGTGCCGCGCGAGGTGGCCGATCCTTATGCGCGCACCTGCGGCCTGCGCGTGATGCCGCTGACCGACGGCTGGGCCAGGCGCCGTTTTGCGATCTGTTTCAGGGACGAGGCCGGTCTTTCGGCCGCGGCCAGGCTGCTGGTCAGGCACCTGGCGGACAGTTCGGGCGCCTGACGTGACAGCGCGGAGAAGGGCCTTAAAACCCCCCGCGAGGCGCGGTGAAAGCGGCCCGCGCGCTTTTGCGGTAAAATAAGCCTCCAACCCACGGCAGACAAGCGTCATCAGCTATAGAAAATATAGCGTGCAGGGCTGGCCCAGGCTAGGCCCAATCGGGTCCGGCAGCCGCCGCAAGGCCGGCGTCCTGGCCGGCCAAGGCGCTTGATTTTGGGGAAGGAAACCCCAGATTCACTGCATGAACGCCACCCAACCCCACCCCCACAAAACCGACCTCACGGTGACCCACGTGCTGGCCGAACTGCTGGAGCGCCTGGAGCACAGCGCGGTACCCGTGGGCGCCGAGCAATACCGCTCCGTCGTGCTGCACCTCGTGAGCGAGCTCGGCGACGTGGAGCCGGGTGTGGCGCTGGGCGCACTGCTGGACACCCATCCGGCCGCCGCCGAGCTGTATGAAAACGTGAACTACCAGTATGCGGGCCTGTGCCGGTCCGCGCTGGACGCTTCGCTCGCCGCCGAGCAGCAGGCCAAAGAGGCCTTGAACCGCGCGATGGGCAAGGCCGTGAACCCTTCAAACCCCCAACCCAAGGAAGATCCAAACCATGGCAAGAGCTGATGCCAAAACCGCTGTTCTCGCAGACGGCCTGCGCTACAAGTCCAAGGTCTCGGGCTCCCCGTTCGCCGCCACCACCTCGTTCGGCGCGGCCACCATGTCCTGCTTTATGTGCGGCAAACACCGCGCCCGCTCGCTGATGGGCACGCGCAAGGTGCTGGGCAAGTCCCAGGCCGTGTGCTCCCCCTCGTGCAAGGCGCTCGACGAAGCGCTCGAGAAGGCCGCCCAGGGCTGATCCGCACAGACTGTTTCACCCCCATCCTGCTTTTGGCCCGCGTATCGCCTTGATCACGCAGCGGCCCGGGGCCATACTGTCTTGACCCCACGTTGAACAGTTGAAGAAAGGTGAACCATGGCCTCCCTGCCCACGCCGGACCCCCAGCTTGAACCTGACGAGGCCATAGACCACATACGCGGCCGCGCGTCGGCCCCGGTCACGCTGGTCGAGTACGGAGACTTCGAGTGCCCCTCCTGTTTCCAGGCCTACGGGGCTTTAAAAGTCATGCTGCCGCACTTCGGCCCGCAGCTGCGTTTTGTCTACCGGCACTTCCCGCTGCGCGAGGTGCACCCCCATGCCGAACTCGCCGCCGAAGCGGCCGAGGCCGCCGGCGCCCAGGGCAAGTTCTGGCCCATGCACGAGCTGCTCTTCACCCACCAGCAGCACCTCAAGGACAAACACCTGCTCGAGTACGCCGCCCAGGCCGGCCTGGACATGGCGCGCTACCAGAATGAAATGAACGACCACGTCTACCTGCAGCGCGTGCAGGAGCACATGCAAAGCGGCCGCCACCTGGGCGTGCGCTCAACCCCCACCTTCTACGTCAACGGCGTGTTTTGCGACGTGTCTTTCGGCCTGCAGCACCTGCATGAAGCCATTGACAAGGCGCTGGGGCAGCAGGCCTAGAGCCACTCAGGAAACCTCTTGGCGGTGTCGCCGCCTGGCAGCGGCCCTGCTTTTAATCTGCGTAAATCTGCGAAATCTGTGGATAAGAAATTCATCCGCAGATGACGCAGATTTACGCAGATTAAGACATCATGAAAATGAATTCCTGGGTGCAAATTCTTCCTCTTCAATCTGTGGAAATCTGCGTCATCTGCGGATAAATTTATCTCTACAGATGACGCAGATTTGCGCAGATAAAGACCATCACGATGCAAGGTCGTGCCGGGTTTGGTGAGCGGCTCTCAACCGTCTACAGGTTGTAGAGGCGTCGCCAGCGTCTTCTGCAAAAACGCAAGGTCCAGCCAGCGGCCGAACTTGAAGGCCGCCTGTTTGATGGTGCCGCAGTGCTCAAAGCCCAGGCGTTTGTGCAGTTCCATGCTCGCCGTGTTGTCCAGGTCGATGGCACCCACCAGCACATGCATGCCTTGCTCCCCGGCCCTGGCGACAATCGCCTCCAGCAGCAGGCGCCCCAGCCCCCGGCCGCGGCAGCTTTTTTCCACATAGACGGAATGCTCCACCGTGTACTTGTAGGCCGGGAATGCGCGGAAAGTCCCATAGCTCGCAAAGCCCAGCAGCTTGCCGCCTTCGTCCTCCAGCCCAATCACCGGAAAGCCGTTCGTGCGCTTGGCGGCAAACCAGGCCACCATGCTTTCGGGCGTGCGCGGCTTGTAGTCGTACAGCGCCGTTGAATTGGCAATCGCCTCGTTGAAGATGGCCAGAATCTGGCCGGCATGGCGTTCTTCGGTGCACAGCACGGGATGCATGGGGAACTCCTTTCGGGAAGGGAGAGAGGGGGAGGAGAAATATCGTGTGTCTACTATAAGAGATTATTTGTCCCTTATGATAGACAAATGTTTTTGCGGAAAGCCTCCCATGACGATTGATGCCCTGATCGCCTCACGACTGCTGGCCCTGCGCCAGGCCAAGGGCCTGAGCCTGGCCGAACTGGCCGGACTCTCGGGCGTCAGCAAGGCCATGATCTCCAGGGTCGAGCGCGTCGAAAGCAGCCCCACCGCCATGATCCTGGGCCGGCTCGCCGCCGGCCTGGGCGTGCCGCTCGCGCAACTGCTCACCGAAGACAGGGAAGCCGGCCGCCGCCTGCGCAAGAGGGCGGAGCAGGAAGTCTGGCGCGACCCCGAAGCCGGCTACCTGCGCCGCCAGGTGGCTGAGCGCGGCAGCGACGGCGGCGCCGAGATGGTCGAGGTCGAGCTGCCGCGGTCCACCCGCGTCGCCTACCCAAGATGGACAGGCCAGCCCTATCGCCAGCGCCTCTGGCTGGTTGAGGGCGGCCTGCGCATCGACTACGGCGACGAGGTCTTTGAGCTGGCGCCCGGCGACTGCCTGGACTTTGGCGTGGACCGCCCGCTGGTGTTCAAAACCCTGGGGCGCAGCGGCTGCCGTTATTTGCTGGTCATCAGCCCCGGCTGATAAGGGAATTTATCCGCAGATTACGCAGATTTCCGCAGATTGAAGAGAAGGAATTTGAATTCAGGACTTCATTCCTATCTTCATGTACTGGGCACGCGACCTTGCCTCGCGTTTGTCTTCCGTTTGTCTTTATCTGCGTAAATCTGCGAAATCTGCGGATGATTTTTTTCTTTTGTGAGCGGCTCAGGCGGCGGCAGACCCCGGCAGCGAAACAGCCTGCGCCGCATTGCGCGCGCGTATGCGCCTGACCTGCAGTGCCGCGCCAATGATGTAAAGCAGCAGCAAAACACCCGTGGCCACCTTGAGCTCGGGCGCATCGGCATTGGGCAGCAGCGGCGCGCCCAGCGGCAGGCGGGTCGAGGTCTCGGTGATCGCCGGGATCATGTGGAACACAAAGGTGATCGAATAACTGAGCGTCTCCACATAGGGCGAGGCGCGGCCCAGCACCTTGGTGGTGCCCGCGACCCAGGCAATGCCCAGCACCAGCAGGGTGATGATGCCCAGCGCATGCGGCTTGCCGAAGCCGCCATGCTGGAAGATGCCGAAGCCCGTGAGGCAGGTCAGCACCGTGGTCCAGATATAGACCTTGCCCAGCGTGGACGCGGCGATGATTTCCTTGTCGCGAATAAAGGCGATCAGCGCCGCCGCGACGGCCACCAGGCTGATGGCGGTGTGGATCACACCGAGGTAAGTCAAACCATAGATCATCGGAAACTCCTTGAATCTGTGAAGGGACGATGGGGGGCTTGCACGTTGGCGTGCAGGTCAAGCAAACGCCATGCCGCGCAGATTGTGGCCCGCAGCCCCGCTTTTGCCTATGGTTTTGCCAGCCCATGCGGCCGCGGCCCGATAATCGGTAGCAAGCGCGGCCACAACTGGCCGCGCACTGACACCAAAGTACTATGAAAAAAACATTCCAGCTCAAAGTCGAAGGCAAGAACCGCGAGCGCCTGCTCGAAGCCGCCAAACACGACATCCGCAAATACTTCAAACGCGAACGCGCCAAGGCCTTGCCCAAAGGCGTGGACTTCTGGGACTTCGATTGCAAGTCAGGCTATAGCGAAGCCTCGGCGGCCGTTGTTTCGGTGGCCGACCTCATCAAGTCCATCGACGAGATCGTCAAGGACGGCGGCGAGCAGTTCTATGTCGAGGTGCTGGCCAAGCCTGGGGTCAAGGTGGCGCGGGCGAGGAATGAGGGTGAGGATGATTTGATGGATGGCGAATAAGGCGTGCGCAGGCTCTTCGCACTTCTACTGATGGCGCTATCCATGGACATTTACGCTGGAAATTTCTTCCCGTCCGACTACAAGACTTTTCCTTTCAATGAAGGCGACCTGCTTGCCAGCCGAGGAGGCGACGGGAAATTTTCAGTGAACAAAGTACTGAAGATAGACCGCATCGCCCTGAAGAAGGGCGAGTCCATCAACATACAAGGAAAATCTTTTGCGGCCACCGAAGACGACTACCTGCTGGTCGTCAGTTGCTCCTACGGGGCGGCGGAATTCAATACGCTTGAAGAAGCGCGTGCCGCAGCCACAAAGGGAAAATGGACTGTCAAATTGGGTCACGCACCAAATCGTTCACCCGGGGCTGCAGAGGGACAAATTCGGATTGGGCACACCGCCGTGACCGAAAGCGAGTTGGCGGGCTACAGGCAATGGCGAAGCGCATTCGACAAAGGCAATGCGGGTGTTTTTTAAAGCACTCTCGTCTGGCTGGTGATTGCGGCGGAGACTTATGGACAGAGACCCACAAGCCCCTTTAGGCCCATTCCCCGACACCTTCAAGCAGGGCGACATATTCTGGATTGAACCGGACTCCTCACGCGGCTCCATCCCGGGCTCGCCGCATCCCCATGTCATCGTGCAGGACGACGTCTTTAACCGCTCCCGCATCAGTACCGTCATTGTTTGCGCGCTGACCTCCAAGCTGAGCCGTGCGACCGAGCCGGGCAATGTCTTGCTGGAGCCCGGCGAAGGCAATCTGGAAAAGCAAAGCGTGGTGGTCGTGTCGCAGCTGTCTTCGGTTTACAAGACGCGCCTCGGTGAGCACATCGGAACCTTGTCGGGTGAACGGGTTCAGCAGATACTGGCGGGGATGCGATTTTTGCAGGTATCGTTTCTCCAGCGATAGTCCGGAAGCACCATGCCGGATAGCTTCCGCCGCCCGTGTTTCGCCACCTGAAGGCCCACACCATGCCAGCGCCCAGTCCCTCCACCCTCACATTGCTTGTGCTGCTTCCACTGGTCGCGTGGCGCGTCTATGCCCGCTTTCGCCGCATGGTGGGGCGCCAGCGCCTGTCGAGGATTCGCCCCTGGATCACGCTGGCGATTTTTCCCATCTTGATCGTCCTGCTTGGCTTTGCCGCGCATGAGCACTTTGACCGCCTCGGCTGGCTTGCGGGCGGCCTGGGTCTGGGCACCTGGCTCGGCACCTTCGGGCTGGGCAAGACGCGCTTCGAGCCCACGCCCCAAGGCCTGTACTACACGCCCAATGCGCACCTGGGTATCGCGTTGTCACTGCTGTTTGTTGCGCGCATTGTTTATCGCCTGGTAGAGGTTTACCTCATCGCACCGGGCATGCCCAACGGCGTCGGTGATTTCGCGCGCAGCTCGCTCACGCTGGCTGTCTTTGGCTTGCTGGCGGGCTACTACATCCGCTATGCCATCGGTCTTCTGCGCTGGCGATTTGGTGTTTTGCGGGCCAAGAGGGAGCGCGAAGCGTCGGAGCGAGATGCTTAAGACTTCGCCGACTTAGTAGATTCACTCGGACATCACTTCTAAGAGTCTTCGCAATTCGTCCCCTGCAATCAATCAAAGACGACTGTTAACAGCGTCAACGAAAACGCCAACATCACAAGCGTACACGCCCGCAGAGTTCGCCGAGTTCAACTCAATGATCTTCATCTGCCCGCCAGTGATCGCAACATCGATAGTGAAAGCCTTGTTGGGCATCCAATCATCTACACAAGCTTGTGCGAATTCCTTGACGGCAGACGGTACTTCGCCGGACACCGAGAGGTGTTCGCCGACTTTGTAGCGCGACCCAGTCACGATTACTCCATCGATAGCAAAGAGGCGGAACTCAGCCTCGATTTCGGTCAACGGAGCCATCACCACTCGGTCGCCTGGACGCAGCGTTACGTCAGGAGCATTGGAAACTCGCGCCACACCGTCGCGAAATTCTTCCAGCTCCTGCCACGTCATGACTGTGCCTGCGAAAGATTTACTGTCCAACGTTGGCCGAATGAAGAATCGATCCCAAGTGCGCGGCAACTCGGCTAGTGAAGTGCAAATAGCCGACGAGTTTAGAGCTCGGGAACCGTACATGCTCAGCATGAGTTCATAGTCCAGGTTCGCGTCGAAGTAACCAGGCTTCCATCCGCGCGCTTTCGCCACGTTGCCAAGTCCTGTGCTGCCATAGACAAAAATCCCTTCTCCAGGAAGGTCGCTCGGTTCAGAGACGAGTTCGTGAAAAAAGGGAACCAAGCTAACCAGGCTATAGGCCGTGTCGCGGGCCTGCAGTGCTTGCTCGAAGCGACTGAGATCTGCTGGGTTGATGAGGTTCCGCTGAAGTATCCAATGCATGGGTCGCTAACGATGTGACGAGATGGTTGTTGCGATCGATTGTTCCTGAAATATCGGCTCGAATTTCAGTTGACGGCAATGCCCTTCGATCTGCTCAAGTACGCTGGCGCCCAGCGCGTTGGCTTTGGGCGGATGGTAGATGAGGACCCGAACCGGCCGGGAAGCGTCGATCTCCGGAAACCGCTCGCGCAACTGGCCGCTTTTCACCACGGCGGCATAGAGGTTGAGCTTGCGGATGACGCGCCGTTTGGTCAGCCCGTCCTCAAGCGGAAGGTCTATGACCAGGAACAAGGTGGCCTGGCCCGTGGATTTTTCGACCACCACGCGGTCAACACGGCTCAGGTCCGTGATGGAGGGCTTTGCCGTGGCGACCAGGCTGTACAACAGAAGGGCCGCGAAGGCGACGGCTTTGAAGGATGACCGGGGGCTGAGCCGCATAAGTATTAGGAATCGCGTTTTGCCGCAGCCCGCAACTTATCCTTCTTGCTAGGCCGCTTCCCCTTGACCCCACCCGTCCCCGCAGGATCCGCCGGGTTCACCGCCGCGGCCTCCACCCGCTCAAAGCCCGCGACCTGTTCGCGCGCGACTTTGATGCCCAGGCGCTTTTCGATCAGCTTGAAGTGCGCTTCGGTGTCCGCGCTCACAAAACTCACGGCCACGCCCGTCTCACCCGCGCGGCCGGTGCGGCCTATGCGGTGGGTGTAGTCGGTCACCGAGCGCGGCAGGTCGTAGTTGACGACGACGGGCAGTTGCGCGATGTCGATGCCGCGCGCGGCGACGTCGGTGGCCACCACCACCTGCACGGCCTTGATCTTGAAGTCCTGCAGCACCTGGCTGCGTTTGCCCTGGCTCAGTTCGCCGTGGAAGGGTTCGGCCTGGATCTCCACTTTTCGCAGCTTGTCGGCGACGATTTCGGCCGCGTGTTTGGTGGCCACGAAGACCAGCACGCGTTCCCATTTTTCGGTCTGCACCAGGTGGCGCAGCAGCTGGGTGCGGCGCGGCGCGTCGACTTCGATGGCGCGCTGGGCGATGTCGGGCACGGCCTGCACCACGGGTGCGACTTCCACGCGCAGCGGGTTGCGCAGCAGGCTGGCGGCCAGGGCTTCGATCGCGGGCGGGAAGGTCGCAGAAAAGAACAGGGTCTGGCGTTGCCGGGGCAGCAGGGCCAGGATGCGATTCAGTTCCTCGCCAAAGCCCAGGTCCAGCAGGCGGTCGGCTTCGTCGAGCACCAGGCTGGTGGTGCCGGCCAGGCTCAGGGCGTTGTGGTCCACCAGGTCCAGCAGGCGGCCGGGTGTGGCGACCACGATGTCGGCGCCGCCGCGCAGGTTCATCATCTGCGGGTTGATGGAGACACCGCCGAACACGATCGCGACTTTCACGCGCTGGGGAAGGTATCTGGCAAAACCGGCGATGGCCTCGCCGACCTGCGCGGCCAGTTCGCGTGTGGGCACCAGGATGAGGGCGCGCACGGGTCGGTGGCCGGCGGGCGCGGCGGTGGTGGCCAGGCGCTGCAGCAGCGGCAGGGCAAAGGCCGCGGTCTTGCCGGAGCCTGTCTGGGCCGAGGCCACCAGGTCGCGGCCTTCGAGGACGGCCGGGATGGCGGCCTGCTGGATGGGTGTGGGGGCGGTATAGCCTTTTTCGTCCAGGGCGCGCAAGAGCAGGGGCAGCAGCGCGGGCGAAAAGCCCAGTGAGGAAAATGGCATGGGGTGGGTGTGGAGGAGGGTGGGGAAGGCGCGCTGCGGGCCGCGTGGGGCGGGCCGTGCAAGGCCGCCTGGAGCCCCAAGTTTAAGCCCGCGGGCCTTTCGCCCCGGCCGGCGCCAGAAACAGCAGCGCGCAGGCCGAGGCGCCCAGCGCGCACAGCACACAGCCCAGCACGACCCAGCGAAAGGCATTCACCAGCACTTCGGGCGCGGCCGACTGCACAGGGCCTTGCAGCGCGATGGCAAACACCACGCCCAGCAAGGCCACGGCCAGCAGGCCGGCCACACGCGCGACGGCGTTGTTGATGCCCGAGGCAATGCCGGCATGGGCGGCGGGCACGGCGTTCATGACGGTGGTGGTCAGCGGCGCGACGGCGATTGTCATGCCCAGGCCCAGCACCACCATGGCCGGGAAGAAACCAGCCCAGTAAGGCCAGCCCACGCCGGGCAGGGCCAGCAGCGCAAAACCCGCGGCGGCCACGGCCGGCCCGGCCATCAGCATGGCGCGCGCGCCAAAGCGTTCGGTGAGTTTGGCCGTGGCCGGCGACAGAAAGCCCAGCAGCAGCGAGAAGGGCAGCAGCGTGGCACCGGCGGCGGTGGCCGAGTATTTGAAGGCACCTATGAGCACAAAGGGCAAAAAGAACAGCGCGCCGCTGAGCGCGAAGTACAGCAGCAGCGTGAGCAGATTGGTGCCCACAAAGTCTCGCGACTTGAACAGGCCCAGCGGCATCATGGGCGCGCGCGTGCGGGCCTGCACAAACACAAAAGCCAGCAGCAGCGCCGCGCCCAGCGCGATGGGACCCAGCACCTCGGCCGCCTGCCAGCCGCGCTCGGGCGCCAGCGTGAGGCCATAGGTCAGGCCGCCCAGGCCGCTTGCCACCAGCAGCACGCCGGGCCAGTCAAGCTGTTGGGGCGCGTCGGGATCGCGGCTGTCGGGCACGGCATAGAGGGCCAGCCACACGGTGGCCACGGCCATGGGCACGTTCAAAAAGAAGATGGAGCGCCACGACACGGCATCGACCAGCCAGCCGCCCAGCACCGGCCCGGCCGCGCCGGTGATCGCCGCCCAGGCGGCCCAGGTGCCGATCGCCTTGCCGCGCGCCTCGCCTTCAAACACATTGCCGATGATGGCCAGGCTGGCCGGCACCAGCAGCGCCGCGCCCACGCCCTGCAGGGCGCGCGCCGCGATCAGCGCCAGCGGCCCGGGCGCCAGGCCGCAGGCCACCGACGCGGCGGTAAACAGCGCGATGCCCATGATGAAGATCTTGCGCCGGCCAAAGCGGTCGCCCAGCGAGCCGCCCACCAGCACCAGTGAGCCCAGCAAAAGCAGATAGGCATTGATGACCCATTGCATTTCGGCTAGCCCGGAGGCCGAGCCGCCGGCCAGGTCGCGCTGGATGGCGGGCAGGGCGATGTTGACGACCGAGCCGTCGATAAAGGCCATGGACGAACCCAGCACCGTGGCGGCCAGCGCCAGTTTGGGATGCGCCGTTTTGCCGCAGTCGCCGGCCTGGGCGCGGATGATGCCTTCGTCACAAGGGGCGTGCGGGTTGCCGGGCATGGGGTCTCCTGCGATGGACGGGTGACGCTGAGAGCGAGAGGTGGTGTTTGACAAATTGTCCAATAATAGATAATATTTCCAGATGCTGGACGAATCACAAACACCCGCCGCCAAACCCCATCCTGCCAGCTTTGGCCATGCCGCGCCAAACGCCACCCTGCCGGCCGATGCGCAACTCCTGCTGCTGGACAAGCACGCGGTCGAGGCCATGCTGCTGCCCGCCGACGTGCTGGAGGCCACGCGCGAGGCCTTTGTGCTGCACAGCCGGCGAGAGGGCCGCGTGTTCTCCCTGGTGCGTGAAAGGCTGGCCACCGGCGGCGTGTTCGGCATCAAATCGGGCGACGTGGGCGCGCAGTCGCTGCTGGGCTTCAAGGCGGCCGGTTTCTGGCCCGGCAATCCCGGGCGCGGTGCCGACGCCCACCAGGCCACCATCATGCTGCTGGACCCGGCCACCGGCCGGCCGACCTGCCTGATCGACGGCAACGCCGTCACCACCGAGCGCACCGGCGCCGCCGGCGGCCTTGGCTTGCAGCTGGCGCGGCAGGACAGCCACACGGTCTGCGTTTTTGGCACTGGTGTGCAGGCCCAGGCGCAGTTGCGCTTTGCCCTGCGCCAGCTGCCCGGGCTGCGACAGGTGTTGTATGCCACGGCCGACGGCGGCCCCAAGCCGGCGTTTGAGGCGATGTTCGCCGGGCAGTGCGCCATCGCGCATGCGGCCGACGTGAATGCCGCCGTGGCCCAAAGTGATGTGCTGATCACGGCCACCACCGGCAAGGGCCCGCTGTTCGACCTGGCCGCCGTGCAACCCGGCACCCATATCAATGCGGTGGGCAGCGACACCAAGGGCAAACGCGAGCTGCCCGAAGGCCTGCTCGCCAAAGCGCGCGTGTTTGTGGACGATGCCGCGCAGTCGCGCGGCATAGGCGAGCTGCAATGGGCGCCCGACACCGCCTGCACCGAAATCGGCGACGTGCTGTCGGGCAAGGCTGTCTTTGCGCGCGGCGCCGGCGACATCACTGTGTTCGACATGACCGGCATCGCCTTGCAAGACCTCACGGTTGCGCGCATGCTGGAGCAGCGCGCGCGCCTTGACGGCAAGGGTCAGCGCATTGCCTGGCCCTGGTAAGCGACTTGACCGATTCCAATATTGCCCCCGGAGATTCCCTTGACCGCCACCACCACTTCCCACCCCCTGGCTGCCCTGGACACCCCCGCCGCCGTGATCGACCTGGCGCGCATGCAGCGCAACATTGAGCGCATGCAGCAGCGCATGAATGCGCTGGGTGTGCGCTTCAGGCCGCACGTCAAAACCAGCAAATGCACGCCGGTGGCGCGCGCGCAGCTCAGGGCTGGGGCCGAGGGCATTACCGTCTCCACGCTCAAGGAGGCCGCGCAGTTTTACGCCGACGGTTTTAACGACATCCTCTACGCGGTCGGCATGGTGCCGGCCAAGCTGCCGCAGGCGCTGGCGCTGCGCCGCCAGGGTTGTGACCTGAAAATCATCACCGACAGCGTGGCTTCGGCCGCGGCGATTGCCGCTTTCGGCCGCGAGCAGGGCGAGAAGTTCGAGGTCTGGATAGAAATCGACAGCGACGGCCACCGCTCCGGCATCAAGCCCGGCGAGGCCGCCTTGCTCGACGTGGCGCGCGTGCTGCACGAGGGCGGCATGCGGCTGGGCGGCGTGATGACGCATGCCGGCTCGAGCTACGAGCTCAACACCCCCGAGGCGCTGGCCGCCATGGCCGAGCAGGAGCGCGCCGCCTGCGTGCTGGCCGCCGAACGTGTGCGCGCAGCGGGCTTTCCGTGCACGGTGGTCAGCGTGGGCTCCACGCCCACGGCGCTGTCGGCGGCGCAGCTGGACGGCGTGACGGAGGTGCGCGCCGGTGTCTATGTGTTTTTTGACCTGGTGATGCACAACATCGGCGTCTGCACCACCGACGACATCGCGCTCAGCGTGCTGACCACGGTGATAGGCCACCAGGTGGACAAAGGCTGGGCGATTGTCGACGCCGGCTGGATGGCCATGAGCCGCGACCGCGGCACGCAAAAGCAGGCCCACGACTTCGGCTACGGCCAGGTCTGCGACGCCGAGGGCGAGGTGCTGGCCGGTTATGTGCTCAGCGGCGCCAACCAGGAGCACGGCATCCTCTCGCGCGAAGGCGCGCCCGACACCGACATCGCCGCGCGCTTCCCGGTCGGCACGCAGCTGCGCATACTGCCCAACCACGCCTGCGCCACCGGCGCGCAGCACCCTGAATACCATGCGCTGGCCGAGAACGGCGAGGTGGCGACCTGGCGCCGGCTTTACGGCTGGTAACGCGCGCCCAAGCTGCAAACAGCCGGGTAATCAGTCATCATGGCGGCCTGGGCGCTGCGCGGCAGGGCCTGCCGACCGGAGTTTTTGATGGCTGACGACCCCACCCCCACACCGCCGCCGCTGGCCGAGAGCCGGCGCCACCAGATGTTCCCCGTGCTGAGCCCGGCGGAGATCGCGCGCATACGCCGCTTCGGCACGGTGCTGCATTTCAAAAGAGGCGACAGGCTGTTCGCCGCCGGCGAACCCGGCCCCGGCATGTTTGTGCTGCTCAAGGGCTCGGTCAGCATCACCCAGCGCGACGGCCTGGGCCATGTGGTGCCCATCGTCACGCAGGGGCCGGGCCAGTTCCTGGCCGAGGTGGGCCAGCTTTCGGGCGCGCCGGCGCTGGTGGACGGCCATGCCGAGGACGAGGTGGACGCCTTGCTGGTGCCGCCCGGCCAGCTGCGCGCCCTCATCATTGCCGAGGCCGACCTGGGCGAGCGCGTGGTGCGCGCGCTGATCCTGCGGCGCGTGGCGCTGATCGAAGCCGGCGCCAGCGGCCCGGTGCTGATAGGCCGGCCGCAGTCGGCCGCCGTGGTGCGGCTGCAAAGCTTTTTGAACCGCAATGGCGAACCCCACCATGTGGTCGACATCGCCGAGGACGCCGATGCCGCCGCGCTGATGGTGGAATACGGCGCCGCCGCCGGCGACGTGCTGGCGGTCTGCCCCGACGGCTCGGTGCTGGTGAACCCCGGCGAAAACCAGCTGGCCCGCTGCATGGGCATGGTGGACACCGCCGAGCGCAGCGAGCTGTTTGACGTGATCGTGGTGGGCGGCGGGCCCGCGGGCCTGGCGACGGCGGTGTATGCGGCCTCCGAAGGACTGCAGGTCATCGTGCTGGACTGCCGGGCCTACGGCGGCCAGGCCGGCGCCAGCGCGCGCATCGAGAACTACCTGGGTTTCCCGACCGGCATCTCGGGCCAGGCGCTGGCCGGCCGTGCCTATGTGCAGGCGCAGAAATTCGGCGTGGAGATGCTGATCCCCGCGCAGGCCCAGTCGCTGGACTGCGCGGCCAAGGCTATCAAGGGCGAGCTGCACGTGAAGCTGACCGACGGCCGGACCCTGCGTGCCAAGACCGTGGTGGTGGCCAGCGGCGCGCGCTACCGCCGCCCCGAGGTGCCGCGCCTGGCCGAGTTTGAGGGCCGCGGCGTCTGGTACTGGGCCTCGGCGCTGGAAGCCAAGATGTGCAGCCAGACCGAGGTGGTGCTGGTGGGCGGCGGCAACTCGGCCGGGCAGGCCGCGGTGTTTTTGTCGCAGCACGCGGCCAAGGTCAACATGCTGGTGCGCGGCCCCAGCCTGGCGGCCAGCATGTCGCGCTACCTGATAGACCGCATAGACGCGACGCCCAATATCGAGCTGCTGCCGCAGACCGAGGTGGTGAAGCTGCACGGCGACGGCAACGCCGGCCTGAGTGCCGTGACCTGGCGCAACCGCCAGCGCGGCACCGAACATGACGCCGAGGTGCGCAATGTGTTCCTGTTTGTAGGTGCGGACCCGGAAACCGCCTGGCTGGACAGCTGCGGCGTGGCCCTGGACGCGCACGGCTTTGTGCGCACCGGCGAGAGCGTGACCTGCAAACATTCCGACTACAAACCCGCGCCGCTGGAGACCAACATCCCGGGCCTGTTCGCCGTGGGTGACGTGCGCAGCGGCTCCGTCAAGCGCGTGGGCGGCGCGATAGGCGAGGGCGCGGCGGCGGTCGCGATGATCCACCAGCACCTGGCGGCGATGGAACGCGCCGCTGCAACGGCCTGAGGAGATTTCCGATGCGTATCAAACCTTGCGACCATGTTCCCGCCGAGATTCACTCACCGAATGCCAGGGGCTGTGAGGAGTGCCTCAAAATGGGTGACACCTGGGTGCATTTAAGGCTGTGCGTGCATTGCGGCCACATCGGCTGCTGCGACGACTCCAAAAACCAGCATGCGAGCCAACACTATGCGGCCACAGGCCATGCGGTGATCCAGTCGTTTGAACCGGGCGAAAGCTGGATGTGGTGCTATGAGCACCAGCTGCAAGTGGGTTAGCGGCTTAGGGCGCGGCGGCCGGCGGTGGAGCCGCCTTGGCGGCCTTGGTGAATTCCGTCGTGGCCACCATCACCGGGCTGGATTTGGGACTCCGCTGCCAGTGCTCGTCGGCGGCCTTCTGCACCGCCTCCTTGTCGTAGTTGCCCTTGGACAGGTCGGCCCAGACATGGACATAGGCCCGGCACCAGGCGTCGTGGGCTTCATTGATCTTTTCCCCGGAAAGCTCGGGGCTGGATTCCGGATGGGGGATGGGGTCGGGGACCATGCGTCCATCCTAGCGGGCCACGGCGGGCCAGTCTACCCCGGTGGTCGCTTCAGGGCTTGCCCTGGTAAGTAAGGTCGCTGTGCGGCGCCGCCGCGAATTCCGGCAGCTGCTCGGCCCGCGCCGAGAACTCGCGCAAGGCCGGGAAGTCCGCCGCGTTCACCACCTCGGGCAGCATGGCCTGCGTGAAATGCCAGCTGATGCCCACGGTCACGCCGTCCTGGCCCATAGTGTCGCTGCTCGCGGCCAGGGGTTTGCGCTGCAGTTCCGTTTCAAGTTCACCATACGCCGCCAGCAGCTGGCTGGTCACGCGCGACACCCAGGGCTGGTGCAGCTTTTCGGCGGGGCGCAGCATGCGTTCGTAAATGATCTGCACGCTTTTTTCGCAGGCGGCCAGGGCCAGGCCGATGACGCGCAGCGCCTGCTGGCGTTCGGGCAGCGTGGAAGGCATCAAGCTCCTGCCGGCAGGCGCCTGCGCGGCCAGCGCTTCGGCGTAGTCGATGATGAGTGTGGAATCCATCAGCACCGTGCCGTCGTCGCAGACCAGCGAGGGTGCTTTCACGACGGGGTTGATGGCGCGGAATTTCTCAAACGTGCTGAACACCGAGACCGACTGGTGCTCAAAACGCAGGCCCAGAAGCTGCAGGGAAATGGCTACGCGGCGGACGTAGGGGGAGTCGAGCATTCCGATGAGTTGCATGGGAGTTCCTGTTCAGGGTTGACCGGTCACGACGGGTTTGTCTTTGTGGGGAAGGGGCGGCGACCTGGCGTTTATACCGCGCAAGCGGCACATGCGCAGGCCTTGTGCGGAAACCAGATGGGCCGCCGTGTCAGCCGCCGGGGTGCGCCATGAAGGCCGGGGCCAGTTCCCTCAATTTTTCAACTTGCCACGCGAACTCTCCTTCAAAAGCCGATGGGTCGGTGACTGCATAACCGCCATAACCGTAGACGGCGGCATAAGCCGCGTAACCCGCCGCGTCCAGGGCCCGGCCGGCAAGGGCATTGGCCACGGCGTAGGTGGCGGAGACGGCTGCGTGGGCCGAGCCGTCAATGGAGTTGGATCCCCTGTGGCTGTTGGCCACCTCGGCAATTTCCTGTGCCGCCTGCGCCAGGGCGGGCCGGTCTGATGTGCCTTCCACAAAAGACCGAAGCACCGCCAGGCAACGGATGGCCTCCGGGCTTTCGAGCAGGTGTTCCGTGCGTTGTGCGCAGGCCAGGCCAAAGGCAAGGCGAAGCGGCTCGCACTGCGGCTCGTTCATGTGGAGCGCGGTGGCCAGGCGTGAGAGTTCCTCGTTCATGAAGCATCTCCTGGGGTTGAAGCTATCGTAGCGTTGAAATCCGGTGGGTGATGGCAAGGCACAGCCCGCGGCCGATAACGCCGCCGAGGAAGGCCGGGCCCGCAAGCGGCGGCCCGGCTCACGGTGATTTGCCGGGGGCGTTTTGCGGCAACGCGGGGCCGGCCTTCAGCGGTGGTGTTGTCGGCAACAGCAGCAGCGCCAGATACCTTTGCCGCCGCACCAGCTCCAGCAAAACCAGGGGCAGCGCCACCCCGGCGGCCAGGCTGGCCGCACCAACAAGCACTTCGTTGCGGCTGACGTGGGACAGCAGCAGAAAAACCCGTCCTTGCACGACGTAATGAAACAGCAGGATCAACAGGCTTGCCGACCCGATGCAGGCCAGCGGGCGCCGGAACACCGCATGGTGCTGCAGCAGCGCGGAAACACTGAGGACCAGGTAGATGCCCAGCCCCGCCTGCAAGGTGGAGATGACCGGGTTGCCGTACACCCGCAGGTTCAGGTCCATGGTCTCGCCGGAATACGCGTGCAGCGCGGCGAAGGCGAGGGCTGCGGCCGCAACGACCCAGGGCTTGAAGCGCATGGCCGCCACCGGCTTGCCGAGCAGGAAACCAAACAGCATGAAGGGCGTGCTGATGAAGAGCAGGTCCAGGCTCCAGGGAAGGCCGGGCAAACGCTGCAGGCCCATCCAGTCCAGCGCCTCCCCGGTGTCGGTTTGCCAGAACCAGCCTATGCAGCCCACGCCGGTCGCCAGCAGGGCGCAGGCGGCCAGCCAGAGCGCGGCGGGGCGCCCGGGCAGATTCCGGGTGGCGCGCAACACGGCCATGGCCAGGACCGAGGCCGCAAACAGATGCGGCAAAAACCACAGCGGGGTCCAGGCAATGGTGGGCGCGGTGCCGTAGAGGACGCCGGCGAAATACGCGAACGGCGTGGTGCCGGCAACCGGCACGGCCTGCGGGGCCAGCATCTCGCAGAGGCCCAGCAGCAGCAACACGGCGAAGTAGGGCTTGAGCAGCGCATCGGCGCGCGACAGCGCGAAGTTTTTCAGGTCGCCGGAATCCTTCAGGAACAGGCCCGAGAGGAAAAAGAAGAGCGGCAGGTGAAAGGAATAAATCACCTGGAAGAGCTCGCCTCTTTCCTGCAGGACTGTCCAGTTATGCCCGAGCACCACGAGGATGATGCCTATGCCCCTGGCGATGTCGATGGCGGGGTTGCGGCGGTTCATGGGGGGAAGGTCATCGATGCCGGCGCTGTGCCGGCGGCGGGCGCGGGGCCCTGGTGATGGCGGGAGAGCACCCATGGTAGCAAGGCTTTGTAAGCGCCTTGAAACAGCTCTTAACAGGTGTTGAAAGGCGCTGAAGAAGCGGCGCTGGACAGGCCTTGAGCGGGCTTGGTGTCCATGGCCACCCAATGCCGGGTGGCGACTATCCCACTTCAAATTTCCAGCTACGGACAATTCGCCGCGGTGGCGGTCGGGAAATCGAATATGGTCCGGCAATCAGCGACCGCCGGGGGCTACTCCACCCCCGATTCAGACATCCGCCAGCCCTAAAAGGAGACCACCATGGCATTCGTGATTCAACCCGTTGCCCGGGATGTTTTTGATTCATTCTGGACACCCGCCCTCAAGCGCAAGATCCGCAAGTTCGTCCACTCCGCGGACGCCGCATCGCGGGAGCTCCAGCACCAGACCTGGGCCGTCGACGAAGGCGTCAAGGCCTGCCTGCTGCCGGTTTCCCTGGCCGGCAGGACGGATGCCGCCTGGTGCTACGCCTTTGTGATGAACGGCGAGTTTGCCGTGGTGCGGCATGAAAGCTACTGCGTCTATTCTTTCGTGGGCATCTCGCCGGGCCTGGCCGACAAGCTCGACGGCGTGAAACGCCTGATCGCGGAGGCGCTTCGTGTGGGCGGGGAGTTCCTGGATGGAAAGTCCGGCGACGACGGGCTGTTCGCCGTGCCGGACGCGCAGTTCATGCGCCCTTGAAGCGGCGCCGGCGCCTGGGGCCTTTATTCCCCTACACCAGCCGCCGTATCGCTTTTTTCTTCCACGCCAGCCGGTAATAGGCGGTCTGCAGGCCCAGCATCGCGACAAAGGTGACGGGGTAGGCGATCCAGATGCCGTTGATGCCGATGCGGTGGCTGAGTATCCAGGCCGTGGGCACCTCGATCAGCGCGATGCAGAAAATCGAAATGCCCATGGGCACCCACACCGTGCCGCTGGCGCGCATGACGCCGGAGACCACGCCTTGCATGCCGAAGACCACGCTGCTCCACAGCATGATGTGCAGCAGGGTTTGCGACAGCTCGATCACCGGCTCGCTGGTGATGAAGAGCGCCATCAGGTGGCGCGAGAACAGATAGCCCAGCAGGACCAGCGCGCCGGTCAGCGCCAGGTTCATCTGCAGCCCGGTGCGTGTGATGGCGCCCAGCCTGTCGGTGCGGCCCGCGCCTATGGCCTGCGCGCCCAGGATGGAAGCGGTGATGGCGATGGAAATGGCCGGGAACTGAACATAGGCCACCACCTGGTTCACCGCGCCGTAGGCCGCCGTGGCGTTGGAGCCGTAGCCGTTGACCAGCGAGAGCAGGGCGATCTCGGCGAGCGAGATGACGACCAGCTGCACCCCGGTGGGCACGCCCACCCTGAGCACGGTCTTGAGGATGGCGGGGTTCACGCGCAGGTGGCGCCTGAATTCGGCGTCGGGCGCCAGCGGGCTCCGGATGGCGTGCAGGCGCCGGGCCAGCCAGGCGGTCGAGACCAGGAAAGACAGGATGGTGGCCACCGCGCTGCTGGCCACGCCCAGCCTGGGCAAACCGCCCCAGCCCAGGATGAGCGCGGGCGTCACCACCAGGCCGCAGGCGGTGGAAATGCACAGCGTGTAGAGCGAACTCACCGTGTCGCCCACGCCGCGCAGCATGGAGGTCGACAGCAGGAAGACAAACAGCCCCGGCATGGCGATCAGCATGATGCGGGCATACAGCGTGGCGTCGGCCAGGATGTCGGGCGGCGTGCCCAGGGCCTTGAGCAGCGGCGCGGTGAAGAGGCCGCCAAAAACGGCGACCGCGAGGCCGAATCCCGCACCCACCGCCAGGGTGGTGCCGGCGACGGCCTTGACCTTGCCGGTGTCGCGCGCTCCCCAGGCCTGGCCGATCAGCACCGACGCACCCGCGCCCAGCCCGATGGTGAAGGCGATGAGGAAAAACATGAGGGGGAAAAAGCTGGTCACGGCCGCCAGCGCCCCTACACCGATCATCTGGCCGATGTAGATGTTGTTGATCGTGCCCGAGAGTGATTGCAGGATGTTGCTGAGCAGCATGGGGCCGAGAAAGGCCGCGAAGGTTTTCCACATCGGCACGCCTTCACCCAGCGTTTTGGGGGTGGGTGGCGTCATTCGGCGCTCCAGCCGGCTGCCGCCAGCTTCGCCAGCTGCAGGCGCACGTCTTGCGGCCAGGGTGCGACCAGGCCCTCAAATTTAGGCCGGTCGCCCGCGAACAGCGCGCGGCTGGCTTCTTCAAAGCCCGCGAAATCGCCGGCCATCTCGCTCATGAAGCGGTAGGCGTTTTCGCGCGAGGTGCGCACGCTGACGCGGCCTTCGCCGGCCTTGCGCGATTCGTCAATCAGGCGGCGCAGGGTGACCGAGGCGCCGCCGGGCTGGCTGCCCAGCCATTCCCAGTGCCGGGGCAGCAGCGTGACTTCACGCGCGACCACGCCGAGTTTGGGCCGGCCCACGGGGCGCGCGGTGGAGATTTGCGGCGCTTCCGGCGCTTCAGCGGTGGCGGGCGGCAGATGCGCCTCGGGACGCAAGTCCAGGTCTATGCGCTCGCCGGTGGCGTCGTTGAAAACACGCAGCAGCTCTTCGGTGCCGGACAGCTTGCGCAGTGCGCTGAGGACCTGCGCGTGGTCGCCGGCGGCAACTTGCCGGAAGCCTGAGAAGGCGACCAGGCGTGGAGAAACTTCAGGGGATGATGGCTGGGATGGCATGGCAACAGGCTCGCTAAGCGTCAAAAAAGAGGGTTAATTTAATCCGGGTGAATTAATTCTATAACACCCGGGTATAAATTGTCCATCCCTATTGATACCGGGTGCAATTATTTACATAGGCTGAAATCCGTCTAATTAACCTATTTAATATTCTTTTGAGTTTGAGCTTCAGGCTTCTACATTCGCTGTCTGTTCAAAAAAAAGCGCCTCGCGGTTTTCCACAAGAAACGCGAAGGCGGCAAAAAGTCAGCGGGATTTCATGATCGAACTCAAAGGTATTGTTCAAACCTACCAGGGCCCCACGGGCCCGGTCGAAGCACTCAGGGGCGTCGACCTTCACATCCGGCCGGGCGAGGTCTACGGCATCATCGGCCGCAGCGGCGCCGGCAAAAGTTCTCTGGTGCGGGTCATCAACCTGCTGAACCGGCCTTCCGCCGGCCAGGTGGTGGTGGGCGGCCGCGAGCTGAGCTCGCTGGGCGGCGATGCGCTGCGCGTGGCGCGCCGCGACATCGGCATCATCTTCCAGCACTTCAATTTGCTCTCGTCGCGCACGGTCTACGGCAATGTGGCCTTGCCGCTCGAAATCGCCGGGTTGCCGGCCGATGAGATCCAGGCGCGCGTCGGGCCGCTGCTGGAGCTGGTGGGCCTGAGCGCCCTGGCGGACCGCTACCCGGCGCAGATCAGCGGCGGGCAAAAGCAGCGTGTGGGCATTGCGCGCGCGCTGGCCAACCGGCCCAAGGTGCTGCTGTCGGACGAGGCCACTTCGGCGCTGGACCCGGAAACCACACGCTCCATCCTGGGCCTGCTGCGGCAAATCAACAAGGAGTTCGGCCTGACCATCGTGCTGATCACCCACCAGATGCAGGTCATCAAGCAGGTGGCCGACCGCGTCGCGGTGATAGATGCCGGCCGCATCGTCGAAAGCGGGCCGGTGATCGACGTCTTCACGCGCCCGCAACATGAAACCACACGCAGCCTGATCGCCGAGATCGTGCCGCAGGACCTGCCCGACAGCGTGCTCGCGCGGATACGCACCCTGATGAGTGCCGAACATCCCGAAGAAGGGCAGCTGCTGCGCCTGGCCTTCGCGGGCGACGAATCGGACCGGCCGCTGCTGTCGGACGTGATACGCCGCTTCGGCATCGACCTGTCCATCGTGCACGGCCAGGTCGATGAAATCCAGGGCAAGCCTTTCGGCTCGCTCGCGGTGTTCGCGCGCGGCGCGCGCGAACAGCTCAGCGCGGCGGTGGCGCACCTGCGCGGCGCCGGCGTGCATGTCGATCAAGTCGGCGCGGATTTTCCCGGAGGTCTGGCCCATGTTCAGTAATTTTTCGCAAGCCCTGCTGGAGCTGTTTGTGAGCTCGCTCTGGGAGACCATCGTGATGGTCGGCATCTCGGGCCTGGTCGGCGCGCTGATAGGCATTCCGCTGGGGGTGTTTTTGCGGCTGACCGACGCGGGCGGCGTGCTGCGCAACGCGGGCGTGAACCGCGTGGTGGGCGGCATCGTGAACGCCGTGCGTTCCACGCCTTTCATCATCCTGCTGGTGGCCATCATTCCGCTCACGCGCTTTTTGACCGGCTCGTCCATAGGCACGGCCGCCGCCGTGGTGCCGCTCACGATCGCGGCAGCGCCCTTTATCGCGCGCCTGGTCGAGGCCTCGCTGCGCGAGGTCGATCACGGCCTGATCGAAGCCGCGCAGGCCATGGGCGCGACCACGCGGCAGATCGTGCTCAAGGTGCTGCTGCCCGAGGCGCTGCCCGGCATCGTCGCGGGCCTGACCATCACCTTTGTGAGCCTGACCGGTTATTCGGCCATGGCCGGCGCGATTGGCGGCGGCGGGCTGGGCGACCTGGGCATCCGCTACGGCTACCAGCGCTTTTTGCCGGAGGTGATGCTGGCCGTGGTGCTGGTGCTGATCCTGTTTGTGCAGGCGGTGCAAAGCCTGGGCGACTGGGCTGTGCGCAGGTTGAGCCATAAATGAGGGTGCTCTCCGGCCTTTATTTTCAACAGCGATGTTGACTCCCGATTCCTCCTTCTCCCAAAGGCAGAGGGAACAACACAACAATTTTCAATTCATCCAAAAGGAAACCATGAACAAACGCACTCTCATCCAATCCGCCATCGCACTCGTGCTGGCCGCCTCTTTCTCCGGCGCCGTGCTGGCGCAGAACAAGCTCCTGAAGATAGGCGTCACCGCCGGCCCGCACGCGCAGATTTTTGAGCAGGTCAAAAAGATCGCCGAGAAAGATGGCCTCAAAATCCAGGTCGTCGAGTTCAGCGACTACATCCAGCCCAACGCCGCGCTCGCCGCCGGCGACCTGGACGCCAACAGCTACCAGCACAAGCCCTTCCTGGACCAGCAGGTCAAGGACCGCGGCTACAAGATCGTCAACGTGGGCTACACCGTCAATTTCCCGATCGGCCTCTATTCCAAGAAGGTGAAAAGCCTGGCCGAGCTGAAAGAAGGCGCGCGTTTCGGCATCCCGAACGACCCGACCAACGGCGGGCGCGTGCTGCTGGTGCTGCAGGACAAGGGCCTGATCAAGCTCAAGCCCGAAGCCGGCCTCAAGGCCACGCCGCTGGACGTGATCGAGAACCCCAAAAAGCTCAAGTTCGTGGAACTCGACGCCGCGCAGCTGCCACGCTCGCTGGACGACCTGGATGCCTCGGCCGTCAACACCAACTACGCGCTGTCGGCCGGCCTCAACCCCAAGGACGCGATCGCGCAGGAAGCGGCCAAGTCGCCTTACGTCAACCTGCTGGCCGTGCGTGAGCAGGACAAGGACAAGCCCTGGGTCGCCAAGCTCGTGAAGGCCTACCACTCGGAAGAAATCCGCAAGTACGTGCAGGCCGAGTTCAAGGGCGCGGTGCTGGCCGGCTTCTGAACGGGCGCCGCAGGCGTTTCCCGTCCTGGCGTCCTACAGCAGGCGGCGCCGAATTGGTTTACAACGTGGGGTGCCTGATGCGCTTGCGCCATTCAGGCTCCCTATTTTTTTCATCCCCATCCCATCCACCAATTCCTGGAGAACCCCATGGCCCGCTACACCATCGCTGTCGTCGTCGGCAGCATTCGCAAGGACTCGTTCAACAAAAAGCTCGCCCGCGCGCTTGAAAAACTGTTCCCTGCGGATTTCAGTTTCACCCATGTGCGCATCGACGACCTGCCGCCCTACAACCAGGACGACGACGGCAACCCGGCCCCGCAAGTGGTCAGGCTCAAGGGCGAGATCAAGGCCGCGCAAGGCCTGCTGTTTGTCACACCCGAGTACAACCGCTCGATCCCCGGCGTGCTCAAAAACGCCATCGACCATGCCTCGCGCCCCTACGGCCAGAGCGCCTGGGACGGCAAGCCGGCCGGTGTGATTGGCGCTTCGGTGGGTGCCATAGGGACTGCGCTGTCGCAGCAGCACCTGCGCAACATCCTGGCTTACCTGAATGTGCCCACGCTGGGCCAGCCCGAGGCCTTCATCCATAACAAGGAGGGCCTTTATGAGGCTGATGGCAGCCTCAGTGAGGGGAGCCGGAAGTTTTTGCAGGGATGGGTGGATGCTTATGTTGCTTGGGTTAAGAAGCACGCTTGAGGGGTGGGGCCGGTCTTGCTCCGGCTTGCGCGCTCTCTGCTTGGTCCTGCTGGCCGGGTCTCGCCCCGGCGGGCGACTTACTTT
>NZ_AKIV01000073.1 GCF_000282655.1 Polaromonas sp. CF318
GGCCCCCCTGCCGCAGGCCACGCCGGCGGCGGCCCCCGTGGTGCGCGAAGCGCCGCCGCCGGTGCGCACCCCGCCACCTCGCGCGCCGGTGGCCGCGCCGCCCGCCGAAGCGCGTGAAGCCGCCGCACCCAATATCTCAGGCGCCTGGAGCATGGGCGCGGCGCAGGCTTTGTATGCCGAGGCCGCCCATGCCGAAGGCGCGCGCTGGCTGGTGCTGGCCGAGACGCCGGCGGCCGCGCTGCAGCGCGAACCCTTCAATCCCTTCGAGGGCGATGCCGGCAAGCTGCTCGACAACATGCTGCGCGCCGCCCGCCTGCACAAGGCCGGCGTGGTGCTGTTGTCGCCACTGGTGCGCGGCGCGGCGGCCGGCATGGGCGCCGCCCTGCCCGAGGCGCTGCCGGCCCTGCTGGCCAGCGCCCAGCCTGACGTGGTGCTGGTCATGGGCCGGCTGGCCGCGCAGGCCTTGCTGCAATCGGGTGAGCCTTTCGGCAGGTTGCGCGGCCAGGTGCACACCCTGCACGGCGCCCAGGCGGTGGTGACTTATGACGCCACCTATTTGCTGCGCAACCCCTCTGACAAGGCCAAGGCCTGGGACGACCTGTGCCTGGCCATGAGCCGGGTCGCCATGACGGCTTGATTCAGGCTTTGGCGCTGCCATCCCGGCTGGGCGCCAGCACCGACGCGATCGCCGCCACCATCAGCAACACCGCGGCCCAGTCCTGCCAGTGCAGCACCTCGCCCAGGCCCAGCGCGCCTGAAAACACACCCAGGATGGGAATCATCATCACGCTCAACGTAGAGGCCACGGGCGGCAGCGCGCGCGCCAGCGTGAACCAGGCCGCGTGGGCAAAACCGAAGATCAGCACCGCGTTGTAAACAATCGCCGCCCAGGCCGTGGGCGAAGGCGCTTTCCACTGCGGCAGCTCGAACACCATGCCCAGCCCGCTCATCACCACGGCCGTCATGACCGTCATCCAGAACGAAATCGTCAAGGTCGCGGCCTCAATCGTGGTCTTGCGCAGCAGCTGCGTGCCCAGCGCCCAGACGGCCGCCGCCACCAGCGCGCACAGCACGCCCAGCGGCCGGCCCGTCAGGTTCGTCAGCTCATACCAGAGCAGCAGGGCCACGCCCAGCGCCGCGGCGGCCACGCCCAGCCAGTTGCGGGCTTTGAGCTTCGCACCGAAAAACCAGGCGCCCAGCAGCGCCGAAAAAATCGGCATGGTATAGCCCAGGATGGCGGCGCGGCCGCTGCTCAGGTTTTTCACCGCCAGGATGATGAGCGCATGCCAGACAAACATGTTCGCCGCCGCCAGCCAGAGCAGTTCGCGCCATTTGTCGCGCGGCACAAAAAACGGCACCTTGAGCAGCATCATCGCCAGGCCCAGCACCGGAATGCCCAGCCAGATCGAGATCGCGCGGAAGGTCAGCGGCGGGTAGTCCGCGATGCCCATCTTCATCACCGGCCAGTTCAGGCCCCAGACCAGGGTGAGCAGGACCAGGAGGACGAGTTGGCGTTGGGAGAGTTGCATGCGGGACGGTCTGGTGGTTTGCGCGATTGTCCCGGTTTGGGGCTAAACCTGCTGAAGAGCCACCTTCTTACAATATGGGTTATGAATTTCCTCGACATGCTGGGCGCCGCAGAACGCCAGAACCATTCCATGCTCTGCGTCGGCCTGGACCCGGAACCGACCAAATTCCCCGGCAAGCTCAAGGGCGACGCCAACAAAATCTACGATTTCTGCGCCGCGATCGTCGATGCCACCGCCGATCTGGTGATTTCCTTCAAGCCGCAAATCGCCTACTTCGCGGCCCACCGCGCCGAAGGCCAGCTCGAACGCCTGATGGAACACATGCGCCGCGTTGCGCCCCAGGTGCCCATCATCCTGGACGCCAAGCGCGGCGACATCGGCTCCACCGCCGAGCAGTACGCCAAGGAAGCCTTTGAGCGCTACGGCGCCGACGCGGTCACGCTCTCGCCCTTCATGGGCTTTGATTCGGTTGCGCCCTATCTGAAATACCAAGGCAAGGGCGCGTTCTTGCTGTGCCGCACCTCCAACCCCGGCGGCGACGACTTGCAGAACCAGCGTTTTGCCTCCATCGAGGGCCAGCCGCTGCTGTATGAACATGTGGCGCGCCTGGCGCAAGGGCCCTGGAACCTCAATGGCCAGTTGGGCCTGGTGGTGGGCGCGACCTATCCGGCCGAGATTGAACGTGTGCGCACCGTGGCGCCTACCTTGCCCTTGCTGATTCCAGGCGTGGGCGCGCAGGGCGGCGATGCCGTCGCCACCGTCAAGGCCGGCTGGCGTCCTGGCGCGCCCATCATCGTGAATTCGTCGCGTGCGATTTTGTACGCGTCGTCGGGAGATGATTTTGCCGATGCCGCGCGGCGGGAAGCGGTGAAAACGCGTGATGTGCTGGAGGCGGCCCGGAGCGAAGCTTCGAAGCCTTAGCCCAGGCCTCGCTGTCCTTCTTCCCCGTTCGGGCTGAGGTATCGAAGCCCTTGCTTGTACTGACCGAACGGATGGACTCAGCCGTTCTCTTCAATCTGTGTAAATCTGCGTGATCTGCGGATGATTCTTTTTATCCACAGATTACGCAGATTTACACAGATAAAACCCATCAGGAGGGCTTCGATACCTCAGCCCGAACGGTCGAGGGGCTCAGCACCCCTCATCAAAAGCCATACAACCCAGCCGGGTTGTCGACAAGAATCTTCTTCCGAACCACATCACTCGAAACCCAGGAAAACAACAAGTCATAGAGGTCGACCTCGGAAGGCGGAGGGTTGCGCCCCGGATGCGGCCAGTTGCTGGCCCACAGGCAGCGTTCCGGAAATTTCTCGGCCAGCGTGCGCGCGATCAGGCTCACGTCGTCATAGCCGGGTGGGCCGATCTTCGAGGTCTCGTAGGGCGCCGACAGCTTGAGCCACACCTTGCCGGTGTCCAGCACGCGCAGCAGCGACTGGAAGGAAGGATGTTCAGGTTTGACGGGTTCGAGGAATTTGCCGTTGTGGTCTATCACCAGCTTGCAGGGCAGGCGCTTGAGCATTTCTTCGTGCTCGGGGAAATTGCGGCCATCCAGCTGCAGGTTGACCATCCAGTCCATGGCGGCCAGGCGCGCGGCCATGGGCTCCAGCGACGCCCATTCCAGCACCGGGTTGATCATCATGTAACGCACACCGCGGATGCCGCCGTCGTCCAGGCGCCGCAGCTCGGCATCCGTCACTTCGGGCGCCACCAGCGCGATGCCGCGGCCTGATTTGCCGAGCTGCGCCACGGCGTCCAGCGTGCAGCTGTTGTCAAAACCGTAGGCCGAGGGCTGGACGATGACGGCGCGGCTCAGGCCCAGCGCTTGTTGCACTTCGCGATACTTCGAGACTGGTAGATGCGGCGGCACCCAGGCCACATTGGGCACCATGGGGTATTTGTCTTCGTAGATGTGCACATGGCAATCGCAGGCGCCGGCATAGGTTTTGTTCTGGGTGGCTTGCATGAAAAGAAGGGCTTTCGCAAAAAGTGGGAAGCGGGGGCGGTATTCAGGCCGGCTGCGGCGCTTGCGTGGCCTGTTGCCAGCGTCTGGCCTGCGCCGCGTTCACCGCGCCCCGGGGCGCGCGCCCCTGCAGCAGTTCGGCCACCTGGGCCACGGTTTCCAGGGCCTGGTGTTCCACCGCGGGCGGCGTGAGTCCGCCTATGTGGGGCGATGCGACCACGCGCGGGTGCGCGGCCACGCGCGGCGAGGGCATCTGGTCGGGCGCACGGCCCACGTCGACGGCGCAGCCGGCGATGGTGCCGGCATCCAGCGCGGCGATCAGCGCGTCGTCATCGACCAGGTTGCCGCGCGAGGCGTTGATAAAAAAAGCGCCGGGCTTCATGACCGCGAAGGTGGTGGCGTTCATCAAATTCTCGGTGGCTTCCGTCGCGGCGGCCAGGCAGACCACGTAGTCGGAGCGCTGCAGCAGCGGCAGCAGCTCGACCTGCTCGAGTTCCTTGCGGCCGGTCGGCGTATAGGGGTCGTGCACCACGATGCGCATGCCCAGCGCGAGCGCCACGTCGCAGAGGTAGCGGCTGATCTGCCCATAACCGATCACGCCCAGCGTGGCGCCGCGCAGCTCACGGCCCATGGCGGGCAGCACGGGCCGGCCCGCGTGGTAGTCGGCCGTGGTCGCGCTGATGTGGCGGCTTAAATCAACCATCACGCCGATGATCCATTCGCTGACCGAGGGGATGAAGCCCGCGCTGGCCTGGGTGACCAGCACGCCATGGCGGCTGGCGGCCGGCACGTCGATGTTGCGGATGTCGATGGCGCAGCGCACAAAGGCCAGCAGGCGAGGCAGGCCGGCGAACAGCGCCTCGTCGCCCACCGTCTGTCGGTAGGAAATGATGACCTCGCAATCGGCGGCCAGCGCGGCCAGCTCGGTGGAGGAGAGGTCGGTGTCGCCCGGATTGAAACGCACCTCGGCGATGGCCCGCAGCGCGGCGATCGCGCGATCGCCGAAGTAGTGCCCGAGCTTGCTTTGGGGGTGGCTGACAAAAACCGTTGCCATTCAAAAACCTTGTGTTCAGTTCGTACCAAAAATCAGCGCTCGCGGGCCTGGTATCTCACGGCGGAATCGCGCGCCACCAGCGTGGGCTGGAAGATGTATTCCCGGGTCTCTATGGAAGGGTCGGCCAGCCGGCTCATCACGCGCTCCACCATGACCTGCGCCATTTCGGGCACCGGCAGGCGCACGCTGGTCATGGCCGGGTGCATCAGCGTGGAGAGGAACACGTTGTCGATGCCGATCACAGACACGTCTTCGGGCACGGCCAGGCCCGCGTCGCGAAAGCCCGCCATCAGGCCGAAAGCCATCAGGTCGTTGACGCCTATCACGCCGGTGGGCCGCTCGGGCAATTTGGCCAGCAGGCCGGCCTGGGCGCGGCCGACTTCGCTCATCATGGAATCACCGTACTCATCGACCGGCGTGCCCTCGACGACGCGCGCGCTGCCTTCCAGCCCCGCGCTTTTGGCGGCCGACAGGAAGCCGGCTATCTTCTCGTTACGGCTCATGGTGCGGCCGGCCGGGGTGACAAACGCCAGGCGGCGGTGGCCCAGGTCTATGAGGTGCTGCGTGGCGATGCGCGCCGACTCGAAGCTGTCCACCGTGACGTGGTCGACGATGGAGCGCATATTCGGCGTGGCGCGCCTGTCGTAGCTCACCATCACCATGCCGCGTTCGGCCGCGGCCTCCACGTGCTGCTCGTCGATCAGCGAGGAGATGATGATCACGCCGCGCACGCCGTGGGCCAGCAGGTCGTCGAAGAAGCGCGTTTCCTTGTCCCTGTCGCGGTAGGTGTTGCCGATCATGATGCGAAAGCCGTAGCGCTCTTGCGCCAGGGTTTCGATCTCGCGCGCGATGAAGCCATACATGGGGTTGGCCATGGACGGCACCAGCAGGCCTATCAGCGGCGTGTAGCCGGTCTTGAGCTGGCGCGCCGTGGAGTTGGGCCGGTACTTGAGCTCGGCGATCGCGGCTTCCACGCGCGCCAGCGTCTCGGCGGCCATGCGGTTGGCACGGCCGTTGAGCACGTTGGACACGGTGCTGGTGGAAACCCCGGCCAGGCTGGCGACATCTCGGATCTTGCTCACTTTTTTTCCCTGTCTTTTTTAATGCGTCTGCTGGTTGCGGAGCGTGAAAATGTGAAGAAATCGTAGCGAGCAACCCCGAGGCCGGCAGGAGGACCGGAGCCGTACAAGCGTACGGTGAGGACCGCAGTGCCGGGATCGGGGTGCGCAGTAGATCTATTCGCATTTTCACAGCCCCATACGGGTGGGTAGCCACAACGAGAATTGCGGCACCAGCACCAGCAGGATAAGCGTGACGAACAGCACCGCCAGGTATTTCATCATGGGCCGGGCCACGTCCTTGACGTGCGTGCCGGTAATGGCGCAGGTGGCGAACAAGCCCAACCCGACCGGCGGCGCGAACAAGCCCAGTCCCATGGCAATCACCATGACGGTCCCAAAATGTAATGGATTGACGCCCAGTTGGGAGGCAATCGGCGTCAGCAGGGGCCCGAAAATGATCAAGGCGGGCGCGCCTTCCAGCACGGCGCCGAAGACGATCATGATGAGCACCGAAAGAATCACGAACATGGTGCTGCCGTAGGCGTGCGCAAAACCGATCATGAAGGTCGACAGGTATTGCGGGATCTGCTGTATGGTCAGCGCAAACGACACGCTGGACGCCGCCGCCACGATGAAGAGGATGCCGCCGGCCATGGAGGCCGAGCGAACGAAGAGCTGCGCCACCGACTTGACCGTGAGCTCGCGAAACGCCATCCAGCCCACCACCAGGGCATAGACCACGGCAAAGGCCGAGACCTCGGTGGAGGTCGCCACGCCTGAGGTCACGCCCTTGCCTATCATGGCCACCATCACCAGCGCCACCATGGCGCCGCCCAGCAAGCGGAACATCGGCGTGCGCACGTCAAAGGCTTCGTCGGGGTTGATGCGCGTGCCCACATAAACCGTCACCGCCGCCAGCGACAGCGCCAGCACCGCCGCCGGCACCAGCCCGGCCATGAAGAGGCCGGCAATCGAGATGTTGGCGACAAAACCCATGATGATCATGTTGATGCAGGGCGGAATCGTCTCGGCCATCACGGCCGTGCAGGCCAGAAGGCCCGCGGTCTCGTTCGGGTCCTGTTTGGTCTTGCGCACCGCCGGCATGATGATGCCGCCCACCGCGGCGATGTCGGCCAGCTTGGAGCCCGACACACCCGAGAAGAAGGCGGTCGCCGTGATGGTGATCAGCCCCAGCCCGCCGCGCACCCGGCCGAACATGCGCAGCAGCAGCTCGATGAGGCGCGAGGACATGCCATTGGCTTCCATCAGCAGCCCGGCCAGCACAAAGAAGGGAATCGCCAGCAGCACATAGTGGTCGGTGCCCGCCATCACCTGCTGCGAATACACCAGCATGGGCAGGGATGGGTCGGCCATGAAGAACACCAGCGAGGACAGGCCCAGCACAAAGGCAATCGGCACGCCCAGCAGCAGCCCGCCCAGGAAGCCGGCGGTCAGCAGCATCCAGGGCTTGACGGCCAGGCCGGGGAGCAGCATGTTCCAGCCCACCACTGCCGCCACCATGGCGATGCCGATTCCCAGCGTGGACCAGACCACGCGCGAAGGGCCGTTGACGGCGTTGGCGATGCCGAACAGCGTCATGAACAGGCTGCCGATCACGACGGGGAAGGTGTAAATCCATTGCGGCAGGCCTATGGGCGTGGTGCTGGACCAGGAGTCCACCAGCAGGCCGACCGACGAGACGAAGAGGCTGGCCGAAACCCCCACGATGATCCAGCTCGCGAACTGGATCAGCGCCGGTTGCCAGCGCGCGGGCAGGAGGCCGCGGAAGATGTCCACGCCCACGTGCTGGCTGCGCGCCAGAACGGTTGCCGCGCCGAAAAACACCAGCACGATCATCAGCGCGCGCGCCACTTCCTCGGCCCAGTCGAAGGGCTCATGCAGGAAGTAGCGGAACACCACCGAGGCAAACACCACCAGCACGTCGACGGCCAGCACCACGCCCGCGACGTACTCGGTCATGCGCATCAGCCAGGCCAGCCATCGGCCGGGCGAATGGCCGACGCTGAAGCCGGGCGCGGACGCGTGCGCCGGGTTGTGGGACGAAGCTTGGGGGCTGGCGGCTGCGGCCCCGGGCAAGGCCGCCGACAGGCTGGCTTCCATGCTCAGCCCCGCGCCGCGCTGATGGCCGTGAACAGCGGCGCGGTTTCAGGGTATTGCTTGGCGAAGCCGGCCCAGAGCCTGGTTTCCATTTCCTTGCGTACCTGGTCGCGCTCGTTTTTGGCCATGGGCGTGAAGCTGATGCCCAGCTTTTTCAGGTCTTCTATGCCCTGCAGGCCTTTGTCGGTGCCGGTCTTGCGCAGTTGCACGGTCGAATCGGCGGCGGCCTTCATGAAAGCCGGGCGCAGCTCAGCCGGGATCCGGTCTATGCCGCGCTTGCCCATGATGCAGACCATGGGGCTGAACAGGTGCTCCGTCATCCAGCAGTGCTTGACCACCTCGTTGAGCTTGCTGGCCAGTACCGTGCCTGAATCATGTTCAAAGCCGTCGACCACGCCGGTCTGCGCGGCCATATAGAGCTCGCCGAAGGAAATCGGCGTGGGGATGGCACCCATGATCTTGAAGGTCTCGATAAAGGCCGGCGTCGGCAGCACGCGCAGCTTGACGTTCCTGATGTCGGCCAGCGACTTGACCGGCTGCTTGGTATAGACGTTGCGGGCGCCGTAGTGCGCGCTCCAGGTGATGACCTGGCAGCCGGTGCTTTTCTGCAGCATCTCGTTGAGTTTGGCGCCCACGCCGCTGTCCAGCGCCTTGGCCACGTGCTCGTAGCTGTCGAACAGGTAGCCCAGGTCCAGCATGCCCAGCTGCGGCGTCACCGTGGCCCAGATGGACGAGCCGGTCAGCATCATGTCGATGGAGCCGACCTTGACCTGCTGCACCACGTCGCTTTCCTTGCCGAGCTGGTTGTTGGGAAAGTAGTCGATGCGGATCTTGTCGCCCACGGCCTTCTTGAGGTTGGCCTCCATGAGCTGCTGCCAGGCGAAGTGCGAGGAATTGAGGTCAGGCAAATGCGCGGACGACAGGCGCAGCGCGACAGGGGATTGGGCTTTGGCCATGCCAGAAAAACCGGTCGCCACGGCAACGGAGGCGGCGGACGTGGCCTGGACAAAGCGGCGGCGTGAAAGTGAACTCATGGTTGTCTCCTGATGTGTTTTTTGCGATGCGCGGGCGATTTCGGCGTTCTTTGTAGAACGATTTACTGTATCGTTACACCAAATTTCACGTCAAGCCGGTACGGCAGGGTTTTTGGTAGGTGTTTTCCTCCGTAAACACAGGTTTGTGAAGCGCTGGCGCCGGATGGGAAAGCGTTCGAACCTGCTGGGACGGCGTGGACGCCCCTTTTTGGTTCATCCGGCAATCGCGGAAAACCCGGGTGTTGACGGGGCCCGGTAGCGGCGCAGAATGCGTCAGGCAAGTCTGGCTTGTATGTACAAGTTGCCGCGGCAACAACCGGGGTGCATGGGCACGGTTCGTGCTCATCCCCTGGGCTTCCGGGCGCAGTCGCCACAAGCGGTGCAGCGCATTCTTTTTGAACCGTCCAACAGAAGGAAACCATCTTGAACCACCTCCCCCTCTTCAGCCGCCGCGTCCTTTGCGCCACCGCAGCCGCCGCCATGCTGGCCTGCGGCGCCGGCGCCGCGCTGGCCGCCACGCCCAAGGACACGCTGGTGCTGGCCTTCGGCTTTGACGACATCATCACCATGGACCCGGCCGAGGCCTTCGAGTTGTCCGCCGGTGAAGTCATGGGCAATACTTACGATCGCCTGCTGCGCCTGGACGTGAACGATCCGTCCAAGCTGGTGGGCGACGTGGCCAAGTCCTGGAGCGTCTCGGCCGACGGCAAGACCTATACCTTCGAGATCAAGCCCGGCCTCAAGTTCGCCTCGGGCAACCCGCTGACGGCCGAAGAGGTGGCCTACTCGTTGCAGCGCGCCGTGATGCTGGACAAGTCCCCGGCCTTCATCCTCACGCAGTTCGGTTTCTCCAAAACCAACGTCAAGGACAAGATCAAGGCCACCAGCCCGACCGTGCTGACCATGGAGACCGACAAAGCCTATGCGCCAACCTTCGTCTTCAACTGCCTGACGGCCAATGTGGCCGGCATTGTCGACATGAAGCTGGTGCAGTCCAAGGAGGTCAACGGCGACTGGGGTTATGCCTGGCTCAAGACCAACTACGCCGGCTCCGGCCCGCTCAAGCTGCGCGAGTGGCGCGCCAATGAGATCGTGGCGCTGGAGCGCAACGACAACTATTACGGCACCAAATCCAAACTCGCGCGCGTGATCTACCGCCACGTGAAGGAATCGGCCACACAGCGCCTGCTGCTGGAAAAAGGCGATATCGACATCGCCCGCAACCTGAGCCCGCAGGACATCGCGGCGCTTTCGGCCAACAAGGACGTGAAGCTCACCTCCACGCCCAAGGGCACGGTCTACTACATCAGCCTGAACCAGAAGAACCCCAACCTGGCCAAGCCCGAGGTGCGCGAGGCCATGAAATACCTGGTCGACTATGGCGCCATCGGCGACACCCTGGTCAAGAACATCGGCGTGATCAACCAGAACTTCCTGCCCCAGGGCCTGCTGGGCGCGAGCACCGAAAAGCCCTACAAGCTCGACGTGGCCAAGGCCAAGCAGCTGCTGGCCAAGGCCGGCCTGCCCAACGGCTTCAAGGTGACCATAGACATGCGCACCATACAGCCGGTGCAGGGCATCACCGAAGCCTTCCAGCAGACGGCCAAGCAGGCCGGCATCGACATCGAGATCATCCCCGGTGACGGCAAGCAGACGCTGACCAAGTACCGCGCGCGCACCCACGACATGTACATAGGCCAGTGGGGCGCCGACTACTGGGACCCGCATTCGAATGCCGACACCTTCACGCGCAACCCCGACAATGCCGACGACGCCAAGGCCAAGCCCCTGGCCTGGCGCAATGCCTGGGCGATTCCCGAGCTGACCAAGCAGTCGGACGCCGCCGTCTTGGAGCGCGATGCCGGCAAGCGCAAGAAGATGTACGAGGACCTGCAGGCCGAGTTCCGCAAGACCAGCCCCTTCATCATGCTGTACCAGCAGACCGAAGTGGCGGCGGTACGTAGCAACGTGGACGGCCTGAAGCTGGGCCCGACCTTCGACAGCAACTACATGTTCAACGTGTCCAAGCGCTGATAGCTGTTAGCTCCACCGACTTTGGCCATCCCCGATCCCACGGCTGCCGGCATGGCGCCGCTCACCACGGTGAGCACGCGCACGGCCGGCCAGCGCCTGGCACCCCATGCCAGAAGTTTCGGCAACTTCCTGGTGGTGATACTGCTCACCTACCTGGGCCTGCTCGCCGTGACCTTCTTCATCGGCCGGGTGATTCCCATAGATCCGGTGCTGGCCATCGTGGGTGATCGCGCACCGGCCCATGTGATCGCGCGCGCGCGCGAAGAATTGGGCCTGGACAAGCCGCTCTACCAGCAGTTCTATATCTACCTCGGCAAGGTGCTCAAGGGCGACTTCGGCACCTCGGTGCTGACCGCCAACCCGGTGATGACGGACATCAAGCGCGCCTTTCCGGCCACGCTGGAGCTGGCCAGCCTGGGCATATTGATAGGCGCGGGCCTGGGCGTGCCACTGGGGGTATGGGCGGCCGTGCGGCGCGGCAAGCTGGTGGATCAGGTGGTGCGCGTGATAGGCCTGGTCGGCTATTCGGTGCCCATCTTCTGGCTGGGGCTGATGGCGCTGGTGGTGTTGTATGCGCGCCTGGGATGGGTGTCGGGGCCGGGCCGCATCGACGTCAGCTACGAATACACGCTCACGCCGGTCACCGGCCTGCTGCTGCTGGACACCGCCATGGCCGGCGAGTGGGAGGCTTTCCGCAATGTGTTTTCGCACCTGATACTGCCGGCCTCGTTGCTGGGCTATTTCGCGCTGGCCTACATCAGCCGCATGACGCGTTCCTTCATGCTCAATGAGCTCGCGCAGGAATACGTGATCGCCGCGCGCGCCAAGGGCTTGTCGGAGTCGCGCATCATCTGGCGCCACGCGCTGCGCAACGCCATGGTGCCGCTGGTGACGGTGATCGCGCTGTCCTATGCCGGCCTGCTCGAAGGCTCGGTGCTGACCGAAACCGTGTTCGCCTGGCCGGGCTTGGGTCTGTACATCACCAACTCGCTGCAGAACGCCGACATGAATGCGGTGCTGGGCGGCACCATCATCGTGGGGTCGATTTTTGTGGGGCTGAATTTACTCTCTGATGTCTTGTACAAGCTTCTCGACCCAAGGACGCGCATCCGATGACTTCCAAGGCCGCATCCTTGCGCAACTGGCTGGACACCGACAGGCCCACCTCGCGCCGCCAGGCCTTTATGGGCCGGGTCTACCACGGCTGTCGCGATTTTTCGCGCAACCGGCTGGCCATGCTGGGCCTGCTCATCGTGCTGGCGCTGGTGCTGGTGGCGATGTTTGCCGAGCTGCTGGCGCCTTATTCGGCCTATACCGGCGACCTGCGCACCACGCGGCTGCTGCCGCCCTCGTGGACGCACTGGTTCGGCACCGACGACCAGGGGCGCGACATTTTTTCGCGCATCATCATCGGCTCGCGCATCACGCTGATGGTGGTGATCCTGGTGGCGGTGCTGGCCGCGCCGCTGGGCCTGATCGTCGGCACCGTGGCCGGTTATGCCGGCGGCTGGGTCGATGCGGTGCTGATGCGCATCACCGACATCTTTCTCGCGTTTCCGCGCCTTATCCTGGCGCTGGCCTTTGTCGCGGCGCTGGGGCCCGGTATACAGAACGCGGTGATCGCGATTGCCATCACCTCCTGGCCGCCTTACGCGCGCATGGCACGGGCCGAAACGCTGACGATACGCCAGACCGACTACATCGCCGCCGTGCAATTGCTGGGCGCCTCGCCCTGGCGCATCGTGCTGGGCCACATCATGCCGCTGTGCCTGTCCTCGGTGATCGTGCGCGTGACGCTGGACATGGCCGGCATCATCCTGACGGCCGCCGGCCTGGGCTTTTTGGGCCTGGGCGCGCAGCCACCCATGCCGGAGTGGGGCGCGATGATCGCCAATGGCCGCCTTTATGTGCTGGACCAGTGGTGGGTGGCGGCCGCGCCCGGCGCCGCGATTTTTATTGTGAGCCTGGCCTTTAACCTGCTGGGCGACGGCTTGCGCGATGCGCTGGACCCCAAGGCCGCCAAATGACGGACGCCAACGTTCCCCTGTTGGTGGTTGACGATCTGCGCGTCAGCTTTCCGCGCCGCGACGGCGGCATGACCGAAGCAGTGCGCGGCGTGTCTTTCACGCTGGGCCGCGAGCGCCTGGGCATCGTCGGTGAGTCGGGATCCGGCAAGTCGCAGACCGGCCGCGCCATCATGGGGCTGACCGCGCCTGAAGGCCGCATCAGTGCCAGGCGCCTGGCGTTTTCCGGCACGGACCTGCTCCACTGCGCGCCGGCGCAACGCCGCGCGCTGCGCGGCGGCCGCATCGCCATGGTGCTGCAGGACCCGAAGTTTTCGCTGAACCCCGTCATGACCATAGGCGCGCAGATCGTGGAGACGCTGCAGGCCCACACGCGCGTGTCGTCGGCGGAAGCCAAAAAACGCGCGCTCGCCGCGCTCGAGTCGGTGCGCATCGACGACCCGGCGCGCGTCTTCAAGCTGTATCCGCATGAGGTCTCGGGCGGCATGGGCCAGCGCGCGATGATTGCCATGATGCTGATCGCCGACCCCGACCTGCTGATCGCCGACGAGCCCACCTCGGCCCTGGACGTGACGGTGCAGCTGCAGGTGCTGTCCATACTCGACACCCTGGTGGCCGAACGCGGCATGGGCCTGATCCTGGTCTCGCACGACCTGCGGCTGGTGTCCACCTTCTGCGACCGCATCCTCGTGATGTATGCCGGCCGCGTGGTGGAAGAGCTCGCCGCCGGCGGCCTGGCGAATGCGCAGCATCCCTATACACGTGGCCTGATGGCCTGCCTGCCGCAACTGGGCGCGTCCACCCATCCGCTGGCCACGCTGGACCGGAAACCGGAGTGGGCGCTGTGAACGCGGCGACCGGACCCAAGGCGCTGGGCCTGGAGGCCAGCGGCCTGCGTGTGGAATACGACGGTTTTGTCGCGGTGGCCGACACCTCCTTCAGCGTGGCTCCCGGCGAGAGCTTCGGCATCGTCGGCGAATCGGGTTCGGGCAAGTCCACGGTGCTGCGCGCCATCTGCGGGCTGGCGCCGCGCACGGCCGGCACGGTCAAGCTGCTGGGCCAGGACAGCGCGCCCGGCAGCAAGGCCTTCAGGCGCCAGGTGCAGATGGTGTTCCAGGATCCCTATGGTTCGCTGCACCCGCGCCACACGGTGGACCGCATCCTGGCCGAGCCGCTGGCCATCCACGGCATCCTGGGTGCGGAAGGGCGCATAGAACGCGCGCTGGAGGAAGTGGGCCTGGGCACGGGCTTTCGTTTTCGTTACCCGCACCAGCTTTCGGGCGGGCAGCGCCAGCGCATTGCGATCGCGCGGGCCTTGATCCTGGAGCCGCAAATCCTGCTGCTGGACGAACCCACCTCGGCGCTGGACGCCTCGGTGCAGGCCGAGGTGCTCAACCTGCTCGAAGAGCTGCGCCGCCGGCGCGGCCTGACTTTCATCATGGTGAGCCACGATCTGGCCGTCGTCACCCATTTGTGCGAGCGGCTCATGGTGATGCAGCGCGGCCAGACGGTGGAGATGCTGCCTTCGGCCGACCTGGCGGTGCGCAAGGTCAGCAATGCCTACACGCTGAGCCTGATGGAAGCCTCCACCGGTTTCAAGCGCCGCGCCGAGGCCGGGGTGCCCACCACGGCGTAGTGGTGGCTATTCCTGACTGGCGCATCGGGCGGGCGCGTGCTTTAATTTCCTTTCACCCACGGAGGCCTCCGACATGATCAACTGGGAAGCCCATGCCTGCCTGCCGCTGCACCCGGCGGCCGATTTTTCGCCCATGGACGCCTTGCGCGCCGCCGGCGTCAACTATGTGTCCATCAACGTCGGCATGGACATGAACCCGGTGTCGCAAATCATGGCGGTGATCGCCGCCTTCCGCACCAGGATCGCGGCCAACCCGGATCGCTACCGGCTGGTCTCCAGCGTGGAGGAGATCCGCGAAGCCGCCGCGGCGGGCGTGCTTGCCATCGGCTTTGACCTCGAAGGTGCGATGCCCTTGCAGGAGCACACCGAGATGGTGGCGCTGTACCGCGAGCTCGGCGTGCGGCAGATCCACTTTGCCTACAACCGCAACAACAGCGTGGCCGACGGCTGCCATGACGAGGCGCGCGGCCTCACGCCGCTGGGCGTGCGCATGGTGCGGGCCGTCAACAAGGCCGGCCTGCTCATGGACTGCTCGCACACCGGCCGGCGCTGCAGCCTGGACATCATGGCGGCCTCGTCAAAGCCGGTGATCTTCAGCCACGCCAACCCGCTGGCGCTGGTGGAGCACGGCCGCAACATCACTGACGAGCAGATACGCGCCTGCGCGGCCACCGGCGGCGTGGTCTGCGTCTCGGGCGTCTCAGCCTTCCTCGGCACCGCCACGCCGCACGCCGGCGACATGGCGCGGCATGTGGCCTATGTGGCCGGCCTGGTAGGCGCGCAGCATGTGGGCATAGGCCTGGACATCAGCTTTCGCCAGGACGAGCTCAACGACAACCCGCCCGGCGACTACGACCCGGACTACTGGTGGCCCAAGGCTGCCGGTTACGACCGCAGCGTGCAGCGCATGCGTTATACGCCGGTCGAAACCTGGCGGCTGTTGCCCGAGGCCTTGCGCCAGGTGGGCCTGGGCGCGGCCGAGATCGAGGGCGTGATGGGCGACAATATGATGCGTGTCGCCGGCATCGCCTGGCAGCACGCCTGAACACCCCGCAACCCACCCGCAACCCCACATGTCCTCCATCACGCTTCGTTTCCTGGCCGAACCCAGCACCGTCAACTTCGGCGGCAAAGTCCACGGCGGCACCGTCATGAAATGGATTGACGAGGCCGGTTATGCCTGCGCCACCAGCTGGGCCAAGCGCTACTGCGTCACCGTCTCGGTGGGCAGCATACGTTTTCAGCGCCCCATCATGATCGGCGACCTGGTCGAGGTTGAAGCCCGGCTCGCCTATACCGGCAAGACCAGCCTGAACATCTCGGTGGAGGTGCGCGCCGGCGACATGAAAATCGGCCAGATGGCGGTGATCACCGAATGCCTGGTGGTGTTTGTCGCGGTGGACCTGGACGGCAAGGCCTTGCCTGCCCAGGAATGGCGGCCAGAGACTCCCGGCGACGTCGCGTTGGCCCAGCGCGTCAAGGCGCACCTGGATGCCGCGCGCGCCATGCAGCTAGGCTGAGCCGCCTCATCCGCAGATGCAAAAACTGACAGGCCGCGACCTGGCGGCGGCCCTCACCGTGGTCGTGCTGTGGGGCATCAATTTTGTGGTGATGAAATTCGCGCTGCGCGATTTCACGCCTTTTCAGCTCGGCACCGCCCGCTATGTGTTCGCGGTACTGCCGCTGGTGCTGCTGGTGCGCCCGCCCAGGGTGGCCTGGAAGTGGATCGCGGCCTACGGCCTGCTTCAGGGTGTGGGGCAGTTCGGCATCTTGTTTTTTGCGCTCAAGGTCGGCATGACGGCGGCGCTGGCCTCGGTGCTGCAGCAGACCCAGGTGTTCTGGACGGCGCTGTTCGGTTTTGTGCTGCTGCATGAGAAAGCCAGCCGCCCGCTGCAGGCCGGCCTCGTCCTCGCGGCCCTGGGCCTGGCCTGCTTCGCGCTCAACTACGTGGGCACGGACGGCTTGGGTGCCACCACGCCGCTGGGCTTTGTGCTCACGCTCTGCGCGGCGGCCATGTGGGCCATGTCCAACATCGTGGCGCGGCGCGTGCAACAGGCTTACAAGGATTATTCGCCGCTGGCTTTTGTGGTGTGGAGCAGCCTGGTCGCGGTGCTGCCGTTCGCGGCCCTCTCCTGGGCTTTCGACCCTGAGCCGCTGCGCTGGCACTGGCTGGAGGCGCGCGCCTCAAGCTGGGCCGCCGTGGCCTACCTGGGCTGGGCCGCCACCATCCTGGGTTACGGCCTGTGGACGAACCTGCTCAAGCGCCACCCCGCGAACCGCGTTGCGCCTTTCAGCCTGGGTGTGCCCGTCGTCGGGCTGGCCACCGGCATGCTGGTGCTGGGTGAGGTCGTCACGCCCTGGCAATGGGCCGGCGTCGCCTTCGTGGTGGCCGCGCTGGCCTGCGTGATGCTGGGTGGGCTGGTGTTCAGGCCGCGCCCACAACAGGCTTGAGGTTGGCGGCCTGCGCCTCGCCAAACCAGGCCGCCAGCAGCTCCAGCGTGTAGCGCACCTTGGCCGGCTGCTCGCCGCGCCGCGGCGTGACGGCATACACCGGCATGTCCGCCATGCGCCAGCCCGGCAGCACCGGCAGCAATCGGCCTTCGGCCAGCGCCGTGCGATCGTCCTCGCTCACCGCGATGCCTATGCCCCAGCCCGCCAGGTACAGCGCATGCAGCGCCGATACCTGCGTTGCCTGCACGCGCGGCTCCAGTCGCAGGGTTTGCCGCTCCCCGTCCGGGCCGGTGAGTTCCAGCATGTCGACGCCGGCGGTTTGCGGCCTGCTGGCCAGCCAGTCGTGCTGCAGCAGGTCTCTTGGATGCGCGGGCCAGCCGCGTTCAGCCAGGTAGGCTGGGGAGGCGCAAAGCTGGCGTTTCATGCCACCCAGCTTGCGTGCGACCAGTGATGAGTCCGCCAAGGAGCCGGCGCGCAAGGCGATGTCTATGCGCTCTTCGACCAGATCGATCAAGGTGTCGTCCAGCAGCAGGCTCAGTGTGAGTTTGGGATGGCCGCGCAGCGGTGCCAGCGCTGCTGCCAGCAGGCTGCCGAAGCCGACAGGCGCGGTCAGCCGCAATTCGCCCTCGGGTTCGTCGCGCAGGCGCACCAGCGCCTGTTCGGCCTCGCGCGCGGCGCCTACCATGGCGGCGCAACCGGCGTGGTAGCGCTCGCCGGCTTCGGTCAACGTCAGGCGCCGGGTCGAGCGGTGCAGCAGGGCCAGGCCGAGCGCCTGCTCAAGCTGGCGCAAGTGCTGGCTCACGGCCGAAGGTGTCATGCCCAGGCGGCGCGCCGCCGCCGTGAGTGAGCCCGCCGCCACCACTTCGGCAAACACGGCCATGCGCTTGAGCTGATCCAGGGATTTATCACTCATTGATTAGTTTTACTTCACAGTGTTAGCGAATTTTGCCGTCTATTCATCGACTTGTGAAGCAATCAAACTTATGGCTTCTTCACTTCTTTCATCAACAGAGGAATCTCCATGAACATCGCACTCATAGGCGCCACCGGTTTTGTAGGCGCACCCATACTTTCCGAACTGCTCAGCCGCGGCCATACCGTCACCGTGCTGGCCCGTAACCCCGGCAAGCTCGCCCCGCAAACCGGCCTCAAGGTCGTCGCCGCCGATGCGCTGGACGCCGGCCAGGTCGCCAAGGCTGTGGCCGGCCATGACGCCGTCATCAGCGCCTACAACCCCGGCTGGAGCGAGCCGAAGATTTACGACCTGCACCTGCAGGCCAGCCAGGCCATCGTGGCCGGCGTCAAGCAGGCCGGCGTGAAGCGCCTGCTGGTTGTGGGCGGCGCGGGCAGCCTGTATGTGGCGCCCGGCCTGCAACTGGTGGACACGCCGCAGTTCCCCGCCGAATACAAGCAGGGCGCGCTGGCCGCGCGGGAGGCACTCAACCAGCTCAAACTCGAAACCTCGCTGGACTGGAGTTTTGTCTCGCCTCCGATTGGCCTGGCGCCCGGCGAGCGCAGCGGCAAATACCGGCTGGGTGGTGATGAGTTGCTGCCTGGCCAGGGGGACAAGCCGGCCGGGATTTCTGTGGCCGATTTGGCCGTGGCGATTGTGGATGAGATTGAGACGCCTCGGCATGTGAGGCGTCGGTTTACGGCGGCCAATTGAGCGCTGATTGGCCATGCGGCGCGGGGCTTGCCGGGTCTTGCGCCGGCTTGCGCGCTCTTGCCCTTGGCTGAGGCTTGCTGGCCGGGGGGTGCCCGGCCAGCAGCTCCTGGCAGGGGGCGCGCCCCCAGCAAGAACAAAACTCAAGCAACGACCTTCTCCTCCTTCGTCACCAACCAAATTCCATAACACACCAGCACCAGCGCGACCCCGTTTTTCCACTCGAGAAAGCGCTCATCCAGAAACAGCGCCGACAACATGGTCCCGAAAATCGGCACCATGAAGTTGAACACGGTGATCATGCTCACGCGGTTGTACTTCAGCAAAATCGTCCACAGCGAAAACGCGGCCGAGGACAGCACCACGAGGTACACCATCAGCAAGGTGGACTGGAGGGTGAAGCCCGCCAGCGAACCGCCAGTGGCAAAGCCGATGAGCAGCAGGGCCAGGCCGCCAATCGCCAGTTGCCAGCCGGTCAGCACCACCGAGTCCACGCGCTGCGAGACTTTCTTGCCGTAAATGCTGGCGGCCGAGAGCACAAAGGCGGCGATCACCACAAAACCTTCACCGAGCAGCGTGAAGTCGAAGCTGAGCAGGCTTTCGCTGAAGTTCACCACCATCACGCCAGCAAAGCCCACCACGCAGCCCAGCACCTTGTTGAAGCTGAGCCTGTCGTTCTTGTAGAGGCAGTGCGCCAGCAGCACGCTGAAAAAAGTGCCGGTCGCGTTCATGATGGAGCTCTTCACGCCGGTGGCATAGGCCAGGCCTATGTAGAAGAACACATACTGCAGGCTGGTCTGTGTCAGGCCCACGATCGCGACCTGGCCGAATGTCCGGCGGTCCAGTTGGAACACCGGCTTGCGGCTGATGAGGGCAAATACCAGCAGCACCAGGCCGGCAAAAACAAAACGCCAGCCCGCGAACACCAGCTTGGAGGGAATGTCATCGGCGGCGATGTGGAACAGTGCATAGCCGTTCTTGATCGCCGGGTAGGCGCTGCCCCAGAGCAGGCAGCACAGCGAGGCCAGCAGGAAAACGATTTTGCGCTGGGTAAAAAAGGTGGAGCTGTTCAAAACCGGAATCCGTTGAAAAAAAGAAAAGGCGCGGCCTGAGCGCCGCGGGCGCCCAGGCGCGGCAAACAAAAAAGCCTAGAGCAGGCGCGCGAGATAGCGCCCGGTATGGCTGGCCGGGTTTGCAGCGATGTCTTCGGGCGTGCCCACGCCCACCACGGTGCCGCCGCCGGCGCCGCCTTCGGGGCCCATGTCGACCAGCCAGTCGGCCGTCTTGATGACGTCCAGGTTGTGCTCGATCACGACAATCGTGTTGCCCGCGTCGCGCAGCTGGTGCAGCACCTTGAGTAGCAGGTCGATGTCGGCAAAGTGCAGGCCTGTGGTCGGCTCGTCGAGGATGTACAGCGTGCGGCCGGTGTCGCGCTTGCTCAGTTCCAGCGCGAGCTTGACGCGCTGCGCCTCGCCGCCCGAGAGCGTGGTCGCGGCCTGGCCCAGCTTGATATAGGACAAGCCCACGTCCAGCAAGGTCTGCAGCTTGCGCGCGATGGTGGGCACGGCCTTGAAGAACTCGGCCGCGACTTCCACCGTGAGGTCCAGGATCTGCGCGATGTTCTTGCCCTTGTACTGGACTTCCAGCGTCTCGCGGTTGTAGCGCATGCCCTTGCAGACGTCGCAGGGCACGTACACATCGGGCAAAAAGTGCATCTCGACCTTGACCACGCCGTCGCCCTGGCAGGCTTCGCAACGGCCGCCGGCGACGTTGAAGGAAAAGCGTCCCGCGCCGTAGCCGCGCTCGCGGGCGGTGTTCATCTCGGCCATCAGCTCGCGTATCGGCGTGAAGAGGCCGGTGTAGGTGGCCGGGTTGCTGCGCGGTGTGCGGCCTATCGGCGACTGGTCGACGTTGATGACCTTGTCGAAATGTTCTATGCCTTCGATGGACTCGTGCGCGGCGGGCTCTTCATGCGCGCGGTACAGCGTGCGGGCCACGGCGGCGTACAGCGTGTCATTGACCAGCGTGGACTTGCCCGAGCCGGAGACGCCGGTCACGCAGGTGAGCAGGCCCACCGGGAACTCGACGCTCACGCCCTTCAGGTTGTGGCCGGTGGCGTTGATGACGCGCAGCGCCTGCATGTCGCCCAGCGTGGCCTGGTGAATGGCTTCGCGCGCGGCACGGCGTTCGGCGGCCGGGCTTTGCGGAAAGCGCGAGGCTTTTTTCTTCTCGGCGGCTTCCACCGCCTTGGTGGTCGGCAGCCAGGGCGTGCGGCGCTTGGGCACGGCGATCTTCAGCGTTTGCGCCAGGTATTTGCCGGTCAGCGAATCGGGGTTGTTCTTCACCTCGTCAAACGTGCCCTGGGCCATCACGCGCCCGCCGTGGATGCCGGCGCCCGGCCCCATGTCGATGACGTGGTCGGCCGCGCGGATCATGTCCTCGTCGTGCTCGACCACCAGCACGCTGTTGCCGATGTCGCGCAAATGCTTGAGCGTGCCGATCAGGCGGTCGTTGTCGCGCTGGTGCAGACCTATGCTGGGCTCGTCGAGCACATACATCACGCCGGTCAGGCCCGAGCCAATCTGCGAGGCCAGGCGTATGCGCTGCGATTCGCCGCCCGACAGCGTTTCGGCGCTGCGGTCCAGGCTCAGGTAGTTGAGGCCCACGTCGTTGAGGAATTTCAGGCGCAGGCCGATCTCGCGCACCACCTTGGCCGCGATCTCGGCCTTGGCGCCCTCCATCTTGAGGACATTGAAGTACTCAAAACTCTCGCGCAGCGTCGCGTGGCTGATCTCGAAGATCGCCTTGCGTTGCGGCTGGGCGCCGCCCTCGGGCGCGCTGACCAGGTAGACATGGCGCGCCTCGGTGCGCAGCCGCGTGCCTTCGCACTCGGGGCAGGGCTGCACGCTGCGGTAGCGGGCCAGCTCCTCGCGCACGGCGGCGGAGTCGGTCTCGCGGTAGCGGCGTTCGAAGTTGGTGATCACGCCTTCAAAGGGGTGCTTCTTGCTGATCTTCTTGCCGGCGAAGTTGCCCGAGTCCATCACATAGCTGAACTTGATTTCTTCCTCGCCCGAGCCGTGCAGCACGACCTGCTGCACGTTGTCCGGCAGGTCCTCAAACGCCGTGTCGATGTTGAACTTGTAGTGCTTGGCCAGGCTTTCCAGCATGGCGAAGTAATAGCCGTTGCGCCTGTCCCAGCCCTTGACAGCGCCGCTGGCCAGGCTGAGCGAAGGGAAGGCCACCACGCGCGCCGGGTCGAAAAACTCCATGTGGCCCAGGCCGTCGCAGGTCGGGCAGGCGCCCACCGGCGAGTTGAAGGAAAACAGCCGCGGCTCCATCTCGCTGAGCGAGTAGTCGCAGACCGGGCAGGAGAACTTCGCGCTGAACAGGTGCTCCTTGCCGGCGTCCATCTCGAGCGCGAGGGCCTTGCCGTCGGCCAGGCGCAGCGCGGCCTCGAAGCTTTCGGCCAGGCGTTGCTGCAGGTCGGCCCGCACCTTGACGCGGTCTATCACCACGTCGATGTTGTGCTTCTCGGTTTTCTTGAGCTTGGGCAGTTCGTCGAACTCGTAGGCCGTGCCGTCGACGCGAAAGCGCACATAACCCTGGGACTGCATTTCGGCGAACAGGTCCACGAACTCGCCCTTGCGGTCGCGCGCCACCGGCGCCAGGATCATCAGCTTGGTGTCTTCCGGCAGGGCCAGCACCGTGTCGACCATCTCGCTGACGCTTTGCGCCTGCAGCGGCAGGTCGTGGATGGGGCAGAACGGCGTGCCGGCGCGCGCGAACAAAAGGCGCAGGTAGTCGTGGATCTCGGTCACCGTGCCCACGGTGGAGCGCGGGTTGTGCGAGGTGGCCTTCTGCTCGATGGAGATCGCGGGCGACAGGCCCTCGATCATGTCCACGTCGGGCTTGTCCATCAGCTGCAAAAACTGGCGCGCGTAGGTAGACAGGCTTTCGACGTAGCGGCGCTGGCCTTCGGCATACAGCGTGTCGAAGGCCAGTGACGATTTGCCGGAGCCGCTCAGCCCGGTGATGACCACCAGTTGGTTGCGCGGGATGTCCAGGTCGATGTTCTTGAGGTTGTGCGTGCGCGCGCCGCGAATGCTGATGCGCTGCGCCGCCAGGGCCTGGGCCAGGTAGCGGGCCGGGGGCTCAGCCACGTGACGGCCTTCTGCGGCCTGGGAGGCGAGGTATTTGCTGTCGTCGGGAGAGTTCAAGATGTGGCAGCCGCAAAACTCTCCATCATAGACCGAAGCACCGTTTCAAGCACAATAGCCGCTTAGAACCTATTCGCGGCCCCGTTTAGACCGTGAACAGGTTCTTAGGCAAGGTCCGGGCGGCCGGGGTTTGCCGCGCCACGGCGGCCGAATTCCCGGTTTGCCCCTGATTTGGGCCGCCTTTTGCCCGGTTTTGAGTCTTTTTTGCCTGTTTATCCCTTGTCCCAGCCCTCCGTCCCCCCGTCTTATCCCATGACCGCCACCGAGCGCCGCGCCAGCGCCTCGCTGGCGTCGATTTTTGCGCTGCGCATGCTGGGCCTGTTCCTGGTGCTGCCGGTGTTCGCGCTGGAAGCGGCCCGATACCCGGGCGGCGACGACCCGGCCCGCGTCGGCCTGGCCATGGGCATTTACGGGCTGACCCAGGGCCTGCTGCAGATTCCCTTCGGCATTGCCTCGGACTGGTGGGGCCGCAAACCTGTGATTATTTCCGGCCTGGTGATATTTGCCCTGGGCAGTTTTATCGCGGCCTGGGCACCCGACCTGGACTGGCTGGTCGCCGGCCGGGCGCTGCAGGGCGCGGGCGCGATTTCGGCGGCCGTCACCGCGCTTCTGGCCGATTCCACGCGCGATGAGGTCCGTACCAAGGCCATGGCGCTGGTGGGCAGCAGCATCGCGCTGATGTTCGCCCTCTCGCTGCTGGTTGCGCCCCTGCTGGCGGCCTCCATCGGCCTGCACGGCCTGTTCGCCCTGACCGGCGCGCTGGCCTTGGGCGGCATCGCGGTGGTCCTGTGGTGGGTGCCGCCCGAGCCAGTGGTGCATGTGAACCGCCCGCGCGGCAGCGTGCTGGAAGTCCTCAAGGACCCGGCCCTGCTGCGGCTGGACTTCGGCGTTTTTGTGCTGCATGCGGTGCAACTGGCCATGTGGGTGGCGATACCGGCTCTGCTGGTGGCGGCCGGCCTCGACAAGGCCCGTCACTGGCAGGTCTACCTGCCGGCGGTGCTGGCGTCCTTCCTGGTGATGGGGGTGACGCTGTTTCCGCTGGAGCGGCGCGGCTACCTGCGCGCCGCGTTCCTGGGCGCCGTGGGCCTGGTTTCTGTGGTGCAGCTGGGCCTGCTGTGGGTGGTGTCCTCAAGCCCGGCGCCGCAGGGCCTGGGCCTGCTGACCGCCTTGCTGTTCCTGTTTTTCTGCGGTTTTAATGTGCTGGAAGCCACCCAGCCCAGCCTGGCCTCCCGCGTGGCGCCCGCCCATGCGCGCGGCGCCGCGCTGGGGGTGTACAACACCCTGCAGTCGCTGGGCTTTTTTGCCGGCGGCGCGGTCGGCGGCTGGATCACCAAAACCCATGGCGCGGCGGGGCTTTTTATGCTGTGCGGCGGGCTGATGCTGGCCTGGCTGCTGGTGGCCTGGCCCATGCGGGCGCCCGGGCGCCATGCCGCACCGGTAGCCCCGGCTGGCGAGGCCCTGCCGGGCCGGCCAGTTAAACTGTGAGGTATTCATAAATAGCAGGGCCTCGCCCTGTAGATCAGCTCAGGAGAACCCCTCATGGCATCCGTCAATAAAGTCATCGTCGTCGGCAATCTGGGCCGCGACCCCGAAATGCGCAGCTTCCCGAGCGGCGACCAGGTCGCCAACGTCACCATCGCCACCACCGACAGGTGGAAAGACAAGCAGACCGGCGAAATGAAGGAAGCCACCGAATGGCACCGCGTGGTGTTCAACGGCCGCCTGGCCGAAATCGTCGGCCAGTACCTGCGCAAGGGCTCGCAGGTCTATGTGGAAGGTTCGCTGCGCACCCGCAAGTGGACCGACAAGGACGGCATCGAAAAATACACCACCGAAATCCGCGCCGACCAGATGCAGATGCTGGGCAGCCGCCAGGGCATGGGCGGCCCCGGCGCTGACGACGGCGGTGGCGGCGGCTACGAAGCCCCGCGCCAGTCCGCACCCGCGCGCGCGCCGGCAGCGGCCGCACCACGCCAGGCCCCGGCGGCCTCCAAGCAGGCCAGCGGTTTTGACGACATGGATGACGATATTCCGTTCTAAATACGGAAAACCGGCTTTTTTGTGGGTAAAGGCCCGCACTTCATAGGGAGTGCGGGCTTTTTCTTTACCAACACAAAGATTCGGGGTCTACCGCGTACTTGGTGACAGCACGATTTCAAGGGTATGCGTGAGTCCCTTTATTCGGATGAGCTGTCCAATACATAAACAGAAACGTCACCGTTGTCGTTCAACAAAAGCTTCGTCTCAAAAAACCGGGCATCCAGATGCTTGTACCTAATGCCCTCACTGTCTATGGCCTCTAGCGCCAACGTCAAGACCGAGCCTTCAAGAGAGTAATTGAAAGGCCACTCGCCCATGTCAGCCCTCCTTGAATGGAAATAGGTGCCGGTTCCATCGGCATTCAGCTTGATCACGACCTCCATGAATCCTTTGGTGCTTTTCTCATCAATCCATTCGCCGTAAATTTCAGAGGCTGAATTAACTTCGCTGGTGTTTGGCCAAAGCTCTCTCAACTCCTCCTGGCTCGGTGCCTTCATTAAATTGTTTGCGGCTTCCACGGCTTTGGACAAAATGCGTGACATGGCTTTCTCCTGAAGGATGGTCGAAATAGTGGTCAGCAGTAGAACTAGATTTCCGCAAGGCGCGCTTCAACCGTCATCAGCATATTCACCGCATCCGTGCCTTTGTTGTTGTGCCTGATGTGATGCTCAAGAAGCGTCTTGGCTTTCTCCAGGCGTGCTTGAGTTGGCAACCAATGCGGCATGAGGGTTTCTGCCGCCGCGATATGGCCTTCATCCAATGCCTTCAGCATGGGGTCATCGCTTTTTTGGCTCAGCGCAGATTCATGGAGTTCAATGGCATTGGGATTGGCGCCGCGCTTGAGCAGCATGCTGACGAGTTCAATACTCCCGTTCGATGCTGCCTTGTGCAGAAGCGTCACCTTGTCGGTGCCAGTCGCGTTGACATTGCACCCAGCATCCAGCAACAGTTCAACCACGTCGGTATGGCCATCACTCGCTGCGGCAAGTATTGGCGGTTCGGGCTCGCAGAAATCGAAAGCCGCATACGGCGTATCCAGATCAAATCCCTCTTTTGTCAGTGCCTTGATCTTGGCTAGGTCATGCCCACGAATGGCCTTGTAAAGATCGCGGGGCAAGTCACCGGTGTAGGCATCTGATGGTGGTGAGGAAATCATGCCCCGCGCCTTCAGGTAATCCACCGCACCCTTGATGTATCCAAGCTTCCAGTAGAGATTTTTCCCATCTTCCTGTTTGACGTTGAGATCCAGCCCCATCGAATCGGCAAAGGCCAGAAATGCCGGAATTTCTTCCTGGCTGTGCGTTCGCAGGTCGAGCAATGCCGGCACGCCGTTGGCGTTCAACACGGACGGATCTGCACCATGTTCCATCAGCAGCTTGCAGGCGTCCTGGTGCCGATAGACGATTGCATAGTGCAGTGACGTTTGCCCGGCAGCGTTTCTGAGCGTGAGGTCCGCACCGGCCTTGACCAGCATCTCAATGACGTCAAGCGATTTGTTGTTGATGGCGAGATGCAGCGGCGTTCTTAACCCGTCCTCTTTGATTCGCTTGTCAGGCGTCTGGACGTTCACATCGGCGCCCGCTGCAATCAACTGCTTGACGATGGGCTTCTTGTCATGCAGCACCGCTAGATGGATGGGGTACACACCGGGCCGTACTTCCTGGTTCGGGCTGATGCCCTTGGCCAGAAGCCGTTTGATTTCCGCCGACTTGCCTTTTTCCAGTGCCGTGAGGAACGCAAAGTCGTCGTCGAACTCGGCCACGGCGGCCACAAACTCCGCCTCTTTCGCCTTGGCCTTGCCGATGCGAACCAGCTTGGTGACACTGCCCGTGCGGCTGTCGTCGATGCTGGCGCGCAAGTGCGTGGCCCCCAGTTCGATCAACTCGTTCAGCAGCGTCTGGCTGTCCAGGCCCAGCTCCATGAACCGCAATTCCAGGCGTCGGCCAAAGCGCTCCAGGCGCTCAACTTGAATCCGTTCACCCGCGTGCGGCTGAACACAGCGCAAGCCCAGGGCGCTCAAGGCCTGGCTGGCGGCATCCCACCCATCACCGGAAGCCAGCTTGAAGGCTTCCAGCCAGCGCTGGCTGCTGTCGGCGTCTTCAAAACAGAGGGTGGCAATCGTTCTTACTTCTGACATGGGGTGCTACTGACGTTCATCTTGCTGTGAAACAAGGTATTTGGAATCGCCCGGGGTTTATCAAGGCTGGTGGGGTCGGGAAAATCGCGCAGTGCTTGCCTACTTGATGCACGCCAGGAAGTGGTTGTTGCCGTTGGACATGCACTGGTAGAAGGCACGATCCCTGCCCGTGGCGGACTGGCAACTGGCCAGGTTGGTCTCTGCCTTGGCGCGCCGCAACTTGGCGGCATTGCTGTCGTAGTCCGCCTGGGTGATGTAGCCGGTTCTCAGGTTCTTGGCGCTCACTTCCAGCGCCGTATCCGCCTGGTCCTGTGCATTTCTGACCGCGCTGGCGCAGTCCAGCGGCACCTCCTTGGGGTCTGCTTTCCGCAGGGCTTTCTCCATTCCTTTGGCCAGGTCCTGCACGTCTTTGGGGATTTTCTTGGTGCCGTCGGCGTTGTATTCCGTGGCCCGCACTTTGCCGTTGTTGTCGCCGCCAAAACTGCTGTTGCTGTGCAGCTTCAGTGCCTCACTGGGTTTATCGTTGGCGGGCGGTTGCTCGCCGTAGTGGGTTTTACCCTGTGCATCCACCCATTTGTAGACACCCTGGGCGTGGCCCGGAGAGGTAATGAGCAGCAGGGCCAGGCTCAGGCTGAGAAATTGGGGGCTGATGTGCAAGCGCATGGTGGGGTCAAAGATGGAAAAAGTGGAAGTTCATCGGGAAAGCCGCCGTGGTGAAGGGTGGCAATGCCTTGTCAGGTTTCAGCGGGCTCCGCCACCGGATTTTCGAGGGCTTGCTGCAGGCGCTTCATGCCAATGGCCGCCCTTTTGCGCATGACGCGCTTGAACAAAAGCAGGAGCGTGGTTTTGAATAGAAAGCTCTTGTTGCGGCTGAGCATGCGCCATGTCACGCTGCAGGAACCGGCGCCCGTTGCCTGAAAGAGCATTTCCATTCTTGGCATCAAGGGCGGGAACTCGCCCTCGGTAACGAACACCTTGTTGGATTGAGCGTCTTTGACACTGATTTTGATTTTTCTCTTGCCCCTCAGAGGGACGGCGACCGTTTCAAGATATTCCTTGCCGCGCTGGGCGTGCCCAAGCGTGTTGGCTGACTCCATGAATAAAACGCCCGGAAACCACTCGGCGAAATGCTCAAGATTTGTCGCGTACAGGTATGTGGCCTCGACGGATCTGGCAATGGTTGTGGTCTGTTCAGTGAGTAGCTGCAATGCAATTTCCAATTTTTCAAAAAACATCGGGCGCCAAAGCTGCCTGTCACTTGAACTTGCACAGTGCTGAAGCCCCAGTGCTACAGCCGCAAAAGGGGGCATGACCGGAGACCTTTGTCCGCTGGGCAAACAAAAGCCTCGGATGTTACGGAAGTGCGGGGATTCGGTCTTGAATCAAAACGACATTTCGGCGCACCTGGTGGCGCCGGCCGCAAGAATCGCGGGCGCATAGACACGCCTGGGGGCGGGATTCAGGGCTATCAACGCACTTTCAGCGCCTGCCTCAAGCGGTAAGGCCAATAGGATTCCTGGGTTTCAATGGCGCGCTGCAGGTCCGTTGGATTCAGACCGGAGTAGCGTTTCACTTCCCGGCACAAATGCGCCTGGTCGGAGAATCCCATTGCATGGGCGACATCCACCAGAGACGGGCCTCCAAACGCGTTGGAGTCGTGTCCCCGCGTCAATGTGGACTCCATGCGTACCAGCCCACGGATCGCACGCATGGGAAGTCCCAATTGCCCCTTGATGAGCCGCTCCCGTTGGCGCGTGCTTTGCCCAAGGGTTGAAGCGGAGGCACGCAGCGCTACCGCATCGACCCAGTCATTGAACAAGGACAGGCCATCCGGCGGCGTTGTCACCGGCCGCGGCGCACGCACAGGTGTCCAGCGAGGCGTTAAAAAAGCCTCAATGATTTGAATGCGTTCCAGGTCGTCGCCGGCCCGCAGGACGGCAATTGCCATCTGCTGCCAGTCCTTGCCAAGTACGGTTTGCAGGTTCCTGGCCTGGTCAAGCAAACTGGTCACATTCAAATGTGTCAGCGCATGAAATGCATCCGGAAAAATAGTCAGTGAAAATCCAAGGGCCGGGCCGTGGCTTTGCCAAACCGTGGGTTGCGTGCGAGGGCCGCGCAAGACAACCCGTCTTGACGACGGGGGCCATTCGCCATTACCGACAGGTACGGATGATCTTCCACCTTGGATCAACCAAACAATGCTGACCAGCGGAGACACCGGTAAATGACTGAAGCTTTGTTGGGGAGTCAGTTGGGTGTCCAAGGTGTCGCGCACCACATAAGCGCACACGCAATCCGCCAGCAAGGGCGAAGGCAGGAATAGCGATGTGCGCGTGCCGGGGTGTATTGCCCCGTCATCCACCTCAAGATGGTTTATTGCCATGTTTTGCCTTCAACAACGAGGCGATCGACCTCCCGGTGCCCTTTGCTTCCGGTCGGAATTTTAGCGGCTGTCGTCAATGCCGGCGCGCAAATGCGTAGCACCCGATTCGATCAGCTTGTTCAGCACACGCACATCGGGCGCCCTACCAACAGTGTTTTGACCAAGGCTCGCGCTCCGAGAGGAGGGCGGGCTTTTTCTTTTCTTTTTTCTTAGTGGCTACCCATGGCCTGGCGGACCAGCAGCGTGTCCGTGAATTGCTCGAAGGCCACGATCTTGCCGTTTTGCAGATGCCAGATGTGGGCCACACGGGCCCGCATGGCTTTTCCCGTGGCGCGGTAGGTGCCGTGGTAGCTTCCCACCCCGACGATATGCTCGCCGGCGTCGATCAGGCTTTGCAGTTCGAAGCGATAGCCGATCCAGTCCCTGCCCAGTACGGCAAAGACGTTCTCCGCCACCGCTTGCGGCCCGACCCAGGTCCCCGCGCAGGGAAAGCCCGCCATCTCGGTCCAGCGCGCCTGCGGCGACACATGGGCCATCATCGCGTCGAGGTTCCCCTGCGCTGACGCGGCATAGTGCGCGCGGACGATGTCGATGTTCGACATCATGGCCTCAACCCCACTTCATCTCGCCCTTGGCGACCTTGGCGCCAATTTGCAGCGCCACGCCCATGCCGACGTCCGGATAGCGTTTGGTCATGGCCGCGATGAGGGCGGCACTGTCGGCGGCCTTGGCGAGCTCTTCTTCGAAAGCGATGAGGTAGTCGCGGGTGTATTTGATCGCGCTTGCATCCACCGCCGCCGTGACCGCCATATGGCCGGGTACCACCACGGCGGGTTTGCGCGCCGCCATCGCGTCAAGCGCTTTCACCCAGGCGGCACGGCCTTCGGCGCCCTGTGTGTCGGCGGTCCACACATGCACGCCGGAGAACAGCAGCACACCGCCGAAGATGGCGTTCAGCGAAGGCACCCAGATGTAGCGGCGATTCGCAAGGCCGTCGACGTTGGCGATCTCGAGGGCCTGGCCTTCCAGGGTCAGGCTCCGGCCGTCGAAGGCTTCGGGCATCACGATGTCGGCCAGGGCCTGCGGGCCGTTTTCCTTGAGCTGGGGGCCCCAGGTCGCCAGCTTCTTTTCCACATTGCCCTTGATGGCCGCGATCGTGGCCGGCGCGGCGATGACCTTGGCATCGGGAAACGCCGCCTTGATGGGCGCGAGGCTGAAGTAGTAATCAGGATCGCTCTGGCTGATGTAAATGGTCGTGAGTTTTTTGCCCGTGGCCTTGATGGCCTCGGCCAGCGCTTTGCCGTTGGGAAGCGTGAAGCCGCCATCGATCAGCACGGCCTCGCGCTCGCCGGAGATGAGGACCGGGGCGCGGAAGAATCCATGCTCGCCGGCTGGGAAATGTTTCCAGGTCAGGTTGGTATTTGCAGCCATGGTGCTTTTCACTCCTAAGATGGCCGTCGCGACACCCGCGGCGGCTACAGTTTTGATGGCTTCTCTTCGTGTGGTCATGGTTCGCTTTCTTACGGTTGACACTAAAAGGGGTTCTCCGGGCGCGCTTGAGTCAGGCGCCTGGCTCAGGCCTCCAGCTCGCTGATCAGTGCACGGGGGGTGGCATAGAACGCCGTGTGATTGACGATCCAGCGCCTGGCACCCGAGTCGGCAATCAAGGTCGGCACGCCGCGGGCGCCGAATTCCTGCATCAAGGCCTGTGCCTGGCGGGTACGGGCCTGGTTGGCCGCGAGAAGATCCGGACCGGGCTGCGTGAGCATTTCGGCGGCCTGCTGGAGGCCCAGCCCTCGCAAAAGGCCGGCAAGGGTTTCCAGTGAGGTCACGTCCTTGCCGTCCACATAGCGTGCATGCTGTATGGCCTTGAGGGCTTCCAGCTCCCTGGCCGGCGCAGTCAAGGATACCGCCGTCAGCGCCACGGTGGCCGGGCCGCTGTCGAAAAGCCGCTGGCGATCACCTAGAACCTGCTGGCGGTACTGTTCGCTGAAGCGCTGCCCGGTCAGGCGCTCTATGCGCTGGTCGTTGGACCAGGCGTAGGCGGCGAACTCGCTGTCCATGGGCCTTGCGCCCGCGCCCGAGAACAGCCCGGTCGGCAGCAATTCGACGCTGACAGCGGGAACTTCGCTCAATGCCGAGAGCGCTGGCGTGGCGCCGTAGCACCAGCCGCACAGCGGGTCGAACAGGTAATGCAGGGTCTTGTTCATAGGCTTCTTGCGTCAATGGAAGCGATGGTAGGCACTCTGCATTGACTGTTAAAGACATCCCTGATAAACACTATGTATGTTTAAAGTAAACAATCACGACGACAGCGGCCTCGCGGGGCTGGGAAACCTGAGGCGCCTGGCCTACTTCGCGGCGGTGGTGGAAACCGGCTCTTTCACCGCGGCGGCGGATCGCCTGGGCATCACCAAGGCCGTGGTCAGCCAGCAGGTCGCGCGGCTGGAGCGCGAGTTCCGCACGTCGCTGCTGGTGCGCACCACGCGCAAGGTGCAGCCCACCGAACTGGGCCAGGCCTTTTACCTGCGTTGCGCACTGATCCTGCGCGAGGCCGGGAATGCCTTCGACGACCTGGCCGAAACTTCGGCGGAGCCGTCCGGCATGCTGCGGCTCACCGCCCCCTTCGACTATGGCGTCGGTGTGGTGGTGCCGGCCATCGCCGCCTTTACCCGGCGATATCCCGCGTGCAAGGTCGATGCGGTCCTGAGCGACCAGACGATGGACCTGATGTCCGGCAACTTCGAACTGGCAATCCGTGTCGGCTGGCTGGCTGAAACCAGTTTGCAGGCCCGAAAAATCGGCGCCTTCCGGCAACTGCTTGTGGCGCCGCCGGCCATGAAGGCCCAAGTGGCGCGGCTCACACGTCCGCAAGACATCGCCGATCTTCCCTTCGTCGCCAACACCGCCTTGCGTGACCACCTCGCCTGGAATTTTTCGCTGAGCGAGACAGAGCGCGAGGCCGTGACTGTGCAGGCTTCGATTTTTCTCGACGCCACACTGGCCGTGCGCGAGGCCGTATGCCAGGGCGCGGGGCTCTCGGTGCTACCCGACTATGCGGTGGCCGGCGACCTTGCGGCCGGCCGTCTCATCGAGGTCCTGCCGCAGTGGCAGCTGCCTTCGGGCGGTATCCACGCGGTGTTTCCGGCCGCGCGCTTTCGTCCCGCCAAGGTCCGCGCCTTTGTTGACCTGCTGGCGGACAGGGCGCAGCAAGGGCAGGCCGTCAGCGAGGTTAAGGAAGGCTGAGTTTCAGCAGCGCCGGCCCGGCTCCCGCGCCCGGCCGCCTTCGAGCGCAACGAACAAGGCAGGGCCGCCGCTGATTTCGCCATCCCCGCGCGCGCGCCTGGCAGCCGCAGCCGCCTGGCGCGCCAGCGCCGCGAAGCCGCGGGCCGCCACAAAAGCCAGGAAGGCCGCGCCGCTCAAGGGCCGGGCCAGCAGGGCGCCGGCCAGGCCCGGGCGGCAGGGCTCCCAGTGCAGGCTCACGCCCCGCGCGCTTTCCGCGGGCTCGATCACCGCGTTTTCGTGGTCGCCAAGGCGTACGCGCTGGCCGGCAGCGATGAAGTGGTCGCCGGGGTCCTGGCCCCGCGTGAGCCAGAGCCGGCCGCGCAGCACCGTCAATTCGCCGCCGCGCCGCGGCAGGCGCAGCGCCTGGCCGGGCAGCAGGCGCCGGGTTCCGCCGTGAAACACGGTGTCTTTGGGTTTCGTCTTCATCATCAAGCTCTTGGGGGGTGTCGTCGCTGCTGTCAAAGCCCGGCGAGGGCGTGCAGCGCGGGGTTGTCGATCTGGCCGGCGAGCAAGCCGGCCGCGGCCGCGCTCGCGCCGTCGCCCAGCGCGCCGCGGTGCAGGCAGGCGCGCACCGTGAGCTCACGCATGCCGCTGCGCGCGGCCAGGTCCTGCAGCTCGTTGATCCAGGCCGAGGCCTGGGGCATGGCCTCGGCCACCGCGACGCCGCACAGCGCATCGAGCGCGTAGCCCTTGCCCCACAGGTAGGCGTCGGGCAGGCGCACGCAGCGCGCCAGCGCGTCGACCAGGATTTCGGCCGCGCGTTGGGGCTCGCCGCGTGCCATCGCCACCCGCCCCAGGCCTCGGCCGGCAATGCCTTCCCAGCAGGGGTCGCCGATCTGGCAGCCGAGCGCAAAGGCATGCTCGAAACGGTTTGCGGCGGCCTCCACGTCGCCGCGCAGCAAATCAACTTCGGCTCGCAGCGATTGCGGCCAGGGCACAAAAGCGGTCCAGCCCGGCTGGGCCAGCGCCACCGAGCGGTCCAGGGCGTCGGCGGCGGCGTCCAGCTCGCCGTGCAGCAGCAGCGCGCGCCCCAGCATGGACAGGGCGTAGGCGAGTTGTTTGTGGTCGCCGGCGGCGGCGCCCAGCGCCTCGGCTTCGCGCAGCAGGCTGATGGCGGCCGCGTAATGCGCGGTGTCGCTGAGCGCGCTGCCGTGCACGGTGGCGATGCGCGCCTGCTCCGTGCGGTCGCCGCCTGCCAGCGGCGCGGCGCGCTGCAGCCAGGCCAGCGTGCGCTCGTAGCGGCCGCGCAGGAATTCCACGTAGCCGAGCTCGCGGCAAGCCGCCGCGGCGAGCGCCGGCGAGGCGTCCCGGCCCACCTCCAGTGCTTCGTGAAGCGCCGTGGCGCCTTCCTCGTCGCGGCCGCGGGCGGCATGCACCAGCGCGCCACCCAGGGCCACGCGGGCACGCGCGCGCAGCGCCGTGTCGCCGGTGGCGTCGGCCTCGACAATGGCGCGGCGCAGGCATTGCAGTCCGGCGTCGAGCGCTCCGGCGCCTATAGCGGCCTCCCCGGCCTCCAGCTGCGCCAGTGCCGCGGCGCGACCGGTGGCCGGTCGCTCGGTGGGCGTCGCGGTGGCGGTGCGCAGGGCGGCATCCAGTGTGGCGCCCGGCTGCACGCCGAGTTCGCGCTGGAACAATTCACGGCAGGCGGCGGCCTGGCGTGCCGCGCCCACGCCGTCGCCGCAAGCGGCGAGGCTGCGCACCAGCAACGCCTGGTAGTTTTCGTCCAGCGGGTTGTGGCGCACCAGCCGGCCGGCCAGTGTGGCGGCTTCGGCCATGGCGCCGGCCGCCAGACGGGCCAGCGCGGCCTCACGCAGCACGGCCTCGGCGGCGGCCTGAAGGTGGCGGCGTTCCGTGGCGAGCCAGACCTCGAAGGCCGGGCTGCCTGAAAAATTCATGCCTTCGAGCAGTTCGCGGTCCAGGCCGGGCACGCACAGGGCTTGCGCCCAGCTTCCCGACAGCACGGCCCCGATGTCGACGTAGGTCGCGGGCGCCAGCGCAAGCGCCAGCAGGTCGCCGCGCAAATCCGCGCTGCCCAGCAGGCGCCGCAGTTCACTGAGGTTCCAGCGCAGGGCGGCCAGCGGGTCCTCGGCATCCTCGAACAGCAGTCCCGCCAGCTGCTTGCGGCTGACCGGCGACTCGCTGCGCACCAGGTAGGCCAGCAGGCCCCAGACCTTGTGGCCGCGCGGCGCCGGCAGGGGCTTGCCGTCCCGCTCCACGCGCGGCGGGCCGAGCAGGTGGATGGCAAGCCCCAAAGGCGGCATCTCGTTCGGGGCTTGCGCAGCCATGGGTGGGCCTCAGGCTTCGGCGGTGGTGGGGTCTATGACGCCGGTGACCCGCGCGACGGAGTCCGCCGGGAAGCCGCCCCTGCGCGCATGTTCCCTCACGAGTTCCTCGCTGGCCGCGTTGTAGACGCAGTACATCTTGCCTCCCGTCAGGTAGCTCTGCACCCACTGCACGTCGGGGCCGAGTTCGCGCAGCACGCCGCACGATTTCTGGGAAATGGAGTGCAGCTCGGCTGGCTTGAGGGCGCCGAGTCCGGGGATGGCACGTTCGATCACGAATTTGGGCATAACAGGCTCCGTTGAGTTAAGGGAGACCCGACGATAGGCAGTGTACGTGTGAGCCGGCGTGTGAGGGTAAAGCCTCGCATGGAGATAAGCGCCTATCCGATCTGTGCCTGTTTTCTTACAAATCGGCCAGGGAAAATGCATTGTTCGTGGATAGCATCGGAGTGTTTGCCGCGCCTGCCCGGGCGCGGCCGGCATCCAACACCTAAAAAAAATGATGAATCGTTTCCCTCTGCTCCCTTTGCCGCGCGGCATCCTGCGCGGTTTCGCCCTTGTGCTGAGCGGCCTGTGCGCGGCCGCACCGACCCTGGCCGGTGGCAACATCGAGCCGATCACCGACATTCTCCCGGCGACGGGCAGCGCCGGGCTCGGGCTCGTGATGCGCGTCGAGCGCTCGCCCTACAAGGACGCGGGCGCCCGCTACGACCTGTTGCCGCTCTACCTTTACGAAGGCGAGCGGCTGTTCCTGCATGCCAACCGTGGCGGCGTGAAGCTGCTCAACGGCGACGAGCGGCGGCTGGACCTTTTTGTGGAGCAGCGCCTGGAAGGCTTTCCCACCGAGCGCTTGCCGGCCAGCCTGGCCGGCATGTCGGCGCGCGACTCCGCCATCGACCTGGGCCTGGCCTACCGCTGGCGCCAGCCCTGGGGCACGCTGCAGGCCGAGCTGGTGCACGACATCGGCAATACCTACAAGGGCAATGAGTTCCGCCTCGGCTATTCCTATGACTGGCGCTCCGGCCCCTGGATGTTGCGCCCCAGCCTGACGGTGGCGTTTCGCGACGCCAAACTCAACAACTATTACTACGGTGTGCAGACCGGCGAGGCCACGGCGGGCCGTCCCGCCTATGCGCCGGGCGCGGGCGTGCAGACTTCCCTCGGGCTTTACGGGTCCTATGACCTCACGGAGCGCTGGCGCCTGCTGGCCGGCGTGTCGGCGACCTTCCTGGGCAACAAGGTCAAGGACAGCCCCATCGTGCAAAAAAGCGTGCTGCCCGCGGTGTATGTGGGCGCGGCCTACGATTTCGGCGGCCACAAGCGCGAATGGGCCGAGAACGACACGCCCACCTACTTCAAGGTGCTGTACGGCAAGTCCACCGAGGACGGCTGCCACCTGGCCAAGATCATCACGGCACAGTGCCTGTCGACGGCCAAGACCAATTCGACCAGCATCACCGGCATCCAGGTCGGCAAGCCCTTTCTCAACAACGTGAACGGCTGGCCGCTGGACTTCATCGGCTACGTGGGCCTGACGCAGCACAACGAGCGCGGGTTGCAGGCCAACGGCATGCAGCTCGACCTGTTCATGAAGGCCGTGTACTCGGGCTTCCCCTGGAGCCATCGCGTGAAAACCCGGCTGGGCCTGGGCGTGGGGGTGTCGATGGCGCAGCGCGCCCCTTACATCGAGGCTTCCAGTCTGGCGGCCAACGGCAAGCCGGCCTCGCGCATGCTCAATTTCCTGGACCCGACCCTGGACGTGAGCCTGGGCGATTTGATCGGCTACCGGCCGCTCAAGGAAACCTATATCGGCTTCGGCGTGTCGCACCGCTCGGGCATTTTTGGCTCGTCGCGCCTGCTGGGCAACGTCAACGGCGGCTCCAACTACATCTACACCTACGTCGAAACCGCGCTGTGACGCGCCGCGCCGGCGTGGGGCGGCGCGGCCGCCGGCTGGTTCTGCACATTGCTGGCGGTGATCACGCCGCCGCCCAGACAGACCTCGCCCTGGTAAAGCACGGCCGACTGACCGGGCGTGACCGCCCACTGCGCATCGGCAAACGCCAGCTCGCAGCTGTCGCTGGAGGCCTGGCGCAGCTCGCAGGCGGCGTCGGCCTGCCGGTAGCGTGTCTTGGCGGCCATGGCGCCGGGCGCGGGCGGGTGGCCCGCCACCCAGCTGCAGTCCTGCGCCGTCAGCACCGTCGATTGCAGCCAGGGGTGGTCATGGCCCTGCACCACCCACAGCGTGTTGGTCTCCAGGTCCTTGCGCGCCACAAACCAGGGGTCGTGCTCGCCCACGCCGCGCAGTCCGCGCGCCTGCGCGGCCTTGAGGTCGGCACCCTTGGCTTTCACGCCGCCTATGCCCAGGCCCTGGCGCTGGCCCAGCGTGTAGAAGGACAGGCCCACGTGTTCGCCGAGCACGCGGCCCTTGTCATTCTTGATGGGGCCGGGCGCCTTGGCGATGTAGCGGTTGAGGAAATCGCGGAAAGGGCGCTCGCCGATAAAGCAGATGCCGGTGGAGTCTTTTTTCTTCGCATTGGGCAGGCCGATTTCGTCGGCGATGCGGCGCACCTCGGTCTTGTGCAGCTCGCCCACCGGGAACAGCGTCTTTGACAGCTGAGCCTGGTTCAGGCGGTGCAGGAAGTAGCTCTGGTCCTTGGCCGGGTCCAGGCCCTTGAGCAGTTCATGCAGGCCGGTGCTTTCGTTGTGGCGCACGCGTGCATAGTGACCCGTCGCGATTTTCTCGGCGCCCAGGCGCATGGCGTGGTCCAGGAAGGCCTTGAATTTGATCTCGGCGTTGCACAGGATGTCGGGATTGGGCGTGCGGCCGGCCTGGTATTCGCGCAGGAATTCGGCGAACACGCGGTCCTTGTAGTCGGCCGCGAAGTTGACGTGTTCTATCTCGATGCCTATCACGTCGGCCACCGCGGCGGCGTCCACGAAGTCGATGTTGGACGAGCAATACTCGCTGTTGTCGTCATCTTCCCAGTTCTTCATGAAGATGCCTATGACCTCGTGGCCCTGCTGTTTGAGCAGGTGCGCCGTTACCGCGGAGTCCACCCCGCCGCTCAGGCCGACGACGATGCGTTGCCGCTTGCCGCCGTGGCTGTGTATGTTGATTTGCGGGTTGTCCATGGCGCCATTGTAAAAAGGCGAAAGCTTTTGCGCCTGCTTCGGGCCTTACGGCCCTGCTGGCCATGCGGCCGCAGGCTGGCGCTCGCCAGGGGCAAACCGCCGGGCTTGTTGAGCCATTCGGACTAATGTCGACGGCCGCAGCGCGTCGCCGCGGATGTTTCCAGCACAATGGAAAGCCCCTTCCTGCAGGAGCTGCCACTTTGCAACGACGTCAATTTCTTTCCCGCACCGGCCGGGCCGCCGCGGCTGCCGGCATGGCCGCCGGGCTGCCATGGCTTTCGTCCCTGGCCCGGGCCGCGGGCCTCAAACCCGTGGGCAAGGCCCAGGCCTTCGACTACGCGGCGCTCAAGGGCCAGGCGCGCGACCTGGCCGCCAAACCCTACCGGCCCCGGTCGGCGGCGTTACCGGCTGGTATTTCGGACTTGAACTGGGACCAGCACCAGGCCATTCGCTTTCGGGACGACCATGCCTTGTGGGGCGACGACAAACTGCGTTTCGTGGCCAAGTTTTTCCACCTCGGCCTGTATTTCAAGACGCCGGTGCGCATGTACGAAGTGAGCAACGGCCAGGCCCAGGAACTGGCCTATGACCCGGCCATGTTTGATTACGGGAAAAGCGGCGTGCGGGGCGACAAACTGCCCGCCGATCTCGGTTTTGCCGGCTTCCGGCTCAATTTCCACACCGATCCGGTGCGTGACGTGGCGGCCTTCCTGGGCGCCAGCTACTTTCGCGCGGTGGGCGGCGAATGGCAGTACGGCCAGTCGGCACGGGGTCTGGCCATCGACACGGCGCAAACTTTCCCGGAAGAGTTTCCGGATTTCATCGGCTACTGGCTCGAAAAGCCGGACCCGAAGGCGGCTTCACTGACGGTCTACGCCCTGCTGGACTCGCCGAGCGTCAGCGGCGCCTACCGCTTTGTGATTACGCCGGGCGACACGCAGATCATGGACCTGGACGTCGCGCTGTACCCGCGCAAGACCATAGACCGACTGGGCATCGCGCCGTGCACCAGCATGTTCCAGACCGGCGAAAACGACAGGCGTATGGGCTGGGACTGGCGCGGTGAAATCCACGATACCGACGGCCTGGCCATGCACAGCGGCACGGGGGAATGGCTGTGGCGCCCCTTGACCAACCCGGCGCAACTGCAGTTCAACGCCTTCCAGGACGACAACCCGCGCGGTTTCGGCCTGATGCAGCGCGACCGGAACTTTGACCACTACCAGGACGACGGCGTGTTCTACGAAAAACGCCCCAGCCTGTGGGTCGAGCCCAAGGCGGGCTGGGGCGCCGGCGCAGTGCAGCTGGTGGAGATCCCGACCGTGGACGAAACCTTTGACAACATCGTGGCCTTCTGGAACCCCAGGGACAAGCCGCAGGCGGGGCAGGAGTTGCTGTTTTCCTACCGGCTGCACTGGGGCGGCCAGCCGCCCGCCGCGCAAGGGCCGCTGGCGCGCTGCGTGGCCACACGCACCGGCCTGGGCGGCGTGGTGGGGCAAAAACGCACCGCCTACTCACGGCGTTTTGCGGTCGATTTTGCGGGCGGCGACTTTGCGTTGCTCAATGCCGGGGCCCAGGTCAAGGCCGTGATCACCGCCTCGCGCGGCACGGTTGAATTGACGTCGGCCCGGCCGCTGGACGCCATCAAGGGGTGGCGCGCCATGTTCGACTTGCGCCCCGATGGCGAGAGCACGGCACCCATCAACCTGCGCATGCATTTGCAGGTCGACGGCCAGCCCTTGACGGAAACCTGGCTATACCAATGGACGCCGCCACCCGTGGCGCAACGGATTCTTTACTGAGCCCCGCCTTCGCCCAGCGGCGCATGCACGCTGGCATCCGTGGTCACCAGCTCCAGCGGGTAGCGCTTGCCGGCCAGGTAGTCTTCCAGGCAGGTCAGCAGCAGGGGGCTGCGGTGCATGGGCACGCTGGCCCGGATCTCGTCGGCCGTCAGCCAGACGGTGCGCACAATCCCTTCGTCCAGCGCCTGGCCGGGGACGTGGTCGCCGAGCTCGCCGCAAAACGCGAAGCGCAAATAGGTGATGTCCAGCGGCTGGTCCTGGCCGGGCACGGCCCGCTCGAAGCGCGACAAATACACGCCGACGATGGCCGTGGGCTTGAAGTGCCAGGCGGATTCCTCCAGCGTTTCGCGGGCGCAGGCCTGAACCGGGCTTTCACCCGGGTCCAGGTGGCCGGCGGGGTTGTTGAGCTTGAGACCGTCCCGGGTCTCCTCCTCCACCAGCAGGAACTTGGGGACGCCGTCGATTATTTTTTCTATGACCGCAGCGACCGTGACGCTGGGCTTCCATCGATTGTTCATGGCGGTGATTATCCGTGGCGCGCGTGACGGTTCGTCGGGGTATTTTTCCTCTGGCCGGATTGTCACGGCGCCGGGGCAGGCTGCGCGGCGCCGAAGCCGCGGGCAAAACTCTCGCGCAGGTGCTCGACAAAACACTGCACGGCCTTGGGCACCTGGGCCGACCAGGGCCTCAAGGCATAGATGCGCTCGCCGAAAAAGCCCTGCACCTGCCAGTCGGGCAGCACATGGACCAGGGGCGCTTGCCCGCCGCCGCCCGGGGGCACGCTGAAGTCCGGCAGCAGCCCTATGCCCAGGCCGGCCACCAGCGCCTCGCGCAGCACCTCGCTGTTGTTGGCCTTGAGCGTGCCGCTGATGCTGACGCCGACCTGCTCGCGCGACTTGCGCTTGCCGTTGCGCATAAAGGTCCAGCTGCCCGTGTTGTGGTTGCCCAGGTAGAGCAGGCAGTCATGGCCAGCGAGCTCCGAGGGCTGGGTAGGCACGCCGCGCCGCGCCAGGTAATCGGGGCTGGCCAGCAGGATGGAGCGCGTTTCGCACAGCACCCAGGCCACATGGGTATCGGGCGGCGTGTTGGTGTGGCGTATCGCCAGGTCGAAGCCCTCATTGGCCAGGTTCACAAAGCGGTCGGTCAGCTCGAGCTCGATGTGGATCTCGGGAAAGCGCTTGAGAAAGGCCGCCACGCAGGGCGCCAGGTGCTGGCGCCCCAGCGCCACCGGCGCCGTCACGCGTATCAGCCCGCGCGGCGTGCCCACCAGGTCTTTCACGGCCGAATAGCTTTCGCTGATGCGGGCAAAGGCCGGCTGCATGCCGTTGACCAGCTGCTGGCCGGCTTCGGTCAGACCCACCGAGCGCGTGGTGCGCCGTACCAGCATCACGCCGGCGGCGCGCTCCAGCTCGCTGATGCGCATGCTGGCCGAGGCCTTGGAGACGCCCAGGCGGCGCGCCGTCTCGGTGAAGCTGCGGGTGGCGGCCAGCACCGTCAGCAGGTGCAGGTCGGCGACAAGGGGGGAGAGCTGGTCGGAGGACATGGTGCGGGCGCCGGGTCGCCCCAGCCCTCGATTGTTCAGGAATATGAACAATGTAATCACAAATGAGGGAGTTATCAATCCGGCCCTGCAGGCCTAGACTGCCAGCAAGCCGCCCCTTTCGGGCTCCCCGCCGGCCGCCCGGCCACCTCCAGAGGATTTCCCCATGTCTTTGTCACCCGCCGCCACCGCTCCCCTGGCCACCATTGGCCACTACCTCAACGGCCGCGTCGCCGCACCGACCTCGGGCCGCAGCCAGGAAGTCTTCAACCCCGCGACCGGCGCGGTGTCGGGCCACGTCGCGCTGGCCAGCACGGCGGAGGTCGACGCGGCTGTCGCATCCGCGCAGGCGGCCTTCCCGGCCTGGGCCGACACGCCGCCGCTGCGCCGCGCGCGCGTGCTGTTCAAGTTCCTGGAGCTGCTCAACCAGAACAAGGACACGCTAGCCCACATGATCACCGCCGAGCACGGCAAGGTCTTCACCGACGCGCAGGGCGAGGTCTCGCGCGGCATTGACATCGTGGAATTCGCCTGCGGCATCCCGCAGCTGCTCAAGGGCGACTTCACCGACCAGGTCTCCACCGGCATCGACAACTGGACGCTGCGCCAGCCTCTGGGCGTGGTGGCCGGCATCACGCCTTTCAACTTCCCGGTGATGGTGCCGATGTGGATGTTCCCCGTGGCGATTGCCGCCGGCAACTGTTTTGTGCTCAAGCCCAGCCCGATAGACCCCAGCCCCAGCCTGTTCATGGCCGACCTGCTCAAGCAGGCGGGCCTGCCCGACGGCGTCTTCAACGTGGTGCAGGGCGACAAGGAGGCTGTCGACGCGCTGCTGGTGCACCCCGACGTCAAGGCCGTGTCCTTTGTCGGCTCCACGCCGATCGCCAACTACATCTATGAAACCGGCGCCCGCCATGGCAAGCGCGTGCAGGCCCTGGGCGGCGCGAAGAACCACATGGTGGTCATGCCCGACGCCGACCTCGAGCAGGCGGTGGACGCGCTGGTAGGCGCGGGCTACGGCTCGGCCGGCGAGCGCTGCATGGCGATTTCGGTGGCGGTGCTGGTCGGCAATGTGGCCGACAAGCTGGTGCCCATGCTGGAGGCGCGCGCCAAAACGCTGGTGGTCAAGAACGGCGTGGAGCTCGACGCCGAGATGGGCCCCATCGTCACCGCGGCCGCGCACCAGCGCATCACCGGCTATATCGACACCGGCGTGAAGGAAGGCGCGAAGCTGCTGGTCGACGGCCGCGGCTTCAAGGGCGCACAGGCCGGCGCCGGCTGCGACAAGGGCTTCTGGATGGGCGGCACGCTGTTCGACCACGTCACGCCCGGGATGCGCATCTACAAGGAAGAGATCTTCGGCCCGGTGCTGGGCTGCGTGCGCGTGAAGGATTTCGCCGAGGCGGTGGCGCTCATCAACGCGCATGAGTTCGGCAACGGCGTGAGCTGCTTCACCCGCGACGGCCATGTGGCGCGCGAATTCAGCCGCCGCATCCAGGTCGGCATGGTCGGCATTAACGTGCCCATCCCCGTGCCCATGGCCTGGCACGGCTTCGGCGGCTGGAAAAAGAGCCTCTTCGGCGACATGCACGCCTATGGCGAAGAGGGCGTGCGCTTCTATACCAAGCAGAAATCCATCATGCAGCGCTGGCCCGAAAGCATAGGCAAGGGCGCCGAGTTCGTGATGCCGACGGCCAAATAACACGGCGCACAGCGCGGCGTGGCAGCCCCTTCAGGCGCATGGCGTCCGAGGGGGCTATTTTTATGGGCGGCTGCGGAATGCGCAAAAACTATAGACTGCCGTGACAAAAAATCGCAAAAATCTCATGTAAGCTTCATGACAGGTACAAATACAGACACGCAGAAGACAGATCACGCACAAGCCCAGCCACGGGCTGATGTCCACCAAGCCCATACCAACGTACTGAGGAGAGACCCATGCTGATTGGGGTACCCGCCGAAATCACGGCCGGAGAAACACGCGTCGCCATCACGCCCGAGACGGCCAAAAAACTCAAGGCCCAGGGGCACACCATCCGTGTGCAGTCGGGCGCCGGCGTCGCCGCCAGCGTTCCCGACGAGGCCTACACGGCCGTCGGCGCCGAGATCACCGACGCGGCGGGCGCCTACGGCGCCGACATCGTGCTCAAGGTGCGTTGTCCGCTGGACAGCGAAATGGGGCTGGCCAAAGCCGGCGGTGTGCTGGTCGGCATGCTCAATCCTTTTGACGCCGCCGGCCTGCAGCGCCTGGCCGCCGGCAAGCTGACTTCTTTTGCCCTCGAAGCCGCGCCGCGCACCAGCCGCGCGCAAAGCATGGACGTGCTGTCCTCGCAGGCCAACATCGCCGGCTACAAGGCCGTGATGATGGCCGCCGACCGCTACCAGCGCTTTTTCCCCATGCTGATGACGGCGGCCGGCACGGTCAAGGCCGCACGCGTGGTGATCCTGGGCGTCGGCGTCGCCGGCCTGCAGGCCATCGCCACGGCCAAGCGCCTGGGCGCGGTCATCGAGGCCAGCGACGTGCGCCCCAGCGTGAAGGAACAGGTTGAATCGCTGGGCGCGAAATTCATCGATGTGCCCTATGAAACCGACGAAGAGCGCGAAGCCGCCGTCGGCGTGGGCGGTTATGCCAAGCCCATGCCGCCCAGCTGGCTGGAGCGGCAAAAGGCCGAGGTCGCCAAACGCGTGGCGCAGGCCGACGTGGTCATCACCACCGCGCTGATCCCGGGTCGCGCCGCGCCCGTGCTGGTCACCGAAGAGATGGTCAAGGCCATGAAGCCCGGCAGTGTGATCGTCGACCTGGCCGCGCCGCAGGGCGGCAACTGCCCGCTCACCGAAGCCGGCAAGACCGTGGTCAAGCATGGCGTGACCTTGATCGGCGAAACCAATGTGCCGGCGCTGGTCGCGGCCGACGCCAGCGCTCTCTATGCGCGCAACCTGCTCGACTTCCTCAAGCTCATCATCACCAAGGAAGGTGAGATCAAGGTCGACATGGAAGACGACATCGTCGCGGCCTGCCTGATGACGCAGGGCGGCGAGGTCAAGCGCAAGTAGCCGTCCCGAATCCACCGGCCCCCACAGGACCCCAGGACCCATCGTAAATAAGGCCGGCCCCTGGCCGGCAGCTCTCACGGAGAAGACCATGGATGCAGTGTCACCCACCCTCATCAACCTCATTATTTTTGTACTGGCCATCTATGTGGGCTACCACGTGGTGTGGACCGTCACGCCGGCCCTGCACACGCCGCTGATGGCGGTGACCAACGCGATTTCGGCCATCGTGATCGTGGGCGCCATGCTCGCGGCCGCACTGACTGAGACACCGCTGGGCAAGACCATGGGCGTGCTGGCCGTGGCGCTGGCGGCCGTCAACATCTTTGGCGGCTTTTTGGTGACGCGCCGCATGCTGGAGATGTTCCGCAAGAAAGAAAAGAAAGCCGCCGCGCCCGCTGAAGGAGCCGCCAAATGAGCATGAACCTCGTCACGCTGCTGTACCTGGTGGCTTCCGTTTGTTTTATTCAGGCGCTCAAGGGCCTGTCGCACCCCACCAGCTCTATTCGCGGCAACCTGTTCGGCATGGTGGGCATGGCCATCGCCGCGCTGACCACGGCCGCGCTGATTGTCGAAATCTCGGGCGGCAAGGCCCTGGGCATGGTCTATGTCCTGGTGGGCCTGGTGGTGGGCGGGGGCTATGGCGCCTGGCGCGCCAAGACGGTTGAAATGACCAAGATGCCCGAGCTGGTGGCTTTCTTCCACAGCATGATCGGTCTGGCCGCGGTCTTTATCGCCGTGGCCGCCGTGGCCGAGCCCTATGCCTTCGGCATCGCGGCCAAGGGCAGCGCCATCCCCACCGGCAACCGGCTGGAGCTGTTCCTGGGCGCGGCGATTGGCGCCATCACCTTCAGCGGCTCGGTGATCGCCTTCGGCAAGCTGTCGGGCACTTACAAGTTCCGCCTGTTCCAGGGCGCACCGGTGCAGTTCGCCGGCCAGCACAAGCTGAACCTGGTGCTGGGCCTGCTGACCATAGGCCTGGGGCTGGTGTTCATGTTCACCGGCAGCTGGCCAGCCTTTTTCGCGATGCTGGCGCTGAGCTTCGTGATGGGCGTGCTCATCATCATCCCGATCGGCGGCGCCGACATGCCGGTGGTGGTGTCCATGCTCAACAGCTACTCGGGCTGGGCGGCGGCCGGTATCGGTTTTTCGCTGAACAACTCCATGCTGATCATTGCCGGCTCGCTGGTCGGCTCCTCGGGTGCCATCCTCTCGTACATCATGTGCAAGGCGATGAACCGCTCCTTCTTCAATGTGATCCTGGGCGGCTTCGGCGGTGAGGCCGGCGGGGCCGCCGCTGGCGCCAAGGAGCAGCGCCCCGTCAAGTCGGGCTCGGCCGACGACGCGGCCTTCATCCTGGGCAATGCCGAAACCGTCATCATCGTGCCGGGTTACGGCCTGGCGGTGGCGCGCGCGCAGCACTCGGTCAAGGAGCTGGCGCAAAAGCTCATCGACAAGGGTGTCAACGTCAAGTACGCCATCCACCCGGTGGCCGGCCGCATGCCGGGCCACATGAACGTGCTGCTGGCCGAGGCCGAAGTGCCCTACGACCAGGTGCATGAAATGGAAGACATCAACGCCGAGTTCGGCCAGGCCGACGTGGCCATCATCCTGGGTGCCAACGACGTGGTAAACCCCGCGGCGCACGTCAAGGGCAGCCCCATCTACGGCATGCCCATCCTGGAGGCCTACAAGGCCAAGACGGTCATCGTCAACAAGCGCTCCATGGCGGCAGGCTATGCGGGCCTGGACAACGAACTCTTCTACATGGACAAAACCATGATGGTGTTCGGCGATGCCAAAAAGGTGATTGAAGACATGGGCAAGGCCATCGAATAAGCCTGTACCGCGGCCGGATGCCTCGGTGCCCATCCACTTTAGAGGGGCTCCCCTTCTGATTTCCCGGGTTTCCTAGGGAAAACGCAATAGCCACGAAGAGGGCAGGCCGTGAGAATCCATGGCTGTAAGCAAAACGTAATGGAGAAGACAAACATGAATGCAGCGACCATTGACCGCCCGTGGCTCAAGGCCTACCCGCCGGGCGTTCCCACCGACATCGACGCGTCGCAATACCCGTCGCTGGTGGCCTTGATGGAGGAAAGCTTCAAAAAGCACGGCAGCCGCGTCGCCTACAGCTTCATGGGCAAGGACGTCACCTTCGGCCAGACCGACAGCCTCTCGCTGGCCTTCGGCGCCTACCTGCAAAGCCTGGGCCTGGCCAAGGGCGACCGCATCGCCATCATGATGCCCAACGTGCCGCAATACCCGGTGGCCGTGGCGGCCATCCTGCGCGCCGGCTACGTCGTGGTCAACGTCAACCCGCTGTACACCCCGCGTGAACTCGAGCACCAGCTCAAGGATTCTGGCTCCAAGGCCATCGTCATCATCGAGAACTTCGCCAACACGCTGGAGCAGTGCATTGCCGCCACGCCGGTCAAGCACGTGGTGTTGTGCGCCATGGGCGACCAGCTCGGCATGCTCAAGGGCGCGCTGGTCAACTACGTGGTGCGCAACGTCAAAAAAATGGTGCCGGCCTTCAACCTGCCGGGCGCCGTGCGCTTCAACGACGCCGTGGCCCAGGGCACGCGCCTGACGCTTAAGCGCCCCGACATCAAGCCCGACGACGTGGCCGTGCTGCAATACACCGGCGGCACCACCGGCGTGTCCAAGGGCGCGGTGCTGCTGCACCGCAACGTGATCGCCAACGTGCTGCAGTCCGAGGCCTGGAACGGCCCGGCCATGGCCAGTATGCAGGCCGGCCACCAGCCCACCTATGTCTGCGCGCTGCCGCTGTACCATATCTTCGCCTTCACCGTGAACATGATGCTGGGCATGCGCACCGGCGGCAAGAACATCCTGATCCCCAATCCGCGCGATCTGCCCGCGGTGCTCAAGGAACTCTCCAAGCACAAGGTCAACAGCTTCCCGGCCGTCAACACGCTGTTCAACGGCCTGGCCAACCACCCGGACTTCAACACGGTGGATTGGTCGCACTTGAAGATTTCACTGGGCGGCGGCATGGCCGTGCAAAGCGCGGTGGCCAAGCTCTGGCTCGAGAAAACCGGCTGCCCCGTCTGCGAGGGCTACGGCCTGTCCGAGACCTCGCCCTCGGCCAGCTGCAACCCGACCAACAGCAAGGCCTTCACCGGCACCATAGGCGTGCCGATTCCCGGCACCTACTTCAAGCTGCTCGACGACGACGGCAACGAAGTGCCGCAGGGCCAGCCCGGCGAGATCGCCATCAAGGGCCCGCAGGTCATGGCCGGCTACTGGCAGCGCCCCGACGAAACCGCCAAGGTCATGACGCCGGACGGCTACTTCAAGTCAGGCGATATCGGCGTGCTCGATGAAAACGGCTTCTTCAGGATCGTCGACCGCAAGAAGGACATGATCCTGGTGAGCGGCTTCAACGTCTACCCGAACGAGATCGAAGACGTGGTGGCCAAGCTCGACGGCGTGATGGAATGCGCCTGCGTGGGCGTGGCCGACGAAAAGTCGGGCGAAGCCGTCAAGTTGGTGATCGTCAAGAAAAATCCGGACCTCACCGAAGCCCAGGTGCGCGAATACTGCAAGACCAACCTGACCGGCTACAAGCAGCCCAAGGTGGTGGAGTTCCGCACCGAGCTGCCCAAGACACCGGTCGGCAAAATTCTTCGCCGCGAGTTGCGGGATAAAAAATAACCCAACGGTAAAGCTGGTTTTTTTAGAGCCTGCAAAGGTTTTCTAGGGGCGGCGCAAGTCGCCCTTTTTTGCGTCCGTGCTTTGTGGGCACAATCCCTTCATGTCGATTTCCTCCACCTCCCCGACCCCCATCGCCATTCTCAGCGCCCTGCTGCAGGAGCAGCAAGGCCTGATGGAGTTGCTGCACCAGCCGCACAAGGTGACGCATGCCGGCCGCGACTTCTGGCTCGGCGAGCTGCACGGCCGGTCCGTGGTGCTGGCCCTCTCGAAAATCGGGAAAGTGGCGGCCGCCACCACGGCCACCGCGCTGATTGAACGCTTCGGCGTGCGCCGCATGGTGTTCACCGGCGTGGCCGGCGGCCTGGGCGCGGGCGTGAATGTGGGCGACGTCGTGGTGGCCAGCGAGTTTGTCCAGCACGACCTCGACGCCTCGCCTTTATTCCCACGTTATGAGGTGCCGCTGTACGGCCGCGCCCGATTTGAGGGCGACGCGGCCCTCACGGCCTTGCTGTTCAATGCGGCCTCAGCGGCGCTCGGTGACGGCGGCGCCAGCGCGGCCTTTCCGGTTGCGCGCGTGCACCGGGGCTTGATCGCCAGCGGCGACCGGTTCGTTTCAGGCGCCGGCGAGTCGCGCAGCCTGCATGCCACGTTGACGGGCGCGGGCCACCAGGTGCTCGCGGTGGAGATGGAGGGCGCGGCCGTGGCGCAGGTCTGCCTCGACTACGGTGTGCCCTTTGCGGCCGTGCGCACCATCTCGGACCGCGCGGACGACAGCGCGCATGTGGATTTTCCGCGCTTCATCGAGCAAGTGGCCAGTCGTTATGCCCACGCGATCGTGGAGAAGCTGCTGGTGTCGCTGGAGCCGTGAAAGCGGCGGGAGGCTCTCAGCCCGCGCCGTGGCACTTCTTGTATTTTTTCCCGCTGCCGCAGTAGCAGAGGTCGTTGCGCCCCGGCGTGGCCTGGGCGCGCACCGTCTCCACTTTCGGCCCCAGCGTCTTCCACAGCTCGCGCAGGTCGTACACCGCCCAGATGGCTTCGCCAAAAGCATTGAGCCGGGCGATGCTGGTGCTGGGCGCGCCGTCTTCGCTCAGCGGTGAGACTTCGGGCGCGGCCGTGTCGTCCTCGGTCATGGCCACCACCGCCTGCAGCGCGCCGTCCAGCCATTTGGCGGCGTCCTTGTCGCGCGGTGCCGTCCATTCGTCGGGCCAGCTTTCGACCGCGAACATAAAGCCCAGCGCCCAGACCTGGGCAAAGGCCGGCAGGTCCTCGCGCTTGAAGGCGGCGCGTTCCTCGGGCGCCATCTCGGCCACGGCGCCGCGTATGTCCATCACCTCGGGGTGGTAGCAATTGTCGTCTTCCAGTGAGTCGACTTCCGAGTCCAATGCGACAGCGACTTCCTGCCAGCGCCGGTTCCACAGCGTGAGGAAGCGCTCACGTTGGCCGTCGTCCGTGAAGGAGCCGCCTTCCGGGTCCGGTGCCTCGCCCTCGGCGGGCACGGCCAGCAGCACGGGCAGATATTCCGCGGCGGCGATGGGCCGGCGCGAGCAGATCACGGCGGCCATAAAACCTTCGCAAAACTCCCACTGCGGCGTCTCGTCGTAGCGAGTGCGCAAGTCGTCGAGGATGGCGTCGAGCGCGTCGAAGTCCTCGGCTTCGAGGAAAGCCTGCTCCGGCGTGGGCGTTGAAGGGGTAGCGGATTTGGGGGAGGGCTTCATGAAAAACAGTCCTGAGCCTCACGCGAGGCTCTTATGATGCAAAGTGTATCTGCCGCATCGCGGTTATTCTGCCCCTCCCCCACGGAAGCGCCACCATGTTTCTCCAGCGTCTGGATGCCCGGTTCCCGGTTCGTTACACCTTCATGGCCTTGTGCGCGCTGGGCGCGCTGCTGGCGCTGTTCAGCCTGGCGCTCTTCGGCGTGGGCCGGCTGACCCTGCTGGCCTTCCTGGGCTGTATCGCGCTGGTCGGGGTGGGCGTGCACGACCTGCGGCAAACCCGGCACGCGGTGCTGCGCAACTACCCGGTCATCGGCCATATGCGCTTTCTGTTCGAGTTCATACGGCCCGAGATGCGCCAGTACTTCATCGAAAGCGACAGCGAGGCCACGCCGTTTTCGCGCGCCCAGCGCTCGCTGGTCTACCAGCGCGCCAAGAGCGAACCCGACAACCGGCCCTTCGGCACGCAGCTGGACGTGGGCGCGCAGGGGTATGAATGGGTTAACCATTCGATGTCGCCGACCAAGCTGCCTTCGCACGACTTCCGGGTCTGGATAGGCGGCTCGCCCGAGCATCCCTCGCCCTCGGTCGAGCCCTGCACCCAGCCCTACCATGCCAGCGTCTTCAACATCTCGGCGCTGAGCTTCGGCTCGCTCTCGGCCAACGCCATCATGGCGCTCAACAAGGGCGCCAAGCTGGGCGGCTTCGCGCACGATACGGGCGAGGGCTCAATCTCGCAGCACCACCGGCTGCACGGCGGCGACCTGATCTGGGAAATCGGCTCGGGTTACTTCGGCTGCCGCAACGAGGACGGCAGCTTCAGCGAGGAGCGTTTCGCCGCCAACGCGCGCGACCCGCAGGTCAAGCTGATCGAACTCAAGATGAGCCAGGGCGCCAAACCCGGCCACGGCGGCATACTGCCCGGCCCCAAGGTCACCGCGGAGATCGCCGCGGCGCGCGGCGTGCCGCAAGGCAAGGATTGCATCTCGCCCTCCAGCCACAGCGCGTTTTCCACCCCGGTGGAGATGATGCATTTCATCGCCAGGCTGCGAAAGCTCTCGGGCGGCAAGCCCACCGGCTTCAAGTTCTGCATAGGCCACCCCTGGGAGTGGTTCGCCATCGTCAAGGCCATGCTGGAGACCGGCATCACGCCGGACTTCATCGTGGTGGACGGCGCCGAGGGCGGCACGGGCGCCGCGCCGGTGGAATTCACCGACCATGTGGGCGCGCCGCTGCAGGAAGGCCTGCTGCTGGTGCACAACACGCTGATCGGCGTGAACCTGCGCAGCCGCATCTCCATAGGGGCGGCCGGCAAGGTCGTCAGCGCCTTCGACATGGTGCGGCTGATGGCGCTGGGCGCCGACTGGTGCAACGCCGGGCGCGGCTTCATGATGGCGCTGGGCTGCATACAGGCCCAAAGCTGCCACACCGGCAAATGCCCGACCGGCGTCACCACGCAGGATCCGGTGCGCCAGCAGGCGCTGGTGGTGCCCGACAAGGCCGAGCGCGTGCGCAACTTCCACCGCAGCACGCTGCATGCGCTGCAGGAACTGGTGCAGGCCGCCGGCCTGTGCCACCCGCGCGAAGTCAACGCCCACCACATCGTGCGCCGCCTGACCGACACCGAGGTGCGGCTGCTCAGCAACCTGATCATGCGGGTGGAGCCCGGCGCGCTGCTCGGTTCGCTGGAAAAACAGAACACCGTGTTCAGCTACTACTGGCCGCTGGCCAGCGCGCACAGCTTTCGCGCCAACGGCGCCGCCATGCAGGCGCCGGCCGGGCCCGATGGCGCCATGGCCCCAGGCGCCGGCATCGCGGCGGCCTGAACAGTCCTGGCCGTGGCCGCTTGCCGCTAGGGCTGCATCGCGCTCCGCGCCTTGACGCCGAGGCTGACCAGCCGTCTGGCCATGGAAAGTACGGCTCTGTCCTTGCTCAACAGCAGCGCCTTGCCGGCCACCGCCAGGTCTATGAATTTCTGGTCGTCGCCGTCGCTGCAGGTCACAGATGCCTTCGCGGCCACCTCCATCAAGTGTGCATGCCGGTCAAAGGCCGCAAGCACGTCGTCGGCGCTCAATTGGTAAAACGCCAGGCGTGGTGCGATCTGCGGATAAGCCAGCACGCGCGCGAGCTCATCGCGCATGGGCTCGGTGGCCAGCCAGTCGAGCTCGCCGGCTTCCAGCGCCTGCTTCAGCGGCTGCGCGGCCGCATCGTTGAAGACAAACAGGTCAAGGACGATGTTGGTGTCCAGCACCACGGGCTGGCGCGCCGCCGCGGTCACGGCGCCGGCTCGCGCGCCGCGGACCCCGGCTTGCCGCGCGCCGAGCCGGCCACCATGTCGAAGCGAAACAGCCGGCATTCAATCGGGCCGTTCCACATGGGCACGCGGCGCGATTCCTTCAGTCGCATCTTGCCGGGCAGCTTGAGGTCGGGCGTGAGCACGTGGGCCGTCCAGCCCGCGTAATTTTTCTTCCAGTGCGCTGCCAGCTGCGGAAAGAAGTCGGCGGCTTCTTCGCCCCAGGCGTTTTGCGCCTGTTCGCGGCCCGGGTTGGCCGAGCGGTCGCGCGAGGTCTCGAAGGCGGGCTCTTCGCGCGTGTCGCCGCTGTCGGGGTTCAGGGGCTGGCCGAATTCGTCGATGGGCTGGTTGCGGTGGTCGTGCTGCACGCGCCCTTCGGCATGTCCTTGCTGGCGGCGCTGGTCGCGGCCCTGCACGCCGGTGATGCCGGCCACACCGGCTACGTCGATGCGCTCGCCATAGGGCGGGTTCACCAGCATCACGCCCGAAGGCGCGGGCGGCATGCGCTGCAGCGCGTCGCCGCCACGGAACTCCACCGCGTTGGCCACGCCGGCGCGCTCGGCATTGCGTTCGGCGAAGTCGACCATGCGAAAGGACACGTCGCTGCCGAACACCGGCGCCGTCGGTTCGGTGATGGCGGCCTCGGCCTGGCCCAGCAGGCCGTCCCACACATGGCCCTGGAAGGGCAAATACTTCTGGAAGGCGAAGCGCCGGTTGATGCCGGGCGCGATGTTGCAGGCGATCTGCGCCGCCTCGATGGCGATGGTGCCCGAGCCGCAGCAGGGGTCGTAGAGCGGCACGCCGGTTTTGCACAGCAGGTCCCAGCCGCTGGCGGCGATCATCGCGGCGGCCAGGGTTTCCTTCAGCGGCGCGTCGCCCTTGTCCTCGCGCCAGCCGCGCTTGAAGAGGGGCTCGCCCGAGGTGTCGATGTAAATCGTGACGGTGTCCGTCGTCAGGTGCACGTAGACACGCACGTCGGGCCAGCGCGTGTCGACGCTGGGCCGCACGTCGTCGAACTTCGCGCGAAAACGGTCGGCGATCGCGTCCTTGATCTTCAGCGCCGCGAAGTTCAGGCTGGTCAGCGGGCTGTGCTGGGCGGTGATCTCGACCTTGAAGGTCTGTTTGGGCGTGAACCAGATCTCCCAGGCCACGTTGGCGGCGGCGTTGTAGAGATCCTGTTCGCCGCGGTACTGGTTGTGCTGCAGCTCGATCAGCACACGCTGCGCCAGGCGGCTGTGCAGGTTGAGCTGCAAGGCGTCGCGCCAGGAAGCCTGCAGCTGCACGCCGGCGCGCCAGGCCTTGCCCTGGATGCCGGTGATGCGCTGCACTTCGCTGGCCAGCAGGGCCTCGACGCCGGCGGCGCACGGTAAAAAGAGTTGGAGTTGGTTCATGACTGACTGTGAGGGACGGGGCAGCGCTGCCTGATCGAGCGGCTAGAGAGACTTGCGCAAGTTTGCAGGGGCGATGCGCAGGGCTTCGCGGTACTTGGCCACGGTGCGGCGCGCGCATTCAATGCCCTGCTCCTTGAGCATTTCGGAAATCTGGTTGTCGCTCAGCGGTTTTTTCGCGCTTTCGGACGAGACGAACTGCTTGATCAGCGCGCGCACCGCCGTGCTGGAGGCGTTGCCGCCGGTTTCGGTGCCCAGCGCGGAGCCGAAGAAATACTTCAGTTCAAAGGTGCCGAAGGGCGTGCCCATGTACTTGGCGGTGGTCACGCGCGAAATTGTGGATTCATGCAGGCCCAGTTCGTCGGCGATTTCGCGCAGCACCAGCGGGCGCATCGCGAGCTCGCCGTGCGTGAAGAAACTCTTTTGCCGCTCGACGATGGCGCTGCTCACGCGCAGTATGGTGTCAAAGCGCTGCTGGATGTTCTTGATGAACCAACGCGCCTCCTGCAGGCGTTGCTGCAGCGCCTGGCCGTCCTGGCCCTTGTGCTGCTTGAGGGCGTTGGCGTAGATGTCGTGCACGCGCAGGCGCGGCATCACGTCGCCATTGAGAGTGACCTTGAAGCCCCGGCCCGACTTCACGACGATGACGTCGGGCACGATCAGGTTGCGCTCCACATTGACGAAGCGGCGCCCGGGTTTGGGATCGAGCCGGCCTATCACCGCGATCGCGCCCTTGATGGCGGCTTCGGTGAATCCGCACAGGTAGGACAGGCGCTTCACGTCGCGTTTGGCCAGCAGCTCCATGGGATGCTTGCACACGGCGATGGCGGCGCGGGTTTCCTCGCAGTCCTTGCAGTCGAGCAACTGCAGGCTCAGGCATTCGGCCAGGTTGCGCGCGCCCACGCCGGCCGGCTCCATGTGGTGCAGCAGCTTGAGCGCCATGGCAAAACGCTGCTCGAGGTCCTCGGCCTGTTCCATGTCGCCGCCGGCCAGGCCGGCCGCGAGCGAGGCCAGGCTGTCCTCAAGGTAACCGTCGTCGTTGAGCGACTCGATCAGGAAATGCAGGGCCGCGCGGTCTTCCTCCGAGAGGCGCAGGCCCAGCGACTGGCGGTGCAAGTGGTCTTGCAGGGACTCATGGCCGCCCGTGAGGTCCGAGGCCTCGGCCTCGCTTTCCTCGTTGTTGTTCTTGCGCGCCGGCGCGTCGCTGCCCCATTCGCTGTCGTCGGGCGCGGTTTCCACCGTGCCGTCGCCTTCCCAGCTTTCCTCGAGCTTGGGTTCCGCGCTGACCTCGGCTTCGCCGGCCGCTGAAATGCCCGCGTCTTCCGCGCCGCCGGCGATCGACTCCGCCGCGGATTCAAACTCGCGGCTGTCCTGGCTGACCGGCGTGTTGACATGCTCCAGGCCGAACTCTTCGCGCACCGCGGTTTCGTCCGACACCTCGAGAAACGGGTTTTCGTCGAGCATCTGCTCGACTTCCTGGCTCAGCTCGAGCGTGGACAGCTGCAGCAGCCGTATCGACTGCTGCAGCTGGGGCGTCAGCGCGAGATGCTGCGAGACGCGTAATGACAGGCCTTGCTTCACGACAGTTCCAGGCGCCCGCGATCAGACACAGTGAGCGAGCCGCAAGCATGGGCCGCGGAACCGGCTTTGCCGGGCCGCAGGCGCAGCCCCCTGAGGGGGGAGGGGGCTACACGAAG
>NZ_AKIV01000074.1 GCF_000282655.1 Polaromonas sp. CF318
CGGCAGGGCGGCCGCAGGGCTTGCCGCTGCGCCCGCGCGGGCAACAGCCACGTCCATCACCGCTTCAGCCGCTGGCGCCGCCTGCGGCAACCACACGCGCACCCCCATCTCGCGCAGCATGGCGCGATGCCGTTTGTCGAGGTCCAGGCTCATAGGGCCAGGCTCATGACCACGGCATCTTCGCGCGCGGATGCGCCGGCCGGGTAGTAGTTGCGGCGCGTGCCGACATGGCGAAAGCCGTAGCATTCGTACACCGCCTTGGCGCGCGCATTGCTCACGCGCACCTCCAGCCACAGCCACTGCGCGCCCTGGGCACGCGACCAGATGGCCAAGCCGTCGAGCATGACACGGGCCCAGCCCTGGCGCTGGTGTTCGGGCGCGACGGTGATGTTGAGCAGGTGCACCTCATCCACGCCCTTCATGGCCACGAAATAACCCAGCAACCGGGCGTCGGGGGCATTGCCGGCTGTCAACAGCTGCGCCTGGTAGCCGGCATTGAGCGAGTCCAGGAAGTTGCCCTGGGTCCAGGGCTGGCTGTAGGCGCTTTGCTCCACCCGCAGCACCGCGTCCAGCCATGCGGGCGTCATGGCTTCGAACTGGGCTTCCAGGGGCTTGAGGATGGCGTTCATGGTGAAAGGGGCGGGACTTCAGCGAGGAGCTTGGCGGCCTTGACCTGCTCGCGCTCCTCGGTGGTGAGCGCTACTTTATCGCGAACGTAAAGCGGCAGGGCAAGCTCGGCGCTCACGCAGTGCCCGGCGGCGGCCAGCATGGGTGCCAGGCGCAGCAAGGCGGCGGCCGTGGGCAGGGCCTCGGCCTGCGTGGGCATGGCGGCCGGCAGTCGCCCGGCGTAGACGGCAAACACATTGCCGGCCAGCAACCCGGCCGCCGCATCGGGAACAAAGTCCTCGGGCCGCAACAGCTCGCATTCACCCAGCGCGCGGCACTGCCCATCGCTGAATTCAAAGCTCTGCACATACATCTCGTCCATGCGCGCGTCGAGCAGCGCCGTGACGGTGGACGGCTTGGCGCCGGGCTGCTGCGAGCGCGCCTCCTCGGCCACCGCCATCAGCGTGTCTATGGGCAGCACAGGCATGCCCGCGCCGTCCCTTGCGCCAAAGGCGAGGCCCTGGGCCACGGCGCAGGCGGTGCGCAGGCCGGTAAACGAGCCCGGGCCGCGCCCGAAGGCGATGGCATCCAGCTCGCCCAGCGCCAGCCCGGCCTCGGCCAGCAGCGCGAGGACGGCCGGGATCAGCGTGGTCGAGGCCTGCGCGCCGCCGGGACCGCTGTGCTGCCAGATCCGCGCGCCGTCGGTCACGGCCACCGACATGCGGTCGGTGCTGGTGTCAAAGGCGAGGAATTTGAGAAATGGGGGCATGCGGTCGGTCGGGTGTATCGGGGCCGTCGGGTATCTGCACCCGATTATCCCCGCCAATGGCCGGCGCGCTGCCGCGATAATCCCCGCATGACCCAAGACCCGCCGCGACCGCGCGCGCCGCATGCCGTCGCGCGGGGCCTGCTGGCCGCCGCGCTGATCGCCGCCCTGCCCTGCATTCCCCGCACCGCCCTGGCGCAAGCCCCGCGCCTGCCCGCCCCGATTGAAAAAGCCCTGGCGCGCGCCAAGGTGCCGCGCGACGCGGTGTCCATGCTGGTGGTCGAAGCGGCCAGCGGCAAGCCGGTGCCGCGCCTGAGCTGGCGCATAGACACGCCCATGAACCCAGCCTCGGTCATGAAGCTGGTCACCACCTATTCAGCACTCGATGCACTGGGGCGCGACTTCACCTGGAAAACCAGGGTGATGCTGGACGGCAGCACCTCGGGCGGCCTGCTTAACGGCAACTTGGTGGTGCAAGGCGGGGGAGACCCCAAACTCGTCGTGGAGCGCCTGCAGGCCCTGCTGGCCCAGGTGCAGGCCGGTGGCGCGCGGGTGATTCGCGGTGACATCGTGCTGGACCGCAGCGCCTTCAGCGTGCCCGCCACCGACCCCGGCGAGTTTGACGGCGAACCGCTGCGGCCCTACAACGCGCGGCCTGATGCGCTGCTCATCAACTTCAAGTCCATCGTGATGACTTTCACACCGGACCTGCCCAGCGGCCGCGCGCTGGTGCGCTACGAGCCGCCGCTGGCGGGCGTGCAGGTGGGCACCAGCGTGCCCATGGTGCGCGTGGCGCGCTGCGGCGACTGGCGCAGCGAGCTGCGCGCCAGCGTCGAGAACCCGCTCAACATCGAGTTCCTGGGCACTTATTCGTCGGCCTGCGGCGAAAAAGTCTGGCCCAGCGCCTATGCCGACCCGGCCAGCTTTGCCGCTCGCGCCATCGAGGGCTCGTGGCGGCAGCTGGGCGGCCTGCTGACCGGCACGGCGCGCGACGCGACGCCGCAGGAACTGGCCATGCTGCGCAGCACCGGCACGCTCTCGGGCGAAAAAGCCTCTATACGGTTTGAGCACCAGTCGCCGCCGCTGCTGGATGTGGTGCGCGACATCAACAAATACTCGAACAACGTGATGGCCCAACACGTCTTTTTGACGCTGGGCCTGCATGCCGGCCTGGGCCAGCCCAAAGCCGGCACGCTCGAATCGGCCCACGCCGCGCTGGCCGCCTGGTGGAAAAAAAACCTGCCGGGCACGGCGCCGCCCTTGATGGACAACGGATCGGGCCTGAGCCGTCAGGAGCGTGTGACGGCGGCGGCCCTGTCGGCCCTGCTGCTGCATGCCGCCAGAAGCCCGCTGGCCGCGGACTTTGCCGATTCGCTACCCGTGGCGGGTGTGGACGGCACGCTGCGCGAGCGCGGCAAGAACGTGGCGGGGCTGGCCTTCCTGAAGACCGGTTCACTGCGCGACGTGAGCGCGATCGCGGGTTACGCCAACGGCCACAGCGGCGCGCGCTATATCGTGGTGGGGCTCATCAACCACCCGAACGCCGGCGCCGCGCGCCCGGCGTTGGACGCGCTGCTGGAATGGACTGTGAAAGAAGCGGCCCGCTAGGGGGTTTCCTGCCTCGGGGCAGGCAAGTTATCCCTGAGGGGTGTGGACAAAGCTGTTGATGACCCCGGGGCTTGAGGGCCAAAACCCCATCTGGCGCGGCTTGCGCCACAATGCCTGAAATTTGGGCAGCCGCCTGTCCGGCGTGGCAGGCTGAACCGGAGCCTCATCATGCAAGCAAGCAGCCATTCCCCCACCAGCCAACAGGTGTATTGCCTGGTGCTGACCACAACCGCCACGGCGCAGGAAGCGCAAAACCTGGCCCAAGGCATTGTCGAGGCCCGATTGGGCGCCTGCGTGCAGATCCAGCCCATCCAGAGCATTTACCGCTGGCAGGGCAGGCTGTGCAACGAAACCGAATTTCGCCTGACGGTCAAAGCGCCGCAGGCGCGCTACGAGGCGTTGGAGCGCTTTATCCGCGCGCACCACAGCTATGAAACGCCGGAGATAGTGCAGATACCGATCTCCGCGGGCTCCGCGGCCTATTTGCAGTGGCTTGACGAGACAACGCAGGGCGGGCCGGACGAGCCGGAGCCCGAGGGGCAGTTCGCGCTGCCTTAAAAACAGGCTCTAAGAGCGCGCCTCGCGCAAGGACGCCGTTAGCAGCCCCAGGCCCAAGGCGCCCACAGCCACCGAAGCGATGCGGTCGGCCGTGCCCCTTGTGCGGGCATAGGCCAGCCGCACCCGCTCGCGCGAAAACAAATAAGCCAGCAGCGTATGCCAGCACAACGCGTTGACCACGATCATGGCCACCGCCGCGGTCTGCAAAGCCGGGCTGGGCGAAGCCGGAAACGATGCGGCAAACACGCTGCCGAAAAACAGCGCCGACTTGGGGTTGGTGATATTGGTCAGAAAACCAAGCCGGAAAGCCGCCGGCGAAGACACCGTGGGACCGGTATTGCCCAACGCCATACCGCCGGAGCGCCAGAGCCGGCTGGCGACATAAAGCAGGTACAGGCCGCCGGCCACCTGAAGCGCCAGGCGCAGCCCTGGAAAAACTTGAAAGACCGCATTGACACCCAGCACCGCGCAGAGCGCCCAGATCGCGGCCCCCGCCGTCACGCCCAGGGCCGCGAACACCGCGCTGCGCGCGCGGTCGCTGGCCGCGAGCTGCGACACCAGCAGGACGTTGGCGCCGGGGCTCATCATGGCCGCGACGTGGAGAAACCAGATGGTGATGAGGATGGAAAGCATGGTCGTCCTAAGTGCAGTGATGTCGATAGCGCGGGCGCCTTCCGATCAAGGCGCCGCCGGCAGGTCGCTTCTTTGCAGCAGCACGGCCCGCTGGTCCATGGCCCGGATGGTCCAGCGCCCGCTGGTCCAACTCGGCAGTTTTTCAACCATCCTGAAATCCCGGTGGCTCAGGAGCATGTAGCGTACATCGTACTTTTGCACGTAGTCAACCAGCAGCGCGTCATCCTGGAAAAGGCGGCCATTGAGCCATGTGTAGGCGCCTCCATAGGAGTCGATTCGTGAATCGATGGAAGGACGAAGCCGTGGATAGGCGCGATAAACCAATTCCGCTCCAAGCTCGTATGAATTGATCACGTTGCCCCGCAAATCAGGGGCGCTCAACTTCTTGATCATGAAGCTGGTATAGCTCGGGCTGATCCCCAGCGCCGAATGCGGAAAGGCGCCGAAGGCGTTGCCGAATTGCGAAGCCAGCCCCAACACCAGCGCTGCCGCGAAAGTACAAACCGCATAGATCCGGATGGAGGTCTTTGCGCCTTGCTGTCCCGCCGTCGCCAGCGCCGAAAGTACAAATGCCGCGACCATGCCCTGATAGACGAGGAACCGGACGGTTTTCAGCGCCAGGATCAGGAACATCAGATACAGCAGCGCGTCTACCGCGCTGAGCCTGCGCCATTGAACCAACATCACCGTAGCCGTGGCGGCCGCGCAACCAAGCCCCATCCACACTGCGGGGACTTCATACCAGCCCGGGCTAAAAGTTGGCATCCATTCATTGATGATCAATTTGTCCGTATCGGCGTGCCCGAAGTTCACGACAAACTGCAGGAGGTCCAGGCCGAAGGGGTTGACCAGGCACGCGGCCAGGGTGGCGATGGTGAAAATGGCGAATGCCTTGGGAATTTGCTTTTGGCGCAGATCCCCCGCAGTACCTGAACGAAGCCCGTCCAGCCACAGGCCCACGGCATAGATCGCCGCGATGATGGGCGCCAGGATAAAGGAGCCATGTGTGTTGGCCCAAAGAACCACCACCAGCAACGCACCGGCCCACGCGAGTACCCGCGGCCTTTGTCGGCAAGCTTCCAGCAGGAGCCAGTAAAAACCCAGAAGGAACAGCGAAACAAGCTCGGGACGCAGGAAATGGCGCTGGTTTTCAATGCCCACGGCCAGAAGGCCCAGCAGCAAGGCGATCGGCAAATTCTTGCCGCTGCGCCGATAGGCAAGCCAGGCCATAAGGCAGAACAGCGCGACCCCGGCGGCACCCATGGCCAAGGGGAGTCCATCCTCGCCAACCAGGCCGATGAGCCAGTAGAACATCAGGGACGGCAACCATTCGTGCGCATTGAAACGGGCGTCGCGTATCTCCGTGAAGGGAAACAGAATGGTCTTCGGGATGGCATGGTCCCGGGCGATGAGCTCTCCCACCTTGGCCTGCAGCCAGAAGTCATTGGACACCTGCGGCACAACGCTGATGAAGACCACCGCGATGATGATCATCGCCAAGGCCGACATGCGCCAGATCTTTAGCCAGGGGCTTGCATGTGAAGCACTCGCTGACGCGCTGTCCAGGGGGTGTTGTGACGCGGAGTGCTCCAAAATACGCTTCCCATTTAAGTGTTGACTGAACCGCTTTTCGGCACAGCGCGTTCATTCCTGCGCAGCGACCGCCCCTGTTGGCGGAGCCTCGTTTATACCCCGGCGCGCCGCGGCATGGCGTGCCTCAGCTCGCGGCGGCACGCCCCAACCGGTCGCGCACGCCGTCCCATTCGGCGCCCAGCGGCGGGTTTTCCACCCAGATCAGCTTGACGCCCTTGGCGTCGAAATCGCGCAGCACGGCAAACAGCTGCTGGGCCGTGGCCAGCGCATCGTCGGGCATGCGGCGGTATAGCACCTTGTCGGACTTGATGCGCACGATGCTCCGCGCATAGACCGCGATGTGGGCCGCGTCGGCGCCCAGCAGGTCCAGCGCGGTCTGTATCGGCCCGGCATCCATCAAGCGCAGTTTGGCGTTGGGGGCGTAATGCGCCTCCAGTGTGCCGGAGGCGCGCGGCGCTTCACCCACAAGGTCCAGGGCCTGCTGCTCGAATTCATCCTTGCCCAGCACGGCTTCGCCGCAGGCCGCTTCCAGCTGCGCGCGCGTGAGCACGCCAGGGCGCAGCAGCACGGGCCGACCGCGCGTGCAGTCGACGATGCTGGACTCGATGCCGACATCGCAGGGGCCGCCGTCCAGCACCAGCAGGCCGTCGCCGAACTCCTGCCGCACATGCTGCGCGGTGGTGGGGCTGACGCGGCCGAAACGGTTGGCGCTGGGACCGGCCACGCCGGTGTTGCAGGCCTTGAGGAAAGCCAGCGCGACGGGGTGCGAGGGGCAGCGCAGGCCTATGGAATCCTGGCCGCCGGCGGCGGCCGCGGCGACGCCCGGCTTGCGCGGCAGGATCACCGTGAGCGGCCCGGGCCAGAGGGTTTTCATCAGGCGTGCGGCAAAAGGCGGCACGCCGCTCGCGTAAAGCTCTACGTGCGCGGCGTCGGCCACATGCACGATGAGCGGATGGTCGGCCGGCCGGCCCTTGGCCGCAAAAATGCCGGCGACAGCGTGATCGCTGGACGCGTCGGCGCCCAGGCCGTACACCGTTTCGGTCGGGAAGCCGACCATCTCGCCCGCCTGGATGCGGCGGGCGGCCTCAGCAATGGCCTGTGGATCGGTGCCGGACAGAATCATCAGATGTCTTCAAGGCCGGGCAGCCCCAGGATGGCGGCCGCCTGGCGCGCCGTGGCCTGGACCGCGGCGATATCGGCGCCGGTGACATTGAGGTGGCCCATTTTGCGGCCGGCGCGCGCTTCGGTCTTGCCGTAAAGGTGCAGGTGTGTGCCCGGCAGCGCCAGCACGGCCTGCCAGTCGGGCGTGCGCGCCCGGCCATGGGCATCGAACCAGACATCGCCGAGCAGGTTGAGCATGATGGCCGGCGAATGCTGGCGCGGCTGCGGCAGCGGCAAGCCGGCCATGGCGTGGACCTGCAGGTCGAACTGCGACACGTCGCAGGCATCCATCGTGTAATGGCCGCTGTTGTGCGGGCGCGGCGCCATTTCATTGACGACCAGTGCGCCGTCGGTGCTGCCGTCGTCGACCAGGAAAAACTCGACGCAGAGCACGCCCACATAGCCGACGTGGTGGGCGATGGTGTGGGTGGCGGCCAGCGCGCGTTGCGCCAGGGTGGCCGGCATATTGCCCTCATAGGCCTGGGTGACGGCCAGGATGCCGTCGACGTGCACATTGCGCTGCGGCGCGAAGCTCACGATACGGCCGTCCCAGCCGCGCGCCACGATGACCGAGCACTCGGCCTTGAGCGGCAGCATTTTTTCGAGCACACAGGACGCCTGCTTGAGGCCCGCCCAGGCGGTGGCGAGTTCGGCCGCGTTCTTGACGCGGACCTGGCCCTTGCCGTCATAACCCATGCGCGCGGTTTTTAAAATGCCGGGCAACAGGTCGGCCGGCACTGCAATGAGCTGCGCCTCGGTTTCTATGACCGCGTAGGGCGCGCAGCCAACCCCGGCCAGCGCACCCGACTCGGCGGCGCTGGCGGTGAAGTGGGATTTTTCCTCGATGCGGTTTTGCGCGATGGCAACGGCGGCCGCGCCCGGTGCCACGGGGCGGCTGGCGGCCAGGGCCTGCAGGGCGCCCGCAGGCACGTTCTCAAATTCGGTGGTGATGGCGGCGCACAGCGCGGCCAGTTGCTTGAGGCCTTGCTCGTCGGCGTAGCCGGTCTGGATGTGGTGGTGGCTGACCAGGCCCGCCGGGCTTTGCGCGTCGGGGTCCAGCACGGCGGTGAAATAGCCCAGGCGCTGCGCGGCATGCACAAACATGCGGCCCAGTTGGCCGCCGCCCATCACGCCCAGCGTGGCGGGCTGGCCGGAGGCGGAAACAGTGCCGGGAAAAACGGGGAGACCGGAAGGAAGGCTCATGCGGGCGGCAGGGTCATGGCGTGCGCGGCGGCGGTCTGCTCGGCGCGAAAGGCCTGCAGTTTGGCGGCCAGCGCCTTGTCGTGCAGGGCCAGCATGGCGACGGCGAACAGGGCCGCATTGGCGGCGCCGGCGTTGCCGATGGCGAAGGTGGCGACGGGAATGCCCTTGGGCATTTGCACGATGCTGTGCAGCGAATCGACGCCTTGCAGGTGCTTGCTGGCCACCGGCACGCCCAGCACCGGCACTACCGTCTTGGCGGCCAGCATGCCGGGCAGGTGGGCCGCACCACCGGCGCCGGCGATGATGGCCTGCAGACCGCGGCCCGAGGCGGCTTCGGCATAGGCGAATAACTCGTCGGGCATGCGGTGGGCCGACACCACGCGCGCTTCATGCGCCACGCCGAACTGCGTGAGGATCTGCACCGCGTGCTGCATGGTCTCCCAGTCGCTGCTGGAGCCCATCACCACGCCTACCAGGGCGGCCGGATTGTTTGTCGTCGTCATTGGGACCTTCTGGGTCTTGGGTTGCAGGCCGTTCGCCCGTAACCCCTGATTTTAAGGGTTGGGCGCGCGGGCGGCGGCAAACAGGCCCTGCATGCTATCGTTTGGGCCTGCTCCCGGGCCACGCCGGCCGCGCCGCGGCGGTTGAAACCCCTTATTCCAGCCCCACTTTCACTGAATCATGATAGACGTCACCATTGCCAATTTCGAAGCGGAAGTCGTTGCCGCTTCCATGACCACCCCCGTGCTGATCGACTTCTGGGCGCCGTGGTGCGGCCCCTGCAAGTCGCTGGGCCCGATTCTGGAAAAGGTGGAAGTGGAATACGCCGGGCGCTTCAAGCTCGTGAAGATCGACTCCGACCAGGAGCAGCAGCTGGGCGCGGCCTTCGGCATACGCAGCATCCCGACCTGCATCCTGATGATGAACGGCCAGCCGGTAGACGGCTTTGCCGGCGCCCTGCCCGAGGGCAAGGTCAAGGAGTTCCTGGACAAGCACCTGCCGCCGGCAGAGGAGGCAGAAGAGCCGGAACTGGCGCTCGAGGAAGAAAGCACAGACCCGGCCGCCGTGCTCGAAAAACTGCAGCACGCCGTGGCCGCCAACCCGGCCGACGACAACGCGCGCTTCGACTACGTGAAGCTGCTGCTGCAGATGGGTCGCGAGGACGATGCCAAAGTGGCGTTTGCACCCGTGATCGCGCAGACCACGGTGGTGCGGCGTTTTGACTCGCTCAAGCGCTGGATGGACGCCATGGATTTTGCCGCCACGCAGGGTGCGGGCGACGCTGCCGGCCTGGACGCCAGGATTACGGCCAACAAGCGCGACTTTGAGGCGCGTTTTGACAAGGCGCGCGGGCTGATGGTGCAGCAGCGCTGGACCGACGCTCTTGACGAGCTGCTGGAAATCCTGATGCGCGACAAGGCCTGGAACGAGGAGCTCGCGCGCAGGACCTATATCGCCATCCTCGACATCATGGAAGCCCCCAAACCCAAGGTGGCCGACGGGCAGATCCCGCCCGAGGACCCGGTTGTGGTGACCTACCGCCGCCGCCTCAGCAGCGTGGTGTTGAGTTGAGCCAAGTCCCGCTCACGAGCCAAAAAGCCAGCGGGTCAGGGCAAAAGCAAAACCGAAGAGCGCGGCGTAGCCGGCAACCTCCACACTGAATTCGCGGCGCGATTCGCGCCAGGCGCGCAGCCGCTCGACCAGCAGGCCCGCCATCACGGGCGCCAGCAGCAGGTTGAGGATTTGCAGCCAGTGCAGGCGTATTGCCAGGTGGGGTACGACCAGCACGGTCAAGATGCCGGCGGCAATGCCGGTCATGACGGACCATGCCGTTTCCTGCGCCGCCGTCAATTCATGGTCGCGCCCGCGCAGCTTGTACCAGGCGGCCTTGAACGCACCCCCGAACATCTCGCCAAAAAGCTGCAGAAACAGCTCGCCGAAAAACTCGAACAGCAGTTCCAGCAGGAATTCCATCGCGGCGCCGGGCTGGGCCTGGGCTTCAGGCCGTCAACCGGGTCAGCGCTTCCTGGTATTTGGCGGCCGTCTTGGCGACCACATCGGCCGGCAGGTGCGGCGACGGCGGGGTCTTGTCCCAGGGCTTGCCGTTGATGCGCACGGCCTCCAGCCAGTCGCGCACGAACTGCTTGTCGTAACTGGGCGGATTCAGGCCAGCCGCATAGGCGGCTTCATAGCCCTCGATGGGCCAGTAGCGCGAGGAATCGGGCGTCAGCACCTCGTCCATCAGGGTCAGCGTGCCGTTTTCGTCGAGTCCGAACTCGAACTTGGTGTCGGCAATGATGATGCCCTTGGTCAGCGCGAAGGCTGCTGCGGTGCTGTAGATCTCTATGCTGATTTTTTTGATCTGCGCGGCAAGCTCGGGGCCGACGACCTTGACCACCTGTTCATAGCTGATGTTTTCGTCGTGCTCGCCGGCTTCGGCCTTGGCGGCCGGCGTGAAGATGGGTTCGGGCAGCTTGCCGGCGTTCTTCAGGCCCGCGGGCAGGGGCACGCCGCAGACGGCCTGGCTCTCCTGGTATTCCTTCCAGCCGCTACCGGCCAGGTAGCCGCGCACCACAGCCTCGACCGGGATGGGCTTGAGGCGTTTGACCAGCATGGAGCGGTTCACCACCTGCGGCACTTCGGCCGGGGTGACCACGCTCTCGGGCGCCTCGCCGGTCAGGTGGTTGGGGCAGATATGGCCCAGCTTGGCGAACCAAAACAGCGCCATCTGCGTAAGCAGCGCGCCCTTGCCGGGAATCGGCTCGCCCAGGATGACGTCGAAGGCGCTGAGCCGGTCGCTGGCCACCATCAGCAGCCTGTCCTTGCCCACGGCGTAGTTGTCGCGCACCTTGCCGCGCGCGAGCAGGGGCAGGGAGGTCAGGGCGGAGGTATGGAGTGCTTGGGTCATGGTGCAGGCGTGGGAGAGGGAGTCAACGTAAAAAGCCCGCGACTCGCAAGAGCCACGGGCTTTGAATTATCGCCAATCCGCGCGGGCGGTTGGCGGGTTTATTCACGCCGTCTTAATGGACGACCTGGGCCAGCTCGCCCTTGGCGTATTTGGCGGCCACGACCTGCAGGGCGTCGCCCTTGATCTTGGCGCCCTGGCCTTCGCATCCGAACTGGATGTAGCGCTGCTTGCAGATCTGCTTGGCGGCTTCGCGGGCGGGCTTGAGCCATTCGCGGGCATCAAATTTTTCGGGGTTTTCGGCCAGGAACTTGCGCACCGCGGCCGTCATGGCCAGGCGGATGTCGGTGTCGATGTTGATCTTGCGCACGCCGTGCTTGATGGCTTCCTGGATTTCCTCGACGGGCACGCCGTAGGTTTCCTTCATGTTGCCGCCGTACTGGCGAATCTGGGCCAGCAGTTCCTGCGGCACCGAGGAGGATCCGTGCATCACCAGGTGGGTACTGGGAATGCGCTTGTGGATTTCCTTGATGCGGTCAATCGCCAGGATGTCGCCGGTGGGCTTGCGGGTGAATTTGTAGGCACCGTGGCTGGTGCCGATGGCGATCGCCAGCGCGTCGATCTGGGTGCGCTTGACGAAGTCGGCGGCCTGCTCGGGATCGGTCAGCAGCTGCTCGCGCGTCATGGTCGCATCGGTCCCGTGGCCGTCTTCCTTGTCGCCCTTCATGGTTTCCAGCGAACCAAGGCAGCCGAGTTCGCCTTCCACAGTGACACCGTATTTGTGGGCCAGCTGCGAAACCTTTTTCGTCACCTCGACGTTGTAGTCGTAGCTGGCGATGGTTTTGCCGTCGGCCTCGAGCGAGCCGTCCATCATCACGGACGAAAAGCCGAGGTCTATGGCGCCCTGGCAGACGTCGGGGTTCTGGCCGTGATCCTGGTGCATGACCAGGGGGATGTTGGGATACATCTCGATGGCCGCCTGGATCAGGTGCTTGATGAAGGGCTCACCGGCATATTTGCGCGCGCCGGCGCTGGCTTGCAGGATGACGGGCGCGCCGGTCTCCTTGGCCGCTTCCATGACGGCCTGCACCTGCTCGAGGTTGTTGACGTTAAAAGCCGGAATGCCGTAGCCGTTGACTGCCGCATGGTCCAGCAGCTCGCGCATCGAAACGAGTGCCATGATCAGAATCCCCAGAAAGTTAAAAACGCTGCCAGAAAAGGCGGGTTCCCGGCGGAAGGCCGTGCAACACGAGGGCTGCCTGGTGGGCCGTAACCGCGAAGTAACCGAAGGCCTCATTCTACCGGCTGCGTAAAGACCATTTATTTAAGAAGTTAGCGGCAGAATCATGCGGTAACACCGTGTAAAAGGCACGGGCGCGGGTGTCTGCCCAAAGTGGCCGCCGTGCACGTCCATCACTCGGCCCACGATTTTGTGGCCCAGACCCAGTCTTTCGGTGGAAGGCGCCGCGGCGCCCAGACGGGCCTGACCGTCGTCGCAGACCTGCAGCCATGCGCCGCTGCCATCACGGCCCCACTGGACACAGACGGCCGTGCCCCGGGCCGTGTGCTGCAGCGCGTTATCGACGAGGTTGCGCAGGGCCAGTTCGAGCAGCAGCGGATGGGCCAGTATCTCGATGCCGTCCTCGCCCTGCACGCTGAGTGTGTGGCCGCTTTCCCAGGAGGCCTGCGCATAGCCGGCCACCACCTGCCCGACCAGGGCACCCAGGTCCAGGCGCTGCATCTGCTGCTGCAGGTCGGCGCGGCTGGCCCGCGCCAGCGCCAGCAACTGGGTAATGACGTGCCCGGCGCGCATCGCGTCGGCGCCTACCTGCGCGAGCGCCTGTTCGCGCGCGCGGGGTGAAAGCTCCCCGCGCAGCGAGGCCGCCTGCAGGGCAATGGAGGACAGCGGAGTGCGCAATTCATGGGCCACCTCGCTGGCCAGTTGTCGCTCGCGCTCCAGCGAAGCCTGCTGCTGGCCCACCAGCGTGTTGATGGAACGCACGACCGAGTTGAACTCGCGGTAGGGGTGGCGGGCCTCAAGGCGCTCGGCCTTGTCGACCTCAAGTTCGGCCACGTCACGCGACAGCGCCTGCAAGGGTCGCAAGCCGCGCCAGATGGCCGCGCCCAGCGCGAGCGCCACCACAGGCAGCAGCCACAGGCCCGGCTCCGCCAATTGCCCGGCGACGTCGGCGGCCATCTCGTCGCGCTCATCGGCGCGAACCAGCACGGTGACCTGCCGCGCGTGCGGGGTGTCCCACTGTGAAAAGCTGCGCCACGTGGCCGGCGGCGTGCCCAGTTCGAGGTCGGCGAAACCGGACTGTTCACTGAAAGGCGGCACAGGCGCATCGCCCGAGCGGGCCAGCAGCCGGCCGTCGGCGCCGCGCACCAGCACGCTTAGGGAAGGCTGGTAGTCATGGCTCTTGAGCGTGGGAATGGCGGGACGGACGGTCTCCCTCGCCGCGCCGACAAAGGGCGGCAGGTCCAGGTTGAGCATCAGGGCAGCGGTGCCGGCCAGGTGCCCGTCGGTCAGCTCGCCCGCCTCATGGATTCCGGTCCGGTAGCCCACCGCCACGAAGCCGGCCCAGACCAGCAGCAGCGCCGCCAGCACCCACAGCAGCAGGCGGCGCGTGAGCGACGCCTGCGCACGCACCGCGGGCTTCATGCGCCATCCTCCCGCGGTATGAAGTAGCCGACACCGCGCAGGGTCTGGATCAGGCCCTCGCCCAGCTTGCGCCGCAGGTGGTGCACATGTACCTCGACTGCATTGCTGCCGACGGCGTCCTGCCAGTTGTAGAGGCGCGCCTCGAGCTGCTGGCGCGACAGCACCCGGCCGCGCGACTCCAGCAGCAGGCGCAACAGGGCGAACTCGCGCGGCGCCAATTCAATGGCCTGCCCCGCGCGCACCACCGTGCGGGCCGCCGGGTCTATCACCAGTTCGCCGTGGGCCAGCAGCGGATGGGCGCGGCCGGCCGCGCGCCGCAGCAGCGCGCGCATGCGCGCCTCGAGTTCGTCGAGGTCAAAAGGCTTGACCAGGTAGTCGTCGGCGCCCAGGTTCAGGCCCGAGATGCGGTCGGCGACCTGGTCGCGCGCGGTCATGATGAGCACCGGCGTCAGCGGGTCGGGCAGCGCCCCGGGCGCGCCCGCGCGGACTTGGCGCAGCCGCAGCAGCAGGTCGCCGCCATCGCCATCCGCCAGCCCCAGGTCCAGCAGCACGAGGTCAAACGGCTCGCTGGACAGGGCCGACCAGGCCGACGCCAGGCTGGCGCAGGTATCCACCGCATAGCCCCTCTGCTGCAGGTTGGTCCGCAGGCCCAGGGCGATGCCGGCATCGTCTTCGACCACCAGGATTCGCATCGCGCCATTGTCGGCGCTTCGGACGGCGGCAGGGTGTACCGCGGGGCGCCCGCAAGGCCTTAAGGATGAGTTAAGACGCCCCCTCTATCTTGCGGCCTCCCCTGCCTGGATCACACCCCACTTCCGAATCCCATGACCGCTACTCCCTTTACCGGCGACATTACTCCCCTTGTGTCGCGTGTTCGCCTGGGAACGCTGCTCGGCCTCGCGCTGCTCATTGCCTGGGACCATTCAGGCCTGGACCTGTGGATGGCGCACTGGTTCGGATCTTCGTCGGGATTTCCGCTGGAGGACCACTGGTTCTGGCGCGGCACGCTGCACGACGACATACGCTGGCTGCCATGGGTAGTCGAACTGGCGCTGCTGGCGGCCGTGGCGCGGCCCTTCGGTGCCCTGCGACGGCTGGCCGCCGAGCGCCGCGTCCAGCTGGCGCTGACCACCCTGGTCTCGCTGCTGGTGATATCCACCCTCAAGCTGCACAGCCTCACAAGCTGCCCCTGGGAGCTACGCGAGTTCGGCGGTACCGTGGCCTATGTGTCGCACTGGGCTTGGGGCGTGCGCGACGGCGGCAGCGGCGGCTGCTTTCCGGCCGGCCATGCCTCGGCGGGTTTTGCGTTTATCGGCGGTTTTTTTGCGTTCCGCCACGCCCTGCCCCGGACAGCGCGGCGCTGGCTGGCCGGCGCCCTGCTGGCGGGTCTGGTGCTGGGCCTGGCGCAACAGGTGCGCGGCGCCCACTACATGAGCCACACGCTCTGGACCGCCTGGCTCTGCTGGGCCTCGGCGGCGCTGGTGGACAACATCGTCAGCCAGGTGCTTTCACAAAGGCCGTCGCCGGCTCAGGCCCGGGTGCCTGCGCTCGCAACACTGAAGCCGTAGATCCCGGGCGCGAAGCTCTTAACCTAGCAGGGGCCGCGGAACGGGCTTTGCCCGGCCGCAGGCGCAGCGGCCCCCTCGGGGGGCAGGGAGCTACACGAAGTGAGCGACCGTGGGGGTCATATATCTAGGCCACCCGGCAAATTTTCAGCATGTTGGTGCCGCCCGGCGCGCCCATGGGCTCGCCGCAGGTGATGGCATAGACGTCGCCGCTTTGCACGATGTTGCGGCGCAGCAGGTGGCCTTCGGCCTGCTCGAGCGCGGTATCGCGATCGGCACTGGTGTCCATGAGCAAGGGCCGCACGTTGCGGTAGATCGCCATCTTGCGCTGCGTGGCCAGGCGCGGCGTGAGCGCGTAGATCGGCACGCGGATGTCGTGGCGACTCATCCATAGGGGCGTGGAGCCGCTGTCGGTCAGCGCGACGATGGCCTTGGCGCCCAGGTGGTGGGCGGTGAACAGCGCGCCCATGGCGATGGACTGGTCGATGCGGCTGAAGGTCTTGCCGGAGAAATCGCCTTCGAGTTCCTTGTATTCGGCTTTCTCGGCTTCCTCGCAGATCTTGGCCATTTCCTCCACCGTCTCCAGCGGGTACTTGCCGGCGGCGGTTTCGGCGCTGAGCATCACCGCATCGGTGCCGTCCAGCACCGCGTTGGCGACGTCGCTGACCTCGGCGCGCGTGGGCACCGGGTTGACGATCATGGACTCCATCATCTGCGTGGCGGTGATGACGACCTTGTCGCCGGCACGCGCCATCTTGATCATGCGTTTTTGCAGGGCCGGCACGGCGGCATTGCCGACCTCGACGGCCAGGTCGCCGCGGGCCACCATGATGCCGTCGCTGACCTGCAGGATTTCCTCGAGCTTGGGAATCGCTTCGGCGCGCTCGATCTTGGCGATCAGGCCGGGCTTGTGTTTGTAAGGCGCGGCGGCCACGTTGCACAGCTGGCGCGCCATTTCCATGTCGGTGGCGTTTTTGGGAAAGCTCACGGCCACGTAGTCGGCCTGGAAGCTCATGGCCGTCTTGATGTCTTCCATGTCCTTGGCGGTCAGCGCCGGGGCGGTCAGGCCGCCGCCCTGCTTGTTGATGCCCTTGTTGTTGGACAGCTCGCCGCCCAGCTTGACGGTGGTGTGCACTTCTTCGCCACGCACCATGTCGACGGTCAGCACGATCAGGCCGTCGTTAAGCAGCAGCACGTCGCCGGGTTTCACGTCGCGCGGCAATTCCTTGTAGTCCAGGCCCACGCCCTTCAAGTCGCCGGGTTCGGTGCGGGAGGCGTCGAGGATGAATTTCTCGCCGGGCTCGAGCTGGACCTTGCCTTCGGCGAACTTGCCGACGCGGATCTTGGGGCCCTGCAGGTCGGCCATGATGGCGACTTCGCGGCCGGCGCGCTGGGCGGCTTCGCGCACGAGCTGGGCCCGGTCCACATGGTCCTGGGCCGTGCCGTGGCTGAAATTGAGGCGCACCACGTTGACGCCGGCGCGGATCATTTTCTCCAGCAGTGCGGGGTCGCTGGAGGCGGGTCCGAGGGTGGCAACGATCTTGGTGGCGCGACGCGGCATAGTGAATGTCTCCATGTAATTTAGTTTCCGATTTTCACACGGAAACAGTTACAAAGGCGTTACCAATTCGCGCCAGGGGGTCATCCCCCGGCCCGCGCGGCGGGAAAAGCAGGCGCTCAGCCCGCGGCGCGTTTCTGCAAAATTTCAAAGGCCGGCAGCGTCTTGCCTTCCAGCACTTCGAGGAAGGCGCCGCCGCCAGTGGAAATGTAGCCCACCTGCTTTTCGATGCCGTACTTGGCGATCGCGGCCAGCGTATCGCCGCCGCCGGCGATGGAAAACGCGCTGCTTTCTGCGATGGCGCGCGCAATGCCTTCGGTGCCCTTGGCGAAGGCGTCGAACTCGAACACGCCGACCGGGCCGTTCCAGACGATGGTGCCGGCAGCCTTGAGCTGCGCGGCCAGCCGCGCCGTGGTTTGCGGGCCTATGTCGAGGATCAGGTCGTCATCGGCCACGTCGGTGGCGGCCTTGACGGTGGCCGGCGCATCGGCGGCAAAGCTCTTGGCGGTGACCACGTCGGTCGGGATCGGCACCTCGGCGCCGCGCGCTTTCATGGCGTCAATCACGGCCTTGGCTTCGGCCAGCAAATCGGCTTCGGCAAGGCTTTTGCCAATCTTCAGGCCGGCGGCCAGCATAAAGGTGTTGGCGATGCCGCCGCCCACAATGAGCTGATCGACGTTGGCGGCCAGCGACTTGAGGATGGTCAGCTTGGTGGATACCTTGCTGCCGGCCACGATGGCGACCAGCGGCCGGCGCGGGCTGGACAGCGCCTTGGAGATCGCGTCCATTTCGGCGGCCAGCAGCGGGCCGGCGCTGGCCACGGGCGCGTACTGCGCGATGCCGTAGGTGGAGGCCTCGGCGCGGTGGGCGGTGCCGAAGGCGTCATGCACAAAGATGTCGCAGAGCGCGGCCATCTTGCGCGCGAGTTCTTCGCTGTTTTTCTTCTCGCCCTTGTTGAGGCGACAGTTCTCCAGCAGCGCCAGTTGGCCGGGTTTGATGTCCACGCCGTCCACCCAGTTGGGCACCAGGTTCACTTCGCGCCCCATGAGTTCGCCCAGCCGTTTGGCCACGGGCGCCAGCGAATCGGCCGGCTTGAACTCACCCTCGACGGGCCGCCCGAGGTGGGAAGTCACCATCACCGCGGCGCCCGCGTCCAGCGCCATCTGTATGCAGGGGATGGAGGCGCGCACGCGCGTGTCTTCGGTGATGTTGCCGGCGTCATCCTGCGGCACATTGAGATCGGCACGGATGAACACGCGCTTGCCGGCAACTTTGCCGCTGGCGCACAGGTCGGAAAAACGGATGAAATTCATGGAAAGGCTCGCAAGGGAAGTGAAATTTCAGGCCGGTGCCGGCCTGAGCTGCCGCAATTGTAGGCGGGCGTTTTTCCTGCAAGCCCCACTGCGAGGCGCCTTTGCGTTTGCTTACCTGCCTACCATCCCAAATAGATGTGCAGCGGCAGGTAAACCGCCATGCCGGCCAGGATAGTTCCCAGCACGCCATGGCGCCAGTAATACCAGGCCGTACCCGCGACGACGGCAAACAAGCGGGCGTCCTTCCAGGTGGCGATCAAATGGCCCTGGCTCATCACCATTTCGGGGATGATGACCGCCGCCAGGGCGGCGATGGGCGCGTAATGCAGGCCGCGCTGGGCCCAGGCCGGCAGGGTCCAGGGTTTGTCCGACAGGAAAAAGAAGCTGCGCGTGATGACGGTGATGGCCGTCATGCCGAGTATGGTGGCCACGGTCCAGAGATCGGTCTGGTTCATGCGGCGTCTCCGGGGGCGGGTGCTGCGGGTTTGGCCGCCGGTTTTTCCAGCAGCAGGCAGACGGCAACTGCGGCGGCGATGGCCACCAGGATATTCAGCTTGAGCGGCAGGGCGAAGGTGGCCACGGCGGCTGCGCCGGCGATGGCCGCCGACACCGCGCGCAGACGGGTGGTGGCCAGCGAGCACATGATGCCCAACAAGGCCAGGATGCCGGCAAAGCCCAGGCCCCACGACAGCGGAATGGAATTGGCCAGCACGATGCCCAGCAGGCTGGCGCCCACCCAGCTCACCCAGCCGGTCGCGCAGTTCCCTATCCAATAGGCTTCCTGCGCTGCAATGACGGCGGGGTCTGTGCCGGGATGCGGGAAACGCCTGGTGAACAGCACGTAATTCAAGTCAGCCATCAGATATCCGTGGGCCAGGCGTTTGCAAAGGCTCTGGTGCATGACATAAGGCCGCAAATGTGCGCTGAACACCATAAAGCGCAGATTGACGCAGAACGCAGTGGCCAGAATCACCCACATCGGGGCGCCGGCGACGATGAGCGGAAGAGCGGCCAGCTGTGAGCTGCCGGCAAACACCAGGATGGCCATCAGCAGCACCTCAACGAGGCTCATGCCCGACTTGATCATGGCCACACCCGTCATCAGCCCCCAGGCCGCGATGCCAGGCGCGACCGCCGCCATGTCGTTGACGCCCGCCCGGAAATCCGGATGCTTGAACAATCTTTTCACAAAACCCTCATTCCTGTTGATCTGCCGACGCGTGGCTGAACACCATGCCGGGCCGGATATCGAAGCCGCGCAAAAAATCGGCCGCATCCAGCGCCTTGCCGCCGGCTTTTTGCAGGCGGCTCACGCGCAGCACGCCATCCACCGCGGCGATATCTATGCCTTGCGCACTGGCAGCCAGCACCTGGCCCGCCCCGGCATCAGCGGGCCGGACCGCGTCGGCCAGGATTTCGGCGCGCCAGAACTTGAGGGTCTGGCCCGCCAGCACGCCGGCCGCACCGGGAAAGGGGTTGAAGGCACGGATTCGGCGCTCCAGCACGGCGGCGCCTTGCGTCCAGTCCGTCATGGCTTCGTGTTTTTCAATCTTGTGGGCGTAAGTCACACCTTCGGCCGGCTGGGGCGTGGCAGTCAAGCCGCCGCAGGCCGCCAGTTCCAGCGCCTCCACGATAAGCCGCCCGCCCAGCCCCGCCAGGCGGTCATGAAGAGACCCCGTGGTGTCACCGGCGGCGATCGGCAGCTTGTCCACCAGCAGCATGTCGCCGGTGTCCAGGCCCGCATCCATTTGCATGATAGTGATGCCGGTTTCCGCATCACCGGCCTCGATGGCGCGGTGAATCGGCGCGGCGCCGCGCCAGCGCGGCAGCAAGGATGCATGGATATTGAGGCAACCCAACCGGGGGGTGTCCAGCACCCACTGCGGAAGGATCAGCCCATAGGCGGCAACGACCATGACGTCCGCTTTGGCGGCCAGGATGGCCTCACGGGCTGAAGCCGCGTCATCGGGGAATTTGCCGTCCAGCCGCAGGCTGCGCGGCTGGGCGACGGGGATGTGGGCGCTTGCCGCCCACTGTTTGACGGGGGAAGCCTGCAGTTTCATGCCGCGGCCGGCGGGGCGGTCGGGCTGGGTCAGGACCAGGGAGATCTCAAAACCGGCTGCGTGCAATCTTTCGAGGGCCACGCGGGCGAACTCAGGGGTACCGGCAAATATGACGCGCATGGCGCCTGATTCTAAAGACCCCTGGGGAAATCCCGGGGTCACGGCGGCAAAGCCCGCATCCCCGGCGGCTGGGATCAGCCGGCGGACTCGCGCTCTTCGTCCTTTTTCTGCTTGATCATCTTGGTTTTGATGCGGTTGCGCTTCAGGGGAGAGAGATATTCGACAAACACCTTGCCCAATAGGTGGTCCATTTCATGCTGGATGCAGACCGCCAGCATGCCTTCGGCCTCATAGACCTGGGGCTTGCCGTCCAGGTCCAGGGCCTGGACCTTGATGGCGATGGAGCGCTCCACCCCGTCATAGATACCGGGCACCGACAGGCAGCCTTCGTCGCCGACACGCTTTTCCTCGCTGGCCCAGAGGATTTCGGGGTTGATCAGCACCATGGGCTGGTTGCGGTCTTCACTCACGTCGATGACGATCAGGCGCTCGTGCACATTGACCTGGGTGGCGGCCAGGCCTATGCCGGAGGCCTCGTACATGGTTTCAAACATGTCGTCGGCCAGCTTGCGCAGGCGTGCATCAACGGCGGCCACGGGTTTGGCCACCGTGTGCAGGCGGGGGTCGGGGTAACGAAGAATGGTCAGCTGGCTCATGGGGGAAAGCAAGGGGAAATGAAGGCCCGGGGGGGAGATGTCGCTATTTTCGCCACTTTTCTCGGTTTTTCGGCATCCTGATATTCCCAGAATCGCGTATTCGTTGCTTAATCAAGGGCTTAGGTACAAAATCGTTAGTAATTTATCAAGATATGACACGGTCTTTTCCGCCTGATTCCGTTGCGGATCGCGCCGTGCCAGTCCTCTAAAAGCGCCGAAGGCCTACAAAGATGCAAACAATTTTTGGTCGTTTCAGTCAAATTTCAATAGCCGCCACCGCCCTCCTGGGCATCGCCGGCGGCCTGCATGCCCAGAATTTCCCCATCACACCGGGCCAAAAAGCAACAGCCACCCAGGTGGCCCAGGCCGGGGTCCCTCTCAGTGAGTTGGCGCCCAATGCACCGGACGAGTACACGGTCAAGCGCGGCGACACGCTGTGGGCCATTTCCGGTATGTTCCTCAAAAGCCCGTGGCGCTGGCCGGAGCTGTGGGGCATGAACCTGCAGGACATCCGCAACCCGCACCGCATTTATCCAGGGCAGCATCTTTACCTGGACAAAACCGGCGGCCGCGCCACCCTGCGCACGCGCCAGGCCTCCAGCGACGGCCCACCGACCGACACGGTACGCGTGTCGCCCCGCACCCGTTATGAGTCCCTGGCGGACAACTCCATTCCCACGCTGTCGCCCAACGCCATCGAGCCCTTCCTCTCGGAAGCCGTCCTGGTGGACGACGCGACCTTCTCAAGGGCTCCCCGCATCGTCGCAGCCCAGGAAGGCCGCGTGCTGCTCAGCCGCGGGGACCGCGCCTATGCGCGCGGCGAATACGTAGGCGGCGTGGCCACCGGCAACCCCCTGAGCGATGCCAAGGACCAGCCGCTGGACTACCGCGTCTATCGCAATGCCACCCCCCTGAAAGACCCGACCACCCAGCAGATTCTGGGCTACGAGGCACAATACATCGGCAAGGCCGAATTGATGCGCGGCGAATCCGTCATGCAGGTGCCGGGCAAGGACGGCAAGCCTCAATCGGAAATCGTGCCAGCCACGATTGACATCGTTTCCACCAAGGAAGAGATGCGGGTCGGAGACCGCCTGCTTCCCGACCCGCCCCGGGAACTGGTCAGCTACGTTCCGCACGCACCCGCCACCCCGGTCACGGGCCAGATCGTGTCGATTTACGGCAGCGCCGTGGCGAACGCGGCCGAAAACCAGGTCGTGGTGATTAATCGCGGCGCCAAGGACGGCCTTGAACGCGGCCACGTCATGGCCATCCTCAAGGACGGCGAGCGGCTGGCCGACAAGACCGACAGCGCGCGGCCGCAAATCAAGCTGCCCAATGAGCGCAACGGCCTGATGATGGTGTTCCGCACCTTCGACAAGCTCTCCTACGCGCTGATCTTGCAGATTACCGACGGCGTGAAGGTCGGCGACCGCTTCACCAACCCGAACTAAGGGCGCTGCCTGCGGCCGGGCGCGCTGCGGCGCGGCCCACCGGCAGCGGCCTCCCTGTCCGTCCAGACCGACGTGGATACCCAAGAGCTTCAGGCCTGGTTGCGGCTGACGCTTTCCCCCGGTGTAGGAAACGACACCGCGCGCAAGCTGCTGGCCGCTTTTGGCTCGGCGCAGGCCGTCTTTGGCCAGAGCGCGGCCACCCTCAGGCAACTCGGCACCGAAAAGCTGGCCAAAGCCATCCTCGAAGAGCCGCCGGCGCTGGCAGCCCAGTTGCAGCTCACCCTCGAATGGCTGCAGGCCGGCGACGACAGGCAGGTCGCCACGCTGGGCGACACCGCCTACCCGGCGGCCTTGCTCGACATCGAAGACCCGCCATTGATGCTTTACATGCTGGGCACGCTGGCCGGAAAGCCGGCGACAGCGCCCCACATCGCCATCGTGGGCAGCCGCAACCCGACGCCGCAGGGTGAAGCCAACGCCCGGCAGTTCGCCAAGGCCTTCGGCGGCGCCGGGCTTTGCGTGGTGTCGGGGCTGGCCCTGGGCGTTGACGGCGCGGCGCACGACGGCGCCCTGCTGGGCGGCGGCGAAACGATTGCGGTGGTAGGCACCGGCCTGGACAGGGTCTATCCCAAAAAACATCTTGCGCTGGCGCACCGGATCGCGCAGCAGGGCATGATCGTCAGCGAATTTCCCCTCGGCACGCCGCCGCTGGCGGCCAATTTCCCGCGGCGCAACCGCATCATTTCGGGCCTCTCCCGCGGCACCCTGGTCGTGGAGGCTGCGCTGCAATCGGGCTCGCTGATCACGGCTCGGCTGGCGGCCGAGCAGGGCAAGGAGGTCTTTGCGATTCCCGGCTCCATCCACTCGCCCCAGTCACGCGGCTGCCATGCGCTGATCAAGCAGGGCGCCAAGCTGGTGGAAGTAGCGCAGGATGTCCTGGAAGAGCTGGAGCTCTCCACCGCAGGCCGCGCGCCCGGCGGCGGTGATGTGGCGGCCGAGCCGCACGCCGCTGATCCGCTGGTCGCGGCCCTGGGCTTTGACCCCGTGAGCCTGGACGCCTTGCAGGCGCGCACCGGGCTGGACACCTCGCGGCTGCAGGCCGGCCTGCTGGAACTTGAACTGTGCGGGCAGGTGGTGCGCTTGCCGGGCGGGCTGTTCCAGCGTCTGGCCGCTGGTTAAGGTCCGTGGGGCCTGCGGATTTTCCGCGCACCGTGGACTCCGGCCGGAGGTTTGACACGGCCGGTGGCATCTGCGTTATATTGGGTGCATGTTTGAAGTACTGGTGTACGTCTACGAGAATTACTGGCAAGGTGACGCTTGCCCCGAACTCCACCGACTGAGCCGCAAACTCACCGCGGCGGGATTCGATGCCGAGGAAATCCAGGCAGCCCTGGTCTGGCTCGACGGCCTGAATGTCGCAGCCCAGGGCACGCAGATCAGCCTGCCGGCCAAAACCCCGCAGTCAAGTGGTGAATCCCCCGCAAGCTCTTCCGCCATTCAGCCGCAATCGGCCGCCAGCCTGCGTGTGTACTCCGTCGCCGAGCAGGACCATCTGGGCGCGCAAAGCCTGGGTTTTGTGAGCTTTCTTGAATCCTCCGGCGTGCTGCCGCCGCACATGCGCGAAATCGTCATAGACCGCGCCATGGCAGCCCCCGGCGACCCGGTGACGCTGGACGACCTCAAAATCATCGTCCTCATGGTGTACTGGAGTTTTGGCGAAGAGCCCGACGCGCTGGTGCTCGACGAACTGTGCGACGACACGGAGTTCCGCCTGGCCCACTGAACGCTGCACACCGCGTGCCGGCGGCCCGGCCCCGCGCGCCAGGGGCTCTTCCCCAATACGGAATTTAAAGGCCTAACCCAGCAGGCGCTCGGGGTTGGCGTCCAGCTTGGCCAGCGCGTCGCGTGTGGCGCGCACCGTCAGCGCCTCTTCTTCCGTCGGCACCAGCAAGCCCGCCTGCAGATAAGCGGCCAGGCGACGCGCCTGGATCAGGAAATTGCGGCCGTCGGCCGAAGCGAACAGGTGCAACTGCTTGCGGCCACTGCACCAGGCGAACTGCACATGGCTGACCTTGCCGTTGTGGTCCAGGCTGAACCAGGAACCCAGCTGCAATTCCTTGGCCCAGGCGCGCATGGCCTCCGTGGGGTGGCTGCCGCCGTCGGCGATCACCTCGATGTCGGTGGCGTCTATGCCTATCATGGTCACCAGGCTGTCGGTGTCCAGAGGCAGGTCCCCGACATCCTCATCGGACAGGTAATCCTCGAGGTTGGTCAGGCGCTTGGCCATGGCCTCCACCTTCTCCACGGGAATGGCGTCGGTCTTGGACATGAAGGCATCGGCCAGCGTGTCGCTGATGATTTTCAGGTGCCCGTCCTGGTCGGCGACACCCAGGCCCAGCATGGACATTCCCAGGCGCAGCAGCTGCAGCAGCTTGGGCAGGTCGGCGATGACACGCGCGCGGTCATTGCGGTTGGGTTTGGCGCTTGCCGCCCACACCAGATCGACGGCGGCCCGCTTGAGCGTGAGGGTCTCTTCATGCTGCGGGCCGTTCTTCATGGCGGCGATCGCCAGCACTTCGGCCCATACCTTGAACAGGAACTCGCGGATCTCATCGCGCACCGACATGTCATTGAGCATGTTGCGCATCTCAATGGTGTACTGGATGGTCATGGTCTCTTTTTGCTCGACCTGCTGGGCCACGCTCACCACGCGGGCGGCGTTGCCGTGCTCCGAAAGAAACCGGGACAGGAATTTGTCGAATTCATCGTAGACGAGCTGGAACACCCGGCGACCGGTTTCGGGGTATTGCTCGATCACCTGCACAACGCGTTTGATCTCGGCCTCCAGCACGCCGCCCGCCACCGTGACGTCGAAGCCGAGCACGCAGGAACCCATGCGGTCTATCAGCCGGCGCGCGGGATGCTGCAGGGACTCGAAGAACTCGGGCTCCGAGATCGCCACGCGCAGCACCGGCATCTGCAGGCGCGCGAACCAGACACGGATCACCGCGGGAATCCGGTCTTCCGCGAGGATGCTCTGGAACATCAGGGCCACGATTTCAATCGTCGCCTTTTCGGAGGAGGTGGACGCGGCCTCCTTGAGCTTGGTGGTACGTTCGCGCAAGACGCCGACGGCGTGGTCCACCTGCGCCTGGCCGTAGACCTGTCCCGGCGCATCCACCAGCAGCGTGCGTTCCCCGCCGGTTTCCTGCACGCGCTCCACGCTGGCCATGGCCTGCGCCAGCTGCGGCGAAGCCTGGCTGGGCCGCGTATCGTCGAAGCCCGCCGCCTGGTTTGACAGCAGTCGCTTGAGTTGCCCCATCACGCCCTGGGCGCGCATGCGCGCCCGGGCCAGGGGTGTGGTCGCGGTCTGCAGGCGGGTTTCATCGTACACCCCCTGGCCGGGACCGGTGGTGGCTTCCGGGCCTTTTTGCGCATTGGGCTGGCCGGTGTGGGCGCCGTTGCCGGAGCCGCCCTGGAAACTCGGGCCGCCCACGCCGCCGGAACCCGCCGCGCCAGTGCCCATAAATCGGCCGCCACCCTGCCCGCTCCGCGGACCGCCGCCAGCCGCCGCACCTGCCGCGCCTCGCGCAGCGCCACCGCTGCCGCCATAGGTGGATTCAGCGCCGCCGACCCTGGACGAAGCCACGCCGGAAGCACCTCCCCGGGCGACGCCGCCCCGGCCGCCACCCATGGCGCCCGGGCCGCGGCCGCCGGATAAGGACGGGCCTGCCCCTCCCGTGGATTCACCATAAGAAGGGGAAGCGTTGCTACCGCCAGCGCCGCCATAAGCCGCGCCGCCGACCATGCCGGACCCGGCCGGGTTGCCTTCGCCCTGCGGAGCTTTCCCTTTTTGCGCGTCGGGCGCTGTTTTGGCCGGGGCACCGGTGCCGGCGGCCGAGGGCGTGCGCTTGACCAGCGGCCTCAGGTCGATCTCGGCCATCACGCCCTGCTGCACCAGGAATTCGTTGGTGGCATGGTAGGTTTCGAGCAGGTGCTCGCCCATGTCCTTCTGGATGCCGCTCTGGACCGCGAGCCAGACCTCGCGCGGCAGGCCGGCCTTGCCCCATTGCTCCACCAGGTGCTGGGCGAGTACTTCGGGGCGCAGGATGTCCTGCTTGTGGAGTTCGGTGATCCCCTCCAGGTTCTGGATGCGCAAGCGAAGGTCGTTGAGCTCCCAGCTCGCGAAATCGAGCAGGCGCAAGGCCAGACGTGAGGCCAGGATCTTGTCCTCCATCACGTCGTTGTCCATCAGTTCGAATTTTCCGCTGTCCAGGAAGCGAGCCGGTGAATTGGCCGCGGGTATGGCCTGCGCGTTGGCCCAGGCGGCGGCGGTGCCGCGGACCCATGCATCGCCGCTTTTCTGGAAAGCCATCCAGCCGTCCCGCCGCTCCTGCATGTCGCGGGCGCTGCCCGGCTGGTCGACCAGCGCGGACAGCTTGTCTTGAATGGTTTTGGCCAGCACGGGCAATATCCGTGCTGCACGCTCCGTAAACAGCGCGCGAGCCTGCTCGACCAGAAGACTGTTATTTTTGTTGCTTGGCACGACCGCCCTGGGTGATTAGCCTATAGCTTACACCGTAGCCCCTGCGTTGGGGTCATTCGGATCTTCGCCTTTTTTGGCCGGCGCCTTGACCAGGTCTTCCCGCTTGATGCCCAGCCACATTGCGATGGCGGCGGCCACAAAAACCGAGGAATAAATACCGAACAGGATGCCTATGGTCAGGGCCAGGGCGAAGTAAAACAGCGTCGGGCCACCGAACAGCAACATGGACAACACCATGATCTGGGTCGAGCCGTGGGTGATGATGGTGCGGCTGATGGTGGAAGTGATCGCGTTGTCGATGATCTCTATGGTGTTCATCTTGCGGTAGCGGCGGAAGTTCTCGCGGATCCGGTCGAAGATCACCACCGACTCATTGACGGAATAGCCCAGCACCGCCAGCACGGCGGCCAGCACGGCCAGCGAAAACTCCCACTGGAAGAACGCGAAGAAGCCCAGGATGATGACAACGTCGTGCAAGTTCGCGATGATGGCCGCCACCGCATACTTCCATTCAAAACGGAAGGCCAGATAGACCATGATGCCGAACACCACCATGGCCAGCGCCTTCAACCCGTCATGGGCCAGTTCCTCGCCGACCTGCGGACCGACAAACTCGGTGCGGCGCAGCGTCACCTCGGGGCCGGCCGCTTTCAGGGCCGCCAGCACCTTGTCGCTTTGCTGGGCGGTGCTCACGCCCTTTTGCGCCGGCAGACGGATCATCACGTCGCGCGAGGTGCCGAAGTTCTGCACCTGCACGTCGGCAAAGCCAAGGCCGGCCACGGTGTCGCGGATTTTGCCGACATCGGCGGCCTGGGTGTAGTTCACCTCCATCAGGGTGCCGCCGGTGAACTCCACCGACAGGTGCAGGCCGCGCGTGATCAGGAAGAAGACGGCCAGCGCGAAGGTCGCAAAACTGATGACATTAAAAATCAGGGCATGCCGCATGAACGGGATGTCGCGCCGGATTTTGAAGAATTCCATCTGGGGTCCTTGGGAAACTCGGGGAGAGGAAAGGCCGGGGTTACTTGGCCGCCACGGCGCCGGACGCGGCAGGCCGCCACACGGTGCCGATGGAGACCGACTTGAGCTTTTTCTGGCGGCCGTACCAGAGGTTGACCAGGCCGCGCGAGAAAAACACCGCCGAGAACATGCTGGTCAAAATGCCGATGCAGTGCACCACCGCAAAGCCGCGCACCGGGCCGGAGCCGAAGGCCAGCAATGCCAGGCCGGCGATCAGCGTCGAGATGTTGGAGTCCAGGATGGTGGCCCAGGCCCGCTCGTAGCCCGCATGGATGGCCGCCTGCGGTGACGCCCCGCTGCGCAGCTCTTCACGCACACGCTCGTTGATCAGCACGTTGGAGTCGATGGCCATGCCCAGCGCCAGCGCCATGGCCGCCATGCCGGGCAAGGTCAGGGTCGCCTGCAGCATGGACAGCACCGCCACCAGCAGCAGCAGGTTGACGGCCAGCGCCAGGCCGGAGAACAGGCCGAACAGCATGTAATAGGCGGCCATGAAGGCGACGATCACGACAAAGCCCCAGGACACGCTGTGAAAGCCCTTGGAGATGTTGTCGGCACCCAGGGTCGGGCCAATGGTGCGCTCCTCGATGATTTCCATGGGCGCAGCCAGCGAGCCGGCGCGCAGCAGCAGCGCGAGGTCATTGGCTTCGACGACGCTCATGGAGCCGGAAATCTGGAAGCGGTTGCCGAGCTCGCCCTGGATGACGGGCGCGGTCAGCACTTCGCCCTTGCCTTTTTCGAACAGCAAAATGGCCATGCGCTTTTTGATGTTCTCGCGGCTGGTGTCGCGCATGATGCGCCCACCCTTGGCGTCGACCGTGAGGTCCACCTTGGGCTGCTGGTTCTGCGAGTCAAAGCCGGGTTGCGCATCCGTCAGGCTTTCGCCGGTCAGGATCACCTGCTTCTTGACGATCACCGCCTGGCCATTGCGCTCGAAGAAGCGCTCGTCACCGAAAGGAACGGCGCCGGTATTGTTCGCGGCGGCCCGGGCTTCGGCGCTGTCGTCCACCAGGCGCATTTCCAGCGTGGCGGTGCGGCCCAGGATGTCCTTGGCCTTGGCCGTGTCCTGCACGCCGGGCAGCTGCACCACGATGCGGTCTATGCCTTGCTGCTGGATCACCGGCTCGGCCACGCCCAGCTCATTGATACGGTTGTGCAGGGTCACAATGTTCTGCTTGAGCGCCTGGTCCTGGATGCGGCGCGCGGCTTCGGGCTTGATGGAGGCCGTCAGCTTGTACTCCGCGCCGTCCGGCGCATCAACGGTCTGCAGGTCGGCGAACTGGTCCTGGATCAACGCCTTGGTGGAGGCCAGGGTGGCGGAATCGCGCAACCTGATTTCAATGGTTTGCCCGTTGCGGCTGATGCCGCCGTGGCGGATGTTCTTTTCCCGCAAGGACAGGCGAATGTCGCCGGCCAGGGACTCGGTTCTCTTGGTCAGCGCCGCCTGCATGTCCACCTGCAGCATGAAGTGAACGCCGCCGCGCAGGTCCAGCCCCAGGTACATCGGGAAAGCGTGCAGCGAGGTCAACCAGGCGGGCGAGCGCGACAGCAGGTTGAGCGCGACCACGTAGGCCGGGTCGTTCGCGTCGGGCGAAAGGGCTTTCTGGATCGCGTCCTTGGCCTTGAGCTGCGTGTCGGTGTCACCGAAACGCGCCTTGATCGAACTGCCCTCGAGCGTGATGGCGTCGGCCGCGATGCTGGCATCCTTGAGGGCCTGCTCGACCTTGGCCAGCGTCGTGCTGTCGACCTTGATGGTGGATTTGCTGCTGGACACCTGAACAGCAGGCGCTTCGCCGAAGAAATTGGGCAGCGTGTACAAAGCCGCGATCAGCAGCGCGACCACGATGATGGCGTACTTCCAGGCCGGATAACGATTCATGGGAGGGCTGTTCCTGGTGGACAAATGAACAAAAGGGGCGCCCGCATCAGCAGCAGCCCCGATATACCGAAAATCCCTGTGAACCCTCACAGGGCCTTGAAGACTTACTTGGCTGTGCTGATCGCGCCCTTGGGCAGGACCTGGATGATGGCGCTGCGCTGCAGCTGCACTTCGACGCCGGGGGCCAGTTCCAGGGTCAGGTAGGCGTCGCCCAGCTTGGTCACCTTGCCGAGCAGGCCGCCGGCCGTCGCGACTTCATCGCCCTTGGCCAGCGCGTCGATCATGGCGCGGTGCTCTTTCTGCTTTTTCATCTGCGGGCGGATCATGACGAAATACAGCACCACAAACATCAGCACCAGGGGCAGCATACCCGTCAGCGAGGACATCATGTCACCACCGGCGGCTGCAGCGGGAGCGGTTTGGGCAAAGGCGGAAGAAATGAACACGGCTAACTCCACAACATAAAAAAACACTGGCGCGCGCAATCCAGCACGGACAGCGCGCAGAGCCCACGATTGTATGCGGCGGGGCAGCCGCACAAGGAGGTAACTGGCGCGCTCCAGGGGCTTTTCAAGCCGGGTTTACGCGCAAGGGGCCACCGCAGGCATGGCTGCGGGGCCAACTTCTCGGGGAAAGGCCGGGGCCGGGGCGGCCCCGGGCTCAGGCCGCTTTCCGCTGGACGGTAGATCCGAGGCTACGAAAGGCTTGCATCAAGGCGGCCCACTGCGGGCGAGCGGCGGCCAGGTGGCGTGCCTTGACATGGCCATACCCCTTGATCATTTCGGGAATCCGGGCGATTTCCAGCGCCGTGGCGTGGTTTTCAGCCGTCAGCCCCGCCAGCACTTCCTGCAGGCTGGCCTTGTATTCCTCGATCAGGGCTCGCTCCGTGCGCCGCTCTTCGGTGCGGCCGAACACATCCAGCGGCGTGCCGCGCAAGCCCTTGAGGCGGGCCAGCAGCTTGAACGCGCCCAGCATCCAGGGTCCGAACTGCTTTTTCTGCAGCTCGCCCTTGTCGTTTTTGGACGCGATCAAGGGCGGCGCCAGGTGGTAGTGCAGTTTGAAGTCGCCTTCAAACATGGCGTTGACCTTGCCCAGGAAGGCCGTGTCGGTGTGCAGGCGCGCCACTTCGTACTCGTCCTTGTAGGCCATCAGCTTGAACAGGTAGCGCGCCACGGCTTCTGTCAGCGTCGTCTTGCCCAGCACCGCCTCGGCACCCCGGACTTGTTCAACAAAGGACTGATAGGCCTGGGCGTAGGCGGCATTCTGGTAGGCCGTGAGGAAGTCCACGCGCTTGGCCAGCATTTCGGCCAGGGCCGGTTTCTTCACGAATTCGATGACCTGAGCCGCCTTGAACAGCGCCTGCACCGAGGCCAGGTCATGCGCGCAGCGGCGGCCCCATTCAAAAGCCGCCTTGTTGTTGTCGACCTGCACGCCATTGAGCTCGATGGCCCGCATCAGCGCGGCATGCGACAGCGGCACACGCCCTTTTTGCCAGGCAAAGCCCAGCATCAGCGGGTTGGTGTAAATCGAGTCGCCCACCAGTTGCACCGCCACCTGCTCGGCATCGAAGCTGCCCAGCAAGTCAGCGCCCACTGCGGAAGTCACGGCGCTTTCGCAGTTGCCACCGGGAAACTGCCAAGCCGGGTTCTTCACAAAGGCTGCCGTCGGCGTGCCGTGCGAATTCATGGCCACATAGGTGCGGCCCGGCTGCATGACGGTCAGCGTGTATTTGCTGGCGGCCACGATGGGGTCGCAGCCTATGACCAGGTCGGCCTTGGCGGTGTCCACCTTGGTGGTGTAAATCGCCTCGGGCCGGTTGGCGATCTGGATGTGGCTCCAGGTGGCGCCGCCTTTTTGCGCCAGGCCGCCCGCGTCCTGCGTGACCACGCCCTTACCTTCCATGTGGGCCGCCATGCCCAGCAGCTGGCCTATGGTGATGACGCCGGTGCCGCCCACGCCGCCCACCACGATGCCCCAGGCGTGTTCGGCCACGGGCAGGACGGGTTCGGGAACCGGTGGCAGGCTGGAGAGGCCGCCCTTCTTTTCTTTTTTCGGTTTCTTCAGCTGCCCGCCCTCGACGGTGATGAAGCTGGGGCAAAAGCCCTTCACGCAGGAGTAATCCTTGTTGCAGGTGTTCTGGTTGATGCGGCGCTTGCGGCCGAATTCGGTTTCCAGCGGCTCCACCGACAGGCAGTTGGACTGCACCGAGCAGTCGCCGCAACCCTCGCAGACCAGTTCGTTGATGACAACGCGCTTTTCCGGGTCGGCCATGGTGCCCCGTTTGCGGCGCCGGCGTTTTTCGGTCGCGCAGGTCTGGTCGTAAATGATGGCGGTCGTGCCCTTGAGTTCGCGGAACTCGCGTTGGAGCTTGTCGAGTTCGTCGCGGTGGAAGACCTCGACGCCAGGCGGCAGGTCGTTGAGCAGCTCGGCATGGCCGACACGTGCCGCGCTGCTATCCACGGTATGCGTGCGGCCGTGGTATTTCTCGGGCTCGTCGGTGACCACGACCAGCTTGACCACGCCCTCGGCCCGCAGGCTGTGTGCAATCTGCGCCACCGAATGGCCCTCGGGCCGCTCGCCGACCTGCTGGCCGCCCGTCATGGCGACCGCGTCGTTGTAGAGAATCTTGTAGGTGATGTTCACGCCCGAGGCGATGGCCTGGCGTATCGCCAGCAGCCCGCTGTGGAAGTAGGTGCCGTCGCCGAGGTTGGCAAAGATATGCTGGTCGGTGGTGAAGGCCGCCTGGCCCACCCAGGTCACGCCTTCACCGCCCATCTGCGTGAAAGTGGAGGTGGAGCGGTCCATCCAGGTCGCCATGTAATGGCAGCCTATGCCGGCCACGGCGCGCGAGCCTTCGGGCACGCGCGTGCTGGTGTTGTGCGGGCAGCCGCTGCAAAACCAGGGCGCGCGCTCGCCGGTATCGGCCTTGGCTTCGGCCAGGGCCCGTTCGCGCGCCTCGATCACGGCCAGGCGCTCGTCCATGCGCGAGGCCACATCGGCCGGCACGCCCAGTTTTTTCAGGCGCTTGGCGATCGCCTTGGCGATGATGGCCGGCGTCAGGTCGGCCTTGGCACGCAGCAGCCAGTTGTCGCTGGGGTTGGAGCGGCCCCATTCGCCGCCCGACTGGTCGCCTTCGGGCTCGTCGAACTTGCCCAGCACATTGGGCCGCACGTCGGCGCGCCAGTTGTAAAGCTCTTCCTTGAGCTGGTATTCGATGACCTGGCGCTTTTCCTCGACCACCAGGATTTCCTGCAGGCCCTCGGCGAAGTCGCGAGTGATGGTGGCCTCCAGCGGCCAGACCACATTGACCTTGTGCAGGCGTATGCCCAGTTGGTGGCAGGTTTGTTCATCCAGCCCGAGGTCGGCCAGGGCCTGGCGCGTATCGTTGAAGGCCTTGCCGCTGGCGATCAGGCCGAAGCGGTCCTTGGGGCCGGCGATGACGTTGTAATTGAGCTTGTTGGCGCGGATGTACGCGAGCGCCGCATACCATTTGTAGTCCATCAGCCGGGCTTCCTGCTCCAGCGGCGCGTCAGGCCAGCGAATGTGCAGGCCGCCGGGCGGCATTTCGAAATCCTCGGGGAGGATGATCTTGACGCGATCGGGGTCGACCAGGATGGAACTCGACGACTCCACGACTTCCTGGATGGTTTTCATGCCCGACCAGACGCCCGAAAAACGGCTCATGGCAAACGCATGCAGGCCCATGTCCAGGATGTCCTGCACATTGGACGGGAAAAACACCGGCAGGCCGCAGGCCTTGAAGATGTGGTCGCTCTGGTGGGCGGCGGTGGAGCTCTTGGAGACATGGTCGTCGCCGGCAATCGCGATCACGCCGCCGTGTTTCGCGGTGCCCGCCATGTTGGCGTGCTTGAAGACATCCGAGCAGCGGTCCACGCCCGGGCCCTTGCCGTACCAGATGCCGAACACGCCGTCGAATTTTTTGCTTTGCGGGTACAGGTCCAGTTGCTGGGTGCCCCAGACGGCGGTGGCGCCCAGTTCCTCGTTGACGCCGGGCTGGAACACGATGTTCTGCGCGGCCAGGTGTTTTTTGGCGGCCCACAGCGCCTGGTCATAACCACCCAGCGGCGAGCCGCGGTAGCCGCTGACAAAACCCGCCGTGTTCAGGCCCTCGATGGCGTCGCGCGTGCGCTGCAGCATGGGCAGGCGGACCAGCGCCTGGACGCCGCTCATGAAAGCGCGGCCACGCCCTAAGGAATATTTATCGTCGAGCGTGACGGTTTCCAGGGCCTTGCGGATGTGTTCAGGTAGGGGGGCGTTCATGTTCGTGGGTCTCCAGGACTGTTTTTAGTACCGCCTCGTGGGCAGGCTGCAAAAGGCTTAAGCCCGGTTAGGGCCGGCCCTCTATATGCATGCAAAGTGTATGCCGCCGGCCCTGATATGTCTTTGCTTTGTTTGCCCTATTTAGCCTACTTCCAGAAAGAATCTTGCTGCAAAATGGCAAATATGGAAACATTAGACAAGTTTGACATCGCCATCCTGAATGAGTTGCAGCGCGACGCGCGGCTGACCAACACCGAACTGGCCTCGCGCGTGGGCCTGTCGGCCGCGCCCTGCTGGCGGCGCGTGCGGGCACTCGAAGAATCGGGCTTTATCACCGGCTACCGGGCCGAGATCAACCGCCACAAGATAGGGCTGGGGGTGCTGGCTTTTGTGCGGCTGGACGCCGATCGCAACAGCGGCGACGCCACGCGCCAGCTTGAGGAAGCCATCAAGAAGCTGCCGGAAATCGTGTCCTGCCACTACATCAGCGGCACCGGCACTTTTGAACTGCAGGTGGTGGCACAGGACCTGGAGGCCTTCAGCAAGTTCGCGCTGCAAAACCTGATCAACCTGCCCAATGTGAAGGACCTGCACACCAGTTTTTCCCTGGGGGAGGTCAAGGCCAGCAGCGCGCTGCCGCTGGGGCATCTGGCCTGAATGACTGAAGGCGTTACTTGTCGGTTTTGACCAGGTTGCCGTCCACCGTGATGTACCACATGCCTTCAGCCCCGTACGCGACGATGGTGTGGCAACGGGAGGGGGAAGAAGAGGTGCAGAGTAAAAACTGCGCCAGCCCGTCCGAGGTGCTGTTTTTGAAAAACCAGGACGACCACCACTTGAAGCGAATCGGCTTGTTTGCCCCGTCGGACTTGGTAGCAACGAGGTAGGCCGCCAATCCTTTCTCGGCCAGCGGAAACATTTCCGAAGAGACGATGCGATAGGCGCCCACGCCGACGCTGGCGGCATACGCGGCAAGAATGCCGAAAATCCAGGCGATAACTTTTGCTTTTGGGCTCATGGGATATGGGGTTGACCACGGCGCTCACAACCCTTGATGGCGTTAAGCGGCGGAGGAACAGCGGACTTCAGTACCATGTTAGCTTGCCTTCAGAAGAAAGCGCCCTTTTTAAATGAGGGCGCCCTTGCACCGTGGCAACGCTCCTTCCTCTGTTGCTCTCATCCCAGTTGCCCATGGAGACCGCCATGACGAAATTCCGAAATATCTTTTGCGCCCTTTGCCTGGCACCATTGACATTCGCGCCTGCCTGGCTGATGGCCCAGCCAATGGCCAATTCAGGCGCAGGACCCGAGGCACTGCCCATGCGCAACCTGCAGATCGAAGTGCGGCAGGCCGGTAGCAGCCTGCGCTCCCAGAGTGCCCTGGGCGCGCAGGGCGGGATCGTGCTGCAGCCGGGCCGCTCGGGCGCCAATGCCCACATCACAGCCCAGGACAGCCAGCGCAGCGACACGCGCGACCTGGTGCAGCGGGTGCTGGTGCTCAACGGCCGCCCCGCCAACATCAACCTGGGCAACAGCCAGCCGCTGCGGCTGGTGCAGGGGCGCCAGGCCGCCACCGTGTTCATCGATGCCAACAGCGGGTTTTCGGCCCGCCCGCTCTGGTACGGCGGCGACAGCGTCGAGCTGGAACTGGCCGCGGGGCAGGCCAGCCGCACGGGCTCATCGCCGCTCGCGCCATTGTCCTCATCGTCCACCAGCACGTCGCTGAGCGTGCGCCTCGGGGAATGGGTCACCGTGGCGGAGTCTGACGACGCGAGCGCCGGCAGCAGCAGCGGCATCGCCGACAGCCGGCAATCCACCCGGCGGGATGGGATGCGGGTGGAAGTCCGCCTCTCTGTGCGCTAAAAGAAAGTTCAGTCGCGCACGCAGCGCGCCACCAGGGGCAACAGCGGATAACGCAACACCGCCTCGCGCCCGCTGGCGCCCAGGCCGAATTCGGCCCGCATGCGCGGATTGCTGTAAACCGTCTGCCGCGGCCCCTCGCCGCCGGCGTCACGCTGCAGCAGGTCCTGACCGCCGGGGCCCTCCAGCACCGCCGTGTCGTCGATGAATTTGACGCGGAACTCTATGCCGTGCTCGCAGCGGTACAGCGGGCCGTCGGCCTGCCAGTTGCCGCCGGCGCAGCCGCCCAATACCGCCGCGGCCAGCAGCGCCGCACAGATGTTCCATGGCTTGGTCATGATGGCTCCAGGAAGGTGGTTTAACGCGGCCAGAGCACCCACAGCCGCAGCGGCTGGTTCATGCGCGCGGCGAACTGGCCGGCTTCGGGCCCGGTGCCGGCGAAATAGTCGGCCCGCACAGCACCCACGATGGCGCTGCCGGTATCCTGGGCCAGCACCAGTTTTTGCAGGCTGCCGGCCCCGCCGCGCGAGGCCAGCCACACGGGCGTGCCGTAGGGAATGCTGCCCGGGTCAACCGCGATGGAGCGTCCCGGCGTCAGCGCCACGCCCTGCGCGCCCTTGGGGCCGAAGGCGGCGTCAAGTTCACTCAAGGGCTGCTCCTGGAAAAAGGTGTAGCGCGGATTGCTCCAGAGCATCTGCTGCACGCGCTGCGGCGGGTTTCTCGCGGCCCAGGCCTTGGTGGACTCGACCCAGGGCGTCGTCATGCGGCCTTCGCCCTGGTCCAGCAACCATTGGGTGACGCTGCGAAAGGGCTGCTCGTTGGAGCCGGCATAGGCCACGCGCACCATGCGCTGCGAACCGTCGGCCTCGGTCAGGCTGAGCCGGCCCGAGCCCTGGATGTGCAGCGACATCGCCTCGACCGGGTCGGCCAGCCAGGCGATCTCGCGGCCGCGCAGCGCCGTCCTGGCTTCGGGCAAGGTATCGATTTCCTGGCGCGAGTACCAGGGCTTGCGGCTGGCCAGCGAGGCCGGCGGGCGGTACAGCGGCACCTCGTAGCCGGCGCCGGCCTGGCGGCTGGCCTTGAGCACGGGTTCGTAATAGCTGGTCAGCAGTCCCTCGGCCGCGCCCTGCAGGCTCTCGACCCGGTAGGGCTGCAGCCGGCTCACCATCCAGCTGCGCTGCGCTTCGGCCGAGGCAATGCTCAGGCGCCGGACCTCGGCGCACAGCGGCGCAAACACCGGGCCCGGCCGCTCGCAGCTCTTGAGCCAGGCGTTCCAGCCCTCGAACAGCGCGTCCTCTTCAAAGCCCGGCAGCTCGGCCCAGCGCACCGCGACCCAGCGGCTTTTGCCTTGCAGCATGGGCGCAGGCAAGGAGCCGGAATCGCCTGGGCGGCTGCCGGCGGCGCCGGGCTCTCCCGGTGCCGACAAAGGCGGCAGCGGCGGGCTGGCGCAGGAGGCCAGCAAAGCCGTGATGGCGATAATCGTCCCCATCCGCATGGAGCGCATGGAACGCCTTTCATGCCTGGCGCGTATCGACGGAATCCAAGGAAATGTCATGGCCTTACTTTTGCTGGAAGCCCTGGGGGCTTTGCTGCTGCTGGTGTTCATTGTGTGGTGGACGATGTTTTCAGGCCGCAAGAACGGTGAACTGAAGGACCCGGAACAGCCGGCGCCCGACGCGCAATCCCGCAAGAAATAAACCCGGCCTGCGGCACTACAGATTGCGCAGCAGATTGGCGAGCTCCACCGCCGATTTGACACCCATTTTGTCAAACACCCGCGCGCGGTGGACTTCCACGGTGCGCACACTGATGTCCAGCTGGTCCGCCACCAGCTTGTTGGGCAGGCCGCCCACGACCAGCCGCATCACGTCGCGCTCGCGATCGGTGAGGCCGTCGATGCGGGACTGCAGGCCGGTGGACTCGCTGTGCTGCGCCAGCGCCGCGGCGGAATGCTTGAGCGCCTGCTCGATGCGGTCCACCAGCGCGTTGTCCGAAAACGGCTTTTCGCAAAAATCAAAGGCCCCGCGCTTGACGGCATCGACGGCGGTGGGGACGTCGGCATGGCCTGTGAGAAAAATCACCGGCAGGGTCGGCAGCAAGCCGTAGCCGATCAGTTTTTCAAACATGGCCAAGCCGCTCAGGCCGGCCATGCGCACATCCAGCAGCAGGCATGAGGGCGAGCGCACCTCGAAGCCCTTGGACACCCGGGCGTCGAAGGCCTCGGCGCTGTCGAAGGTCTCGCTCAGCAGGCGGCGCGAGCGCAGCAGCCAGGCCAGCGCGTCGCGCACGCTGGCGTCGTCGTCGACGATGTAGACCGTGGCATTGTGGATGGGTTCCATGCTGTCCTTCAAGCTTGCGCGGATGCGCCGTCCCGGGCCGGCGCCGCGGGCAGGGTGAAACTGAAAATCGTACCTTGCGGCTCGGCCGCCTCAAACCCGAGGAAACCGCCGTGCTGTTCTATCACGGTACGGCACAGGCTGAGCCCCAGGCCCATGCCCTCTTCCTTGGTGGTGAAAAAAGGTGTGAACAGCCGTTCCGCGACGTCGCCGGCAATGCCCTCGCCGCGGTCTATCACCGAGAACTCGACCCAGCGGCTGTGCGCGTTGGAAGCGGCCGGGCGTATGCGCAGGGTCAGCACTTTTTCAGGCAGCACCGCGCTGGCGCCAGGCTGCGCGCCTTCGGGCTGTACCTGCATGGCCTGCATGCCGTTGCGCGAGAGGTTGAGCAGCACCTGCTCGACCATGGTGCGGTCGCACAGCACGGGCTCGCAGGCTTCATCGACCTCGATCACGACGCGCACGCCGAGCTTGCGGGCCTGCAGGCTCACCAGCGGCATGATGGCGTCGAGCAGCGCGCGCGGCTGGACCGCCTCGCGCACCTGGTCGCGCCGGCGCACGAAGTCGTGCACGCTTTTGATGACCTTGCCGGCACGCTCGGCCTGCTCGGCGATGCGTCGCATGGCCAGCTGCAGGTCTTCGGACAGCGGGGCCGGCGTCGGGGCGGCCGCGTGGGCCCGGTCCGCGCCGGTTTCCTCCTGCAGCAGGTTGAGCGATCCGGTGGCGTAACTCGAGATGGCCGCCAGCGGCTGGTTGAGTTCGTGGCTCAGCAGCGAGGCCATTTCACCGACCATGGCCAGTCTGGCCGTGGCTTGCAGGCGGTCCTGGCTGGCGCGCGAAAGCTCCTCGACCCGGCGCTGTTCGCTCACGTCCAGGATGGCGCTCATCCAGCCGGTGTGCTTGCCCACGGCGTTGATCAGCGGCGCTTCCATGATCAGCACCGGAAAGCGCGTGCCGTCGCGCCGCATGAACACCGACTCGTGGCCTTCGCGCGGCAGGTTGCTGCCCGCCAGCCGGATTTCCTGGCGCTGCTGGTAAACGCCGGCGAGCTCCGGCGGCCAGTAGGGCGAAGGAAAGCTCTGGTTCAGCAAATCCTTGGCTTCCACACCCACCATCTTGCAAAAAGCCGGGTTCACGTAGGTGATGCGGCCCTGCAGGTCGCGCGCGCGCAGCCCGGTCAGCACCGAGTCCTCCATGGCCTTGCGAAAGGCCAGCGCCTCGCCCAGGTCGTGCTCGACCTTGAGCCTGCGCCGCATGTCCCTGGCCAGCAGGAAGAGCACCGCCATCAGCGCCAGCGACATGGCGGTCACCAGCGCGGTCAGCACATTGGGAAACAGGGCCGGCGTGCCCAGCCGGCTCTCCATGCGCACGACCAGCGTGTTGCCAGGCAGGTCCAGCAGTTGCTGCGCGATGTAGATGCGGTTGCCGCGCGAGGGCACGCCGTGCAGCGCCAGCCGCGTGCCGTCGGCCTCGGTGAAGGACAAGCCCACGCCGCGCGCCAGTTGGCGGCCCACCAGCTCGCCCAGGATGTCCTGCAGCGAATAGGTAGCGACGGTGTAACCCGCGAGGCGGCCGGCCACGACGATAGGCAGGCACATGTCCAGCACTTCCAGGCCCAAGCCGTCAGGTTGCGGCATGAAATAGCTGGTGGAGTAGGCAGAACCGCTCAGGCGCCGGGCCGTGGTGCAGGTCAGGGCCACGTCGGCCTGCATGCTGGCCCTGCCCAGCCGCTCGAACACCGAGGTGCGATAGGGGGTTTCGACAAAGGCCAGCACGTCCAGCGACTCGCTGCGCCATTCGAGCCGCATGATCTCGCGGTGCTCGCGCAGCACTTCGGCGGCCGGCGCATGCCATGCCCCGGGTGTGCGCTCGCCGGACTGCAGCGCCTGGAAAGTCTGGATGTTGCGCGTGAGGCCCGAGCGGATGTCGGTGACGGTTTCGGCGGCGTCGTGCTCGAGCCGGCTTTGCACCATGCTGGACTCGTAGCGCCCCGACAGCCACACCAGGATGCCCAGCAAGGCCACCACCAGCGCCACCAGCAGGGCCCACAGCGACCAGCGCCGGCTGGCCCGGCTCATCACGCCCTTGACACGCGGAAACTTCACGCCCGGCGCCTCCTCACAGCACGCGGTGGGCCAGGGCCGGCAGGCGGCCGCGCACGCCCTGCTGCTCGTCCTTCAGGATCTCGGCCATCACCAGGCCGGCACCTTCCGCGCGCTCGGCCAGGACCTGGCCCCAGGGGTCGACCACCATGCTGTGGCCCCAGGTATGGCGCCCGTTCTCATGGATGCCGCCCTGGGCCGCGGCCAGCACATAGGCCTGGTTTTCGATGGCGCGCGCGCGCAGCAGGACTTCCCAGTGCGCCTGACCGGTGGTGTAGGTGAAGGCGCTGGGCACCAGCAGCAGGTCGGCCGCCAGGGCGCGGTACAGCTCGGGAAAGCGCAGGTCGTAGCAGACGCTCATACCTATGGTGTAGACATGGCCGTCGCGCGACGCAAGCTCGAAACGCACCGGCTGCGTGCCGGGCTCCAGCACGCGCCTTTCGTCGTAGTCTTCCTGGCCCTGGGCGAAGCGAAACAGATGGATCTTGTCGTAGCGGGCCGCGCTTTCCCCCGAAGGCGCGTAGGCCAGCGAGCAGTTGCGCGCGCGGCCGGGATTATCCGTGGCCATGGGCAGGGTGCCGCCCACGATCCACAGCCCGAATTCGCGCGCCGAGCGGCTCAGGAAATCCTGGATGGGGCCCTGCCCCGGGGACTCCTGGAACTGCAGCTTGTCGGTGTCCTTGCGGCCCATGACGCAGAAGTACTCGGGCAGCACCGCCAGCTCGGCACCTTGCGTCGCGGCTTGCCCGAGCAACTGGCGGGCCACCTCGAGGTTGTCCTCGATGCGGGTGCCCGACACCATTTGAATAGCGGCTACTTTCATGGTCAGCGCGTCTCCGTGGAAGCCTGGCTGGGCTTGTTGTCGGCCTGGGCCTTGCGGTCCAGCTTGGTGACCCGGGGGTCGGACCAGGTGCCGTCGATGTGGAACTCCTGGGTGGCCGCCTGTATCAGGGGCCGGCGCAAAAACATCTGCGCCAGGAAGCTGCCCAGCCCGATGGCCGGGTTGATGGCCGTGGCGATCAGCGAGGCCGTGCCGGCGTTGATCTCCGGCACCACCACGACCTTGATGTCCTGCGTCTCCCTGGCGATGTCGGCCGAGCCCTCCATGAGCACGGCGGCATTGACGCCGCGCATCTGCAGGTTGTTGGTATAAGCCACACCCTGGTTGATGTTGACGTCGCCGCGCACGAAGTCGAAGGCGAAGCCCTCGGAAAAGACGTCGCGAAAATCCAGCGCCAGCCGCCGCGGCAGGGACTGCAGGCTCAGCACGCCGAGCAGCTTGGCGATGCCGGGGTCGGCCTTGACGAATTGCCCAGACTCGACATTGACGTTGAATTGCCCGCTCATGGACGGATAGTCGAAGCTCAGCGGCGAGCCCACCCAGGCCACCTGGCCTTCGAGCTTGCCCTTGCCGCGGCGAATCACCTCGCCCATGCCGAAACGCTTGAGCAGGGCGCCCGAGTCGGCGATTTCGAGCTTGAAATTCATCACCGTGCGGCGGCGTTCGGCGGCCACGCGCGCGGCGCGGTTGCTGCCCGCGGCAGCAGCGGCCTGCGCGTTCAGGGCCACCCAGTTGCCGTTGGCCGTCAGCACGGCCTCGGGCAGGATCACGTTGAATTTGTTCAGCCGCCATTCGCGCACGCCCTCGCGCGCCGCGCTTGAAGCGCCGCGATTGACGGCGTCGATCTCCACCCGTCCCAGCTTCTTGCCGCGCAGCTCCAGGTCTTCCACGACGATGTCCAGGGCCGGGATGCTGGCCGGCTGCTCGTTCAGGATGGCTTCCACCTCGTTGGCCGTGCCGGGTTCCAGGCTCAGGCGCGAGAGCCGCGCGTAGACGCGCCCGGCGCCTATGCCGCCGGGCTGGCGGAATTCAACATAACCGTTGAGCTCGGTGGCGTCGATGTTGGCGCGCCAGGTCAGGCCTTCGCGCGAACCGCCCACCACCACGTTGTTGAGCTTGCGCCCTTCCACCACCAGCTCGCGGGCGCGTATGGCCATGGTGGTCGGCAGGTAGCTCATGGCGGCGTTCGCGGCGGCGCGGTTGAGCGCCGCGGACGCCGCCGGCGGGGCGGTCTGCAGCGTGCCGCCCACCGTGGAGTCCCCCAGCAACTTCTGCCAGGCGTCGAGGTCCACATGGGCCAGGTTGATGTTGGCCGCCACGCCGGCTTCCTGCATGGGCGCGGCCTCGCCCGGCTCCAGGCCCACGGCGATGCCGCCGCGAATCACGCGCGGCTCGTTGCCGCTCAGGTCGCGCACGTAGACCACAGAGGCGGTGCGCCCTATCGAGACCGACAGCTGGTCTTCAAGTTTTTGCCCCGGACCCATGGAGGCCTGCAGCAAAGCATTTTCAAAGCGCAGCGGCAGCATCGCGTCGGCGGTTTTGTTCAGGGGCGCGGGCAGGTTCAGCGCCATGCCCTGCAGGTTGCTGGAAATCGCCAGCTCCGGCACGCCGCGGCGAAACCCGAGTGTCGCGGTGTAGGCCGTGCTGCCGCTGGCGTTTTGCGCCATGCGCGCCAGCGGGCCCAGCTCCCTGGCCTGGCGCAAGCCTTCGGCGCTCACGCTGCCTTGCGCCTTGAAGGTCGCGACGGTTTCCGTCTCTGCGCTGCCCGTGGCACGCGGATGCGTGCTCAGGCCGCCGTCAAAGCGCACATCGCCGCCCAGCAGTTTGGCCTGGCCGCCGGCGACGGAGAAACCCTTTTCGCTGACATTCACCACGCCCTTGAGTTTTGCCAGCATGGGCGCGGCCGCCGCGAACTGCACGTCATTGCCGGGCAGCGTGACCGTGCCTTCGACGCGGGATTTGTCGATCGAATGGATGGGCAGCTCCATGTGGAAACGGTAGTCGGCCGTGCCGCCGGCCTTGGCCCCGGCCAGCGCGTGGCTGGTCATGCTGCCCACCGGCGACTGGTTGACGAAGCCCAGCGCGTCGGCCAGCGCCCCCTTGAGGTCCACGTTCACATGGACCGTCGAATCATGGGTCAGGTCCGGAATGCGGGCTTCGCCCTTGGCCAGCTGCAGGCCCGGCAGGCCGGCGACCTTGCCGCTGGCGCCGTTCACTTCGAGCGAGGCGCGGTCAAAGACCAGTTCACCGCCCAGCTCGGTCAGGGCCGGCCAGGGCGCCGCGCCGGCCGGCTGTATGGTTTTGGGCACATAGGCGAAGTGGCCATTGCGGATTTTGGCGGAGACGCGGAAATCCCCCTGCGCCGGGTTGGTGAAGGGCAGGTGCTCGAGCGGGCCTTTGACCTTGAACTTCACGTCGCTGACCTGGCCCTGCACCACCGCGTCGCGCACATAGTGGCGGACCTGGTCGGGCAGCACCAGAGGCAGGTAGCGATGCACCCGCGCGCCGTCGCCCCGGCTCAGGCTGCCCTGCAGGTCGAGTACGCCGGGAAAACGCGGGTCGGGCGCGCCCGCGGCGGCCGGGCCGGCCGCGTCGCCCGTGCGCCAGCTGGCCTGCGCCTGGCCCTGTGCGTCGGCATTGGCGAACTGCAGGTTGCGCAGTTGCGCCTCGATTTTGCGACCCGAAAATTTCCATTGGGCATCGACAGCCAGCTGGTCAAACGGCACCAGCGAATCCTCAAAGACGCCGGGCAGGTCGAGCGCGCCGTTGGCGATCTTGACCTTGGCCTGCCCGCCCTCGTGGGTGAGGTCAAAGTCAATCGCGGCGCCGCTGATGCCCGGCCTGCCGGGCCTGGGATGCGCCGCGGCGGAGGCGGCCGCCGCCGGTGGCTGGGGCGCCGGCAGCGCCGCAACGCTCAGGCCGGCCACCCGGCCTTTCGCGGCATAGGTGCTGGGCGCGGCGATGGGTCCTTGCCAGCGCGCCTCGACAGTCTCCACCAGCCCCTTGGGCGCGAAGGAGGCGATGAAACCGTGTGTGGCGGCATCAAGCGGCAGGCGGTTGGCGATCTGCGCGAGCGCGGCCAGGTCGAGCTTGTCGGCCTTGAGCTCGGTGTGCTGCGACACGCCGGCCCCGTCGCCGGTGTGCGCCAGGGCCACATTACCGCCCGGCCACTGCAGGCCGTCGCGGGTGCGAAAGCGCAAGCCCTCGGTGCTGAAGTCAAAGCCGTTGTCGCGCTGGCCGCCGCCTATGCGCCCCGCGACGGATTCAAAGGCCAGCGGCTGGAGCTTGGCGCCGAAGCGCGCATCCACGTCCTGCAGCGCCACGTCGGCGGTGCCGCCGGTAATACGGCCCTTGCTCACATCCGCCCAGGCGCGCAACGCGCCGTTGCCGCGCGCCAGTTCCACACCCAGCGTGTCCACGCTGACGTACTGCCGGATGCGCGATGCGTCCACGCGGGCGAAGTCGGCGAACAGCTGCCCCGTCCAGGCGTCGAAGTCGCCGGCGCTGCCGGACAGCAGCGATTGCCGGAAGATGCCCCTGACGCTGAAGCGGTCACCCCATTCCGGCGGCGGCGTGGCATCCAGGCGCAGCAGGTGGCGGCGCCGCGCGTTGCGCATGACCCAGTCGACCTGTGTAAGCGCCAGCGGCGGCGCCCGCTGCAATTCGTCGGTCCAGCGCACGGTGCCGCCGCGTATGGCGAACTCGGTTTGCGAAAAAAACCAGTCGGCCGCGGCGCTCTGGCCGCCGGCGCGATCCTGCGAGACGTCCAGCCCGCCCACATAGATTTTCCCGTCCGCGGCGCGGCGTATGTCCAGTTCGGGCCTGTCGATGTAGATCTGCTCAAAGCCCAGCCCCCAGATCGAGGAAGGCGACAGGGCGCCCAGCACGCGCGGCAGCCTCAGGGCTTCGCGGCCCTGCGCGTCCAGCAGGGTGACGTCGCTCAACTCGAAGGAAGGGATCATGCCCTGGGAATGCGCGGTGATGCCGCCTATGCGCACAGGCACCCCCAAGGCCTTGCTGGCCTCTATTTCCAGGCGCGGACGGAATTCGCCGATTCGCGGCACAATCCAGCCATGCAGCACGAACCAGCTCAGGCCAAAGAGCAGCCAGGCCGCGCCGACGAGCCACAACAGAATGCGCAGGATCAAGGCAAGCCAGTGCAGGCGGCGCGGCGGCAGGGGGGACAGGCTGGGAATCGTTGGCTCCATTGACCAGAGAATTATGACCGCCGGGGCGCTTATCCGCCCGGCGGGGGACCATGAAGTTTTGTGAAGTAGTGTGATGACCGTTGCCCTGACCGCCAGCCCTGAATCTCCCTCCGCCGCCGGGCCGGCCGCGTCAGGTTATTCCCGCTTCGTCCAGCGCGTGCGCCGCCGCTATGCCGAATGGCTTGCGCTGCTGCCCCCCGGGGCGCCGGTGCGCGCCGGCATGCAAACCGCCCTGGATGCCCTGCTGGCGCAGGGGCTGGAAACCGGCGCCGCGCTGCGGGTGTTGCGCCAGCTGGTGATGGAAAGGTTGGTGGTGCTCGATTGCGACGGCGCCAGCGAAGACCAGGCGCCGCTGAAGGTCGTGACCTGCGCCATGACCGAATTGGCGGAGCTGGCCCTCGACGTGGCCATGCGGGAGTCGGCCCGCACGCTTGACGCCCAGCACGGCGCGCCGCAGGCTCCCGGCGGGGAGCGCGCCCGGATGTGGGTGGTCGGCATGGGCAAGCTGGGAGCGCGCGAACTCAATGTCTCCAGCGACATCGACCTGATCTATGTCTACGACCACAACGGTGAAACCGCCGGGCGCAGCGACGGACGCGGCCAGATATCGAACCACGAATACTTCGCGCACCAGGTCAAGGCCGTCTTCAGCCTGATCGGCGATGCCACCGAGCACGGCTTTGTTTTCCGGGTTGACCTGGCGCTCAGGCCCAACGGCAATTCCGGCCCGGCCGCCGTCTCGCTCAGCGCGCTGGAAGAATATTTCCAGGCGCAAGGCCGCGAATGGGAGCGTTTCGCCTGGCTCAAAAGCCGTGTGGTGGCACCGCTGGCGTGCGTGCAAAGCGGCGCCGCGCAGGCGCTGCGCGGCCCGGTGCTGCCCTTTGTGTTCAGGCGCTACCTCGACTACAACGTATTCGACGCGCTGCGCACGCTGCACCGGCAGATCCGCGAGCATGCGGCCAAACGTTGCGCCGGCCATCCCGAACGCGCCAACGACGTCAAGATGTCGCGCGGCGGCATACGCGAAATTGAATTCACCGTGCAGTTGCTGCAGGTGGTGCGCGGTGGGCAATTCCCGGAACTGCGCACCCGCCCCACGGTGGACGCCCTGCAACGCGTGGCCCGCGCCGGCCTGATGCCGCAGGAAACGGCCGACGCGCTGGCGCGGGCCTACGATTTCCTGCGCCGGGTGGAGCACCGCATCCAGTACCTGGACGACCAGCAGACCCATGTGCTGCCCACGCGCGACGACGACCTGGCCTGGATCGCCGAAACACTGGGCTACGGCAACTGCTGCCCCTTTCTCAGCGAACTCGACGCGCATCGGGAACTGGTGGCCGGCGAGTTTGACAAGCTGCTGGGCGGCAAGCCCGACTGCAAGGGCTGCGGCGGTAAAGCCAAGGCCCCACCGCAGCAACTCGATGACCTGCTGGAGCAGCTTTCCGAGCAATGGCCCGAACAGTTCCGCGCGCGCCTGGCGCTGTGGCGCCAGCATCCCCGCGTGCTGGGCCTGCGCGAGGATTCACGCGCGCGCCTGACGCGGCTGGTGCAGCGCACCGCCGCCTGGCTGGCCGAGGGTACGGTGACGGAAGAGGCCGCCGTGCGCATCATCGACTGGATAGAACCCCTGCTCAGGCGCGAAAGCTACCTGGCGCTGCTGCTGGAGCGGCCGGCCGTGCATGAGCGCCTGCTGCGCCTGCTGGGCGCGGCCAAATGGCCCGCGCGCTACCTGCTGCTGCATCCCGGCGTGATCGACGAGCTGGCCAGCGACGAGCTGCTCAAGGAACGCTTTGACGGCGCGGCTTTCGCCCGCGACGTGGAGCAACGACTGGCTGCCCTGCGCAGCACCGGCGAGGACGACGAGGAAACCTGCCTGAACCTGCTGCGCCGCGCCCACCATGCCGAGGTCTTTCGCACGCTGGCGCGTGACCTCGAAGGCGTGCTCACGGTCGAGCAGGTGGCCGACGACCTGAGCGCTCTGGCCGAAGCGATCCTGGACATCACCGCGCGCTGGTGCTGGCAGCGCCTGAAAAACCGCCATCGTGACACGCCGCAGTTCGCCATCATTGCCTACGGCAAGCTGGGCGGCAAGGAGCTCGGCTACGGCAGCGACCTGGACATCGTGTTCGTCTACGAGGACGAGGACGAACGCGCGCCCGAGGTCTATGCGGCCTTTGTGCGCAAGCTGATCAACTGGCTGACCATCAAGACCGGCGAGGGCGACCTGTTCGAGATCGACACGGCCCTGCGCCCCAACGGCAATTCGGGCCTGCTGGTCACCAGCTTCGAGGCCTACACCCGCTACCAGCAGCAGCGCGGCAGCAACACCGCCTGGACCTGGGAACACCAGGCCATGACACGCGCGCGCTGCGTGCTCGGCGGCGATTCGCTGCGCCAGCGCTTTGACCAGGTGCGCGAGACCGTCATCACCGCCCCGCGCGATACCGCGGCGCTGCGCAGCGAGATCGTCGCCATGCGCGAGAAGGTGCGCAGCGCCCGACCGGTGCGGGGCGACAAATTCGACGTGAAACACAGCCCCGGCGGCATGGTGGACGCCGAGTTCGCCGTGCAATTCCTGGTGCTGTCCGAATCCGCGCGGCACCCGGAGCTGATCGCCAACGTGGGCAACATCTCCCTGCTGCAGCGCGCCGAAGCCGCCGGCCTGCTGCCGCCCGGCGTGGGCCAGCGCGCGGCCGCCGCCTACCGCGAGCTGCGGCGCGTGCAGCACCGCGCCCGCCTCAACGAGGAGCCGACCCAGGTCAGCCCGCCGGCGCTGCAGGCCGAGTGCGACGCCATCCGGCAGCTGTGGATTTCCACCTTCAAATCAAACGATTGATTTAATTCAATCGCTTGTTTGATTCATGTGCTCTAATGCGGCACATGAATGCCGATCCCCGCCCCAAAACTGTATCGCGCGCCTCCGGCACTGAAGGCGAAGCCCGCAAGCAGCGCTCCGACGGCGCTCACGCCAGGGCGCACCTGCTGCACGCGGCGCTGCGCCTGTTCTCCGAGAAGGGTTTTGCCAAGACTTCGATACGCGACATCGCCCAGGCCGCGGGGGCCAACGTGGCGGCCATCAGCTATTATTTCGGCGACAAGGCGGGGCTGTACCGCGCCGTGTTCACCGAACCGCTGGGCAGCGCGCGCGACGACATCGCGCTGTACAACCAGCCGCACTTCACGCTGCGCCAGTCACTGGAGGGGTTTTTCTCGGGTTTCCTGGAGCCCCTGCGCCAGGGCGAACTGGTCCAGCTGTCGACCCGGCTGCATTTTCGCGAGATGCTGGAGCCCACGGGCCTGTGGGCCGAAGAAATCGACAACGGCATCAAGCCCGCACACGCGGCCCTGGTAAAGGTGCTGTGCCGCCACCTGGGGCTGTCCAAGGCCGATGACGAGGTGCACAGGCTGGCCTTTTCCATCACCGGCCTGGCCATTCACATGTTCATCAGCCGCGAGGTGGTGGACGCGATCCGGCCCCAGCTGTTCGGCACCCCCGACGCCGTGGAGCAGTGGGCCTCCAGCCTGGTGGCCTATGCCGAAGCCATGGTCGCCGTCGAAACGGCGCGCCGGAGCCACCTTCCAGACCATCCCGCGGCCGGCGCGCCGCAACTGAAAACCGCAAGCCATGAAAAAACCTGATTCCCAGCGCAAGCCGTCCCGCCTGACGGCACCGGGACTTTTGGCCGCCTGTGCGCTGCTGCTGGCCGGCTGCGCCACGGACCTTCCCCACAACACACCCGCCGCCCCCGTCCCGACGCAGTGGCAGGCGCCCGTGCCGGCTGCCGCGCCAGGCACCACCGCCGCCCTGCCCCACAACGGCAGCCTGGCCGGGCTGTCCCGCTGGTGGGGGCAGCAGAACGACCCCTTGCTGGTGGAACTGATCATGGCGGCGGAGGCCGTCAGCCCCAGCGTCTCGACGGCACGTTCCAACATCGAGCAGGCGCGGGCTTCGCGCGTGGCTTCCGGCGCGGCGATGCTGCCCACGCTGGACGCCATCGGCAGTGCCAGCCGCGGGCGCTCGGCGCCTGTCAACCGGGCGACGCCGCCGATCGCCACGACGCTGGAGGCGGGCCTGCAGGCGTCCTGGGAGATCGACCTGTTCGGCCAGTACGCGGCCAGCCGCGATGCCGACCAGCAGCGCTTTGAGGGCTCGCAGGCGACCTGGCATGCCGCGCGCGTGTCCATGGCCGCCGAAGTCGCGACGCAGTATTACAGCCTGCGCGCCTGCGAGAAGCTGCTGGAGGTCGCGCGCGCCGACGCCGCCTCGCGGGCCGAAACCTCGCGGCTCGCGGAACTGAGCACCAAGGCCGGCTTCCAGGCGCCCGCCACTGCGGCATTGGCCCAGGCCAGCGCCGCGGAAGGGCACGGCAACGCCATCCAGCAGCGCACGCTCTGCGACCTGGACATCAAGGCGCTGGTGGCGCTGACGGCCATTGACGAGCCCGCGCTGCGGCAAAAACTGGCCGCCAATCCCGTCGACCTGACACAGGAATCCATGGCACCGGTCATCAGCGTGCCCGCCGAGGTGCTGGCCCAGCGGCCCGACATCTTCAACGCAGCGCGCGAGGTGGACGCGGCCCACCTGGAAGTAGGCAGTGCGCGCGCGCAACGCTTTCCGAGGCTGAGCCTGAGCGGCTCGGTGTTCACCACCAAGTCGCGCACCAGCGCCTCCACGCAGCGTTTTGACACCTGGACGGTCGGGCCGCTGCAGCTGACGGTTCCGCTGTTTGACGGCGGCGCCAGCGAAGCCAATGTGGAGGCCGCCAAGGCCCGCTACGAGGACGCCGTGGCCCAGTACCGCGCCAGCGTGCGCAAAGCCGTGCAGGAGGTGGAGGAAGCACTGGTCAAGCTGCAAAGCACCGCCGAGCGCAACGAGGACGCGCGGGTCGCCGCGCAAGGCTACCGCGCCTCCTTCACCGGCACCGAGGCCCGCTACAAGAGCGGGCTGGCCAGCCTGGTCGAGCTCGAGGACGCCCGCCGCACGCTGCTGGCGGCGCAGAGCAATGTGGTCGCGCTGCAGCGCGAGCGCCGCAGCGCCTGGGTTGCCCTGTACCGCGCGCTGGGCGGCGGCTGGACCACGGCCGAGCCGCCGGTGCAACCCCTGGTGTCTAACGTCTCGGCGCCCGTCACGCCCGCTGCCATCACGGCGCCCTGAAGCCGCAAGCCCATCACTTTCGCCACTCATGACAGAGCCCTCGCACACCATGCCAAAACTCAAGCCCACCCCTTTTGCCATTGCCTTGATTGCCGCTGCCGTGCTGGTGGCGGGAGGCGCCGCCTTTTTCTTCTCCAAATCGCAGGCCAAAGGCGACACCCCGCCCACCGCCAAGCCGGCCCTGACCGTCGCCACGGCACTGCCGCGGCAGATGACCCTGCCGGTCAGGCTCAACGCCAACGGCAACATCACGGCCTGGCAGGAGGCCGTGATCGGTTCCGAGTCCAACGGCTTGCGGCTGGTGCAGGTGCAGGCCAATGTCGGCGACCAGGTCAAGGCCGGGCAGGTGCTGGCGGTGTTCTCGGGCGACAGCGTGCTGGCCGACACCGCGCAGGCCCGCGCCAGCCTGATCGAGGCGCAGGCCAACGCCGCCGACGCAGCCGACAACGCGGCGCGCGCGCGCACCCTGGCCAGCTCGGGTGCGCTGAGCGACCAGCAGATCAACCAGTACAACACCGCCGAGCAGACCGCCAAGGCGCGTGTCGAGGCGGCCAAGGCCGTGCTCGACGCGCAGCAGCTGCGCGGCAAAAACACCCAGGTACTGGCGCCCGACAGCGGCGTGATCTCCGCGCGCACCGCGACGGTGGGTTCGGTGGTGCCCCAGGGAACCGAGTTGTTCCGCTTGATACGCGGCGGGCGCCTCGAGTGGCGCGCGGAGGTGACCTCGGCCGAACTGGGCCGCATCAAGGCCGGCACCACGGCCAGGGTGGTGGCCGCCAGCGGCGCCGAACTCAAGGGCCGGGTGCGCATGATCGCCCCCAGCGTGGATCCGCAAACCCGCGCGGCACTGGTCTATGTGGACCTGCCGGTTTCCGCCGGCATGGCGTCGCCGGCCAAGGCCGGCATGTTCGCGCGCGGGGAGTTCGAGCTGGGCGAGACGCCCGCGCTGACCGTGCCGCAGCCGGCGCTGGTGGTGCGCGATGGCTTTAACTACCTGTTTCGCCTCAATGCCGACAACCGCGTCAGCCAGCTCAAGGTGCAGACCGGCCGGCTGGCCGGAGACCGGGTCGAAATCACTTCCGGCCTGGCCGCGGACGCGCGCATCATCGTCAACGGCGCGGGTTTCCTGAACGACGGCGACCTGGTCAGGGTCAGCGACGCCGTCCCCGCCGCACCGGCCACCGCCAGGCCGGCGACGGCCGCCAGCAAATAAGGAGCAGGCCCATGAACGTCTCCTCCTGGTCGATCAAGAACCCGATTCCGGCGGTCATGCTGTTTGTGCTGCTGACCTTTGCCGGCATGCTGTCCTTCAAGGCGATGAAGGTACAGAACTTTCCCGATATCGACCTGCCCACAGTGACGGTGTCTGCCTCTCTGCCGGGCGCGGCGCCCGCCCAGCTTGAAACCGAAGTGGCGCGCAAGCTGGAAAACTCCATCGCCACGGTGCAGGGCCTCAAACACATCTATACCAAGGTGCAGGACGGCGGCGCCACCATCACGGCCGAGTTCCGGCTCGAAAAACCCGTGCAGGAAGCCGTGGACGACGTGCGCGCCGCGGTGTCCAAGGTGCGCAGCGAGCTGCCCGCCGACGTGCGCGAACCGGTGGTCTCCAAGATGGACCTGGCTGGCCAGCCCGTGCTGGCCTTCACCATCAGTTCGCCGCGCATGGACGAGGAAGCGCTGTCCTGGTTCGTCGACAACGACGTCTCGCGCAAGCTGCTGGCGGTGCGCGGCGTGGGCGCGGTCAACCGCGTGGGCGGCGTTTCGCGCGAGGTGCGCGTGGCGCTGGATCCGTCGCGCCTGCAGGCCCTGGGCGCCACGGCGTCCGACATTTCCCGCCAGTTGCGCCAGGTGCAGACGGAGAGCGCCGGCGGGCGCGCCGACCTGGGCGGCAGCGAGCAGCCCATGCGCACCCTGGCGACGGTGAAATCAGCCGCGGAACTGGCCAACATAGAGCTGGCCCTGAGCGACGGCCGGCGCATACGGCTGGACCAGGTCGCCACCGTGACCGACACCACCGCCGAGCCGCGCGCGGCGGCGCTGCTGGACGGCAAACCCGTGGTCGGGTTCGAGGTCGCGCGCAGCCGCGGCGAAAGCGAGGTCGCGGTGGGTGCCGCCGTGCAGGCCGCACTGGCCGAACTCAAGCGGCAATACCCCGACGTGGAACTCGTCGAGGCCTTCAACTTCGTCAAGCCGGTGCAGGAGGAATACGACGGCTCCATGCACCTGCTCTACGAGGGCGGCATCCTGGCCGTGCTGGTGGTGTGGCTGTTCCTGCGCGACTGGCGCGCCACCTTCGTCTCCGCGGTGGCGCTGCCGCTGTCGGTGATCCCGGCCTTCATCGGCATGCACATGCTGGGTTTTTCCATCAATGTGATCACGCTGCTGGCGCTCTCGCTGGTGATAGGCATCCTGGTGGACGACGCCATCGTCGAGGTGGAAAACATCGTGCGCCACCTGCGCATGGGGAAAACGCCTTATGAGGCCGCGATGGAAGCGGCCGACGAAATCGGCCTGGCGGTCGTGGCCACCACCTTCACGCTGATCGCGGTGTTCCTGCCCACCGCCTTCATGAGCGGCGTGGCCGGCAAGTTCTTCAAGCAGTTCGGCTGGACGGCCTCGCTGGCCGTTTTCGCCTCGCTGGTGGTGGCGCGGGTGCTCACGCCCATGATGGCGGCCTACATCCTCAAGCCCGTGGTGGGCACGCACAGCGACCCGGGCTGGATGAAGTGGTATATGCGGGCCGCCTCGTGGTGCCTGCATCACCGCCTGAAGACCATGATCCTGGCCACGCTGTTTTTCTTCGGCTCGGTGGCCCTGATCCCGCTGCTGTCCACGGGCTTCATCCCGGCCGACGACAACTCGCAGACCCAGGTCTACCTGGAATTGCCACCCGGCGCGACGCTGGCCCAGACCAGGGCCTCGGCCGAGCATGCGCGCCAGCTCATCAGCAAGGTCGAGCACGTCAAGAACGTCTACACCACCATAGGCGGGGGCACGGCCGGCGGCGACCCCTTCGCCATGCAGGGCGCGGCGGAAACCCGCAAGGCCACGCTGACCGTGCTGCTCGACGAGCGCAACGAACGCCCGCGCAAGCAGGGCATCGAGAACAAAATGCGCGCGGCCCTGGAATCCTTGCCCGGCGTGCGCAGCAAGGTCGGCCTGGGCGGATCCGGCGAAGCCTATATCCTGGTGCTGACGGCCGAGGACGCCAACGCCTTGCAGGCCGCCGCGATGGCGGTGGAAAAAGATTTGCGGACCATTCCCGGCCTGGGCAATATTTCATCCAGCGCCAGCCTGGTGCGGCCTGAAATCGCCATCAAGCCGGACTTCGCGCGTGCGGCCGACCTGGGCGTGACCAGCGCGGCCATGGGCGAGACGCTGCGTATCGCGACGGTCGGCGACTACGAGGAATCGCTGCCCAAGCTCAACCTCTCGCAGCGCCAGGTGCCCATCGTCGTCAAGCTCGACGACGCGGCCCGCAAGGACCTGAGCGTGCTCGAGCGCCTGGCCGTGCCCAGCGTCAAGCCCGGCGTCGGCCCGGTCATGCTGGGCCAGGTGGCCACGCTGGAAATCACCGGCGGTCCGGCGGTCATAGACCGCTACGACCGATCGCGCAACGTCAAATTCGAGATCGAACTCTCGGGGCGAGCCTTGGGCGACATCACCGAGGCGGTGAAATTGCTGCCGGCCGTCAAGAACCTGCCGGCGGGTGTCAAGGTGGTGGAAATCGGCGATGCCGAAGTCATGGGCGAACTGTTTGGCAGCTTCCTGCTGGCCATGGCAACCGGCGTGCTGTGCATCTACATCGTGCTGGTGCTGCTGTTCAAGGACTTCCTGCACCCGGTGACCATCCTGGCGGCCCTGCCGCTGTCGCTGGGCGGCGCCTTCGTCGGCCTGCTGATCGCGCAGAAGAGCTTTTCCATGCCCTCGCTGATCGGCCTCGTCATGCTGATGGGCATCGCCACCAAGAACTCCATCCTGCTGGTGGAGTACGCCATCGTGGCACGGCGCGACCACAATATGTCGCGCTGGGACGCGCTGCTGGACGCCTGCCACAAGCGCGCGCGGCCCATCATCATGACCACGCTGGCCATGGGCGCCGGCATGATGCCTATCGCCCTGGGCCTGGGCGCCGCCGACCCGAGCTTTCGCTCGCCGATGTCGATCGCCGTGATCGGCGGCCTGATCACCTCCACCGTGCTCAGCCTGCTGGTGGTGCCCGCGGTGTTCACCTATATCGATGACCTGGAGCACTTCATCCGGCGCACCAGCAGGCGATTGCGCGGCCGGCAGGGCGAAACCCCCGCTCCGGCGCAAGCCGGGGAATAGACCAGGGATGGGCCGGGTGCGGCGAGGGGAACTTGCCCCCCGCCAAAAAAGCCCGGCCGGCGTGCGATTGTGCTGATTTAGACGGTTTCGCCCACGGGGGTTTTACAAGCGTGTCATATAGGCTGGCTTATACTCCCGGGTTCAGCTTTACATTTCTTCACATGTCTAAACGCGTACTGCTTTCGGGCGCAACCGGCCTGATTGGCGGCGAGTTAATGCTTCTTCTGGCCGCGCGCGGCATCTACAGCACCGCTGTGGTGCGCGCCGCCGATTCGAACCAAGCCCGTGACCGCCTCCTGGAGCGCCTCAAAAAGAGCGTTCTGTGGAAACCCGAGTTCGCCGAGATGGTGTCCGCCGAAGCCGGCGACGTCATAGAGCCCAACTTCGGCCTGAGCACGGCCGTGCTGCAGTCCGCCGACGTGATCCTGCATTCGGCGGCCAGCACTTCCTTCAAGCCCGGCGCAGGGGTTTACCCTATCAATATCAAGGCGGCCGAACAGTTTTCCGGCATCCTCAAAAACCTGGCCCCCTCGCAGCGCGGCTTTTTCGTCGGCACCGCGGCGGTCACCACCGAACCGCGCGGCGTGATCACGGAAGACATGCCCTTCGCCGGCTATGCCAATGACTACATTCGGTCCAAGCGCGACGCTGAAACCCTGTTGCGCGCCGCAGGCAGCCCCTTTGTCAGCCTGCGCCCCGGCATTGTGCTGTCGCGCGGCATTGACGACGCCAAGCTTTCCCGCAACATGCTGTGGTCGATTCCCGTGATGGCCGAATTGGGGGACGTTCCCCTGGATCCCCAGGCCAGGCTCGATTTCGCGCCGGTGGACTTCATCGCCGGCGCTTTCGCCGAAATGCTGCTCAAGGGCGAACTGGCCCACGACTGCTACCACGTGTCAACCGGCGAAGACTCCATGACGTTCAAAGTGCTGGCCGATGAGTTGACGGCCACCATGCCGGGCATAGGCAAGCTGGTGATGCGGGGGCGCGACTTCGTGCCGACACCCAAATTCGCCCGCCAGCGCTGGATGTTCGAGGCACTGCAACCCTACCTGCCTTTTTTGACAGCCGATGCGGTGTTCAGCAACGCGCGTTTGCGCGCTGAAATCGGCGCGGCGGCCGTTGCACCGGCGCCGGTCAGCTATTTAGGGGAGCTCCTGGGAACGTTCAGCCTGTCGGATGCCGTCCGGCAGATGTACACCCCCTGAAGCACAAAAACAACGCCACCGCTTTTGTAGAATGACCTCGAGGTTTGAACAAAGGTCAGCCGTCACGGCGATGGTGGGACAATGACGCTTTGCATATACGTACTGGTTGGGTGATGAATTCTGATTTGATCAAACTTTTTGCCGAGACATTTGGCATCAGCGAGGAAAAACTGCTGCCTGATGCCACGCTGGAAAGCCTTGGATTGGACTCCTTGGCGGTCATCGAATTCCTCTTCCAGATCGAAGACCAGTTCGGCATCCAGATTCCCGACCAGGCCAATCCGCCCCGGACCCTGGCTGAAATGGTTCAACTGATCGAGCCTTTGCTGCCATCGGGCAAGCCCGCCGCTTGAGCCCCTGGCGGGCGCCCCAGGACATCCATGCGTCGCGTTGCCATCACGGGTCTGGGCGTCATCTCCGCCGTGGGGACCGGCACCCCGGCTTTTTTTGACGCCCTGCTGACCGCCCGCTCCGGCATCCGCGCCGTAGACATTCCCTTTCCCACCGGCACCGAAAGCGTGCTGGCCGGCGCGATCGATTTTGATCCCGACCCTCATTTCCCGCGCGCCCGGCTGCTGACCATGGACCGGGTCAGCCAGTTTGCGCTGGTGGCGGGCCGCGAAGCCATGTCGCAGGCCGGCCTGGGGGACCCCGCCGCCGTACACAACAGCTTCGCCGCCGAGCGCTTTGGCGTGTCCCTGGGCACGGGCAGCGGCGGCGCGAGTTCCACCGATGTGGCTTACACGGCCCTGCTCGAGCAAAAGGTTGCCCGCCTGCGCCCCATGACCGTGGTGCTGGCGATGAACAACGCGATTGCCGCCCATGTATCCATGGAGTTCGGCCTGAAGGGGCCGAGCAGCACCATCTCCAACGCCTGCGCCTCCTCGGCCGCCTCCATCGGCGAGGCCTTCCGGCAAATCCGCCACGGCTATGCCGACGCCATGCTGGCCGGCGGCTCGGAGGCGCTGCTCAACCGCGGCACCATCAAGGCCTGGCAGGCCATGCACACCCTGGCCAAACCCCACCCCGAAGGCCCCGAAACATCCTGCCGCCCATTCTCTTCCGACCGCAGCGGCCTGGTGCTGGCCGAAGGCGCCGCCATGCTGGTGCTGGAAGAGTGGGAGAGCGCCAAACGCCGCGGCGCCACCATCCTGGCCGAGCTGTGCGGCTACGCCTCCACCACCGACGCCCACCACCTGACCCAGCCCGATGCCCAGGGCCAGGCGCGTGCCATGACGCTGGCACTGGCCGACGCGGAAATGCGGGCCTCCGACATCGGCTACCTCAATGCCCACGGTACCGCGACCGACGTGGGTGACGTGGTGGAAACCAGCGCCATCAAGCTGGCCTTCCAGGAACTGGCCTGGAGCCTGCCCATCAGCTCCAGCAAGGGCGTGCACGGCCATGCCATGGGCGCGGCTGGCGCCATGGAATTCATCGCGAGCGTGATGGCCCTGCGCGCCGGGCAACTGCCGCCCACGGCTTTTTTGCACCATCCCGATCCGCGCTGCGACCTGGACTACGTCCCGCTGACGCCACGCGGCGCCAAGGGCCTGCGCGCGGTGATGTCCAATTCCTTTGCCTTCGGCGGCTCCAATGCCGTGCTGATCGCCAGGAACGCCTGAGGCCGCCGCACCGGCCTCAAGCGCCGCCCGCGGCCCTGATTTTTTTCACCAGCGCGGTGGTCGAATAGCCGTCCACAAACGGGATCGCCCGGGCATCGCCGCCATAGGCCCTGACCACCGCAGTTTCCGCGAGCTTGTCCATGTCGTAGTCGCCGCCCTTGACCAGCAGGTCGGGCCGCAGCTCGGAAATCAGCTCCAGCGGCGTGTCCTCGTCGAACCAGGTGACCAGGCTCACGGACTCGAGCGCGGCCATCATGATGGCGCGGTCCTGCTCGTTGTTGAGCGGCCGGTCCGGGCCTTTGCCGAGCCGCCGGGCCGAAGCGTCGGTGTTCAGGGCCACCACCAGGCTGCCGCCCAGCGCGCGCGCCTGGGCCAGGTAGCTGGCATGCCCGCGGTGCAGCACGTCAAACACCCCATTGGTGAAGACGACAGGGCGGGGCAGCGCAGCCAGGCGCTGTGGCGCCTCCTCTCGGGAGACGATTTTTTTCAGGAATTCGGGGGGCTGGGGATGGCTGGGCATCCCGCGACTTTAACGGAAGGCCTGGGCCACGATCTCGACCAGCAGGCCGCCGTCCAACTGGGCGCCCACCACGGCGCGCTGGGGCCAGGCGGTGCTGTCCTCGCCTATCCACGCACGCCAGGCGGTGTCCAGATGCTTTTTGTGCCGCATGTCGGCCAGGAAGATCTGCACGCTCAGCAGCGATGCGCGCGAAGCACCCACGTGCGCCAGGTGGGCGTCAAGCATCTCCAGCGTCTGCAAAAGCTGTCCATCGAAATCCAGCTTGGCGTCGCTGGCGTTCGCCACCGCGAACACCTGCGCGCCGCGGGCAACCACCCGACTCCTGCCGCCGGCGCTGCTCGGCCAGCGCAGGTCCTGCATCATGCGCCGGCGGGCGAGGGCTTGGCGGCGGCGATGGAGTCGGCAAGCTCCTTGCCGATTTCCTTGCGGTAGCGGTTGAGCTCCTGCACGGTCTTGAAGCTCTGGTTCATCAACAGGCTCAGGTTGTGCAGGATGCGCTCAACCACCTTGCCCTCCCACACCGCGTCGAACTTGATCTGCGTGTCCAGCCAGTGCTCCAGCCATTCCGGGTTGGGCAGGCGGCTCTGGATGGTGTCGCGCGGAAACAGGCTCTTATTCACGTGCAGATTTGTCGGGTGCAGGGCCTGCGCCGTGCGGCGGGCGCTGGCCATCAGCACGCCGACCTTGGTGAAGGCGGTCTTCGCTTCATTGCCGAAATTGTTGATGGCGCGTTTCATGTAGCGCAGGTAAGCGCCGCCGTGGCGCGCTTCGTCCTGGCTCAGCTGGGTGTAAATCTGCTTGATGACCGGCTCGGTGTGCCACTCACTGGCACGGCGATACCAGTGGTTCAGGCGGATCTCGCCGCAAAAATGCAGCATCAGGGTTTCCAGCGCCGGAGCGGGCTCGAACTCGAAGCGAACCTCATGCAACTCTTTTTCGGTGGGCGCCAGGTCGGGCCGGAAGCGCTTGAGGTATTCCATCAGCACCAGCGAGTGCTTTTGCTCCTCGAAGAACCAGATCGACATGAAGGCCGAGAAATCGCTGTCATCCTTGTTGTCGCGCAGGAACATTTCCGTGGCGGGCAATGCGGACCATTCGGTGATGGCATTCATCTTGATGGTCTGGGCCTGCTCATCGGTCAGCTTGGCCGGGTCAAAACTGGCCCATGGAATGTCTTTGTCCATGTCCCAACGGACGGATTCAAGTTGTTTGAACAGTTCAGGGTAAAGCATATGAACTCCTTCGCGATCAAATTCGCGGATAAATCTGCCTTGGATACTGTTAGGCGCATCCTGGGTATTGGGGGTGATTTTAGGCGGCTAATGTGACAACTTGCGATTTGTCGGCAATTTACCGGCAAATCAGGCAAATTCAGGCCCATTCCGGCGTGTTTGCCTACGTGAGGCTCGATTCCGGCCGCATTTTTCACTCAAAAAGGCTTGAATCCCACAAGTGCCGCAACGCCTGCAGTGGGGTCTCCCGTCCAGGCGATTTGTGCCGCCAACCGAACAGCGCCAGAATGGACCGCCGTCAACCCACCGCCCCATTGCCCGTGAGTTTAACCATGCCCGCCTTCAAGCCCCGAAACCCCATGTGGGCCATGTTTTATGGCGGCGCCCTGCTGGCCGCCTCCCTCGCGTCGGCCGCTCCGGCTGGCCCGGCGCCCACCGCCTGCCCCGGTCTTTTGCAACAAAACTTTTTGCGCCTGCAGGACGAAAAGCCGCAGTCGCTGTGCCAGTACAGCGGAAAAGTGGTGGTCGTGGTCAATACCGCCAGTTTCTGCGGCTTCACGCCTCAATACCAGGGGCTGGAGGCGCTTTACGCCAGATACAAGGACCGGGGGCTGGTGGTGCTGGGCTTTCCTTCCAACGACTTTTCGCAGGAAACCGGCAGCAACAAGGAGATCGCGGACTTCTGCGAAAACACCTTCGGGGTGAAATTTCCGATGTTCACCAAGACCAGCGTAACCGGCAAAGACGCCAATCCGCTTTTCAAGCAGCTGGCGGCCAAAACAGGCACCACGCCGCGCTGGAATTTCTACAAATACGTGATCGCGCGGGATGGCAGCAGCGTCACCAGTTTCAACTCCACGGCCGATCCGGGCGGCCGATCCTTCATTCAGGAGATCGAGAAGCAACTTGTGGTGGCGCCATGAAGTGCGATGCCGTCCGAGGCCGTTTCGGCATGCCACACCGGCCGCTGCGTCGTTAACAAAAATTTACCTGATGCAGTGTGGCCGCGGGGAACTCCGGGCCGCTTGTGCGCTCATACTTAGGCAAGCGCATATTTGCTGTCACAAGCAGCGCTGGCACAAAACAGTTTCATTGTTGCGAAGCCTTCTGAGCCGTCCAGGCTTAGCTGCAATCCCGGGGCGCTCCTCCTCCTCCCTCCCTCCCTCGTTCGCGCCGGGGCGCTTCGCAGCATTTTTATATTCCAGCCAGCAAGGCCCCGCCCATGGGCGGCGTGCCCTTGCGCGTTGCGGTCCTTTGGCTGCGGGTGCTCACCCTCTGTTGCGGCGAGCGACCGGGCGGAAGCTCCCCTGTCTGATCAGCCCGGCGGAATCGTTTCCGCGAAGCTGGGGCGCTGCATCAGCTTGTCCTGCAGCCGGGTCAGGTTGGGATAGAGTTCGCGCCAGTTGACCTGCGTGAAGCGCAGATCAAGATAACCCAGCGCGCAGCCGACCGCCACGTCCGAGAGGCTGAAGTGGATGCCGCTGCAAAAGGCCTTGTCACCCAGGCCGGTGCTCATGGCCTTGAGGGTGGCGTCAATCTTGCCCATCTGGCGGTCAATCCAGGCGTCGCTGCGCTGCTTGGCGCCGCGGCCGCTCCAGGTGGCTTCCAGGCGCGCCAGGATGGCGGCGTCAATAAGGCCGTCGGCCAGGGCTTCCCAGGTCTTGACCTCGGCACGCTCACGGCCCTGGGTCGGAGTCAGCTTGCCGACAGGCGACAGGGTGTCCAGGTATTCGACGATCACGCGGGAATCGAACACGGCTTCGCCGCCTTCCATGACCAGGCAGGGCACCTTGCCCAGGGGGTTGGACGCGCTGATGGTGGTGTTCGCCGCCCAGACATCTTCCAGGATGAACTGGAAGTCGAGCTTTTTCTCGGCCATTACGATGCGCACTTTGCGCACATAGGGGCTGGTGGCGGATCCGATGAGTTTCATGGTGGTGTGAGATCGTGGTCCGAGGGAAGTGCATTCTATCGAGTAAGCCCGGGCCCCGGCTGACAGCTTCCTCCAAACGTCGCAAATCTGGACAGTCCCACAGGCCGGCCCCGGGGCCGCCCCTACAATTGGAGGATGAGCTCTTCCACCCCGTTTTCCACCATCAACGCCCTGTCCCCGCTGGACGGCCGCTACGCCGGCAAGCTTGCCCAGTTACGCCCCCTGATGTCCGAGCAGGGCTATATGCACCGCCGCGTCCAGGTGGAAGTGGCCTGGTTCATTGCACTGTCCGACGCCAAATTCGCCGAATTCAAGCCGCTGAGCCCGGGAGCCCGCACCTATCTGCTGGGCCTGGTGAAGAATTTTTCGGAAACCGACGCCGCAGCCATCAAGGACATCGAAAAAACCACCAACCACGACGTGAAAGCCGTCGAGTACTGGATCAAGTCCAAATTCGAGGCCAGGCCCGAACTCAAGGGCGCCAGCGAATTTGTGCACTTCGCCTGCACCAGCGAAGACATCAACAACACCAGCCACGCGCTGCAGCTCAAAAGCGGCCGCGACCTGGTGGTGCTGCCGGCGCTCGACAAGGTGATCGCCCAGTTGCGCGAGATGGCCCATCTGTTCGCCGCCGAGCCCATGCTCAGCCGCACGCACGGCCAGACCGCCAGCCCGACCACGGTCGGCAAGGAAATCGCCAACGTCGTGGTGCGCCTGGCCAATGCGCGCGAGAAGATCGCCGCCGTCAAGCTGATGGGCAAAATGAACGGCGCCGTGGGCAACTACAACGCCCACCTCTCGGCCTGGCCCGATTTCGACTGGGAGGCCTTCAGCCGCAGCGTCATCGAAACGCCCGAGCCGCTGGGCCTGGGCCTGACTTTCCAGCCCTACAGCATCCAGATCGAGCCGCACGACTACATGGCCGAGCTGTTCGACGCCGTGGCGCGCGCCAACACCATCCTGATCGACCTGGCCCGCGATATCTGGGGCTATGTGAGCGTGGGCTACTTCAAGCAGCGCTTGAAGGACGGCGAAATCGGCTCGTCCACCATGCCGCACAAGGTCAACCCGATCGACTTTGAAAACGCCGAAGGCAACCTGGGGCTGGCCAACGCGCTGCTGCGCCACCTGAGCGAAAAGCTGCCGATCTCTCGCTGGCAGCGCGACCTGACCGACTCCACCGTGCTGCGCAACATGGGCGTGGCGCTGGGCTATGCCGTGCTGGCCTACAACTCCATGAGCGTGGGCCTGAACAAGCTCGAGCTGAACCGCGAAGCGCTCAACGAGGACCTCAACAATTCCTGGGAAGTGCTGGCCGAGCCGATACAGACCGTGATGCGCCGCTACGGCGTGCAGGGCGCGTACGAAAAGCTCAAGGAAGTCACGCGCGGCAAAACCGTGAAGGCCGAAGACCTGCACGCGCTGATCCGTTCGCTGGAAATTCCCGAAGCCGAAAAAACCCGCTTGCTGGAAATGACGCCGGGTAGTTACGTCGGCCTGGCGGCCGAACTCGCAAAGCGCGTCTAGGCCGACACCGCGGGCGGCGTCGGCATGTCCGCGCCGCACTGCCAGCACTGCTCGAACCCGCCCTCCACGATCTCTCCGCAGGCGCACAGCCAGCGCCGTTGCGGCATGTTCTGCAGGCTGTGCAACAGCTCCTTCGCGCGCGCCTCTTCGTGGTCGTGCGTGAGCCAGACTTCGGGCAGGCACTGGTCGGGCGGCAGCTCGCCAGCCACACTGCCCAGGAAGTAGCGCTGCACGCTGGCCGCAAAGCCGGCCTGTCGCAGGGCGTCCACCCACAGCGCGGCAATAGCGATATTGGGGGCGCGGGCCAGTCTGAGCATGCAGGCAGTGTAGCCCGCTTCACAATCGCTCGCTACCAAATTGATAGCTGTTCTACCCGCGAAATCAGGTCTTTTCGTCGGCCGGGGCCGGCGCTTTCCCCTCCAGCGCCCGGTCGGCGTAGCGGCCGAAGCGCCAGGCGCTCGCCTCCTGTGTGATGCGCCGCCAGGTGGCACGCTTTTCGCCCGGCGTCATTTCGGGCCAGTGCTGCACTTCGTCGAAGGTACGGCCGCAGCCCTTGCACAGGGCGTCGCCCTGGCTGGTTGAGCAGATGGCGATGCAGGGCGTGTCGGCGGTGGTGTCGTACCAGGCCCGCCAGGCCGCGAGCGCCTTGGGCGGAAAGGTTTTTTCGTCGGCTTCATCCTCATGGTAGAAAACCATGAGCGCATAAACCTCGGCCAGGGCGCGCAGCTCGGGCGCCAACGTCACGCCGTCGGGCGAGGGCTTTTTGTCGCGCCAATAATTGATGGCGGCTTCGATATCGGTGATGTGGATGCCGGGCATGGGAAATAAGGTACCAAATTAGGGGGCTGGCCGCGTCAAGGAAGAAGGATGCGCGAAGCTGCAGAGCCGGGCCGTTCATTATCAGCCAGACGCCAAAATCGCTTTCCCCGCGCGGGTTTAGCCGCCATCAGCGAGATCGGGCTCCCAATCCCCAGAGGAATAGGGCCCCACAACCCAGCAGCCCCACCCACTTGGCCAGCGCCGCCACCGTCATGGCCAGACCCAGCAGCGGCTCCACCCCGGCCAGCAGCGGCCAGGGAAAGGCCGACACCAGGGCCAGCGTCAGCAGGTTTTCCGCGATGTCGCCCAACACGGCCGTCATGGCGGCCAGCCCCAGCGCATTGAGCAAGGCCGGCGGCCTGTGCCCGGCACGCTGTACACGCACGATGCGGGCAAACGCCCAGGTCACGGCGCGGGCCAGAATGCAGGCATAGGCAGCGATCAGACCGAAATCGGCCCACACGGCACCGGCCACGCGGTCGGCCGGCTGCGGCAGTGTGGCCAGCGGATAGGCCCAGGACGCCACCCAGTCGATCTGCCAGCGCGCCAGCGTCAGGTTGGCGGCCGCCGCCTGGCCCGCATCCCGGCCCAACGCCAGCAGGCACTCCCACAGCGTCATGCGGGCCGGCACAATGCCGCCGTTCAACAGCCCGCCCACCAGCAGCCAGAAAGCCACCGCCAAGGCCAACGCCACCAGTAGCCCCGCTACAGGCCGGCGGCGCGCCCAGACCGTATCAGCGGGAAAGGACAGGCCCAGCGCCGCCACCGAAGGATGCTCCAGCGGCACCACCTGCTGCGGCTTCCCGGCGTCCAGCACCACGTGCGGGTTGCGCTGCTGCAGGCCGGCCAGCGCCCACAAGGCCGTGGTGTAGGTCTGGCTGTGGATGCGGGGCTGGGGCGGCTGGCCGCCGGGGGTGGGTGGCGCCAGAGCAGCCAGCACCGCCTGCGTATCGAGCTGACCCGCGGCGTCCACCAAGCCGGCGCGCAAGCGCAACTGGCAGGCCCCTGCCTCCTGCAGCATCCAGAACAGCGGGTCGCGCGACAGGCGTGCCTCGGCCTGGGCGTAACCCCCGCCCACGTCGCAATGCGCACCCGAAAACCACAACTGGGCAATGCTCTGCCCGCCGGCCGCGTAGTCGTGCGCGGGATCCACGTAGTAGGGGCGCGGCTCGAAGGAACGGCGGTATTCGTCGAGGGCCAGTGCCTGGCGCACATGGTGAAAGCGCTTGCCGACAATCGTCGGCGAGGCGGTGATGGTACGGCTCAGCAAGGGCGCGCCCACAGAAGACACGGTCTCCCAGACACCGACAAACCAGACCGGCGCCGCACGGGTCTGCTCGGAGGCAAAGAGCCGGCTGATCTGGTCGCGGATCGCGGTGTACCTGCGCCCGCCGCGTTCGCGGTCCGAAAAATAGACGTGCAGCAGGGTAGGCACCAGGCCCTCCATCTCGGGGCGCAGCAGGCCGAATTGGGTGACCAGTCCGCCTATGCTGCGCGCCGTGAAGGCGCCGCGCGAAAAGCCGAACAGGAAAATCTGGTCGCCGGGCCGGTAATTGCGCATCAGGAACACATAAGCCTCGGCGATGTTTTCATACACGCCCTTGCCGAAGGCCAGGCCGTGCAGCCGCTCGAAAATACGGCTGATGCTGTCGGTCAGGGACGCGCCGGGCAGCTCGCCGGGGTTGCCCACGCCGGGGTCGTAATACAGCAGTTGGTCGTTGTCATCCGGCGCCAGCAGACCGCACAGCTTGGTGACGTTGGTGTCCCTGGCACCGCCAGTCAGGTTGTTGTTGGTGCCGTCGCAGCAGATGATCAATTGCCTGTTCATGGACGCGCTCCTTCACCGTGGATGGGAACGGGAGCAACCTTAAGCCCGGCGCGGGCCGCTGTCACCCTCCGGATGGAGGAGCCGGACGCACCCGGGCCCGGATGAACGGGGGGATTTGCAAAAAATCCATTTTTATTGTCAAATATCCAGACGAAGGGGAGTAACTCCCTCGTTTTGCTGCAATATTCGATAACAGACACCACAGCAAAATCGCTAACAGCAAGTCGTCATTACGAAGTTCACACTTCCGGCTTGTTGGGCATGCAGCGACACTGCATGTCGAGCCAGACCTTCGATTGAAACCTGAACAGGTTTGATCGAGGCGTTCGCGGCATCAGTCCCTGACCCGAACCATCCACAAACCTGTTCCGGTTTCACGAACCGGAAATCCGTCCATTCGGATTTCCAAGTCGAAACTTGACATGGAGTGTGAGCTTTGGAACTATTTACCGCCCCCTGGTGGTCCGCCTTGCTGGCGATCATCCTCATTGACCTGGTGCTCGCCGGCGACAACGCCATCGTGATCGCCCTGGCCGCGCGCAACCTGCCGTCCCACCTGCAGAAAAAAGCCATTGTCTGGGGCACTGTGGGCGCCATCGTGGTCCGCTCCGCCATGACCGTCGGAGTGGTGTGGCTGCTGAAAATCCCCGGCCTGATGCTGGTAGGCGGCTTGGGCCTGCTGTGGATCGCCTACAAGCTGCTGGCCGACCAGGGCGACAAGGAACACGACGGTCCCGTCGCCAGCACCTTCTGGGGCGCCATGAAGACCATTGTGGTGGCCGATGCCCTGATGGGCATCGACAACGTGCTGGGCGTCGCCGGCGCCGCGCATGGCTCTTTCGACCTGGTCGTCATCGGCCTGCTGGTGAGCATCCCCATCGTGGTCTTCGGCAGCACCATGGTGCTCAAGCTGGTGGAGCGCTTCCCCGTCATCATCAACATCGGCGCCGCCGTGCTGGCCTTCACCGCCGCCAAGATGATCGTGAGCGAACAGCTGCTCGACCCGATTTACGGCGGACCCGGGGCCTTGCCCTCCGCCGCCACCCTGCACACGGCCGCCCAGTGGGTCACCTATGCGGTGGCGGTGGCCGGCGTGCTCGGCGCGGGCTGGTGGGCCACCCGGCGCAACCGCTCGAGCCGCGACGCAGACCTGATCCCGCACTGAAACCCGCAACCAGCAAGCTTTCTAAAACGACGACAACTCAAGGAGAACTTCATGGACAACATCATCGTGTACGTTGACGACGCCGCATATGCCCTGCAGATGCTGCAACCCATGCTGCCCACAGGCGGCTCCCGCAACCCCACCCGCTGGATCGTGGTCGGCTGCGCACCCCGGGTGACGCACCGCGTCAGCAAATGGGTGACGCACAGCGCACGCGAAAGCTGGCGCGGCAAGTGGGCGGAAAAAGTCTTCGCCCAGCTGATGCCCCTGCTGGAACAAGAGGGTGACACAGTGCTGACCCAGCTGGCACAAACCACCCTGATCACCCAGACCGAGTCCCTGATCAAGCAGCATGGCGCGGCACGCGTGCTGGATGCGCGCCGGCCGAAGTTCGGCCAGGACATGCAGCCGGTCACGGCCTCGCAGGCCCAGGAAAGCCACGGGGTGCTGGGTTACGCCACCGCGCTGGCGGGCGCCGGCCTGCTGGTCGCGACCGACTGACCGGCCCGCCAGCCCTTGCCAATGCGCCCCCAGGGGCGCATTTTTTCTTTGGGCGGCCCGATGGTATTCTTTGGGTATGAAACTCATCCTCAAATGGATTTTCAGCGCGGCCGCCCTGCTGGCGGTCGCTTACCTGTATTCGGGCGTGGTGGTGAGCAGCTTTACCGGTGCGCTGATCGCGGCCGCCGTGCTGGGCGCGCTCAATATGGTGGTGCGTCCCATCCTCGTGCTGCTGACGCTGCCCGTGACGCTGGTGACGCTGGGGCTGTTCCTCTTCGTCGTCAACGCGCTCATGTTCTGGGCCGCGGCCGGCCTCACCAGCAACTTGATGAACGTCACGGGCTTCGTCGCCGCGCTGATAGGTTCGCTGATTTATTCAGCGCTGCAGCTAGTGATCGACTTTGTCCTGGAGCGCCTGTTCCTTGACAAGTGATTCCGTCTGGCGCGTTCGCGTGTCGAGGATGGAGCCTTCCATGTAATCCGCGCTGCCGGGGTTGCTGCGCATCAGGGCCTGTGCCGCCTTGAAACGGTCCAGCGCCGCCGGATAGTCCAGTTGCGCCGCCCGGCTTTCCGCGTCGGCCCGGATCGCCCGCACATTCTGGTTCTGGTTGCCGTAGGCGACCGCGAGCAGCTGCCAGGCGCTTGCATCCTTGGGATGCGCGGCCACCCAGGTCTGCAGCCGGCTTGACACATCCTGGGCCCGCTGCGCCGCCAGCAGCGAGCGTGCCTGGGTCAAAACCTCCGCGCGCGATGCCGCCTTTGAAATATCGAAGCTCGCGGCCGTGGCCGGGACCACGCCAGCCAGCAGGTCGATGTCGACGGCAAGCAAATCCGCCGCGCCGGCCGCCTGCGGCAGCTCCGCGACCAGCGGCCTGAGTTTTGCCAGCAGGCTTCGGGCGCCCGCGAAATCGCGCAGCTGCGCCGCCGCATACGCGCCCGCGTACATAACCCCGGCATCGCGCACGTTGTCCGCCGAGGCCGGTGACTGCAGGACCAGGGGGGCGCTGCGGCGCTGGGCCTCCGCCACCATGGACCGCAGCGCGTCAACCCCGGGCGCCGCCAGAATGCGCGCGCGCGAGGCCATCATCGCGTGCAGCACGCGAGCCTTGCCGGCCTCGAGCAGCTTTTCACGCGAAGGCTTTTCGGCCTCCGCGGAGGCCAGCTGCACGCGCGCCTGTGCTGCGGCAATCCGTTCGGTGGTCAGCGGATGGGAGCGCAGGTAGGGAAAGGAGCCGTTGTCGTTCAGGCGTGAGGCCTGCTGCAGCTTTTCGAACATGGTGGTCACGCCGCGGCTTTCAAAACCGGCATCGGTCATCACGCCGAACCCGATGCGGTCCGCTTCCCTTTCCATGTCCCTTGAGAAATTGAGCTGGTTTTGCACCGCGACTGCCTGGCCGCCGACGATGGCGGCACTGGCGGCATCGCCGTTTTTTCCGGCCGCCAGGGCGCCCAGAACCATGGCGGCAATCATCCACGGCGTCTGGCGCGATTGCTGCGTCAGCATGCGCGAAATATGCCGCTGCGTGACGTGGCTGAGTTCGTGGCCGAGCACCGCGGCCATTTCATCGGCATTGCCGACCGCGGCGATCAGGCCCAGATGCACGCCGAAATAACCGCCGGGCAAGGCGAACGCATTGATGCTGCGGTCCCGGATCAGGAACACCTGCCAGGCAAAGCGCTCTTCAAGCTCCGCATGCAGTTCCCCGCGCGTGCGCGCCGCGGCCACCAGTGGTTGCCAAATGCTTTGCAGGTAGTCGGTCAGCACCGGATCGTCGATGTAATCAGGGTCCCGGTAAATGCTCGCGGCGATGCGGTCGCCGATCCGGCGCTCCGCGGCGGCCGCCAGTTCGGAAGTCTCGCCCAGCGAGGGCAAGGAACCCGTCGTGGCGCCGGGCACGCTGGCGGGTGCCTGGGCCAGCGAGAAGTTGGCTGAGGCCGCCCATGCGAGCACAGCCAGCGCCAGTCGGCCCAAGACGGGGCCTCGCCTCGGCGGCCGGGTCTGTTTAGAACGAATCAATGGGTACAAAAGCGATGACCTCTGCGGTGTTGGTGTCCAGCAAGACCGTCCAGAATGTTTTCCGCCCCACCATGGGGATATAGCCTACAGGCTTGGCCTTGTCACTCCCTCCAGAGGCTGATTTCAACGCGGCATCAATTTCGCCCACCTGGGCCGGAAAGCGCTTCTTCAGGTCGTCCAGCGGCTTGGCACGCGCCAAAACCTGGGATTTACCCTGATCGTAGCGCTGCCAGAACCCGGGACGCGTGCCCAGGGGCTTACCCGCCAAGGCCTCAAAAGTCATTTCGGAACGCTCCTTGTCGTCCTTGAATTCGCGCACCGAGAGCAGCGTCGGCCCGGTCAAGGGCAGCGTGGCCAATCCGGCCGATGCCAGCCCCAACTCCTCTTTGGGCACCTCGATGGCATGGACCACCCTGAAACGGTCTATTTCAAACACCAGGTGCACTGGACGCACCACGAACACCGTCCATAGACCGTAGGCCAGGGCGACCAACTGGAGTAACCCTATCACCGTCAGGTCAAGCCGAAGCAGTTTGGCAGCCTTTTTGACATTAAACACCGCCAATGTGAGCAAAGGACCCATGACCACATCGACAGCCACCACGATCATGAACAGCTCGCGGCCGCCTGAGATTTCCCGGTAAGGGTAGGGGTACCAGACCACAAAAACCAGCGCCGCCGCGAGAGCGGCAATGGTCACACTGATACCAAAGTGAACACCCGCCGCCAGCAAACGGCTCTTGAGAGGACTCTGACTCGCAAACATGGTCTTATGATGAGGGCCCGTTGTAAAGGTTTCGTAAAAGCATGGCCTCCCCTCCCGCACTCACCCACTTTGACGGCCAAGGCCAGGCCCATATGGTTGACGTGGCGGGCAAGGCGGCCACACACCGTGTCGCCATTGCGCAGGGCCGTATCGTAATGAATCCGGCGACCTTGTCCATCATTCTTGAAGGCAACGCCAAAAAGGGGGACGTGCTGGGCATCTCGCGTGTCGCCGGCATCATGGCCGCCAAAAAAACCAGCGAACTGATTCCCCTGTGCCATCCGCTGGCCCTGACCCGCGTGGCCATCGACTTCCTGCCGCAGGAGAGCGATTCCAGCATCGCCTGCCGCGCCACCGTGGAAACCGTCGGTCCGACGGGGGTGGAGATGGAGGCCCTCACCGCGGTGCAAGTGGCGCTGCTCACGATTTACGACATGTGCAAGGCGGCCGACCGCGCCATGACCATCACCGACGTAAAGCTGCTCGAAAAACACGGCGGGAAATCCGGCAGCTTTACCAATCCCTGAGCTAAGGCAAGCGCTCCACGCCTTCGGGTATACCGGCCTTTGCCGCGGCCCAACGCGCGTGCTCCTTCGGGAAAGCCGCCCTGAAACGCGCCAGATGCATCAGGGCCTCGTCGTCGAGCCCCAGCATGACAGCGCTTTCAATCACTTTTTCGATCATGGACGGCTCAGGCGAGTAGTGCAGCAAGGCGGTCGCCGTATCGTAGGTCCACCGGGCGTTGTCCCGTGTCAACGGCGTCAGGTTCAGTTCGGCAAAACTAACCTGGTTGCGAAACAGCCATGAGTCCCGGATCTTGGCCAAAGTGCCGTCGCGGTAGGCCGCACTGCGGTCCTGCGGTGCCAGGTAAATCTGGCTGACCCGGTGGTAATCCCATGCGGCGTAGGCGCAACACACCATCGCCGCCGCGGCCAGCAGCCTCCTCAAAACAAGCGCTCTTGGCACGCCAGAAACCGGCGCGTCGTCGCTGCCGCGCCACAGCAAGCCTACACACAAGCCGAAAGCGATCTGGAACGGCCCGTACCACAGGGGGTATTCGAGCAGGCTGTGCAGCAGGATCACCGCCAGCACGCTCCAGGCCAGCTGGCGTGCGGCATCCGTCTCGCGCCAGGGCCGCCGCCGCACCACCCACCACCCGCCCAGGCCGCAAACCAGCAGCGCCACCGGAATGCCCAGCTCCACCGCCAGGTGCAAAGGCAGGTTATGGGCATTGTCCAGGATCTCGCAAAACCGCGGTCCGGCATACAAGGTGGCGTAATGCGCATAGTCCAGCTCCCCCCAGCCCCAACCCAGCCAGGGTTTCAGCGCGATCAGGTCCAGCACGTTAGACCACAGCACCATGCGGCTCGCGCATGCCAGTTCACCGCCGCGCAGCCGGGCCAGCATGCCATGCGCCGCCGGGTCCAACCCCAGCAGCCAGGGCAACGCCAGCGTCGCCACGGCATAGGCCAGCACCGCCGTGAGCAAAAGGCGCAAAACGGGGGGCTGGCGCCACGCCCCCCATATCCCCGCCAGGACACAGAGCACGACCAGCTCCAGCAAGCCCGCGCGCGAGGAAGACGCGGCGTTGCCGATCGCCAGCAAGAAAGCCCCCAGATACACCAGCCACTGGCGAGGCCCGTCGGTACCGCGCCGGCTGGCGACCCAAATCAGAGCCGCCAGGGCGATATTGGTGAGGCTGGCAAACTGATTGCGCTGGCGGAGGTTGGCAAACGCCTCTCCGGGCGCCGGCGTCTGGCTTACCCACGCCCCCAGCGCCGCCGTGGCGCCGAAGTATTGGAGCAGGCCTATCAGGCTGCTGAGCAGGCCCGCAAGCAGCCAGGCCCAGGCCGCCGCTGCCACCCAGCGCTGGGCAAAAGAAGCTTCACTTAAGGGCTGGCCCGAAACAGCGCGCAGCGGGGCCAGGCACACCAGGGCGGCCGCCGCGGCGAGCGAGACCAGCCAGGGCACCACGCCTGGCGAAGGGCCGGGCGCAAGCGGGTTAAGCCAGGGGAGTGCCAGAAAAAAGATGGCGATCAATTGCATAAAGGTAGGACGCCGGAAGGCTCGAAACGATCACTCACCCGAAACGATGAGAACAAGACCGAAGCTTGCGAGATTAACTGATCCGGGGACTGGGAATTTGCATCGGCACGGGCAAATGGCAAGCAGGCAATCAGGCCAATCCCCAGCCGCCGGTCCGCCGGCTTGCACCGGCAAGACATTCGAAGCGCAACAGCAGCGACTTTTCAGGCTCTCATGCGTTAGCATCGTGCCGTTACGCCTTGGAACCATGTAAGAACAAGGCTTTTCGCGCCGGTACCGCCATCCATCACCGAAAACCATGCACACCCCCCGTGAACAAGCGCGATCCAAGCTCCCTCGAGCCGGGCTTGCTACCTTAGCCGCTGGAGCGCTTGCCAGACCATGAGCTCGGATGTTTTCAACCCTCTTCGGATCATTTCCGATATCTGGCGCCACCGCTACCTGCTCGGCCAGCTCATCAAACGGGATGTGCTGTTGCGCTACAGAGGCGCGATGTTCGGGGTGTTGTGGATTTTCCTCAGCCCATTGCTGATGCTGGCGATCTTTGCCTTCATCTTCGGCGAGGTCTTCCAGACGCGCTGGCCCCAGCAAGATAGCGGCCTGCCGTTCTGGTTGCTGCTCTACAGCGGCCTGATCACTTTTAATGTCTTCGCCGAAACCGTCTCCCGTGCGCCGGCATCCGTACGCGGCTATCCCAGCTTTGTGAAGAAGATCATCTTTCCCGTGGATATCCTGCCGGTTGTTCCGCTGGGGGCCGCCCTGGTCCACGGCACGTTCAACTTCCTGATCCTTGTGGCAGCGCTGGCATGGGTGGGCGGCCTGCACGGCCAGATCGTGCTCTTCCCGCTTCTGCTGCTTCCAGTTGTGCTGCTGGCCCTGGGACTCTCGTGGTTTGTGGCGGCCTGGGGCGTATTCATCAAGGACATGACCCAGATCCTGCCGGTGTTTGTGCAAATGCTGATGTTTCTGTCACCGGTCTTTTATCCGATGAGTGCGGTACCGGCCGCCTTGCGCCCCGTTTACCACTACAACCCCCTGGGCATAGTCATCGAAGCCTCACGCGCTGTCGTCACCGGGCAGGCCATTGACTGGAACGCATGGACCATGGCGCTCGGTTTTTGCCTGCTTGTGTCGGTGCTGGGCTACGCCTTCTTCCAGCACAGCCGGGAGGAGTTCGCCGATGCACTCTGATGTCGCCATTTCCGTCAAGAACCTGACCAAGACTTACCGCATCTTCGGTCACCCTGGTGACCGGATCAAGCAGGCGCTCACCTTCGGCCGGATGCGTTTTCACCGCGAATTTACCGCGCTGAAAGATGTCTCTTTTGAGATCAGGAAAGGGGAAACGGTCGGCATCATTGGCCGCAATGGATCTGGAAAAAGCACGCTGCTGCAGTTGATCTGCGGAATTCTGAAACCGACCTTGGGCTCAGTCCAAACGAATGGACGAGTTTCGGCGTTGCTGGAGTTGGGAGCGGGTTTCAATCCGGAGTTCACAGGACGGGAAAACGTTTATTTCCAGGGTGCGGTGATGGGCCTCAAGCGTTCCGAAATAGATGAACGCTTTAACGAAATTGCCGGGTTCGCAGATATAGGAGAGTTTATTGATCAGCCTGTAAGGATTTATTCCAGCGGCATGTTTGTCCGGCTCGCGTTCGCAGTAGCTGTCAACGTTGACCCGGACGTCCTGATTGTGGATGAGGCTTTGGCCGTGGGAGACATGGAATTTCAGGAGCGATCCATCTCGCGGATGAAAAGCTTGCAAAGCGCCGGAACCACCATTCTTCTCGTGACCCATGCCATGCCCGCAGTCAGAAACTTTTGCCAACGGGCGATCTGGCTGGATGACGGAACGGTGATGCAAAGCGGCGAGGCTTCCCAAGTTTGTGCTGCCTATCAGGAGCGGATCAATCAAGATGTCCGTAGACAAAATCAGACGAGAGACTCCCTCCCCGCCCCTCAAGAGAATCGGGACGATTTTCCGTCAAGGCAAGGCAAGATCATCTCCATCGCAAAGGCCGAAGTGGAAAACAGGCGACTGGATGTCGGCGGGAGTTTGGCACTGCGCTTTTCGTTGCGCTTTTCCGGGTTAAAACCGGCGCCGGCTGAATTTGGCCTGGGGGTGCAAATCCACAATGATCAAGGCAAATTGATCGCAATTTTTAACACTCTCCGGGACAATATTTTTCTCTCCGGCACAGCGCAAGACATTAGCCTTTGTTTGCCCAATATCGGATTTATGCCTGGTCACTATTGGGTTTCAGCGAATGTTTGTGATCGTGACGCCATGTTCGCTTACGATGAGTTTGAGAGGTGCGCTTCATTTGAGGTCTTGGATGAGTTCAACCACAAGGGAATTCCTCGATGGGAAGGAGAGGTCGCCTGTGCGCATACCTGGCTTTGGTAAATGGCATCTGCGCAAGTCCGAAACCGTCGTGATCGGCAACAAGGCGCTACTATCGGGAAAACACGACTTAATTGGAATCACTCGGGTTCGCAATGAATCCCTCATACTTCGGGACACTCTGAACTACATCGGAGCACAAGTTGATGCGATTGTTGCTTATGATGACGCAAGTACCGACGATACGCTTGAGATCCTTCGAAGCCACCCAAAAGTTGCGATGGTCGTCGCAAATGCCTTGTGGGAAAGTGACGCGGTGGCACGGCTTTCTGCCGAAACACGACACAGAGGACTTTTGCTTCAGCTGGCGCGCTCAAAGTTGAATTTCGACTGGACCCTTTGTTTTGATGCCGACGAACGGATTACAGGCGATTTGCGCGGATTCATTGGCAGCGCCCCTGCCAGTCGATGCAATGGCGTGCGGGTCCGACTGTTCGACGCTTACATGACAGCCGACGATCACGCCCCCTTTCGACAGGGACAGCGCTTGCTCGGCTTTCGACGATTTTTCGGCCCCGAACAAAGAGATATCTTGATGTTGTGGCGAAACCTTCCGACGGTGCGATATGAAGGACTTGACTCCAGAGAGCCCACCGGGGTCGATCAAGTCACTACGGATTTTTTCTGCCAGCACTATGGAAAAGCCATTTCCGTCGAACAATGGGAAGAAACCTGCGACTACTATGTCCGACATTTTCCGGCTGAGACCTATGGACAGAAATGGCTGGCTCGCAAAGGGCATGCGATACATGCGCGGTCCGATTTCGCGAGACCATTGTTCGAATGGGGACCATCTCTTTTCGGCAATTCAGTCCAGATAGGCCCGCCGGCCCCCGAGGCCTCAGAAGACCATAAAGACGGACCTGCGCCCAATTGAACGCCACTCCTGTCAAGCGCGCACTTATCGCAACTCACAATCTGGTCGGCTATGCAGGCTCGGAAGTGTTTACGCTCGAGCTCGCTGTCGAACTGCGCGGTATGGGCTGGGAGGTTCTGGTTGCGGCTTTGATGACAGGCGATCCCATGGCACCAGAATTTGAGAACCGCGGTTTTCGAATTGTTGATTTGCTTACTGAATCGTCGGCTATTGAAGGTATCAAGTTCGACTTGGCATGGATTCATCATGCGCCGGTTTTTTATGAGGTTTTTTTAACACAGAAGATCGAGGCAGGCACTGTCGTTTTCTGCAGCCTCTCTCATTTTGAGCCGCTTGAAGCGGTGCCCGCCTACCGGGATAAATTCGACCTGTTGCTGGCCAATTCCATTGAGAATAAAACCCACATCAAAGAAACCCTTGGATTAGACGAAAGCCAAATTGTCGTTTTCCCCAATGCCGTTCCCAGCAATTACCGAGGTCTGCGCAACAAGGTCAATAGCCCTTCCGTGAGGCAGGTAGCCATCATTAGCAACCATCCACCTCTCGAAGTACTGGAAGCAGGGGCTCTTCTTGAGAACCAAGGAGTGGCGATCACGCACATTGGCACGGGTGGCACTCCGACACTGATGAGTCCCAGCCTGCTGCTTAACTACGACGCCGTGATAACCATCGGGAAAACCGTCCCCTATTGTTTTGCATTGGAGATTCCCGTCTATTGCTACGATCATTTTGGCGGGCCCGGCTGGTTGACTGAAGCAAACTTCGACATTGCCAGTCGGAACAATTTCTCCGGCAGGGGATTTTTTAAGAAAACTCCCGCAACCATTGCAGATGAGGTCCTGGCAGGATATCGCGACGCCCTCGGCCGGCTCAATGCGTACATGACGCTGGCCGAGAAGTTCCTTAGCCTGCGAAAGAACTTGGCTTCTCTTTTTACCCACCCCAGAATTGCGTATTCGGAGAAGGAAAATACGATCAATGTCGGCCAGATTTTGACGCAACATGCGCAATACATTCGACTCGTAAAAATACTGCGCGGCCGAGAAGCGGAACTTTCGGGATTCCACAAAGAACTGTTGCGCATCAAATCCACCGTTTCGTGGCGCATTACAAAGCCGCTACGATTTATCTGGAACAAGCTTTTTCTACGCGCCAAATAGCGAGCGCCCGAATCTCGATCACGACTGACGGAAGACGCTATATTAGTCGGCCGTGCGAAGATCGAGGCCGCGCCTTTGCCACCAGTTGCAGCCGCATGGTACGCCTGCTCACCCGACGTGTCGAAGCTCGGCCGATCATTGGATATGGGGCGTATAGCTCGCTTGCGTCTTATATTGAATGGCTGTTGTTGAGGCGAGAAGGAACTATGGGTTACGCACAATGATGCATCCAAACCACGAGACTATCGATCGCCTGCCGATCATTGATCTGTCGGCGGTCACTTACAACTCATCAAAATGGATAGCCGGTTTTTTCGGAAGCCTCGTCGAGCAGGACTATCCGCTCGACAGGATCAGAGTGTTTGTCAGAGACAATCATTCAAGCGATGACACCGTCGCAGCCTGCCGCCAAGCGGCCTTGTCTTATGGCAAGCTGTTTCAGGAATTCCATATCACCACAGGAGAAAATCTTGGCTTTGGCCGTGGGCACAACCACAATCTGGAGCAAGGCAACGCAGCTTATTTTCTCGTCACCAATGTAGATCTGGAGTTTTCTTCGGATTCACTTCGGCAGGTGGTCTCCATGGCCGCGGCCGACACTCCGGACGTGGCATCCTGGGAGTTCAGACAAAAGCCTTTCGAGCATCCGAAGTGGTACAACCCCGTCAGTCTCGAAACGCACTGGTCCTCAAGTGCCTGCATACTTTTCCGCCGATCGGCGCTCCGAGCGGTTGGCGGTTATGAGAAGCGCATGTTTATGTACGGCGAGGATGTGGAACTCTCCTACCGTCTGCGCGACCACGGATATAAGCTTAAGTACTGCCCCAAAGCCGTCTGTTGGCACTATAGCTACGAAACACCAGGGCAGTTAAAGCCTATTCAGTTTTTCGGAAGCACCCTCGCCAATTTCTATATTCGGTTGCGCTACGGCTCGCTTCCTCAAGTTCTGATGGGGGTCTTTTTGCAGCTCACGCTGTACCTGTTTCACCCCCCTGTTCCGCGCCTTTGGAATGGACTGCTGCGCAACGGCTTATCTATGATTCGCAACGCCCCCTACTTTCTTCTTTCGAGAAAAAAGAGTAAGGAGCTTTTTCCTCTGTCCGGTTGGGACTATGAGCGCGCGCGAGAAGGGGCATTTTATTCATACCCGAAGTCGCCAGCCTCTGCGCTTCTGGTCAGCGTCGTGATGCGAACGTATCGGGGAAGGCTTGCCTGGCTGCGAGAAGCGGTGGGTTCGGTGCTGAACCAAACCCATCCCAGTATCGAATTGATCGTGGTGGAAGACGGGTCGGATGAGGCTGAACCCTACCTGAGGGAGGTAGCCGGAACCGGCCGACTTGCTTCCGTGGTTTACCGGGCATTGCCCAAGGTGGGCCGCTGCAAAGCAGGCAATGCGGGGCTAGAGTTGGCGTCCGGGGAGTTCCTGGTTTTTCTCGACGACGACGATCTTTTCTTTGCTGAACATGTTGAAACCTTGATCGCTGAACTGGTGGCGCGACCGGACCTTGGCGCCACGTACTCATTGGCTTATGAAGTTCCAACTGAAGTTCATTCTCAGAGTCCTCTGCACTACGAGGAAGCGAGGCAGGACATCATCCACCGGCAGCCCTTTTCTCGTTCCATACTGTGGCACCACAACTATTTGTCCATTCAGGCGGTTTTGTTTCGGCGAGCCCTGTACGAACAGTACGGCGGCTTCGATGAATCCATGGAGAACCTGGAAGATTGGAACTTGTGGACGCGTTACTCGCTTCGACACGATTTTTTGCTTGTGGAAAAGGCAACTTCTCTCTATCGAGTACCTGCGAACCGAAAAAAATCCCGGGATCGGCAATTGCAACTTGATGCGTATTACGCCCTAGCCCAAAGGAAGCAGGAGGAAATGATTGTTTCTCTCAGTCCTGCCGATGTCATCAGGTACGCGACCGAGCTCTCCGACAATATCTATGCGGTTGTGATACCGAAATCCCGAATAAGAAATTTACTGGTAAGAAGCCGGTGGCTTAATATTTTCTACTACGTAGCGATCAAAGTCGTCACCAAGATTCGGGCCAGGCAACGTCAGGTTCGCCGAACTTGAGCACACCAATTTATCGCTTTTGAGCCAGCAACAGGATGTGATGAGGCCCTATCTCTTCCACGGCATGGATCTTGAATCCGCCGTGTTCGACAAGCTCACGGGCTAGACTCGTATCAAACACATGATGGTGTAAACATCGGTTCTCCACATTGCGCAGGGAACGCGCCTTGAAGGCCTCCATGTCACCCGCATCGGGATCGCGCTCCAGGTCGTGTAGCGCCAGGATTTCCGGTAAATGCGTCAGATCGTCCTCTCCCATTCCGGCGTTGAAGTCATCTATCAGGTGCGACAGTGTTGTCACCGGGCGGCGGTGGTCAAAGGTATGGTGCCTGTCGGGCAACAAAAGCACCAGGGTTCCACCATCGGCCAACAAGCGCTTCCACTCCAGCAGGGCGAGTATGGGGTTGGCGGTGTGCTCCAGCATGTGAGAGGACAGCACAAAGTCGTAGGTTTCCGATGGGAGCTCATTCAAAGTCGTGGTTTCTGCAAGGTACTGTTGGCCGGCGGGCTTTGCCGGATCAAACACAAAGGTTTTCCCTTGTTGGAGAGTTCCTTCCCACACCGTACTTGCGCTGAAATTGCAGTTGTCGAGAGTTCCAACCATGGGGTAAACGGGAAAGACGCCTCTTCGTGAGAAGGCCTGGCTGGGTCCGCCAATCTCGATTCCGGATTTGCCTATAAACCTGTCCTGGTAAATCGGCAGCAGCGAGGATGGTTTCGCCAACAAGCTGCGCGCACGAACTATCGCCGCGCGCGCAAGGCTCCTGATTCCCCGCGATTGCAGTATATGAATGGCTCTTCGAATCATGGCGTTACGACCGGGGGAGTTCAGGGCTGGAGGAGGGAATTGGTTGGCAGCCAAAACATGCGTGGAATGAGGTCAGGATATCCCGGAGCGAGGGCGCAGCACGGATTCCCTCGTACAAGGACCCATGCGCCCGCGCAAGCCGTCCGCGATGCCACCCGCGAATGCACGGACTTTGGCAAAGCCCTGCTTCTCCAGAAGAGCCATGCCTCCCAGCCCCAGCAGCAGGCGCGCCAGCCGCCGCAGGCACCAATCGGGCTCTCGCCGCCAATAGGTCATCACCGTGACCACCGTATTGCGGGCAATGTAGTACTTGCGCACCGGCGGATGATTCGGAAGTGCGCCCAACAGGGGAAGCCGCACACCGCCGGATTCGCCGACGCTGTGCGTCATGACGGGCTTGCGACTGATGATTACTTGATGGCCATGTGCCCGGGCCCGCAGGCAGAACTCGTGATCCACCTGGTCGATGAAATAGTCTTCCCGGAATCCTCCTATCGCCAATGCAAGACGCACGTCGACAAGGCTGCCTGACGTGATGACTGTTTTTTGCACCAGGAAGGTCGCAGCCTCTCCGATTGGGACCTTGGGATGCTTGCTCCTTGGATCCAGATAGTTCCCCCCGATTACGGCGGGCGCGAGTGAGCAGGCTTGGGACACGCCAAGAAGCGTGCTCACCATATCCGGAAAGCACTGGGTGTCCTGGTCCAGTGTCAGTGCCCATTTGCATCCGGCACTCAAGGCATAGTGAAGGCCCTGGTTGAGTGCCGCTGAAATACCCAGATTGGCGCGGTTTGAAACCAGATGGATGTTTGCTGCGTCCCCCGGTAAATCAAGTTGGCGCACGACACCTTCAGCCGGCGTGTTGTCGACAACGACCACACGCGCTACCTGGGGCAGCAGGCCGCGAAGCCGTGTTTTGAATTCCTCGTCGGGGTAATAGGCGACGACGACCGCGCACACCAGGCCCTGGGACGCGTCGCAGGCGTCTTCCCGCAGAGGAACTCCTTCTGTCCCGGCCCGTGACACTGCGTTCTCCGCCGTGTGTGATTTCATGGCTGGTCCAATAGCCATTTCCAGCTTCCCTGGATTCCTTCTTCAAGGGGAATGCGCGGCGTCCAGGACAGGCGGCTTTGCAGCAACGAAATGTCCAGCACGATGTTGCGCACATCCACGGTACGAGCCGGGCGGTACGCTCTCTTCACCTCGCGCCCGCCGACGTTCTCTGCGATACGCAACACCTCGTTGACGCTGTGCCCTTTGCCGCTGCCAAGGTTGTAAGTTCCGCTATCTTCCCGCAGGGATACCAGGCGCGCGCACGCTTCAGCGACGTCGTCGACGTGAATGAAGTCGCGCACACTCTCACCGTCGCCCCAGATTTCCATCTGCGTGCCCAGCCGGGCATGCTCAAGCACGGTGCGCACCAAGCCAAAGCCGCTTTTCACCGTCTGCCCGGGACCGTAGGCATTCGAAGGGCGAAGAATGGTGACTGCATGGCCGCGGGCCCGCAATGCGCCGCAAAAAACTTCTTGTGAGGCCTTGCTTGCCCCGTGGTTGGAAAGCGGCGCTATCGGGCTATCCTCCGTCACGGGCAGGTTTTGGGGGTTGCCGTACACCGTCCCTCCCGACGAAAAAAAGATCAGGTGTGTCTGCGGCTGGCTTTTCAGCAAGTCCAGCAGGCGCAAGGTCAAGGTGAGATTGCCCAGTTCCCGGCCGGGGCTGGCGGCGGATGCGCCCGGCGTGGTGGAGCAGGCGAGGTGCACCACCGTGCCGCATTGAGGCAGCAGCTGCTCAAGCTGCGCTTCCTGCTGACGGCCGAGGATATGCACAGGCCTCTCCTCACGCCGCAGGCGTCCGGCAAGGGCGCTGCCGATAAAGCCCGCGCCGCCCAGCAGCAATACGCCGTCGCGCCTCACGCGCTGCGCTCCAGAAGATTTTGGTAGGCTGCCACATAACGGCCGGCGCAGCCGTCCCAGGTACCTATCGTTTCCTTGACCCAATCACGGGCCGCTTGTCCTGTTGCCCGGTTATGCATAGGGTCTTCGAGCCAGTCCAGGCCCTGGGACAGCTCGTCACGGCTGGCCGCAAGCCACCCCGTGACGCGGTGTTGCACCATGTCGCGGTGGGCCGGCAAGTCGGACGCAAGAACCGGCAAGCCCGCAGCCATCGCTTCCAGCATCACCTGCGGCCGTCCCTCGTCGTGACGGCTAAGGGTGATCAATCCGCAGGCCTGGGGAAACCAGTTTTCAAGCAAATCGGCCGGATGCGTCGGGCCGTGGTAACGCACCCAGGAAGGAAGTTCGAGCATCTCCTGCATGGGGCCAAACAAGTGCAATTGCCGTTCACCGTCGAAAAGACCCTCGCCCCAGGCAAACAGGTCCCCGATCTTGTCGCGGGTCAGGCGGGTCACCGCCAGCCATTGCCGCGCATTGCCTGCAGCGGGCCGGTGCACCACCTCAAACCAGGGGTCGTCCACGCCAAAGGCGATGGGGCGAATTTCAGCCAGATCGCCGAAGGCCTGCTCCAGCGCCGGCCGCATCCACTCGGCATTGGGGGCCAGGATCGCGCGGCGTTGCCGCAGCACGGAGCGCAGCAAAACTTTCATGCCGGGCAGGCGCAGCAGGCCAAAGTCGCTGCCAAGCACCGTGATCAACGCCGGCGTTGTGGTGCCCCACAAAGGCAAGGCATTCTGGAGCCAGTTGACATGGACGACGTCGGCCGGCTGGCGGCGGTAGGTGCGGCCCAAGCGCGCCAGCAAGGTCAGGATGGTTCCGGCGGCGAGCGCCTTCCGGGTGCGCAGCAGGTGCGCGATGCCGCCTTGTTTCGACAAGCGTGCAAGCCAAAGTGCATCTGCCGGCGTCGTAGCGGTGGCCACATGGGCTGGCAACTGTCCCGGCGGCGCCCACAGCGAAAGCCGAACGTCGCCGCGCCGTGCCAGCGCGCCGGCCTGGTTGGCGATGAAACGGCCGCGCCAGTCCTTAGGGCTTTCCGGGTAGGAGGTGCTGCTCATCAGAATGTTCAAACCATGACTTTCTAGATCGATGGGAGCCAGCCAGTATTCAACGGTACGGACAGCAGGTGCCGGGGCATCCCGCGGCCATGCTAATCACTTTCGCGGTCGCTGGTATCAATGTTCTTGTAATGCAATGCGGATATCTGCTCGGAAACGATACCTATCAGGAACGTGAAAACCGCCGAGATGAACAGCAGCGCACTCATGTTGGTGAACCGGCCCGCCGTTATATAGGTGTAAAGATAATAAGCAAGCCCCGTCAGGAAAAAGCCCGCACTGATCGGGAGAAAAAGCTTTTGAGGCGAAAAAAGCGTGCCGATCTTGATGATGATCAACAGGAAACGCAGGCCGTCGCGCAGCGGATGGATATGGCTGGTGCCGCTGGCTCTGCGCGGCGAATGGATAGGCACATACGCCACGCCGTAGCCGGCGCGGAAAAAACTCATCGTGATCGTTGTCGGGTACGAGAAGCCATTGGGCAGCAGATAGAGGAACTGGCGAAACCGGGCCGCGCGAACCACCCTGAATCCCGAGGTAAGGTCGGCAATCGGCTGCATGACCATCCAGCTGGCGAAGCGGCTGAAAACGTCGTTGGCCGCCGCACGGTGCAAGCCGGCCTGGGAGCCGGCCTGCCGTGCGCCCACCACCATGTCGTAACCCTTGTTGAATTCCTCGAGCAAACTGGGAATGTCTTCGGGCTTGTGCTGGCCGTCGGCATCCATGAAAACAATCACCTCCCCAAGCGCCGCCCGGGCGCCGGTCTTGATGGCCGCGCCATTGCCCTTGGCGTAATGGTGCCGCAGGTGTTTGACCCGATGCTCGGCGCACACGGCGGGCGTGTCATCGGTGGAGCCGTCATCAACCACCAGCACCTCAGCGCCAGGGACCACGGCCAGGATGCGAGGCAGGATATCCCGCAAACCCGTCGCTTCGTTTCTGGCGGGAAGGACGATGGAGAGTGGGACGGTATGGGGCATTGGCAGGCGGCCGGTTGGTGTCAACGTGCCGTCATGTTAAGCGCAGCGAGCAGCTCATCGAGCGTCTTTCGCTCCTCGGCTGGAAAATAACCCGTCCGCAAGCTCTCCAGCAATTGCCGGGCCTGTGCCATCTCCCCGGAGAGCATGAGCAGCTGCGCCCATTTGAGGCGATTGCTCGGGTTGGACGGGTTCAGCGCCAGTGATTGCGACAAGGCGCGCCGCGCCGCTGCAAGGTCGCGCTCACGCAGCCACAGATAATCGGCATGCCAGGAATGCAGCATGGCCTGGATCCCTGGTGATACCCCGGGATTGGCAAGCGCGGCGGCGAACACCGCGTCTGTTTCGACCCGGGTGAGGCATATCGATCCGGCAATCGACATTTCCTTCAGGTTGTACAGCACGCCGGTATCGCCAGGCGCAAAAGGGGTCTGCCTCAGGCGGCGCGCCAGTTCGTCGACGTCGGCCTGCTTTGCCGGCATGCCCGCCTGGCAGCTCAGGTGGATCAAGCCGAGCCAGCTCATCTTGAGGTTCGGGTCGAGCTTGCCGGCCGTTTCGTAATGCGTACGGGCCAAAGCATAAGTGGGTGAATCTCGCAAGGCGGCCTCCGGCAGCCCCGCCAATGAGACCCCGGCTTCGTGCTGGGCGCGGGCCGATGAAGGATGGTTGCGGGCCTCGACCTGGGTGCGCCGCACTTCCTCGCCGAACTGGTGTGAACGCAAGGCTGTGACAAGCAAGGAATAACCCAGTGCCGCCGCCGCGAGCATGACGCCGATCCTCCTGTGCGTCCCCTGCCGCTCCAGCGCGAGCGTCAAAGCCCATCCTGCCACCATCAAGATACCCAGGACAGGCAGGTAATTGCGGTGCTCGTGCACAAGCTCCAGGGGCAATACGGTGGATTCCAGGGCGTGCCCGATCAGAAACCACAAGATGCCCAACGCGACAAGCGGCGCGCGCCTTCGCGTCCACCACGCGAGCAATGCCAGACCAGCCAGCCCCAGCAACGCGGGCAGCGTCGTCCACGGAGTAAGCAGACCGGTGGAAACCACAAAGTCGTCGTGGTACAGGCCGAAGGCCTTGAGGTTCGGGGCCACAATCAGGTCAAGGTAAAACCAGAGTACCCGACTCTCCGTCAGCAGGCGCTCCGTCAGCGAGAACGGACGCAACTGATAACCGGCCCACAACCATTGCGCGCGAGCAGACAGCGCATAGGCCAGTCCTGCCGCCAGGAGCAGGGCCGTCAAGGCCATCAATCCACGTGCAAAACGATCGAGGTGCCCGACTGAGTTCCGGCGCACCAACAGCTCCCAGGCGAGTACAAACACGGGAAACAGCAGGCCGCTTTCCTTGCTGAGACAGGAAAGCGGCCAGAAAACAGTCCATGCCAGCAAGAGCCACGCGGCGGCCACCCGGCCCGCGCTTTCCCGGCCGCGGATATGCAGCAACAGCGCGGCGAGCAGAAAGAAGGCCGACAGGCTGGTCATGCGCTGCACGGCGTGGAGAACCGGAAGCAACTGGATAGGGTGCAGCAGCCACAGCGCGGTCACAGCGCCGGATGCGATCAACAGGTTGCGCTGTTGGGCCAGCGGCCTGGCCGTGCCCAGCAAGCGTCGTGACAAGGCTAACACCAGCAAACCGCAGGCAAAGTGAATGGCGAGATTGGTCGCCTTGAAAGCAAAGGGGTTGAAGCCGCTGAAATAGTGGTTGAGCGCAAAGCTCAACTGGGCTACTGGCCTGCCCGAGGGGCCGGCACCACCGCTGGCCAGGGCCTGGCGGAGGGACTCTGAAGACAGGGTTTCAAGACGCACACCGTCTGCGAGGGTAATGCTGGGACCGTCGTCAAAAAAGAAGTTGCCGTGCAAACCCGGCCAATAGATGGCAGCCAGCAATGCGGCAGCGAGAACAGCCGCGGCCGCAGCGAAGTATCGGGTTCGAATCATGCGCAAAAAAGAAAAAAGCCCCTTGGCAAGGCCAAGGGGCTTTGTATCCAATCAACCGATCAGAAGTCTTTGCACGAGCTTGGCAGGTACTTCTTGGGGATGGCGGTGGCGGAGTTATCGGTACCGCAGGTCCAGGCAACAGTGCCCGTGCCGGTGTTACCTTGGCCGCGCAGGATCATGGTCTTGCTGGCCGCAGCGGACAAACCGGTGTCCGTGGAGGACGTCACGATGATGTCGCCTTGGGTGGAGTTGGTGCCCGAATAGACCACCGTCGCGACGTAGCGCGAAGTCTGGGATTGCACGCCCATCGATGCCTGGTTCAGCGCCATCGTGGATTTTTGCGAGAAAGTCTCAGACACAGCCGTACGGCCAGAAGATGCGGCCAGCACAACTTCAGAGACCTTGGCGCGGACCATGTAGTCCTGGTAAGCCGGCAGGGCCACAGCAGCCAAAATACCAATGATCGCAACCACGATCATCAATTCAATCAGGGTAAAACCCTGCTGGAGAGAACGCTTCATAAAAAGCTCCTTAAAAAAAACAAACAAAAGCGGATAGCCGACGACTTAGAGCAGTTTCTGTGCCAAACCGGGCCTAACCCCTGAAATCGCGGCTTTGACAAGGGGAACGAACCAAAAGCCGGCTTGCTTGTAGCGCTTCTTGTCAGTTCCAACCACCGAAGGTGGCATTTTTGTCAGCCCACTTCCCCCAAACCGACTTGAAAGCGAGCCTCTGGGGCACTTACCCAGCTCACCCAATATGCCGGATAAGCCACTTGGTCAGTTCATCCGTATAGTCGGGCGCAACACCGGCATCCTTGAGCTTCCATTTGAAGGCATTACCCAGCTGGGCCTTCTTGTAGGTATTTAGTTTGTGCTGCCTTTTGAAATGGTAGATCTGGTCCGCCATTTTCCCGAGCAGCTTGGTGGACTTCTGCGCGAAGGCCTTGTCCCCAATCTGGTTGGCCGGGGGCATGCCTTCCAGGAAATACCGTGCGAGGGATTCGCCAAACGTCTTCGCTTCACGAGCGTCAAACCAACTCAATATCATGTGGCCTCCAGGTGCTTTTCGCGATTGTGGCATTATAAAAATAGGGTCATGGCAATACACCGTGTTCGCGGCGGTTTGCCTTTCGTCCGAATCGCAATTCAAGGGCAATGACTTCAGGCGTCCAATGCCTTCGAGCCGACGGGCGGCCATCCGCATTCAACAAAACAACTGCATAGACGTCTTTTCAGCGCACCCATTAAACCATTCGGCCGAGGCCGCAAAAATCGAAGAGGCAAGGGATGGGGATATTTGATCGAGTAGTAAAGGCCGGGCGTCCTGCCGCCGGGGTTGCCGGGGAAGAGCCTTTGAGCCCCACTGGGCCATCCGCCGGGCAGCTGCTGGAGCAAGGCATGGCGCTCGAAGAGCAAGGACAACTCGAAGAGGCACTGCGCTGCTACGACAGGGCTGTGAGCCTGGAGCCCGAGCTGGCGCGGGCGCACTTCAACCGGGGCACCATCTTGCTGGACCGCGGCGATGCGCAGCAGGCCCTGGAAGCCTTCATGAAAGCCGTGCGCTACAAACCAGACTCGGCCGGCGCCCACTTCAATCTGGGGGCCACTCACGCGCGGCTGGACCAGCATGAGGCAGCCGCGTCGTCCTACCGCGAGGCGCTGGCGCTCAAGCCGGATTTCGCCGAGGCGGAGCTGGCCCTGGGCGCGGCGCTTGAAGAGCTCGGGCAGGACGAAGCGGCCGCGGAGAGCTATCGCCACGCGTTGGAGCTCCAACCTTCCTATGCGGACGCCGATGACAAACTGGTCAATCTCCTGAGGCGGCTTGAACGTTTCGAAGAACTCGCGGACACCTACCGCCGGATGCTGGAAACCAACCCCCACAATGCCGATTGGCTCAATAACCTGGGAGCCGTCCAGAGAAAACTCGGGCGGTTCAAAGATTCGGCCGCCAGTTTTCGCCGGGCAGTGGCGGCCGACCCGGATGATGCGCTGGCGCACAACAACCTCGGCGCCACATTGCGCACGCTCGGGCAGCTTACGGAGGCTGTGGACTGCTATCGGCAGGCGCTGAAGATTCGGCCGAACTTCATCGAGGCCCATCACAACCTGGGCAACCTCCTGGCCGAGCTGGGGCAGGCCGATTCCGCCGTGGCAAGCTACCGCGAAGCGCTGGAGATCAACCCTGACTTCGCCGAATCGCTCACCGCCATGGGCGCGGTTCTTCAGACACGGGGACAATTTGACGAGGCGGTTGAATGCCACCGGCGGGCTTTGGCCATCAAGCCTGATTACGCGCAGGCTCATAGCAATCTCGGAAATGCCCTGCAAGATCTTGGGCAGCTTGAAAGCTCCCTGAAAAGCACGCGCCGCGCGCTGGAGCTCCAGCCGGACTTCACCGAAGCCCACAACAGCCTGCTCTTCGTACACAACTATCTGGCCGACCAGCCTGTTGTGAATTTGCTGATCGAGGCGCGGCGTTTTGGCGATGTGCTTGCGCGCCGTGCCCGGCCCGCGCTGGCTTGGGCCAACACACCCGACCCACATCGCCGCCTGCGCGTGGGCCTGGTTTCCGGGGATTTTTGTATCCACCCTGTGGGCTACTTTCTGGATGCTGTTATGGCGGCTTTGGCGTCCAGCGCCACCTCGCTGGAGCTGTTCGGCTATCCCACACGCAGCTGCGATGACGAGCTCAGCCAGCGGCTCAAGGCCTGCTGCCGCGCCTGGCATTCGCTGGTCGGACTTTCGGACGAGCATGCGGCTGAACTGATACGCGAAGACGGTATTGACATCCTGATCGATCTCTCGGGACATACCGCGTTCAACCGCCTGCCGGTATTTGCCTGGAAACCCGCACCTGTGCAGCTCTCCTGGCTAGGCTATTTCGCGACCACCGGCGTGCCGGCCATGGACTACCTCCTCGCCGACCCCTGGACCTTGACGGCCAGCGAGGAAGCCAGCTTCACGGAGAAAATCTGGCGCCTGCCGGAAACACGGCTGTGCTTTACGCCCCCAAGTGCGGATATCGGCGTCTCGCCGCCTCCGGCCTTGTCCAATGGCTACGTCACATTCGGCTGCTTCAACAACCTGACCAAGATGAATGATGCCGTCGTGAAACTGTGGGCCCAGATACTGAATACCGTGCCGGCGAGCCGCCTGTTTCTCAAGGCCCGCCAGCTGCAGCAGGCGTCCGCACAACGCGAGGTCATGGCCCGTTTCGCCGCCCACGGCATTGAGCCTGGCCGGTTGATCCTGGAGGACTATGTTCCTCGGGAGAACTATCTGGCCGCCTACCAGCGGGTGGATATCGCCCTGGACCCCTTTCCTTATCCGGGCGGGACCACAACGGTTGAAGCCCTGTGGATGGGCGTGCCCGTTTTGACGCTGGCCGGTGAACGCTTTTTATCGCGCCAGGGCGTCGGCCTGATGATGAACGCGGGACTGCCCGAATGGGTCGCCTCGGACCCCCGCGACTATCTCTCCCGTGCCGTCGCGCACGCCGGGGACTTGCAGAAGCTGGCCACGTTGCGCGCAGGCTTGCGGTCGCAAGCGCTGGCCTCACCGATCTTTGATGCGCCGCGCTTTGCCGGACATTTTGAAACGGCGTTGCGCGGCATGTGGCAAGCATGGTGCGCGGAAAATACCGCGCCCGCGGCCACACAGGCGGGAAGCAGGCAATGAGTGCGCTTGAGCCGGTGGCCAAGGCTGGGGAGCCCACCGCGGGCGCCGCCAGCGGGGCGCCCTTGAACCCCGGACGATCGGCCGAGCAATTGCTGGAGCAAGGCATGGCATTGGAGCAGCAAGGGCAGCCCGAAGAGGCCCTGCTGCGCTACGACTCCGCCATAGCCCTGATGCCGGAACTCGCACGGGCGCACTTCAACCGTGGCACCATTTTGCTGGACCGCGGCGATGCGCAGCAGGCCCTGGAAGCCTTCACCAAAGCCGTGCAATACAAGCCGGACTCGGCCGGCGCCCATTTCAACCTTGGAGCCGCTTATTCACGGCTGGATCAGCATGAGGCGGCCATGTCCGCCTACCGCCAGGCGCTCTCGCTCAAGCCGGATTTCGCCGAGGCGGAGATGGCACTGGGTGCAGCGCTGGAGGAGCAGGGGCGCGACGAAGAGGCCGTGAGGAGTTATCGCCGTGCCCTGGAAATTCAACCCGGCTACGCCGAAGCCCAGGACAAGCTGGCTTACAGCCTGGTGCGGCTTGATCAATTCGACGAAGCCGCAGCCTGCTTCCGCCGGATCCTTGTTCGAGACCCCCACAATGTGGAAGCCCTCAACAGCCTGGGACTCCTCCTGAACATCAAGGGCCAATTTCACGAGGCGGTCAGCCAATACCGGCTTGCGGTGAAATTGAAGCCGGACTTTCTGGCCGCGCATGGCAACCTCGGCAATGTACTGATGGACTTGCACCAGTTCAGCGACGCGGCAGCAAGCTATCACAGGGTGCTGGAGCTCAACCCCGATAGCGCGGATGCGTACAACAACCTCGGAAGCGCATTCAAAGACCTTGGTGATCTGGACAAGGCCCTGGCGAGTTATCGCAAGGCCATGACGCTCAAGCCGGATCTTTTGGTGGCCCACAGCAATCTGTTGATGGTCCAGAACTACCTGTCCGAACAGCCGCCGCAGGAGTTGGTGGAGGAAGCACGCCGGTTTGGTGAAACGGCCGCCCGCCTGGCCCCGCCGGTGGAGCCTTTGGACAACAGCCCGATGCCCGACAGATGCCTGCGGATCGGCATTGTCTCGGCGGACTTGAGCGCCCATCCCGTCGGTTATTTCATCGAGAGCATTCTTGCCGCCCTGGTGGCCGAAGCAGCCGGACGCCTGGAACTCTTCGCCTACGCCAATTCATCACAATCGGACGAAGTGACGGCGAGGATCAAATCCCATCTTCAGGGCTGGCATCCGGCGCACGACCAGTCCGATGAATCCCTGGCGCAGCGCATACGCGATGACCGCATAGACATCCTGATTGACCTGTCCGGTCATACGGGAGGGAACCGTTTGCCCGTCTTTGAACGGAGGCCGGCCCCTGTTCAAATCAGCTGGCTGGGTTACTTCGCCACCACGGGCGTCCCGTCCATCGACTACCTTGTTGCCGATCCATGGACGCTGCCCTCCCAACTGGAGCAGCATTTCACCGAAAAGATCCTGCGCTTGCCGGAGACCCGCCTTTGCTTCACGCCTCCAACGCTTGACCTGAACACGGGTCCACTGCCCGCGCTGGCCAACGGCTACGTGACCTTCGCCTGCTTCAATGCTCTGCCGAAAATGGGCGACGCCGTCGTGGCCCTGTGGGCCAGGATATTGCAGGCAGTGCCCGGGAGCCGCCTGCACCTCATGGCCTCTCAACTCAGCGAAGCCTCAACCCGGCAAACCACCCTGGAGCGGTTCATGGCGCATGGGATTGATGCGACGCGGCTGCTGATCCAAGGGCCCATGCCGCGGATCAAGTACCTGCAAACCTATCAGCGCGTGGACATCGCCCTTGACCCATTCCCCTACACGGGCGGCACCACCACGGCCGAAGCGCTATGGATGGGGGTGCCGGTGCTGACATTGGCGGGCAACACCTTTTTGTCGCGCCAGGGCGTTGGACTGCTGATGAATGCGGGCTTGTCCGAGTGGATTGCCTCCGATGCGGATGACTATGTGAAGCGGGCGGTTGCGCACGCCGGCGATTTGCAGAAACTGTCCGCACTGCGCTCGAGTTTGCGGCCCCAGGTGATGGCCTCGCCGCTTTTCGACGCGCCGCGCTTTGCCCGGCACTTTGAAGCCGCCCTGCGTGGTGTATGGCACAGGTGGTGTGCCCAGGCGAGGTCACCCTCGCCTCGGCCGCATATTGAAGAGGCGAGAGATGGGAAGATTTGACCAAGCCATGGGCGCCGGGCAAGAAGCTCCGGGCAATGGACTATCGGCCGCGCAGCTGCTGGAGCAAGGCATGGCGCTTGAGCAGCAGGGACAACTCGAAGAAGCGCTGCGGTGCTACGACACGGCCATCAGCCTGATGCCCGAACTCGCGCGGGCGCACTTCAATCGGGGCACCATTTTGCTGGACCGCGGCGATGCGCAGCAGGCCCTGGAGGCTTTCACCCAGGCCGTGCGCTACAAGCCGGAATCCGCCGGCGCCCACTTCAACCTGGGGGCCGCCCACACGCGGCTGGAGCAGCATGAGGCAGCAGTCTCCGCCTACCGCCAGGCGCTTGCACTCAAGCCGGATTTTCCCGAGGCGGAGATGGCCCTGGGAACGGCGCTTGAAGAACTCGGGCAGGACCAGGCGGCAGTGGCAAGCTATCGCCGCGCACTGGAAATGAAGCACGACCACGTCGAAAGCCATGAAAAGCTGGTCAAGCTTTTGGGGCGGCTCGGGCGCTCCAATGAGCTCGCGGCTGTCTATCGCCGTGTGCTGGAGCTGGATCCTGACAACGTAGAGATACTCTACAACTTGGGCCTGATCCTGCGCCACCTGGGCCGCATGCAAGACGCCGCCATGAATTTCCGGCGCGCGGTGGAGCTCAGGCCCGGCTTCATTGATGCCCTTTGCAATCTCGGAGACGTCTCCATCGGGCTACGCCTCTTCGACGACGCGGTGGCAAGTTACCGCAAGGTGCTGGAGCTCGAACCAGAGAATGCGGGGGTGCACCACAACCTGGCGGCCGCGCTGAAGGACATTGGCCGGCTGGACGAGGCGCTGGAGAGCTACCACCGCGCATTGGCCATCAAGCCCGATTTCCCGATCGCACAAAGCAACGTTTTACTGATTCAGCACCTGCTGTCCAGGCTCTCTGTCGAACAGCAACTGGAAGAAGCCAGGCGCTTCGGTACGATGGTTGCCCGGCTGGCCCCGGCCCCTGCCGCCCCGGGAAATCTTGCGGATCCTTTCAGATGCCTGCGAATCGGATTTGTCTCGGGCGACCTGCACTCGCACCCCGTGGGCCACTTTATTGAAAGCGTGCTGGCTGCGTTGTCGGCAGGGGCGGCCGGCCGATTGGAACTCTTTGCCTATTCCAACTCATTGACAGCGGACGAGGTCACAGCCCGTATCAAGCGCCATTTCCAGAGCTGGCAATCCGTGGTTGGCCTGGCCGACGAAGTGATGGCCCAACGCATCCGCGACGACGGGATAGACATCCTGATCGACCTGTCCGGCCATACGGGCAAGAATCGCCTGCCGGTCTTTGCCTGGAAACCCGCCCCCGTGCAGATCAGCTGGCTGGGCTACTTCGCCACCACGGGCGTCGAGGCCATCGATTACCTGATTGCCGATCCCTGGACCTTGCCCTCCGAGCTGGAGAGTCATTTCACCGAAGAGATCCTGCGCCTGCCGGAAACCCGGCTTTGTTTCACCCCGCCTGCGCACGACGTGGAGATCGCTCCCCTGCCTGCTTTGCGTAACGGCTATGTGACCTTTGCCTGCTTCAATACCCTGTCAAAGGTGAACGATTCGGTTGTCGCCCTATGGGCCCGGGTACTGCACGCCGTACCGGGCAGTCGCCTGCAACTCGTGGCGCCACCGGACCAGCAAGTCCATTGGCAGCGTGTTGTGACGGAGCGTTTTGCCGCCCACGGCATCATCGTCGAGCAGCTGCAATTACTGAGCGCGGGACCTCGCGCGGCCTACCTGGCGACCTACCAGCAGGTCGATATCGCCCTCGACCCATTCCCCTATACCGGTGGAACGACCACGGCCGAAGCCCTGTGGATGGGTGTGCCGGTGCTGACGCTGGCCGGCAAGAGTTTTCTGGCTCGCCAGGGTGTTGGGTTGCTGATGAACGCCGGATTACCCGAGTGGGTGGCCGAGGATGCCGATGATTACGTGAGGAGGGCGGTCTCGCACGCCGGCGATTTGCAGCGCCTGGCATCGCTGCGCGCCGGCATGAGGGAGCAAGTGCTGGCTTCACCGCTTTTCGACGCGCCGCAGTTTGCCCGGCATTTTGAAGAGGCCTTGCGCAACGTGTGGCGCAAGTGGTGCGAGGCGCAAACCGCCTCGAAGGCGCGCGCCGGGAACTGAATCAGCGGCGTCGCGGCTTCCCCGCAAGACCTTACTTGATGCAGACGGAACGGACCATCTTCAGGTCGGTCAGGCCCATCAGCACTTTCTCCATGCCGTCCATCTTCAGCGTGTGCATGCCGCTGCTGACCGCGCTGGCGAACAGCTCCGCGACGCGGGCGCGCTCCTGAATCAGTTTTTTCGCGGCGTCGTCGGCGATCATGAGTTCGTGCAGGCCGACGCGGCCCTTGTAGCCGGTCTTGCCGCATTTATCGCAGCCCACGGCGCGATACACGGTGAGTTTGCCGTCCTTGCCGTAGCGCTCCATCCAGTCTTCAAACAGCTTTTGCGACTCGCCGCCCTCGTCGGCTTTCCAGGCGTCGGTGTGCCGCAGCTCTTCGGAGTATTCCTTGATGAAATCCTTGATTTCCTGCGAGCTCAAGACATGAGCCTCCTTGCAGTCGCACAGTTTTTTGGCCAGGCGCTGCGCCAGGATGCCCAGCAGCGCATCGGCGAAGTTAAACGGATCCATGCCCATGTCCAGCAGGCGCGTGATGGATTCGGGCGCCGAATTGGTGTGCAGGGTCGAGAACACCATGTGGCCCGTGAGCGAGGCTTCGACGCCCATGGCCACGGTTTCCTTGTCGCGCGACTCGCCGACCATGATGATGTCCGGATCAGCCCGCAGAAAGGCGCGCATGACCAGCGCGAAGTCGATGCCTGCCTTGCGGTTGATCTGCACCTGGCGCAGGCCCTTTTGGGTGATTTCAACCGGGTCCTCCGCCGTCCAGATCTTGGTGTCCGGCGTGTTGAGGAATTTCAGGATGGAATGCAGCGTGGTGGTCTTGCCCGAGCCCGTGGGGCCGCAGACATAAAAGAGGCCGTAAGGCTTGGAAACGGTTTTCTCCAGCCGCTCCTTATTGTGCGCCGTCAGCCCGAGTTTTTCCAGCGGAATCGGCTCACCCGCGGCCAGGATACGCATGACCACGTCTTCCACGCCGCCGGCCGAGGGAATCGTGGCCACGCGCAACTCGATGTCCAGCGGGCCGTACTTCTTGAACTTGATCTTGCCGTCCTGCGGCTTGCGCTTTTCCGAAATATCCAGGTCGCACATGATCTTGAGCCGGGTGACCATGGCCTGGCGGAACTGCGCCGGCACCTCGATATAGGGCTGCAGCGTGCCGTCCACGCGAAAGCGTATGCCGGTCTTGGCCTTGCCGGGCATGGGCTCGATGTGGATGTCCGACACCTTCTGGTTGTAGGCGTCGATGATGACCTTGTTGACGAACTTGACCAGCTCGTTGTCGGCCGCCGCGGACTCCAGCGAGGAATCGTCGGCGGCTTCGCCCTCCAGGGGCGAGTCCATGTCCGCCAGCAGCTGGTCGATGGAACTGCTGTCCGCGCCGGCGCCGAACAGCTGGTTCAGCGTCTCATCAAACTCGGTCTGGGTGGTGACGCGGTAGGCGAACCTGGTGATGCGCGGAAACACCTGCGGCACGACGCGCGCCCCGCGCACGGCCTCCGGGTCCATGCACATGATCACCAGGCCTTCGGTGGTTTCCTCCAGCGGTATCCAGCCTTGCTGTTCGATGAAGTCGCGCTTGAGCGGGCCGTGCAGCATTTCGGAGCGTATGCGGCCGGTGTTGAAGGGCTCGTAGCCCACACCGAAAAACTTCGCCAGGGACTGGCCGATCTGGGCGGGACGCAGACGGTAGTTGGCCATCAGCATGTGCTCGACCGACTTGCCCTCCTCGCGCGCCTGCTGGATGCATTGCTGCAACTCGTCCTGCGACAGCACGCCTTCGGTGACCAGCCCGTCGTACTTGGTCGCCTTGCGGCGCAGGCCGTCCTCCGCCCTCTGCATGCGCTGGCGTATCGCGATGCCCAGCGTTTTGCAGAGCTGGCGCGCACCGTCCTCCTCGAGCTTGCCGAAAGGTTGGTCGCTGCGGTTGTTGATGACCTGAAGCACGCCATACAGCGTGTCGCCGTCCATGACCGGCGCCACCAGCATCTGCTTGGTCCTGTAGCCCGAGCGCTTGTCGACCTCCTGGAGGAAGCTCAGGGCCGGGTGGATTTTCTTGAGGGCCTCTTCATCGTAGACATCGGCGATGTTGACCATCTGCCGGGACATGGCCACATAGCCGGCGATGCTTTGCGCGCTGACCGGAAGCTTCAGGTCGCGGCTGGTGTTGAGTCCGGTCTTGACCTTGGAGACGATGGAGCTGCGGTCTTCATTGACCGCGTACAAGGTCAGCCGATCGGCATTGAAGAGCTTGCAGATGTCCTGGCTCGCCTCCAGCATGATCTGGTCGATGTTTTCGGTCTCATGGATGCGGTTGGTGACCAGCTGCAGCTGCCGGAAGTACAAGGCCTCGAAGGTAACGCCGCGCTCCTGCGGCGGCAGCATCTGCGAGTCGAAAAACTCGTCCTGGGGATCGCGTTGCAGTACGGCGCTCATAGTTCAAACTCCTGGCCGGCCCGCAACCACCGGATGTCGTGCGTCACATTGGGGCCAAACGGTCGTGTCTGGTCAAACCGCTGTATCTCGGCCATGATGAGGTCGGTCTCGGCGGGCTTGGTGTGGGTGATGTAAATCGGGTAGTTTTTGCCGCGCTCTATGCAGTCGAGCTCATTGGCCAGCGCATGGGGCGACAGGTGCAGGCTGCGCTTGGCAAGGTCGCGCTCGCGGTTGCTGAAGGCGGTTTCGATGACCAGCATGGCCACGTTCATCTGGTTGATGCGGGCCCACAGCGCCGGGTTCTGCTCGGTGTCGCCGGTGAATACCCAGCAACCCTTGCCGGTGGCCACGGCGTACCCCACGGCCGGCACGGTGTGCACGGCGGGCAGCACTTCCACGTGCTTTCCCGCCAGCAGCAGGGTCTGCCCCACATCCAGGGGGTGAAAGCTGACGAACGGCGCCTGCGGCGTGGGGATCCTGGAAAAATCCGGCCAGATGGTGTTGTTGAAGATATGCGCCTTCAGCGCGTTGATCGTGCCCTGCAGGGCGTGTATCTGTATCGGCGTGGTGCGCCGCGCCGCGATGGCGTCGACCATCAGCGGCAGCGCGGCGACGTGGTCCAGGTGCGAGTGCGTCAGCAACACGTGATCTATACCGGCCATCTCGTCGAGCGTGAGATCGCCCACGCCCGTGCCCGCATCGACCAGCAAATCATGGTCCAGCAGAAAAGACGTGGTCCGGCAGTCCTTGGCGATGGCTCCCGAGCAGCCTAGTACACGTACTTTCATGTGGTTTTCCGGTTGGCCCTGAGTTGGTCTTTGTATTATTTGGTCTCAAAATTGGTTGCGCCATCCCACTCCGGATCAAACGGCAACAGCCTCATCGAGGCTACACGCTCCGCATACAGCCGGTAAAGGAACTTTTTGCCATTTGCCCGCTGCAAATTTAGTAACTGCACGTCACATTGGTCCCAATCCTGGGCCCGGTAGGCCTTCAGGGCCAAGCCCCAGGTCTTCAGTTCGTCGGCATTGTCCTTGTCGATCCGGTCCGCAGGCGCCAATGGCCAAAAAATGGCCACAGCCTGATCTTTGCCCTTCACGCGGACTTTGTCCAGTTCCTGCCATGCAAAATCCCCTGCCAGCTTGCGGGTGGACTCGCTGACCACGATATCGACGCCATAGGTTTTGGACAAGCCCTCCAGGCGCGAGCCCAGGTTCACGGCATCGCCGATCACGGTGTAGCTGCGGCGGATGTCCGATCCCATGTCGCCCACGCACATCGTGCCGGTATTCAGGCCTATGCCGATACCGATCTCGGGTAAACCCTTGGTCCTGTGCTCTTCATTGATCCTGCGCACGGCGTTTGACATCTCGAGCGCGGTTTTCACGGCCAGCGCGGCGTGGTCGGGCGTGTCGACAGGAGCGCCCCAGAACGCCATCACGCAGTCGCCCATGTATTTGTCGATGGTGCCGCGGTTGCCGCGTATCAGGTCTGTCAAGCGGCTGAAGACGCTGTTGAGCAGGGCCTGCAGCTGGGTCGGCTCCATGGTCTCCGACATCTTGGTGAAACCGCGCATGTCGCAGAACATGACGGTCAGCTCCTTGGTGGTCGCCTTCATGCTGTAGCTGTCGGGGTCTTTCACCATCTCGTCGACCAGCTCGGGCGGCACATAGGTACCGAACAGGTTGGCCAGTTCGCGCTTGGAACGGCTTTCCACGAAATAGCCATAGCTCATGTTGAGCGCGAAGGCCGTCAGCGCCATGACCAGCGCGCTGGCCAGCGGCAGCACCAGGCCGTAACCCGCATACAGCCAGAAATTCAGCCCGCCGATGGCCGCAATCACGGCCAGGCTGACCAGGACCGCGCGGGAAGCCGACAGCAGGGGCAGCGCGAAAGCCAGCGTCAGGCCCGACAGCAGCAGGATGACAATCTCAAAGCCGACGGCGTAATCGGGCTTCACGAACACCTTGCCGTCCAGGAAACCCGAGATCACGTTGGCATGGGTTTCCACGCCGGGGTAGGTCTCCCCGACCGGCGTCACCCGCAAATCGAGCAGGCCGGGGGCCGTGGTGCCTATCAGGACGATCTTGTCCTTGAGTGCACCGGGCGCCAGACGCTTGCCCAGCACGTCGGCCGCCGAGATGTAACGAAATGAACCGCCGCTGGCGCCGCCATGGCCCCGGAACGGCACCAGCGTGGCGACCCGGTCGTCGACCGGAATCGCCAGGGTCTTGCTGCCCTGCTTGAGCAAAATACTCTCCAGCCCCTGGTAGTTGCGGGTGAGGAATTTTTCCGGCGGAAAACCGGGCTCGACCCGGGGCAGGCCCGCCAGCATGCGGAACATGGCCAGCGCCAGCGATTCGTAGTACTGCCCCTTGTATTCCGCCAGCAGCGGGATGGAGCGCACCACGCCGTCGCCCTCGGTGATGGAATTGAAAAAGCCGCCCAGCGGCGCGGCCTTGGCCAGCTGCTCGATGTTGGCGCCGTAGCCGTTCCAGCTGGTGAACTTGATGGGGCGGCCGGCCAGCGCATCACGGCTCATGACGGGCGCCGGCAGGACGCCGTTGACGCGCCCATCGCGGTCGCTGGTGAAGTAATAGCCCATCACGACGGGCCGCTTTTCGATCGCCTTGGCGAACACCGCGTCGTAGTCCAGGCCGGCCTGCAGCTGGTTGAGTTTTTCCGAGAAACCGGGCTGGTCCTTGAGCTCGGCCTGCGCCAGCTGCTTGAGCCGTTTCAGGCCCGAGCTTTCGTCGGCCTCGGCGAACACCACGTCAAAGCCCATCAGGGCCGTCTTCTGGCGGTCCTGCAGTTCCTCGACCAGCTCCGCGAGCTTGTTGCGCCCCCAGGGCCAACGGCCGACCTCGGCCAGGCTTTTCTCGTCAATGTCGACGATGACGATGCGTTCATCGAGCGTGCGCGGCATGGTTGCCCGAAGCCGCGCGTCGTAGATGATGTCGTCCAGCCGCTGCAGCACCCCGAGGCGCATGACGCCGCCGGCATGCAGCAAGGCAAACACAAGCGGTATCAGCGTGACGGCGATGCGAGGCCAGTGCCGGGAGAGGAGTCTCATGAGACCTCGGGTGTTGGGTGCTGACGGTCCGCGTTATGGCGAAGCCCGGGCGGGCACCCGGGTCAATGTTGGACGAACTGCATCTGCGTTCCGGCCAGCTCGAGCATGTCGCCGTTTTTCAGGATGACAGGCTCGGCCCCGATAGGCGCGCCGTTGAGGGTCGGTTTCCCGGCCCCTTCCACGTGGGCCACGACAAAGCCCTGGGGCCGTTTGGTGATCGCGGCCACCGCGACGCCCGGCTTGCCGATGGTGGTCACCACCTTGACCAGCGCCACTTCGCGGCCGGCAGCGGCACCCGACATGACCTTGATGGCCGCGCTGATGTTGCCGCCCACATCGGCGGCGGGCGCCGCCGCCGGCGCACCGGCAGGAGGCGCGACCAAGCCCGCGGAGCCGGCCTTGATGATCATGGTTTTCTCGAAACCGGCAGGCTGGGCCTCGTTCACGTACTTGATCTTGTACTTGCCGATTTCCACCGTATCGCTGTTTTGCAGCAGCAGTTTTTTCACGGCCTTGCCGTTGACGTAGGTGCCGTTGGTGCTGTTGAGGTCTTCAAGATAGACCTCGTTGCCGGACATCTGCAGGACGGCGTGCTCCCCGCTGACAGCGAGGTTGTCAATGACGATATCGTTGTAGGGCCTGCGGCCCAGGGACGTCCTGTCTTTCGTCAACTGGACTTCCTTGATCACAACGCCGTCAATAGAGACGATCATTTTCGGCATGGCCGACTCCTGTCTGTTTTTAAATTTTCAGTCACCGCTTATTTTCCCAGCATTCTCGACAAAAGGCCGCGCTTGGCCGAGTCTTCTTTCGCGTAAGCCAGCAAGACGGAAATATTATCGCGTCCGCCGGCCTCGTTCGCCGCCGCAATCAGCTGCTTTGACTTCTGCTCCAGCGTCCCCGCGCCCGTCAGGATGGCGGCGATACCCGGATCGACCACCATGTCCGACAGGCCGTCGGAACACATCAGGTAAAGATCGCCCGCCTCCACGCGGTGCTCGTTGACCTCCACCAGCACGGTGTCCTCCACGCCCAGGGCGCGCGTCACCAGGTTCTTGTTCAGGGAGGTCAGCGCCTGCTCGGGCGTGATCAACCCGGCGTCGATCTGCTCCTGGAGCAGCGAATGGTCCTTGGTGATCTGCTGGAGTTCCTGGCCGCGCAGGCGGTAGCAGCGCGAATCGCCGATATGGCCCAGCATCAGGCGCCCGTCCTGGAAGACGCCCACGACCAGCGTGGTGCCCATCCCCGTGTACTGGGGATTGGAGTTGGCCGCGTTGAAAATCGAATGATTGGCGTTCTCCACGCAGATTTCCATCGCCCGGCGCACTTCCTTGGCATTCGCATGCCGGCCTGCCTGGGACAGCCAGCGCCCCATTTCCGACTTGATGAAGGCCACGGCCATGCCGCTGGCGATCTCACCGGCGTTGTAGCCGCCCATGCCGTCCGCCAGGATGCAAAGCCGCGTCGCCGGGTCAAACGCCACCGCATCCTCGTTGTTGTCCCGCGTCAGCCCTGGGTCGGTATGTGTACAAATCTCGTAGATCATCTTGTTCGTGTTGTCACTGGGTATCTTTGTCGGCGGCGGGCGGCCTGGAGACAACGGTTTTTTCAAAGGTCTGGGCTCCGCCGGCATTCAAGGCCTGGGTGGCATCATAGGCCCTGGGCTCGGGCGCCTGCGCGGCGGAAGCGGATTGCACCACGGTGGCATCGAATGAGGGCGCGGCCGGCGGGGCGGCATGGGGAGAAGGGGCAGGGGCGGCCAGCGGCGCGCCGCCTTCCAGGGCCGCGATGACCTCGCGCAGGTCGGCGGCGAAACGATCGCCGTCCTGGTAGCGGAGCTCGGGCTTTTTGGCCAGCGACAGCGCGACCACCTCGGCCAGCCGGGCGGGCAGTTCCTTGCGGATGATGCGGATGTCCGGCGCCTCTTCGTTGGCGATCTTGTACATCAGCTCGGCCATGGAGTCGCCCCGGAAAGGCAGCACGCCGGCCAGCATCTGGAACAGCATCACTCCCAGCGAATACAGGTCCGAGCGCCCGTCGACCTTCTTGCCGGCGATCTGCTCGGGCGACATGAAGCTGGGCGTGCCCAGCACCAGGCCGGTCTTGGTCTTGCTGGAGTCCGTGATGCGGGCGATGCCGAAGTCGGTCACCTTCACCGTATCGCTGTCGATCTCGTACATGATGTTGGCCGGCTTGATGTCCCGGTGCACCACATTCTGCTTGTGCGCGTAGGCCAGGGCTTCGGCCACTCGCGCCACGATGGACAGGACCTTGGGCACCGGCAGCAGGCTTCCATCCTTGGTGACGTCGGCCAGGTCCTTGCCCTTGAGGAACTCCATCGCGATATAGGCCAGGTCATGCTCTTCGCCGGCATCAAAAATTGTCACGATGTTCTGGTGCTGCAGGCGCCCGGCCGTCTCGGCCTCGCGGAAGAAGCGTTCGCGCGCGTCGTCGAGTTCCTCGCCCTCGAACTCCTGGCTCAGCGCCATGGTCTTGATGGCCACGACACGGCCTATCTTGGGGTCCTTGCCGAGGTAGACCACGCCCATGGCGCCCTTGCCCAGCTCTTTTTCCACCTGGTAGCGGCCCAGCATGGGCTTTTCGACGGCGCCGCCATCCAGCAGCATGGTGCCGCCGGGGTGGGAGCCGCCACCGCCCAGAATGACCGTCTCAGACAGATTTTTGGCGCGGTTGAGCTTGGACTGCAGGTCCTTGTGGTTCTTGTTGTAGGTGGCCATGTATTCGTACACGGCCTGGGCCTTGTTGAACTGCCGCTTGCGCTCGAAGTCCAGCGCGAGGTTGTTCATGTTGTCCATCAGCGCGTCAGTGAAGGGCACGCGGCGAAAGCGGTCAAAGGCCATGTCCAGCTGGCCCTGGCCTTGCAGCGCCAGGCCCATCATGCGGTTGGTTTCAGCGGACTCTTCGTCGGACTTGAGCTTGCCGGCCTCGGTCATGAGGAAGCGCTTGGTGGTCAGCGCCAGGTGGCCTATCACCAAAAGCGCGGCGGGGAAGACAAATTTGAGCCAGGTCGCGGCCGTCGACAACAAGCTGAACTCGACCACCAGCAGCACCACGAAGAGCAGCAGCGTGACGATGGCGGCCTTGCCCGCCGACAACCGGGGCAGGCCGGCGATCAGGTAGCCGGCCACCAGCAGTAAAACGCCCAGCGTGACCCACACGCCCCAGCCCGGCTGCACGATGAAATGCTCGCTCAGGATGCTGGAAGTGATGTGCGCGATGGTTTCCGCCGGCGAAAGCCCGGGGCCGGCCGGGGTCGGGAACTGGGTGCCAACGCCTGCGGCGGTGGCACCGATGATCACGATCTTGTCGGCGTATTTGGCGGCCGGGATCTTGCCGGAGATCACGTCGTAGAACGAATCCACCGCGAAAGCGGGCCGGCCGTCCCTACCCTTGTAGAACTGCGGCAGCATCAAGGCCGATTCGTCGGTCTTGATCATCAGCTTGCCGATCTGCACCGACTCACCCACATTGAGCTTGATGTCCGCCGGCCCGAGGTTCAGGCTCTTGGCCGCCACCAGCAGACTCATGGAGGGCACGGCCTTGCCGTAGTAATTGATCAGCAGCGGCTCCTGGCGCACGGCGCCGTCCACGTCGGGCAGCTGGTTAAGGTGGGCGATGCCTGCAGCCGCCGCGCCTATCTGCTCGATGGGCTGCTGCCCGCGTATGGCCGGCAGCGAGAAGTTGTTGGTTTCATCCACCGCGCTCTTCAGGGCATAGGCCGGCAGCGGATTGTCGGGGCGGCCCTGCGGCACGCCCAGCTGGAAAACAGAGGGCACCAGGACGTTGCCGGCCTTGCCCATGCTGGCCGCGAGCTTGGCGTCGGTGTCCAGTGCGACTTCGGCCTCGGCGATGACCTTGCCGAGCTGCTCGGGCAGCCCGCCCTGGGCCGCCGTCGCCGGATCGGCGGCCGGGCCCAGCGCTTCCTTCATCTTGCGGATGAACACCAGCCCGCGGTCCGTCTGCGGCTCAAAGAAAAACGCCGTGTGCGCGATGGTTTTGGCCTTGGCGGCCGAAAGCTGGTCGATCAACTGCGCATGCACGTCGCGCGGCCATGGCCAGCGCCCTATGTTGGCAATGCTCTGGTCGTCGATGGCGATGATAGCGATGCGGTCTGAAGGCTGGCGCGAAGTGCTGGTGCTCGCGAAGTCGTAGTAGCGGCGCTCCAGGGTGCCGAAGAAATCGGTCAGGCCGTGCAGAAAAAGGACGGCCAGCACCACCAGGACCCCGACAAACCAGTCTGCCCGCCAGAACTGACTCAGCTTTCTAGATGATTTGGCCACTACCCGTCCCTTGTCCTGTTTCGCTGTGCATAAGCTAGACGATTTTTAATTGCTTTGTATTACCGGCCGTCCGGTGACGCCGTCGTTTTGGCGCACCAGACGACGCCTGCCGCCCTTTGTTTCGGCAGGTTACAAGTCTCCTGATAGGGGACATTAACAGACGGGGTGCGGCTGGACAAGGGACTTTTGCACGGCAGCCATGCCGACTGTTGCAAATAAGTGGTATTTCAGCAGATGTGCAAAAGCCCGCACCATGCGGGCTTCAGGCAAGTGCAGGCTTGCCGTCCCGCAGCCGCGGGACGGGCGGGCGGATTTCAGGCGGAAGGGGCTTTTTTCTGCTGCCGCTTGGTGAGGTAGGTACCCAGCGCCACAACCAGCACGGCGCCCAGAATCCCGCCAAAAGTCACGGTTTGTTCGCTGACGGGGCCGAAATAGCCGGCCACAGCCGGGTCGGTCAGCAGCATTTCGCCGGCCAGGAAGCCGAGCAGGGCGGCGCCTATGGTGATGATGATGGGGAAACGCTCCATGACCTTGGTCAGCAGGGTGGCGCCGAAAATGATCAGCGGGATGCTCACCAGCAGGCCCAGTACCAGCAACGGCAGGTTGCCCTTGGCGGCGGCGGCCACGGCCAGCACGTTGTCCAGGCTCATGACCAGGTCGGCGATCAGGATGGTGCGGATAGCGGCGGCCATACCGTTGATTTCATGGCCTTCACCGTCTTCGTCTTCCTCGCCCTTGAGCAGGTCCACGCCGATGTAAACCAGCAGGATGGCGCCTATAAGCTTCAGGTAGGGCAGGGTCAGCAGCTGGATGGCCACAATGGTCAGCACGATACGCATGACGATGGCCGCGGCGCTGCCCCAGAAGATGGCCTTGCCGCGCTGCTCGGGCTTGAGCGTGCGCGCCGCCATGGCGATCACCACGGCGTTGTCGCCCGACAGCACGATGTTGGCGAGGATGATGGAGCCAAAAGCGCTCCAGAAAAGCGGGGACGCGAGGTCCAGTCCGAAAAACATGGCTATCTCCTGTTATGAATGAAAAAAAGCGCTATGCAGCGCTTTTTTTGTTTTTGCGAGTTTAGCCCGTATGGGCGCAGGCGGCGTTCGTAGTAATGCTTACGGCCGCCGACCCCGGCCTTACAGCAGGCCCTTGAGCAGCTTGCCCATTTCCGAGGGGTTGCGCGTCACGGTGAATCCGCAGGCTTCCATGATGGCCAGCTTGGCGTCGGCCGTGTCGGCGCCGCCGGAGATCAGCGCGCCCGCATGGCCCATGCGCTTGCCGGCCGGAGCCGTCACACCGGCAATGAAGCCGACGATGGGTTTTTTCATGTTGGCTTTGCACCATTGGGCGGCTTCGGCTTCATCGGGGCCGCCGATTTCGCCGATCATGATGACGGCGTCGGTGTCCGGGTCGTCATTGAAGGCCTTCATCACGTCGATGTGCTTGAGGCCGTTGATCGGATCGCCGCCAATGCCGACGGCGCTGGATTGGCCCAGGCCGATTTCGGTGAGCTGTGCCACGGCTTCATAGGTCAGCGTGCCGGAGCGGCTGACCACGCCGATGCGGCCCTTGCGGTGGATGTGGCCGGGCATGATGCCGATCTTGATTTCATCGGGGGTGATCAGGCCGGGGCAGTTGGGGCCCAGCAGCAGGGTTTTCTTGCCGCCGGCGGCTTCCTTGGCCTTCATGCGGTTGCGCACTTCCAGCATGTCCTTGACCGGAATGCCTTCGGTGATGCAAATCGCCAGGTCCAGGTTGGCCTCCACGGCTTCCCAGATGGCGGCGGCCGCGCCCGCGGGCGGCACATAGATGACGGACACCGTGGCGCCGGTGGCCTTGGCGGCCTCGGTCACGTTGGCGAAAATCGGAATGCCTTCGAAGTCTTCGCCGGCTTTCTTGGGATTCACACCGGCCACAAAGGCCTCTTTGCCGTTCGCGTAGTCGCGGCACATGCGGGTGTGGAACTGACCGGTCTTGCCGGTGATGCCCTGGGTGATGACTTTGGTGTGTTTGTTGATGTAGATCGACATGCTTGTGTTCTCCTGGGCTTACTTGACGGCGGCCACGATTTTGGTCGCGGCTTCGGCCATGGTGTCTGCGGCAATGATGGGCAGACCGGAGTCGGCCAGCATTTTCTTGCCCAGGTCTTCGTTGGTGCCCTTCATGCGCACGACCAGCGGCACGGAGAGGTTCACGGCCTTGCAGGCGGTGATGACGCCGTCGGCGATGGTGTCGCACTTCATGATGCCGCCGAAGATGTTGACCAGGATGCCTTTGACATCGGGGTTCTTCAGCATGATCTTGAAGGCTTCGGTGACTTTTTCAGCCGTCGCGCCGCCGCCCACGTCCAGGAAGTTGGCCGGCTCGCCGCCGAACAGCTTGATGGTATCCATGGTCGCCATGGCCAAGCCCGCGCCGTTGACCAGGCAGCCGATGTTGCCGTCCAGGCTGATGTAGGCCAGGTCGAACTTGCTGGCTTCGACTTCGGCCGGGTCTTCCTCGTCCAGGTCGCGGTAGGCGACGATTTCGGGGTGGCGGAACAGCGCATTGGCATCGAAGTTGAACTTCGCGTCCAGCGCCATGACTTCACCCTTGCTGTTGCGGTTCAGCGGGTTGATCTCCACCAGCGAAGCGTCGGTGTCCATGTAGCATTTGTAGAGCTTTTGCAGGATGTCGACGGTCTGTGGCACGGAGTCGGCAGGCATGCCGATGCCGCTTGCGATTTCCTTGGCCTGGGCGTCCGTCATGCCGACCAGCGGATCGACAAACACCTTGATGATTTTTTCGGGGTGGGAATGGGCCACCTCTTCGATGTCCATGCCGCCTTCGCTGGAGGCGATAAAGGCCACCTTTTGCGACTCGCGGTCGGTCACGGCCGAGACGTAATATTCTTTCTGGATGTCGGCGCCGTCTTCAATATAGAGGCGGCGGACTTTCTGGCCTTCGGGGCCGGTCTGGTGCGTCTTCAGCTGCATGCCCAGGATTTCGCCGGCGATGCGCTTGACGTCCTCAATGGTCTTGGCGACCTTCACGCCGCCGCCCTTGCCGCGGCCGCCCGCGTGGATTTGCGCCTTGACCACCCATACCGGGCCGCCTAGCTTCTGGGCGGCTTCCACCGCTTCCTGCACCGTGAACGCCGGAATGCCGCGCGGCACAGGCACACCAAAATTGCGCAAGATTTCCTTGCCCTGGTACTCGTGAATTTTCATGAAAGACCTTCAGAATTCAGTAAAAGAGGGGGTGCAACTGGGATTTGGACAGGGCTGTGGGGTGTCGGAAACAGGCCACACCGGCCCAAAAAACCACGTCGGCGGTCACTGCAGGCAGCAACGCAGAACTGTATCATGGTGCGACGCACAATTCTTGTGCCCGGCTTACACCCCAAAATAGCCCCGAATTGGGTATTTTTGAGGTGGTTTTGGCCTGCCAAGGCGCCCCTGCGCTTGCCTTATTGGCGTATTTCGTTCAGTTGTCAGTACCTGGAAGTCCTCATTCATGCCCAAAGTTTTCATTGACGGAGAAGCCGGCACCACGGGCCTGCAAATCCGCGAGCGGCTGCAAGCCATGCCGCAGATCGAGCTGGTCAGCATCGCGCCCGAGCTGCGCAAGGATGCGGCGGCCAAGCGCGCGCTGATGGCGCAGGTGGACATGGTGATCCTGTGCCTGCACGACGATGCGGCGCGCGAATCGGTGGCCATGATCGATTCCCTGCCCGGCAAAAAACCCAAGGTCATCGATGCCTCCACCGCGCACCGCACCGTGCCCGGCTGGGTCTATGGCTTTCCCGAACTCACACAGGCGCAGCGCGCCGCCGTGGCGACCGCCGAGCGCGTCGGCAACCCCGGCTGCTATGCCACCGGCGCGATCGCGCTGATCCGCCCGCTGGTCGACGCCGGTGCCATACCGCCCGATTTCCCCCTGAGCCTTCCCGCCGTGAGCGGTTACTCCGGCGGCGGGCGGCAAATGATTGAAGACTACGAGGCCGGAACCGCGCCCGCGTTTGAGCTCTACGGCCTGGGCCTGAAGCACAAGCACCTGCCCGAAATCATGAAGTACACCGGCCTGTCACGCCGCCCGGTGTTCATCCCTTCCGTCGGCAACTTCAAGCAGGGCATGCTGGTGCAGTTGCCGCTGCACCTGGACCTGCTGCCCGGCAAGCCGACCGGCGCGCAGTTGCAGGACATGCTGGCCAAACACTACGCCGGCAGCGAATGGGTGACAGTGCAAGCCGCGCCCGAATCGAACAAACTCGATGCGCTGGCGCTCAACGACACCAACAAGATGGAACTGCGCGTATTCGCCAATGAAGAGCACCGCCAGGCGGTGCTGGTGGCGCGGCTGGACAACCTGGGCAAGGGCGCTTCGGGCGCCGCCGTGCAAAACCTGAAACTGATGTTGAGCCTCTAAGCTCAGTCCTCGTCGGTCTGCGATACGACGCGGCGGATGACTTCACCGCCAAAGCCCCGGGCCGCCAGGAAGCGCATTTGTTTGGCGCGGCCGGCCGCATCGGGCGCCGGCCCCTCGAATTTTTTGCGCCAGATCTCGCGGGCGCGTTCCAGCTCGCTGCCCTTGAGGCTGTCCATGGCGCCGGCCACGCGTTCCGCGCTGAGGCCTTTGCCCAGTAATTCATGCTTGATGCGTGCCGCTCCAAAACGGCCCGCGCGCCGGTTAATCACCGACTCGACCACGCGCGCCTCGCTGATGAAATCCTTGGCCTGCAAGTCGTCCAGCACCTGGGCCAGCTGGCCCGGCATTTCCTCATGGGGCGCGAGTTTGCGCTCCAGTTCGGCGCGCGAATGCTCGCGCGCGGCAAGGTAACGCAGCGCGCGGCCCTTCAGGGAAAGGCCAAAACCCGCACGGGCGGGTTTGGCTGGTTTGTGATCTGCCGGATTGTCCATGGTCAACAGGCCAGGCCCCACGCGCAATTCGCTATCGTTTTAATAGCTCTTAGTGCGTGCTCCATCTGGGCCAGAGCCTTATTCGCATTAAAAATCAGGCAGCCGCTTTGGCAGGCTTCTCAGCCTTCTCGGCTTTATCGGCCTTGGCTGGCTTTTCGGCCGGGGCATCGACACTGCCGGCCACCTGCACCAGCGGGATGCCCAGCGATTCGCGCACCTTGTTTTCGATCTCGATCGCGAGTTCGGGGTTTTCCTTGAGGAATTCACGCGAGTTGTCGCGGCCCTGGCCGATTTTTTCGCCGTTGAAGGCGTACCAGGCGCCGGCTTTCTCGACGATGTGGCCAGCCACCCCCAGGTCCAGCACCTCGCCCAAGCGGCTGATGCCCTCGCCGTAAAGAATGTCGAACTCCGCCGTCTTGAAGGGCGAGGCCACCTTGTTCTTGACCACCTTGACGCGGGTTTCGTTGCCGATCACCTCTTCACCCTTCTTGATCGAGCCGATGCGGCGGATGTCCAGGCGCACCGAGGCATAGAACTTCAGCGCATTGCCGCCGGTGGTGGTTTCGGGCGAACCGAACATCACGCCTATCTTCATGCGGATCTGGTTGATGAAGATGACCGTGCAGTTGGCCTTCTTGATGGTGGCGGTGAGCTTGCGCAGCGCCTGGCTCATCAGGCGGGCCTGCAGGCCGGGCAGCGAGTCGCCCATTTCGCCTTCGAGCTCGGCCTTGGGCGTGAGCGCCGCCACCGAGTCGACGATGATCAGGTCCACCGCGCCGGAGCGGGTCAGGGAGTCGACGATTTCAAGCGCCTGCTCGCCGGTGTCGGGCTGGGAAATCAGCAGGTCCTGCAGGTTCACGCCCAGCTTTTGCGCGTACTGGATGTCCAGCGCGTGCTCGGCGTCCACAAAAGCGCAGGTGCCGCCCAATTTTTGCATTTCGGCGATGACCTGCAGGGTCAGCGTGGTCTTGCCGGACGATTCCGGGCCGTAGATCTCAACCACCCGGCCGCGCGGCAGGCCGCCCACGCCCAGGGCGATGTCCAGGCCCAGGGAACCGGTGGAAACGACCTGGATGTCTTCAATCACTTCGCCGTCGCCCAGCTTCATGATGGTGCCTTTGCCGAACTGCTTTTCGATCTGGGCCAGCGCGGCTTGCAGGGCCTTGGCCTTTTCGGTGTTCAGGGCGGCGCTTTGCACGGGGTTCTGGGCGGGGTTCAGCTTGTTGGTCAGTTCCATGAAAAACTCCTTGAAAATCAATGATGTAAAACTTGTTGCCTGGATTCCAGCATCTGCTTTTAATCACAGCGCTGGATGCATGACCAGTACTTTATGGGCGCCATAAAAATAAGTAAACCCTATTTTTAGTCAGTTTGCCTGATCAAATGGCTTACCATCGTTTTCATGGCGGAAATGACACCCCCACCTCCCATGCCCAGCCCCTTCGGCGCGACCGAGGCCGGCTGGCGGCAGACCCACCTGGGGCGACTCATGGGCCATGCGCTGCGCCGCTTCGACGAGCGCGTGCTCTCGCTGATGGCCAGCAGCGTGGAGGTGCCGCTGGCGCTGTCCAACCTGGCGGCGCGCGACCAGGTCGGCGCCGCCCATATCCACATCACGCGCCACCTGGCCGTGGCCGGTTCGCGCCTGACCGACCTGGCGCACAGCGCCGGCATGAGCAAGCAGGCCATGGGCGACCTGGTCGACCAGTGCGAGGCCTGGGGCCTGGTCACGCGCCAGCCCGACCCGCACGACAAACGCGCCCGCCGGGTGGTGTTCACCGAATCAGGCCTGCTCTGGCTGGAAGCCTTTCACCAGGCCGTGCGCCAGGCCGAGGACGAATTTCGCCAGGCGGTGGGGCATGATGTGGCCACCGTGGTGGCGCTGGGGCTGGAAGCTTATGCGGGCGCTTGATCGCATTGCCGTGTCAGCAAAGCAGAGGCGACAAAAGCCTAGAATTTGTCCGGGAACACACAATCGCCCCAGGCCACAAGGGGCGGATATCTGGAGACAACCATGCGTATTCTGATTGCCGAAGACGACCAGGTGCTGGCCGATGGCCTGCTGCGCACTTTGCGCGCCTCCGGCGCGGCGGCCGACCACGTGGCCAGCGGCACCGAAGCCGACGCCGCCTTGCTCACCAACACCGAATTCGATTTGCTGATCCTGGACCTGGGCCTGCCGCGCATGCACGGCCTGGAAGTGCTCAAGCGCCTGCGCGCCCGCGGCTCGGCCATGCCGGTGCTGATCCTGACGGCCGCCGACAGCGTGGAAGAGCGTGTCAAAGGCCTGGACTACGGCGCCGACGACTACATGGCCAAACCTTTTTCGCTGCAGGAACTCGAAGCCCGCGTGCGCGCGCTGATACGCCGCGGCATGGGCGGCGCCAGCAGCACCATCAAGCACGGCCCGCTGGTGTACGACCAGGCCGGCCGCGTCGCCACCATAGACGGCCAGATGCTGGAGCTGTCGGCGCGCGAACTCGGTTTGCTCGAAGTGCTGCTGCAGCGCGCCGGCCGCCTCGTCAGCAAGGACCAGTTGGTGGAGCGCCTCTGCGAATGGGGCGAGGAGGTCAGCAACAACGCGATCGAGGTTTACATCCACCGCCTGCGCAAGAAAATTGAAAAAGGCCCGGTGCGGATCGCGACGGTGCGCGGCCTGGGCTACTGCCTCGAAAAAATACCAGGGTAGCCATTTGATATTTGCTGTTGCCGCTTCGCCGGTTTTCACCCAAAGCGTGCCGTGGCATTAAGGCTGTTTCAGCGCGAACGCCGCAGCCTCTTCGGCGAGATCCTCGACTGGATGCTCACGCCGCTGCTGCTGCTGTGGCCCATCAGCCTGGCGCTGACCTGGCTGGTGGCGCAAAACATCGCGGGCAAGCCTTTTGACCGCGCGCTCGAATACAACGTGCAGGCACTGGCCAAGCTGGTGGTGGTCAAGAACAACCAGGTGCAGTTCACCCTCACGGCGCCCGCGCGCGAAATCCTGCGCGCCGACGACACCGACCTCGTCTACTACCAGGTGGTGGGAACGCAGGGCGAGCACCTGAGCGGCGAGCACGACCTGCCTGCGCCGCCCGACGAGGACAAGCCCACCAACGGCGAAGTGCGGCTGCGCGAGGACGTGATCCAGGGCGAGGACGTGCGCGTGGCCTACACCTGGCTCAAGGTGGACGTGAAGGGCACGCCCGCCGGCTCGCAGCCGGTACTGGTGTTGGTGCAGGTGGCCGAGACGCTGGAAAAACGCAAGACGCTGGCCACCGAAATCGTCAAGGGCACCATGGTGCCGCAGTTCGTCACGCTGCCGCTGGCCGTGCTGCTGGTATGGCTGGCGCTGGTGCGCGGCATCAAGCCGCTGGCCCAGCTTGAAAAGCGCATACGCGCGCGCAAGTCCGACGACATGAGCCCGCTGGACGAAACCGCGGTGCCCGAGGAGGTCGCGCCGCTGGTGTCCTCCATCAACGACCTGCTGAGCCGGCTCAAGGTCTCGCTGACCACGCAAAAACGCTTCCTGGCCGACGCGGCCCACCAGCTCAAGACGCCACTGGCGGGCCTGCGCATGCAGGCCGACCTGGCGCAGCGCGAGACCGACGCCGACGAACTCAAGAAGTCTCTCAAGCACATAGGCCGCGCCAGCATCCGTGCCACCCACACCGTCAACCAGCTGCTGGCCCTGGCGCGCGCCGAAACCACCGGCCGCAGCCTGGCCAAGCAGCATATCGACCTGGTGCACATCGTCTCGGAAGTGATGGCCGACTCGGTGCCGCGCGCGCTCGAAAAGCAGATCGACCTCGGCTACGACGGGCCCGACGCCGGCGAGCAGGCCACGCAGCTCGAAGGCAACGCGACCCTGCTCAAGGAACTGGTGCGCAACCTGCTGGACAACGCCATCAACTACACGCCCGAAAAAGGCCAGGTCACCCTGCGGCTGATGACGGACCGCTTCAGCGGCGTGCTGGTGCTGCTGGTGGAAGACTCGGGGCCCGGCATCCTGGAGTCGGAACGCGAACTGGTGTTCCAGCCCTTTTACCGCGCGCTGGGCACCAACGTGGACGGCTCGGGCCTGGGCCTGGCCATCGTCCTGGAAATCGCCAAGCAGCACGGCGCGACGATTTCGATCGAGGATGCGGCCCTGCCGGGCCATACACAAACGCCGGGCACACGCGTTACCGTGCGGTTTGTCGGCATGGATTTGCCCGAGGGCGCATAAAGAACTCAACCGGATTTTGCAGGCGGCCAGCGGTCGTAGAGCTTCACGCCCACGCGCTCACCCCACAGCTCGATCTGCGCCGGCGTTCCGTCATGCGCATGGTTCGCGCTGCCGCCGCGCACATAAGCCAGGGCCACGCAGGCGCCGGCCAGCGGGCTCCAGCCGACCGAGGAGATCTCTCCCACCGATTGCCCGCCCAGCATGATGGCCTCGCCGCCCCAGGCAAAAGCCTTGTCGGTGTCGAACACCAGCGTCACCAGCTTCTTGCGCAGCGCCAAGCCCTGCGAATTGAGCAGCGCGGCCCTGCCGATGAAATCGGCCGGCTTGTCCAGTTTGACGCTGAAGCCCAGGCCGGCCTCCCACGGAGTTTCGTCCGGCCCCAGCTCCGCGCCCCAGGCACGCCTGCCCTGTTCTATGCGCAAGGCATCCAGCGCGTAATAACCCGCGTCGCGAATGCCCAGCGCCCGGCCGGCGTCCATGAGCGCGAGGTAGACATGGCGCGCCATTTCAACCGGCACGTACAGCTCAAAGCCCGGTCCGCCCACATAACTCATTCGCGCCGCGCGCACACGCGCAAAGCCCAGGTCTATTTCTTTCGTCCATGAAAACTTCAGCGCCTCGGGCGACAGGTCGTCGGGGCTGACCAGTGCCAGCAGCTCGCGCGCTTTTGGACCCATGAGCGAGAGCACCGAATACAGGGCGGACACATCGGTCAGCACCGCGTGTTCGGTGTCGCCGATGTGCCGCGTGATCCAGTCGAAGTCGCGCACGGTCTGCGCCGAGCCGGTGATGACCATGAAGCGGTCCACAGCCTGCCGCATCACCGTGAGGTCGCTTTCAAAACCGCCCCGCTCGTTGAGCATGGCGGTGTAAACCATCTTGCCGACGGGCACGTCCATCTCGTTGGCGCACAGGCGCTGCAACACGGCCAGCGCATCGCGTCCCTGCAGCAGGTATTTGGAGAAGGACGTCTGGTCGTAGAGGGCCACGGTTTCGCGTGTGGCTTTTTGCTCTTCAATCATCCAGGGGAGCCAGCCGGGTTTACCCAAGGTGTGCTCGGGCCTGGGCACGCCTTGAGGCCTGAAATAGTTGGCCCGCTCCCACCCGTTCTTACTGCCGAACTCCGCCCCCTTGGCGGCCAGCATGTCGTACAGGGGCGAGGTGCGCAGCGGCCGCGCCGTCTCCAGTTCCTGCCGGGGCCAGCGCATGGCGTAATGCAGGCCCAGGGTTTCGCCGGTGCGCTCGGCCAATGCCTTGCGGTTGCCGGTGAAGCTGCCGAAGCGGCGTATGTCCACATCCCACAAATCGGTGCCGGGTTCGCCGCCCACAATCCATTCGGCCATGAGCCGGCCCGCCCCGCCGCTGTTGGCGATGCCGGCCGAGTTAAAACCCGCGCAGACAAAATAATTGCGCAGCTCGGGCGCCTCGCCGAGGATGAAATTGCCGTCGGGCGTGAAGCTTTCCGGGCCGTTGAGCAGCATCTTGACCTCGGCCGTCTCCAGGCAGGGCGTGCGGTGCAGCGCGGCGGTCATCAAGGGCTCGAACTGGTCCCAGTCCTCGTCCAGCAGCTCGAACTGGAAGGTCGAGGGAATCGGGTCCATCTTCCAGGGCTTGGCTTGCGGCTCAAAGCCGCCCATCACCAGGCCGCCGACTTCTTCCTTGTAGTAGATGTAGCCGTCCGGGTCGCGCATCACCGGCAGCATGGGGTGCACCCCGGGAATCTTGCCGGTGACGATGTAAAAATGCTCGGCCGAGTACAGCGGCACGTTCACGCCCGCGAGCCGGCCGAACTGCCGCGCCCACTGGCCGGCGCAGTTGACGAGGACCTCGCAGCGCACCTCACCCTGCGCGGTGCGCACACCCGCTGCCCCGCCGTTTTCGGTGATGACGCCCGTCACTTCGACGCCTTCCAGCATCTTCACGCCGCGATTGCGCGCGCCTTTGGCCAGCGACATGCACAGATCGGCCGGGTTGGCCTTGCCGTCACCGGGCAGCCAGATCGCGCCCTGCAAGTCGTCGGTGCGCATGATGGGGTATTTGTCGCCGGCTTCCCGCGGCGATATCTCATGGCATTCGACGCCAAAGCTGTTGGCCATGGCCACCTGCTTCCTGAGCACCTTCATGCGCTCGGGCGTGCGCGCCACGTTGACGCTGCCGCATTGCTTCCAGCCCGTGGCCAGGCCGGTCTCGGCCTCCAGCGAGGCATACAGCTCTATGCCGTACTTGCTCATCTGCGTCATGTTGCGGTTGGGCCGCATCTGGCCGACCAGGCCGGCCGCATGCCAGGTGGTGCCGCTGGTGAGCTTGCCCTGCTCCAGCAGCAGCACGTCGGTCTTGCCCATCCTGGCCAGGTGGTAGGCCACCGAGCAGCCGGCGATGCCGCCGCCCACGATGATGATTTCTGCATGGCCGGGAAATGTCGGGGTGGTCATGGTGCGGACCTCATCTCAAAAGGTGCGGGGCTAGGCCAGCCGTATGGCCATCACGCCGCCCACAATCGCGCAGCTGCCGGCGAAGCGGCGCAGCGTGAAGGCCTCCTTGAGCAGCCAGCAACCGAGCAGCACCGCGAACAGCACGGAGGTTTCGCGCAGCGCCGCCACCGTGGCCACGGGCGCGCGCGTCATGGCCCACAGCGCGATGCCGTAGGAGCCCAGCGAAGCCAGGGCGCCGCCGGTGGCCACCGGCCAGCGGTGGCGCGCGTAGTCGGCCATGGCCCGCCCGCGGCGCGCCATCATCAGGAGGCCGAAGGGCCAGCCGTCGAGCAGGAACAGGGCGGCGACATATTGCAGCGCGTTGCCCGAAGCCCGAACGCCCAGCCCATCGACCACCGTGTAGATCGCGATGATGACCGCATTGGCCAGCGCGAAGCCCACGGCCTTGCGCGCATGCAGCGCATGGCGGCTCAGGCCCAGCACCAGCACGCCGCCGCAGATGCCGATGATCCCGGCCCATGCCAGCGGCGTCAAGGTTTCGCCCAGCGTGAAGGTGGCCGACAGCGCCACCAGCAGCGGCGCCACGCCGCGCATCAGCGGATAGGTCAGGCCCAGGTCGCCGTGCTTGTAGGCCTGGGTGGTGGCGATGTAGTAGCCGATGTGGATCAGCACCGAGGCGCCTATAAACGGCCAGGCCTCCACGCGCGGCAGGCCCGCCATCAGCACCAGCGGCAAGGCCAGCACCGAGCCGATCAAATGGATGACCGCCATGTCCATGGACTTGTCGGCGCTGGACTTGACCAGCGCGTTCCAGCCCGCGTGCAGCAGCGCGCCGAACAGCACGGCGCACAGCACCGGCCAGGTCAGGGCCAGGACTTCAGGCGGCAAGCGAAGGCTCTGCGGCGGGAAGGGCGCAGCGCCGGGCCCGCGCCAGATAGTGGGCCAGCGGCGGTGTGGCCTTGTTCGCGTCCTTCGCGAGGTCGTCCCAGAGGCGCAGTTTTACCGCGTCTTCAGCGCCGGGCTGGGCCATGAAACGGGCGGCCTCTTCAGCCGTAAAAATGCCGCCCTGCAGCAGCAGGCTGCGTTTGGAGTCCGCCGAAAGGCTGGAATGGTAGCCGCGCCGGGCCGCACACAGGTAGCGCTTGGCATCCACATGCAGTTTGATCGCGTCCAGCACCGCGTCGGGAAACAGGCCGCGCAAAAACGGCAGTGCGCGGTACTGGTGCACATCGTCCACGCCGCGCAGAGAGGGTGTCTCGCCCAGGTCGTGCAGCAAATGGCCCAGGTCGTGCAGCAGGGCGGCGGTGACCAGTGCGTCGCTCGCGCCTTCGGCCTCGCCCCATGCGGCGGTCTGCAGCGCGTGCTGCAGCTGCGTCACGGGCTCCCCGCTGTATTGTTCGCCGCCGCGCTCTTCGAAGAGTCGTTCGATGTCGTCAAAGCTCAGCATATGAGTTCCTCAGAGGTCATGCATTCCAGGGGAGGGAATAGGTCTTGAGGTTGGTAAAGCTCTTGATCGCTTCCTGCACACCTTCCTTATACCCCAGGCCCGAATCCTTGATGCCGCCAAAAGGCGTGAGCTCCAGGCGGTAGCCCGGCACCTCGCGCACATTGACCGTGCCGACGTGCAGCTCGCTCACAAAACGGTTGATGTAGTCCAGGCGGTTGGTGCAGACCGCGCTCGACAGGCCGTAGGCCGTGCCGTTGGAAATTTCAATGGCTTCGTCGATGTTTCTAAAACGTATGACCGGCGAAACCGGCCCGAAGGTTTCCTCGCGCACCACCGTCATCTGCGGCAACACATGGTCCAGCAGCGTGGGCGAATACAGCGCGCCGCGGCGCTGGTTGCCGGCCAGCAGTTTTGCGCCCTGCGCCACCGCCTCGTTGACGCGCGACTCGAACAGCATGGCGGCCTGCTCGTCGATCACCGTACCCATGTCGTTGGCCTTGTCGGCCGGGTCGCCGTATTTCCAGGCCAGGGTCTTGGCCCGCACCTGCTCCACGAACTCGCCGGCCACCGCTTCGTGCACCAGAAGCCGCTTGATGGCGGTGCAGCGCTGGCCCGAGTTTTTGTAGGAGCCCTGCACGGCCAGGGTGGAGGCTTCGTCGATGTCGGCATCCTCCATCACGATGATGGGGTCGTTGCCGCCCAGCTCCAGCACCACACGGCGGTAACCGGCTTTTGAAGCGATGTACTTGCCTATCGCCACACCGCCGGTAAAGGTCACCAGGTCGACCAGCGGGTTGGTGATCAGCTCGTCGGCGATCTCGCGCGGGTCGCCCGTCACCACGCTGAGCATCTCGGGCGGCAGACCCGCCTCGTACAGGATGTCGGCAAACAGCAGGGCCGAGAACGGCACCTTCTCGGACGGCTTGAGCACCATGCGGTTGTTGGTCGCGATGCTGGGCACCACCTTGTGCGCCACCTGGTTCATCGGGTGGTTGAAAGGCGTGATCGCGGTGATCACGCCCAGCAGCGGCGAGCGGTGCGTGTAGACCCGGCGCTTTTTACCGTGGGGCGTGAGGTCGCAGCTGAAGATCTGGCCGTCGTCCTTGAGCACCTCGGTCGCGCCGAACAGCAGCACGTCGCTGACGCGGCCGGCTTCATAAAGGGCGTCCTTCAGGCACAGGCCCGCTTCGGCGGTGATCAGGTTGGCGACCTCCGAAAGGCGCGACTGGATGATGGCGGCCGCGCGGTTCAGGATGGCGGCGCGTTCGTAGCGCGTGAGCTGGGGCTTGTAGGCATGGGCCCTGGCAAAGGTTTGCCGCACCTCCTCCAGCGTGGCCTTGGGCACGGTGCCCAGCTTTTTTTCGGTGTAGGGGTTGAACACCGCGATGGAGCGGTCGCCGCTTCGGCCCGAGCCGACCTTGCGGCCCGACAGGCGCATGGCATTGAGCTGGTGGTCGCGGATGTATTGGTCAATCACACTGCGGCTTTCATGGCGTGGGGCCTGGGCTTACTGGGCGTAATTGAGCGCCAGGTCAAAGGCATCAAAATTGCGGAAGCGCCGGTTGCGGTCCAGCCCGGGCAGCGCGCGGTTCACGATCAGCGGCACGCGCTGCTCGCTCATGCCGCCGTGCGAGCGCAACGGCACTTCAAGCGCCGAGAGGTCATGGCGCGACACCGAGGTGCCTATCACGGTGAAGCGCTCGGACACCGCCACGATGTCGCCTATGCGGTCGGCCGGCAGTTCGAAACGTTCGGCGGCCTGCTCGCGCGAGAGCACCAGTTCCATGCCCTTGAGCGCCGCCAGCCGCTTGCGCGCGACCTCGATGTTGGTGCCTTCCGGCAGGTAGACCGTGGCAAAGGAACCCAGGGCGCCGTGGTGCACCACATAGGGGTCGGTGATGGGCAGGATCACGCGCGCGATGGTGGCGCCCAGCCAGTTGTCGAACCAGTCCTGCAGGTAGATCACGTCGGGCGTGCCGTCCATGGCGACCTTGGCGTTCATGCCGTGGTCGGCGGTGAGCACGATCACGCAGCCCAGGTCTTCGAGCTGCTGCATGTAACCGTCCATCATGCGGTAGAAGGCATTCGCCCCTTCGGTGCCGGGCGCGTGCTTGTGCTGCACATAGTCGGTGGTCGAGAGGTACATCACGTCGGGTTTGTGCTTTTGCATGATCTTCACGCCGGCCGCGAAGACGAACTCCGACAGGTCGGCGCTGTAGACGCCGGGCAGCGGGAGCCCCACCAGTCCCAGCACGTCCTCGATGCCGTTTTCCTCCAGCGACACCTGATCGGCCTTCTCCGACGAAAAGCAGATGCCCTTCATCTGGTGGCCCAGCAGCTTGCGCAGCTTGTCCTTGGCCGTCACCACCGCCAGGGATTTGCCGGCACCGGACAGCGCGGCCAGCAAGGTCGGCGCGCGCAGCCATTTGGGGTCGTTCATCATGACCTCGGTGCCGCTGGCCGTGTCGAACAGGTAGTTGCCGCAGATGCCGTGCACGCTGGGCGGCGCGCCGGTCACGATGGACAGGTTGTTCGGGTTGGTGAAGCTGGGCACCACACAATCGCCCGTCAGGCCCGAGCCCAGCGCCAGCGTGCGCTTGAGCCAGGGCATCTGGCCCGTGGCCACGGCCTGCGCCAGGTAGTCGGGTTCGCAGCCGTCCACGCAGACCACCACCGTGGGCTGGGCCGGCAGCTTGTAAGTCCTGCCGTTCACCGTCAGTTCGCCATTCGGCTCAGTGTTTGCCACGTGACGATCCTTCCTTGTTTTTGTCCTTGCGCGCGGCTGTGCTGTTGGAGACGAGTTTCACGGGAGCTGGCTTGTCAGCCGCATCGGCCTGCCCGGCCTGGCGCCGCAAGTCGTTTTCTATCGTGCGCTCCTTGCTTTCGATCACATGCTGGAACATCGCGCGGCCGGCCGCGTCGGCGTCGCCCGAAGCGATGGCCTTGACGATCAGCCGGTGCTCGTTGGCCGACATGGGCATCAGCCAGCCGTCGGCAAGGTTCAGGCGCCGGAACAGCGACAGCTCCTTGATCAGCTTGCGGTAGATCTCGGTCAGTTTGCGGTTGCCCGCCATCTCGACCATGCGGTCGTGAAAGCTCAGATTCAGCAGGTGGTAGGCCTGCGGGTCTTCGGCTTTGACGGCTTTTTCCATGGCGTCGACCAGGGCCTTGAGTTCCTTGACTTGGGGCCCCGTGATGTTTTCCGCGAGCCGGCGGCCCACGAGTTCATCCATGGCCGCGCGCAAATCGAATATCTCGACGGCCTCGTCGATCGGGATGTCGCGCACAAAGACGCCGCGGTTTTTCTCGGTACGCACCAGGCCGGCCTCTTCGAGCATGCGAAAGGCCTCGCGCACCGGGCCGCGCGAGACGCCCATTTTTTCGGCCAGCGTGGCCTCTATCAATTTGCTGCCGGGCTCGTACTCGCCGGCAAGAATCGCGCGCTCGATTTCCTGTTGCACCACTGTGGTGAGGGAGCTGTTCTGGAGTTGCGCGATGGTGGGATGCAAAGCAGCGTTCATGCCCTGAATTGAAGCACAGAAATGTAGATTGTCAACAATCTGCAATAAACAATTGACAAGATAGAAGGGTCGGCGTTAAATAAAAAACGAGCTGGGTTGACGGGCCTGCACTCAGGTTGGTCATCGCAGTGTCACCGCCGACACGAACGAGTCAACAACATTGCAGGCTTTCCACAAAGGACTTTTTATGCGACTGGCTTCCCACCTCAAATCCCTGTCAAAGGCGATCTGTCTTCTTGGCCTGCTGGCCGCCTCCACCGGCGCCTTCGCCCAGAAAACCCAGTTGCTGGTTTACACCGCGCTGGAAACCGACCAGATCAAGGCCTACCAGGAAGGCTTCAACAAGGTGTATCCCGACATCGAAATCAAATGGGTGCGCGACTCGACCGGTGTGATCACCGCCAAGCTGCTGGCGGAAAAATCCAATCCCCAGGCCGACACCATCATGGGTGTGGCCGCCTCCAGCCTGGCGCTGCTCGACAAGCAGGGCATGCTCGAGCCCTATGCGCCCATCAATCTTGACGGGATCATGAGTCAGTACCGTGACAAGAAGAAAGTCCCCGCCTGGTTCGGCATGGACGTGTGGGGCGCCACCGTGTGCTTCAACACCGTCGAGGCCAAGAAGAAGAACATCCCCACGCCCGAAACCTGGCAGGACCTGACCAAGCCCATCTACAAGGGCCAGATCGTCATGCCCAACCCCGCCTCCAGCGGCACCGGTTACTTCGACGTGACCGCCTGGCTCACGCTGTTCGGCGACAAGGACGGCAAGGGCGGGGGCTGGAAGTACATGGACGCGCTGCATGAAAACATCGCGCAGTACACCCACTCGGGCTCCAAGCCCTGCAACATGGCGGCCGCCGGCGAATTCCTGGCCGGCATCTCGTTCGAGTACCGCGGCAACACCAACAAGGCCAAGGGCGCACCCATAGACCTGGTGTTCCCCAAGGAAGGCCTGGGCTGGGACCTGGAAGCCTTTGCCATCCACAAGGGCACGAAAAAACTGGAGGCTGCCAAAAAGCTGGCCGACTGGGCGTCGAGCAAGGACGCCATGATGCTCTACGGCAAGAACTTCGCCATCACCGCGCAGCCCGGGCTGGCGCCGCCGCTGGCCAATGTACCCAAGGACTACGAGGCCCGCCTCGTCAAGATGGACTTCAACTGGGCCGCCGACAACCGCGAGCGCATCCTGAACGAGTGGACCAAGCGCTATAACTCCAAAACTGAAAAAAAGTAGCCCCCCTGTCAGCGGCCTTTGGCCGCTGTCTCCCCCCAGGGGGGCAGCCGCTGTGGCCCGGCGAAGCCGGTTCCACGCGGCTGCTTGCTTGATACCGCGCTGCCTGTCCAGGTAATCCACGTACGGCCCACGAATGACCCAAGACACTTTTCTGAACCTGCGCCATATCCGCAAGGAGTTCGGCGGTTTTACGGCCTTGCAAGACATCAACCTGGACATCCGCAAGGGCGAGTTTGTCTGTTTTCTCGGGCCTTCGGGTTGCGGCAAGACGACACTGCTGCGCATCATTGCCGGGTTGGAGGTGCAGACATCCGGTGAGGTGCACCAGGGCGGGCGCGACATTTCGCGGCTGCCGCCGGCGCTGCGCGATTACGGCATCGTGTTCCAGAGTTATGCGCTGTTTCCCAACCTCAGCGTGGCCGACAACGTGGCCTACGGCCTGGTCAACCGCAAGACGCCGAAGGCAGAGGCCGCCAAACGCGTGAGCGAACTCGTCAAGCTGGTGGGCCTGCCGGGCAGCGAAGCCAAGTACCCCAGCCAGCTCTCGGGCGGCCAGCAGCAGCGCATTGCGCTGGCGCGGGCGCTGGCCACTTCGCCGGGCCTGCTGCTGCTGGACGAGCCGCTGTCGGCGCTGGACGCGCTGGAGCGCGTGCGCCTGCGCCAGGAAATACGCGCGCTGCAGCAAAAGCTGGGCGTGACCACCATCATGGTCACGCACGACCAGGAAGAAGCCCTGAGCGTGGCCGACCGCATCGTGGTGATGAACCACGGCCTGATCGAGCAGGTCGGCACGCCCATGGAAATCTACCGCGAGCCGGCCTCGCCATTTGTCGCTGACTTTGTCGGCAAGGTCAATGTGATGCCGGTGCGCGTGAGCGGCGGCGAAATGAAATTCGGCGCGCTGTGCCTGCCCTGCGACGGCGCCGACCGCGAGGCCAAAATCTACCTGCGGCCCGAGGACGTGCTGGCCCGCCCGATTGCCGCCGGCGACGCCCATGTGTTTGATGCCACCATCGAGAAAATCGAGTTCCTGGGCTCCTTCTGCCATGTGCATGTGGCCTCGCCCGCGCTGGGCGGCCACAAGCTCACGGTGTATCTCTCGCTCAATTTCCTGTCGGAGCAGTCGCTGCAAGTGGGCTCCTCGCTGCCCCTGAAGCTGCTGCCCGAGCGCATCAAGGTGTTTTGATGCCGGTCTTCACGCCCCCCGCGCCGCCCATGGTCAGGCAGCGCGCGCACTGGATAGACCACCTCGCCTACGCGGCCCTGGCGCTGGCCGCCCTTATCCTGGTCGTGTTCCTCGCGGCGCCGCTGCTGGCCATCCTGCAGCAGGCGCTGCTGGGCAAGTCCGGCGACTTCATCTGGTTCGACAACTTCATCGAGTACGCCAAGACCCCGGCGCTGCTGGAAAGCCTGTGGAACAGCCTCTGGGTCTCCGCCGTGGTCACCCTGGTCGCCGTGCCGCTGGCTTTCGGTTTTGCCTACGCGCTGGCGCGCTCCTGCATGCAGTACAAGGCGCTGTTTCGCGGCATCACGCTGATCCCGTTGCTCGCGCCTTCGCTGCTGTCGGCGATTTCGCTGATTTACTGGTTCGGCAACCAGGGCGTGCTCAAGGCCTGGATGCAGGGCATAGGCATAGACCAGATCTACGGCGCCCCCGGCATCGTGGTGGCCGAATGCTTCGCGGTGTTCCCGCATGCGCTGATGATCCTGGTCACGGCGCTCACGCTGTCGGACGCGCGCCTGTACGAAGCCGCCGACGCCATGGGCACCAGCGCCAGGCGCAAGTTCTTCACCATCACCCTGCCCGGCGCCAAATACGGCCTGATCTCCGCCGCACTGGTCACCTTCACGCTGGTCATGACCGACTTCGGCATCCCGAAAGTGATAGGCGGCAATTTCAACGTGCTGGCCACCGACGTCTTCAAGCTGGTCATAGGCCAGCAGGATTTCGCCAAGGGCGCGGTCGTCGCCATCCTGTTGCTGGCGCCCGCCGTGCTGACCTTCGCGGTCGACCACTACGTGAGCAAGCGCCAGACCGCGATGCTGACGGCGCGCGCCGTGCCCTACCGGCCCACGCCCTCGCGCGGCTACGACTGGGTCATGACGCTGTACTGCTGCGCCATCGCCTTCCTGGTGCTGGCCATGCTGGGTATGGCGGTGTTCGCCTCCTTTGCCAGCTTCTGGCCCTACAACCTGACCCCCAGCCTGCGCCACTACACCATGGGCCTGGTCGACGCGGAAGTCGGCGTCGGCTTTGTCAACAGCCTGAAGATGGCGGCGGGCACGGCCGTCTTCGGCACCGCGCTGGTGTTCTGCAGCGCCTACCTGCTCGAAAAAACCAAGGGCATGGACGGCCTGCGCGGCTTCGTGCGCATGCTGGCCATGCTGCCCATGGCCGTGCCCGGCCTGGTGCTGGGCCTGGGCTACATCTTCTTTTTCAACGCGCCCGGCAACCCGCTGAACGGCCTGTACCACACGCTGACCCTGCTCACGCTGTGCACCATCGTGCACTTCTACACCACCGGCCACCTGACGGCGGTGACGGCCCTCAAGGCGCTGGACGGCGAATTCGAGGCCGTCAGCGCCTCGCTCAAGGTGCCCTTCTTCAAGACCTTCTGGCGCGTGACATTGCCCATCTGCACGCCGGCCCTGGTCGACATCGCGCGCTACTTCTTCATCAACGCGATGACGACGATCTCCGCCGTCGTGTTTCTCTACTCGCCCGAAACCAAGGTCGCCTCCATCGCCATCCTGAACCTCGACGAGGCCGGCGAGATCGGCGCCGCGGCGGCCATGGCCGTGCTGATCGGTGCTGCCTCGACGGTTGCCACCCTCCTGTTCATGGCGCTCGCGTGGTGGGTCAACCGCCGCACCCAGGCCTGGCGAGGCGGCGCGCGCTGAGCACAGGCATGCAGGATCATCGCCACCTTCGCATGCTCACGCGCTACGCGGCCTGGGCGAACGACCGGCTCTTCATCGCGCTGGAGCAGCTGCATCCCGATGAAGTAACAGCCCCACGCGCAACCTCCTTCGGCAACATGATCCGTACGTTGAACCACGCTTATGTGGTCGACCTGATCTGGCAGGCGCACCTGCAGGGCCGGCCGCACGGCTTTACCTCCCGCAACACCGACACCACGCCAACACTGGCGCAACTGCGCGAGCAGCAGCAGGCGCTCGACGACTGGTACATCCTTTATGCGGACGGCTTGACCGGTGGCACGCAAAGCGAGGTTGTGCACTTCAAGTTTGTCGACGGCGGCGAAGGCGCCATGACCCGCGGCGACATGCTGTTGCACGTCGTCAACCACAAGACCTTCCACAGGGGTTATGTGGCCGACATGATGTACCAGGTGCCGGCAAAGCCGCCCAGCATGGACTTGCCGGTTTTCCTGCGCGACGCGGCACCCGAGCTGAAGTAAACCAGACCCCCAAAAAACAAAGAGGCAAGCCATGGACAGAGACAAAATCCTTTTAACTCCCGGGCCGTTAACCACCACCTTGCGGACCAAGCTCGCCATGCTCAAGGACTGGGGCTCCTGGGACAGCGACTTCAACGCCGTCACCGCCAGCGTGCGCAAAAGCCTGCTGGCCATCATTCATGGGCAGGCGTCGCACGTCGTCGTGCCGCTGCAGGGCAGCGGCACCTTCAGCGTGGAGGCCGCGGTGGCCACCGTGGTGCCGCGCGACGGCCATGTGCTGGTGCTGGACAACGGCGCCTATTGCAAGCGCGCGGCCAAACTCACCACGCTGATGGGCCGGCGCTGCACCGTCATGCCCTTCGACGAGGCGGCGCAGGTCTCCCCCGTCGCGCTGGACGCCATGCTGGAAGCCGACACCAGCATCACCCACGTGATGCTGATCCACTGCGAGACCGGCGCCGGTGTGCTCAATCCGCTCCAGGAAATCGCCGACGTCTGCAAGACCCACGGCAAGGGCCTGCTGGTGGATGCCATGAGTTCCTTCGCCGCGATAGAAATCGACGCGCGCAAGGTGCACTTCGACGCGCTGGTGGCCGCCAGCGGCAAATGCCTGGAGGGCGTGCCCGGCATGGGGTTTGTGTTTATCCGCAAGGCGGTGCTGGAGGATTGCGCCGGCCGCAGCCAGTCGCTGGCCATGGACCTGCACGACCAGTACACCTACATGGAAAGAACCACGCAGTGGCGCTTCACGCCGCCCACCCATGTGGTGGTGGCGCTGGCCGAGGCGATTGCCCAGTTCGAGGAGGAAGGCGGCCAGCCCGCGCGCCTGGCGCGCTACGAGAGCAATTACCGAACGCTGGTCGCGGGCATGGCAAAACTCGGCTTCAAGCCCTTCCTGGACCCGGCCATCCAGGCGCCCATCATCGTGACCTTTCATGCACCGGCCGACAACCGCTACGACTTCAAGGCCTTTTATGCCGCCGCGCGCAATCGCGGCTTTGTCCTATACCCCGGCAAGCTGACCCAGGTGGAAACTTTCCGGGTCGGCTGCATAGGCGCCATAGGCCCCAACGAAATGGCGCAGGCGGTGCAGGCCGTGGCCGGCGCCCTGCAGGACATGGGCATCAGATCCGCGGCACCAGCCGCCTGAGCAAGAGCCACGCGGGTAACAACGTTCTCTTCACCAGCAGGGGCCGCGGGACTGGCTTTGCCAGACCGCAGGCGCAGCGGCCCCCTCCGTCATGAAAGGGGCAGGGAGAAGGGCCGCAGGCCACACGAAGTGAGCGACCGTGGGGGCCCTAATGCCACCGGCGAAACGATTCAGAAGGCAGCTCGCCAAACATTTGCTGGTAGTCGTGCGCGAAATGACCAAAATGCCAAAAACCCAGGTGCGTTGCAGCTTCCGTCACGGACGTGGCGGTTTTCAACGCCTGCCTGGCGGCGTTCAAGCGCACGGCGCGCAGATAAGCCAATGGGCTGATGCCCAGCGTCGTCTGAAAACCGTTTTGCAGGGTGCGCCGGCTCACACCCAGCTGTTGGCACAGCGCCAGCACACTGGGCGGCTGCTCCAGCTGCGCATGCACCAGCTCGCGGGCACGTCGCGTCAGCGTCCAATGCCCATGGGCGCCGACCGAGTCCGCGCTACCCGCGGGTGCAAGAACGCGGCCAAGTTGCTCCATGACGGTGTCAAGCATGGCGGCCTGAACAGCGGGCGACTGCAGCAATGCCGGCGCCGCCTCGACCGTATCCAGCACCCCCGTCAGGCACTGCCTGAGCCCCGCCTGCGCGGCGGCATCCAGCGGGCGCAGGCCGGCCTGCGCACCGAGCCGCGCCTGCAGGGCCGGGTCGTGTTCGCCGCAGCGGCGCCAGGCCGCTTCATCGAGCTCCAGCCCCAGCATGACATGGCGCCGGGAGGAGCGGAACTCAAAACCCGACGCCCCCGAAAACACGTGCAACGCCCCGGCATCGCTGGGCGCGCCGCAAAAAACGCTGGGCCCTTCAACCTGCAGCGGCAGCCCCAGGGCCAGCGCACCATCACGGATCTGGCCGGTCTGATAGACAGACTCCCGCAGGCTTTCCACAAAGAGGCGCAGGCCCGCGAACTCCAGCTGGCGCACCTCCCCGCCAAAGGCGCCTCGCGAGAGCTGGAGGTAGCTCTGGTTCCAGCCCGTGAGCGCTGCCGCCTGCTCGTCCGCGTCGGCAAACGACGCGCGAGACAGCAGGGCTGGCTGGACGGTGTCGGAAGGGTGTGGCATCGCCGCATTCTTGCAGGATTCGTGCCGCATGCAAGCTACGGTTTGAAACAGTTCGACTTACTTGCCTCCCCTTTTGCGCCCATTCCCCGGGCAAGCTTGCCGCCCTATTTGCCGAAATGGGATTTCAACCCACCCATCGCCGCCCTACGATGCAAAACGGCCTCACCGGGCCACCAACCTCGCAACCTATAGGGAGCCACCATGTCAGAACGTTCCGGCGTCCAGTACGCGAAAGTCGACGGCAGCTACTTTGAAAAGAGGGGACTGCGCCGCTATGCCGGCGTCTGGTCGCTCTGGGCCCTGGGGGTGGGCGCCGTGATCTCCGGCCACTTCGCGGGCTGGAACCTGGGCCTGGCCAACGGCTGGGGCAGCATGCTGCTGGCCACCATCATCATTTCCGTGATGTACCTGGGGCTGACTTTTTCGCTGGCCGAAATGTCGCCCGCGCTGCCGCACACCGGCGGCGCCTATTCCTTCGCGCGCACCGCCATGGGGCCCTGGGGCGGCTTTCTGACCGGGCTGGCCGAGAACGTGGAATATGTGCTGACGCCGGCCGTCATCGTGTTTTTCATCGGCAGCTACATGGGCAGCATCTTCGGCACGCCGCCGGCCTGGCAGCCGCTGTGGTGGATAGGCTTTTACGTCGTCTTCATAGGCCTGAACATCGTCGGCGTCGAGCTGTCCTTCAAGATCACGCTGGCCGTCACGCTGCTGGCGCTGGCCTGCCTGGTGGCCTTCTGGGTCAGCGCTTTCCCGCGCATAGACTTCGCGCGCTGGGCCATGAACGTGGGCGCCGGCGGCGCCGTGCTGCCCGAGGGCCGCGGCCCCTTCCTGCCGCTGGGATTCGGCGGCGTGCTCGCGGCCCTGCCCTTTGCCGTGTGGCTGTTCCTGGCGATAGAGCAGCTGCCGCTGGCGGCCGAGGAGTCGGTGGACCCGCGCCGCGACATGCCGCGCGGCATCATCGCCGGCATCTTCACGCTGATCCTGTCGGCCTTCATGATCCTGTGGCTCAACCCCTCGGTCGCGGGCATAGGCTCACACGCGCTCAGCACCTCGGCCGAGCCGCTGCTGGACGGCTTCAAGGCGATCTACGGCGGCGGCATCGCCAAGGTGCTGGCGCTGGTCGCGGTGCTGGGCCTGGTGGCGAGTTTCCACACCATCATCTTCGCCAAGGGCCGGCAGATCTATTCACTGAGCCGGGCCGGCTACTTCCCCTCGGCGCTGTCGGTCACCCACGGCAGCCGCAAGACGCCGCACATCGCCATGATCGTCGGCTCGGTGGTCGCGCTGGTGGTGATGTTCGTGCTGTGGTTCACACTGGGCGTGGACAAGGGCTCGGCCGTGATAGGCGGCACCTTGCTCAACATGGCCGTCTTCGGCGCCATGTTTTCCTATGTGATGCAGGCGCTGTCCTTCATACGGCTGCGCAGCAAGCTGCCGCACATGGAGCGCCCCTACCGCAGCCCGCTGGGCGTGGCGGGCGCCGTGCTGACTCTGCTGATCGCGCTGGTCACCATTTACTTCCAGCTCAGCGACCCGGTCTACCGCGTCGGCGTGCTCTGGGTTGCGCTGTGGTTCGCCATCGGCGTCAGCTACTTTGCCGTGGCCGGCCGGCACCGCCTGATCCTCTCGCCCGAAGAAGAATTCGCGATCAGCCTGGCCGAAAAAGGCCGGGCTGCGGCCTCTACCTGAAACACAAGGCGCGCACACCATGGCTAAAAAAGCTCCCACCCCTTCCGCATCCCGCGGCGCGCTGGACTCCCTGCGCAAATCGGGCGCCAACAAGATGAAGGTCGCCGTCAGCGACATCGACGGCGTGTTGCGCGGCAAATACCTGCACAGGGACAAATTCCTGGGCGCGGCCGAGCCCTACCCGGCCGGCGGCTTCGGCTTTTGCGATGTGGTGCTGGGCTGGGACATGATGGACAACTGCTACGACAACACCACGGTGACCGGCTGGCAGCACGGCTTTCCCGACGCGCTGGCCCGGCTGGACCTGGCCACCCTGCGCCATGTGCCCTGGGACAACAAAGTGCCTTTTGTGCTCGGCGAGTTCGTCAACGCGGACGGCACGCCGCATGCCGTGTGCCCGCGCCAGACGCTCAAGCGGGTCTTGAAGCGCGCCGAAAAAATGGGCTTCACGCCCATGACGGGCATGGAGTTCGAGTGGTTCAACTTCCTCGAAACCCCGCACAGCTGGGCCGCCAAAAACGGCGTGGGGGCCGAAAAACTCACGCCCGGCATGTTCGGCTATTCGCTGCTGCGCATGAACCAGAACCAGGGATTTTTTAACGCCATCATGGACGAGATGCTGGCCTTCGGCATCCCCATCGAGGGCCTGCACACCGAAACCGGCCCCGGCGTCTACGAAGTCGCCATCGCTTTCAGCGAAGCGCTGGAGCAGGCCGACCGCGCCATCCTGTTCAAGACCGGCACCAAGGAGATCGGCTCACGCTTCGGCATCATGCCCAGCTTCATGGCCAAACCCCATCAGCAGTTGCCGGGCTGCAGCGGCCACATCCACCAAAGCCTGTCCGACGGCAAGAACAACCTGTTCTACGATGCGAAGAACCCGCGCAAGATGAGCAAGCTGTTTGAAAGCTATATCGCCGGCCAGGTCGCCTGCATGATGGAGTTCGGCCCCATGATCTGGCCCACCATCAACAGCTACAAGCGCCTGGTCGACGGCTTCTGGGCGCCGGTGAAACCGACCTGGGGCATGGACAACCGCACGGCGAGCTTTCGCGTGATCGCCAGCAGCCCCAAGGCCACCCGGCTGGAGACCCGCTGCCCAGGCGCCGACGTCAATCCCTACCTGGCCATGGCGGCCGTGATCGCGGCCGGCCTGCACGGCGTCGAAAAAGGCCTGAAGCTGGGCGCGCCCATCACCGGCACCAATGCCGGGGCCGAGCACATCCCGCGCGCACCGCGCACCCTGATAGAAACCACGCGAATTTTCCAGAAATCGGCCATCGCGCGCGACTGGCTGGGCGATACTTTCGTGGATCACTTCGCGGCCACCCGCGAGTGGGAGTGGCGGCAATGGCTGGACGCCGTGACCGACTGGGAAATGAAACGCTATTTTGAAATCATCTAGGGCCGCTGACACGATGCAGATTCGCCGACTTGAAGTTTCCGACGCACCGGTCTACCGAGCGCTGCGCCTGCGCGGCCTGCGCGAGCACCCCGACGCCTTCACCTCCAGCTTCGAGGAGGAAAACCAGCGCCCGCCGGCCGACACCGAAAAGCGCCTGTCACCCGCGTCGGACACCACCATGTGGGGCGCCTTCGTGGAGGGCACGCTGGCCGGTGTGGTCGGCATGACGCGCGAGACGCGCCTGAAGAACCGCCACAAGGCCACGCTGGTCGCCATGTATGTCGCGCCCGAATATGGCGGGCAAGGCTTGGGCCTGGCGCTGGTCAACACCGTGGTGCAGGCCGCCAAAGCCGAGGGTGTGGAGCTGCTGGTGCTAACCGTGACCGAGGGCAACAAGCAGGCCGCCGGCCTCTATGCCCGCGCCGGCTTCGCGCCCTTCGGCATAGAACCCGACGCCATTCGCGTGAACGGCGTACCGTTCGGCAAACAGCATATGTTCCTGCAACTAACCTCCGCCGCCTGACTCTTTCAGCCAACCGAAAAAAGACACCCCATGAGCACCACCAACTTCTCTTTCCCCACCGCCATCCGTTTCGGCGCCGGCGCGCGCAAGCAGGTCGCCGAGACCCTGCTGGCCGCCGGCTGCAAACGCCCGCTGATCGTGACCGACAAGGCCCTGGGCGCGCTGCCGGTGCTGGCCGAATTCAAGACCCACCTGGGCGGGCTGGACGTGGCCGTGTTCTCCGGCGTCTTCGGCAACCCGACCTGCAGCCAGGTCATGGACGGCGCCGCGGCCTACAAGGCCCACAAGGCCGACTGCGTGATCGGCTTCGGCGGCGGCGCGGCGCTGGACGTGGCCAAGGTGGTCGGCATTGCCGCCACCCACGAAGGCGACATCCTGGAATACGTCTGGGACCACCCTCAGGTGCGGCCCATCGTCAACGAGCTGCCCTACTTCGTCGCCCTGCCCACCACCTCGGGCACAGGCTCCGAGGTCGGCCGCTCCTCGGTCGTCAGCGAAAACGACACGCACTTGAAGCGCGTGGTCTTCAGCCCCAAGATCCTGGCCAAGGTGGTGTTCGCCGACCCGGAACTCACGCTGGGCCTGCCGCCGCATGTGACGGCCGCCACCGGCATGGACGCGCTCACCCACAACATCGAGAGCTACCTCTCGCCGGCCTACCACCCGCTGTGTGACGGCATCGCACTCGCGGGCACGCGCATCGCGGCCCATGCCCTGCTCAAGGCCGTCAAGGAGCCTTCCAACCTGCAGGCGCGCAGCGACATGATGATGGCCTCCATGATGGGTGCCATCGCCTTCCAGAAAGACCTGGGCGCGGTTCACTCCTGCGCGCACGCGCTGGGTGCCGTCTGCGACCTGCACCACGGCCTGGCCAATGCGCTGATGATTGACACCGTGCTGGCCTGGAACTACGAATCGGCGCCCGCCAAGTTCGACGAACTGGCCCACGTCTGCGGCGTGGCCGGCGGCGGCAAGGCGCTTGTGCCCTGGCTTAAACAGCTCAAGGAAAGCGTGGGCATCACCGGCCCGCTGTCGGCCCATGGTGTCAAGCGCGAACAGCTGCCTCGCCTGGTCGCGATCGCCACGGCCGACATCTGCCACCAGACGAATCCACGGCCTTGCAAGGCCGAGGACTTCCAGAAGCTCTTTGAGGCCGCTCTATGAACGCTAATAGGGAAACTCTCGCGATGACTATGCGTCGTGCGATACAGGGTATTCATTCAGCAGGGGCCGCGGAACCGGCTTTGCCGGGCCGCAGGCGCAGCGCCCCCTCGGGGGGAAGCGTAGTACGCGAAGCGACAAGCGTGGGGGCTTTATGACTTCCGCCAGCCGCCTGAAAATCGGGCTGTCGGCCTGCTTCTCGCACGCCGACCCGACGCGCTCCTACTTCACCGGCAAGACGCTGCAGTACGTCGAGCAGTCGATCGCGCACTGGGTCATGTCCTCGGGCGCCATGGTGGTCATGGTGCCCTGCCCCACGGGCAGCACGCAGCGCGGCGACGTCACCTATGAACATTACGCGCAATGGCTGGACGGCCTGGTGCTGCACGGCGGCGCGGACGTCTGGCCCGGCAGTTACGGCGAGGAGCCGCTGGACGAAAAATGGTCGGGCGACCGCATCCGCGACGAATACGACAAGGCCCTGGTGGCCGCGTTCGAAAAAGCCGGCAAGCCGGTCTTCGGGGTTTGCCGCGGGCTGCAGCTGCTCAACGTCGCCTTCGGCGGAACGCTCTACCAGGACATCAACACCCAGGTACCCGATGCTTTTGTGCACCGCGACGCCGCGACCTACGACCTGAACTTCCACAGCGTCAACATCGTCCAGGGCTCCAGGCTGTCGGCGCTGTACCCCGGTGTGGAGCGCGTGCGCGTCAACAGCATCCACCACCAGGGCATCAAGGACCTGTCGCCCGAATTCGAGGCCGAGGCCTTCAGCGTGGACGACGGCATCGTGGAAGCCATACGCCGCAAGGACAAGCGCAAGAGCTATATCGCCGCCACCCAGTGGCACCCCGAATTCCACAAACCCGGCTCCGACACGATCGACGACGCCGCCGTGCTCGACGACTTCCTCACGGCCGTGGCCGCCGCCAAACACAAGGCAAAACAAGCATGAACACACTCGCCGTCCACAACCCCGCCACCGGCGCGCTGATCGCCGAACTGCCCGCCGACGACGCGGCCTCCGTCGCCGCCAAGGCCAGGCGCGCCCGCGCGGCGCAGCCTGCCTGGGCGGCTGTGCCCCTGGCCGAACGCAAGGCCTGCATCACGCGCTTTCGCGCCGGCATCGTCGCCGAGCTCGACGCGCTGGCCGCCGTCATGACGCGCGAGACCGGCAAGCCGCTCAAGATGTCGCGCAATGAATTGAACGGTCTGCTCGGGCGCATAGACTTCTTCCTGGCCGAGGTCGGCGGTGCCACCGGCACGCAGACCGTGTTCAACGAGGGCGGCATGGCCGAGCAGATCGAGCACACGCCGCTGGGCGTGGTCGCCAACATCTCGGCCTGGAACTACCCCTGGTTTGTGGGCGGCAATGTATTCATCCCCGCGCTGCTCACAGGCAACGCGGTGCTCTACAAACCCTCGGAATACGCCGCGATGTCGGGCCTGGCCATGGCGCGCCTGCTGCATGCCGCCGGCGTGCCGCAGGACGTGTTCATCCCGCTGATTGGCGGCGGCGCGGTGGGCGCGGCGCTGATGGAGCAAAAGATCGACGGCCTGTTTTTCACCGGCTCGCACGCCACCGGGGCAAAAATCGCACAGGCGCTGGGCCCCCGCCTGGTCAAGCTGCAGCTCGAGCTGGGCGGCAAGGACCCGACCTATGTCAGCGAAGACGCCAACGTCAAGAACGCGGCCGAATCGCTGGCCGACGGCGCGATGTACAACACCGGCCAGAGCTGCTGCTCGGTCGAACGCATCTACGTGCACGAGAAAATTTACGACGCCTTTGTCACCGCCTTCCTCGAAACGGTGAAGACCTTCAAGACCGGCGACCCCATGAGCGAAGAAACCTATATAGGCGCGATCACGCGCGCGCCGCAGCTCGACGTGCTGGACGCCCAGGTGGCCGACGCCAAGGCCAAGGGCGCCACCCTGCTGGCCGGCGGCAAGCGGGGAGCCGGCCCCGGCAACTGGTACGAGCCCACGGTGTTCGCCAACGTCAACCACAGCATGGAACTGATGCGCGAGGAAAGCTTCGGCCCCCTCATAGGCATCCAGAAGGTCTCGGGCGACGCCGAGGCCGTCAAGCTCATGAACGACACGCGCTACGGCCTGACGGCCGGCGTCTTCACGCCCGACGAGGCGCGCGCCAAAGCCTTGCTGGCCCAGGTCAATGCCGGGAGCGTCTACTGGAACTGCTGCGACCGCGTGAGCCCGCGCCTGCCCTGGAGCGGCTACGGCGATTCGGGCGTGGGCCTGACGCTGTCGACCTACGGCATCCAGACCTTCACAAGGCCCAAAGCCTGGCATTTGCGCCAACCATGAAGCTCACCCTTTTCGATCTGGACCACACCGTACTCAACGGTGACAGCGATGTGCTGTGGTGCGATTTCCTGATCGAGAAGGGCCTCCTGGGAAAGACCGAATTCACCGCGCGCAATGCCGACATGGCGGCGCGCTACAAGGCCGGCACCGTCGGGCTGAAAGAGTTCGCCGATTTTTACGTGGGCACGCTGGCCGGCCGCACCGTTCAGGAGTGGGAGCCGCTGCGCCAGGAATTCCTGGCCAAATGGATAGTGCCGCGCATCACGCCGGCCGCCGTCGCACTGGTCGACAAACACCTGGAGGCGGGCGACCTGGTGGTCATGACCACGGCCACCAACCGTTTCATCACCGAACTCACAGCGATCTACTTCGACATCGAACACCTGATCGCCACCGAACCCGAGATGCGCGGCGACCTGTTCACCGGCAGCACCACCGGCGTGCTCAATATGCGCGAGGGCAAGGTCGAGCGCCTGCACGCCTGGCTCACGGCGCGCGGCCTGCGCTTCAAGGACTGCAAGAGCACGGCCTACAGCGACTCCATCAACGACCTGCCGCTGCTCGAAGCCGTCAAGCACCCGGTCATGGTGAACGCCGACGCGACGCTGGCGGCCATAGGCGGCGAGCGCGGCTGGCCGGCGCTGCAACTGCACTGAGACTGGCCCGCCCGGCCGCGACCGGCCGGATTCACAGCGGTATGCGCCGGCACACAAGCCTGAGGCGCGCCTGCCCAAGCGATGCGGGAAACGCGGCGCAACAATGCCTGCAAGCCGCGCGCCCCTGCCGGCCGCGCATCCGCCCTTCCACCTTCCAAGGCCCTCCGCGTGCAGACCAACTTCTCGCCCGACCAGCTGGCCGACGTGCACATCGCCGAGGCCGACAAAATCCTCAAGTCCTGCCAGCATTACGGCTTTTGCACTTCAGGCTGCCCCACCTACGTGCTGCTGCACGACGAGAACGACTCGCCGCGCGGCCGCATAGACCTGATCAAGGAGATGCTGGAAAGCGGCCCGGCGCCCAGGGCGCAGACCGTGGCGCACCTGGACCGCTGCCTGTCCTGCATGTCCTGCATGACCACCTGCGCGGTGCAGGTGGACTATATGCACCTGATAGACACCGCCCGCGTGCACATCGAAAAAACCTATTCCAGGCCCCTGCCCGACAGGCTGCTGCGTGAGCTGCTGGCTTTTGTGCTGCCGCGGCCGCGGCTGTTTGCCGCGATGCTGGCACTGGGGCGCCTGGGCCGGCCGCTCAAGCCGCTGCTGCCGGCCGGGCTGCGCCGCCTGGTGGACTTCATCCCGCCGCCGGCCGCCGCACGCAGGCCCGCCCTCACAATTTACCCCGCAGCCGGCCCGCGCCGCTGGCGCGTGGCCCTGCTGGCCGGTTGCGTGCAGCCGGTCATCGCACCGCACATCAACGACGCCACCCTGCGTCTGCTGACACGTTTCGGCTGCGAGGTCGTGGTGCCCGAATCAGCCGGTTGCTGCGGCTCGCTGAACCTGCACATGGGCAAGGCCGAGGCGGCGCGCGCCTCGGCCAGGCGCAACGTTCTGGCCTGGCTGGCCGAGATGCAGGGCGAAGGCCTGGATGCGATCATCGTCAACGCCTCAGGCTGCGGCACCACCGTCAAGGACTACGGCCACCTGTTCCTGGACAACGAAGCCGAACGCCTGGATGCCGAAAAAATCGCCGCACTCTGCCACGACATCTGCGAATGGCTGACCGCCATGGCCTTGCCCGAACCGGCCGAACCGCGCCGCCTGCGCGTGACCTACCACGACGCCTGCTCGCTGCGCAACGCGCAGAAGGTGACGGCCGAACCACGTGCGCTGCTCAGGCATGCGGGCTTCATCGTGAGCGACGTGCCCGAATCGCATTTTTGCTGCGGCTCGGCCGGCACCTACAACCTCCTGCAGGCCGACATCGCCCGGCAGCTCGGCGAACGCAAGGCCAGTCACATTGCCGGCACCCGCCCGCAAATCATTGCGGCCGGCAACATCGGCTGCCTCACGCAGATCGCCCGCTACAGCGCCGCGCCCATCGTGCACACCGTCGAGTTGCTGGACTGGGCACACGGCGGCGAGACGCCGCCGGCGCTGCGGGACCTGGTGCTGCAGGCGCATCCGCCCGGCATCGAATCCCCAATTGCCGACGCAGCAGGCAGCAGCCAGCCGATCCGTATCCACCCGCGCGGCACGGCCACCGACGCGGCCGGCCAAGCCATCTGGTAGGCCGCCAACCCCTCACGCCAAACAGGAGACAAAACATGGGCACATCAATGGACGCATTCCTGCAAGAAGCCGGGCAGGCCATAGGCGCGCAGTGGGTCGACACCCGCGACGCCACGCTGGCGCGCTACGGCGAGCACACGCTGCCGGCCGGGCGGCGCACGCCGGGCGCGGTGCTGTTTCCCGACTCCACCGCCGACGTGCAGGCCATCGTCGCGGCGGCCAACCGCCACGGCGTGCCGCTGTATCCCATCAGCACCGGCAACAACATCGGGCTCGGTTCGCGCGCGCCCATCGCCACCGGCCAGGTGGTGGTCGACCTGGGCTTTCGCATGAACCGCATCCTCGAAGTCAACGAGGAAATCTGCTACGCGGTGCTGGAGCCCGGCGTGAGTTTCCAGATGCTGCACGACGAGCTCGCGCGGCGCGGCGACAAGCTGATGATTTCGGCCACCTCGGGCCCGCCGCACGGCGGCGTGATCGGCAACGCGCTGGACCGCGGCGCGGGCTACGGTCCTTATTTCGACCACTTCGGCATGCTTTGCGGCATGGAGGTCGTGCTGGGCAACGGCAAGCTCATACGCACGGGCGACGGCAGCCTGCAGACCGATAACCGCCTGAACTGGCACGTCTCCAAATACTCGGCCGGCCCGGCGCTGGACGGCTTGTTCTCGCAGTCCAACTACGGCATCGTGACGCGCGTCGGCGTCTGGCTGATGCCGCGCCCGCCGGCGGCGCGCTCATTTCACTTCACCTTCCCGGATGACGACGACCTGGCAGAGATCGTCGACCTGTGCCGGCCCCTGAAGCTGTCGAACTTCGTGCCCACGCTGTTTCGCATCTCCAACGATCTCTACGCCATCAGCTCGGAAGCGAAGAACCAGGAATACCTGGCCGGCAGCAAGGCCTCGATCAGCGACGGCGCGCGCCGCGCCCTGCGGGAAAAGCACGGCCTGGGCGCGTGGCAGGTCTCGGGCCTCTTTTACGGCGCCAGCGACGCCGCCATCGAGCCCATGATCCAGCGCGTGCGCGCGCATTTCGAGCGCAGCGGCAAGGCCCGCTACATCGCCCACGAGGAAGCCACCGCGATCGCGCCGCTGCGGGTGGCCATCGAATCCATGACCGGCCGCCCCGGCATCATCGAGCTCGGCATGCTGCAGTGGCGCCCCGGCAGCGGCAACTCCTGGTTCCTGCCGGGCACACCCATGGCCGGGCGCCACGCGCTGGAGCTGGACCACCTCGGCCGCGGCATCTTCAAAAAATACGGCATGGACTACATCGTCATGCACGTGGCCAGTGCCCGCTTCGCGCGCGGCCTGCATGTGCTGGTGTGGAACAAGGACGATGCCGACGAAAACGCCCGCGCCGACGCCTGCTACCGCGAACTCGCGGTGGAATTCGCCCGGCGCGGCGTGGGCGTGGGCCGCGCGCCGGTGGACTACCAGTCGCTGCACATGGACCAGGTGATGCCGGAGCTGCGCGAAACCTACAGCGCCATCAAGAAGGCGCTGGACCCGAACGGCATCATCGCGCCCGGCAAATACGGCATCACAGTGGCTTAGGCCAGGCCGGCCCCGCCCTCGGGGCTCCTCAAATGGCACAATGGCCCGCACCACCTTCTCAGGGGACCGGCATGGACGTATTGACCTTCAGCACCGAGCGGCACGCCCCGCCCGACCGCGCGGAGTCCTGGCAGAAATTCATCTGCGACATGATCCACAACGTCGCGGTCAAACGGTTTTCCCCGGCCGATTTTTCAGCGCAGATTTCGGCCCGGCGCCAGGGTGATGTCAGCTGCGCGGCCTTCCGCTCCCGGCCCCACGACCTCGCCGGCCGCGGCGAGCGGGCCAGCGACGCGGGGGGCGCCGGCTACCTGCTGAGCTGGCAGCTCGCGGGCAAGGCCTACATCACCCAGGGCGACACGCGCATCGTGCTGCACCCCGGCGAACTGGCGGTGATCGACGGTCGGCTGCCCATGCAAATCTCCTTTCCCGATGACGTGAGCCGCATTGTGGCCAAGCTGCCGGTGCGCTCCATTGAAAGCCGCCTGCCCGACATACGACGCTCGCACGCCTTCGCCTTGCGCCCCAGCGGGCCGTTTTCCGAGGTGCTGCTGTCTTACCTGAAGGAACTGGCATCGGGCACGCAGGACTTCACGCGCGACGAGGTCAACCTGCTGGCGGACAACATCTGCAACCTGCTGAAGATCACCTCGCGCCAGGGCGGTGTCGCCAGCGCCGCGCCGCGCGACCTGCAGCGTGAAGCCGTGCTCAATTACATTCGCCGGCGCGCCGGCGACCCGGCACTGTCGCTGGACGTGGCTGCCGGCCAGCTCAACATGTCGACGCGGCTGGTGCAAAAGCTGCTGCAGGAAGTAGAGACCAGCTTCACCGGCCTGCTTACGCGCGAACGGCTGGCGCTGGCGGCGCAGCTGCTGGCAGCGCAGCGCGGCGCTTCGGTGGCGGACGTCGCCTTCAGCGCCGGCTTCAACGACGTCTCGCATTTCAACCACCTGTTCAAGCGTCACCACGGCATGACACCGTCGGAATACCGGGCGGGGGTCTGAAGGTTTTTCGGGCGCCCCCCTTGGCGGCCCCCTTGCCGCGTCGCAAGTCCGTTAACGGCGAGCCAGGCCGGGCCGGCGCGCGCACCATGCGGTCTTTCAGGAACTGTCACCCATGCAAGCATCGCTTCCGCCCGACTTCCAGCGCCTGGCCTGGTCCAACCTCGCGGCCCAATCGGCCGAACAGCTGAGCCTGGCGGCCGTGCCACTGGTCGCGGTGCTGGTGCTGGGCGCCGGACCCGGCGAAATAGGTCTGCTGGCGGCGCTGCAGACTTTGCCCTTTTTGCTGCTGGCCATTCCCATGGGCCTGCTGGCCGACCGCGTCTCGCGCTGCCGGCTGATGGTGGCGGCCGAGACCCTGCGCGCGCTGTCACTGATGGCGCTGCTGACCATGGTGCTCACGGGCCGGCTGTCGATCGCGGGGTTGGCGCTGCTGGGTTTTATCGGCGCCGTGGGCACCGTCTGCTTCAGCGTGGCGGCACCCGCGCTGGTGCCGGCCATCGTGCCGCGCGAGGCGCTGGCACGCGCCAACGGCCGGCTGGAGTTGGCGCGCAGCATGGCTTTCGCGGCCGGGCCGGCGCTGGCCGGGGCATTGGTCGCCTGGGCCGGCGCACCTGCCGCCTTTGTGCTGGCCGCCGTGCTGTCGGCATCGGCCGCAGGCTTGCTGTTCAGCCTGCGTGAGCCGGCCCGCACGCCGGCCGTGGGGCGCCACGCGCTGCTCGAAATTCGCGACGGCGCGCAGTTTGTCTGGCGCCAGCCCTATTTGCGGCCCATGGTGCTCACCGGCATTGTCTGGAACATCGCCTGGTTTGTGCTGCAGGCCGCTTATGTGCCCTATGCGGTGCGCGTGCTGGGCCTGACGGCGCAGGGCGTGGGCATCACGCTGGGGGCTTACGGCGCCGGCATGGTGGTGGGCGCGCTGCTGTCGCCGCGCGTGGTGGCGGCCATGGCTTTCGGCCGCGCTATCCAGCTCGGCCCGGCCGTCTCGGTGCTGGCCGCCGCAACCATGGTGGCCACGCTGTTCATTCCCAGCGGGGTTCTGGCAGGCATGGCGTTTTTCCTGTTCGGCGCCGGGCCCATCGTCTGGACCATCACCTCGACCACCTTGCGCCAGAGCGTCACGCCGCACGCCATGCTGGGCCGGGTCTCGGCCGTGTTCCTGACCGTCAATGCCGGCTCGCGGCCCCTGGGCGCGGCGCTGGGCGGCGTGGTGGGCGCGTCCATGGGCGAGGCCGCCTGCCTGTGGCTGGCGCTGGCCGGTTTTGTCCTGCAGGCAGCGGTGATTTTTGCGTCACAGCTGCACGCGCTGCGGCAGCTGCCCGAGCCGGCGGGCTGAAAGACCACCAGCGCTCCGCGAGGCCTTATTCTGCGGTGAGGTGCTTGCCGACAATGCCTGCCAGTTCAAACATCGTGACCTGCGGCTTGCCGAACACCGGCAGCAGCTTGGCGTCGGCATTGATGGCGCGCTTGTTGGCCGCGTCCTGCAGGCCCTCGGCCTTGATGTAGTCCCAGAGCTTTTTGATGACCTGGGTGCGCGCCACCGGCTCGGCGCCTATCACCGCGGCCAGCGCGTCGCTGGGCTTAAAGCCGGCGCCCGGCTTGGCGACGCGCGGCGTCTTCGGCTTGGCGGTTTTGGCCGCGGGCGCCTTTTTGGCTGCGGCTTTTTTCGCGGCCGGTGCTTTCGCGGCCTTGGCCGCGACGGTCTTGCCGAAAGGCGTTTTCACCGTGCCTGTCTTGGCGGCCGCCGGCTTGCGCGGCGGGAATTTGGAGGGCGCGAATTCGAAATTCACCTTGTCGGCCTCCTTGTCCCAGGCCAGCATGGCCTTGAAGGGCCGGCGCGTGCGCATGGAGACAAACTTGTCGAGCAGGTCGGTCTTGCCGGTTTCCAGCAGCTTGTGCATCTGCTCGCGCTCTATGGGCTGCTGCAGGATGACCTGGCCGGTCTTGAAGGTACAGCTGGGTGTCGGCTGCTCAAGTGTCGGCACAGACTTTTCGCAGACGTAATTCTTGCCGAGCTCGAACACGCGCGAGGCGCAGCGCGGGCAGGGACCCAGCGACTGCTGGCCGGCGAAGTCGACGATCTCGCCGGTCTCGGCGTTCTTGTCGTCGCCGAAATCAAACTCGAGCTTGTAGTTCTTCGTCTCTTCGTCGAACTTGATCACCATCTCGGCGGTGAAAGGCCAGCCGGCCTTGGAACGGAAGCCGTCCAGCGGGCCGATTTTTTTGTCGCGCAGGAACTGCTCGACCTCGGCCACCTCGAAGGTGCGGCCGGCCGGCGTCTTGCCGAAGCTGAAGCCGCAGCCATCGTCGCCGTTCTTGCCGGTGCAGGTGTAGCGCCGGTAGTTTTCCTTCATGACGCCGCCGCAATTGGGGCAGGGCGCGGACAGCGTGGCGTAGTCGCCGGGAATCGTGTCCTTGTCGTAGCCCTTGGCCTTGTTGACCAGGTTTTCCGTCATGGCGGCGATCTCGGCCATGAATGTTTCGCGGCTGAGCTTGCCGTGCTCCATCTGCGCGAGCTTGTGCTCCCACTCGCCGGTCAGCTCGGCCTTGGAGAGTTCCTCCACACCCAGGCCGCGCAGCAAGGTCATGAGCTGGAAGGCCTTGGCCGTGGGGATCAGCTCGCGGCCTTCGCGCAACATGTATTTCTCGGCGATCAGGCCTTCAATCGTGGCGGCGCGCGTGGCCGGCGTGCCCAGGCCTTTTTCCTGCATGGCTTCGCGCAGCTCGTCGTCGTCAATCGTCTTGCCGGCGCCTTCCATGGCGCCCAGCAGGGTGGCTTCCGAATAACGCGCGGGCGGACGGGTCTTCAGGCCCTTGGCTTCGACCACCTCGGCGCGCACCATCTCGCCGGGCTTGACCGGCACCAGGCTCTGCCCCTTGTCGCCGTCCTTGGCATCGGCCACCTCGTCGGCCGCTTCCTTGCCGTAAATCGCGAGCCAGCCCGGCTTGACCAGCACCTTGCCCTCGGTCTTGAAGCTGTGGCCCACCGCCTGTGAGATGCGTGTGGTCACCAGGTATTCGGCGCTCGGGAAGAACACCGCCATGAAGCGGCGCACCACCAGGTCGTAGAGTTTCTGCTCGGCTTCGCTCAGGCCGCTGGGCGCCTGCAGCGTGGGGATGATGGCGAAGTGGTCGCTGACCTTGGCGTTGTCGAAGATGCGCTTGCTGGGCTTGATGTAGCCGCCCTTGAGCGCGGTCGCCGCATGCGGCGCCAGGTGTTTCATGCCGCTGTCGGCGAGCATTTCAAAGGTCTGCCTGACCACGGGCAGGTAGTCTTCCGGCAGCGCGCGCGAGTCGGTACGCGGGTAGGTCAGCGCCTTGTGGCGTTCATACAGGCTTTGCGCGATCGCCAGCGTGGTCTTGGCCGAGAAGCCGAACTTGCCGTTGGCCTCGCGCTGCAAAGAGGTCAAATCGAACAGCAGGCCGGCCGCCTGCGTGGTGGGCTTGCTTTCTTCGGTCACCGTGGCGGCCTTGCCGCGCACGGCCTCGGCGATCGCCAGCGCCTCGCGCTCGGACCAGACGCGGTCGGCCTTCAGCTCGGGGTCGGGCTCGGCATTGTCGGCATTGGCCGCGGCTTTTTTCCACTTGGGGTCGAACCACTTGGCCGGGTATTCGCCGGCCTCGGCCAGGAAGGTCGCGTGGATTTCCCAGTAATCGCGGCTCACGAACTTGCGGATTTTTTCCTCGCGCTCCACCACCACCGACAGCGTCGGCGTCTGCACACGGCCCACGGTGGTCAAAAAGAAACCGCCGTCGCGCGAGTTGAAGGCCGTCATGGCGCGTGTGCCGTTGATGCCGACCATCCAGTCGGCCTCCGAGCGCGACCGCGCCGCGTCGGCCAGGCCCTGCATCTGCTTTTCGCTGCGCAGGCTGTCAAAGCCCTCGCGTATCGCGGCCGGCGTCATGGACTGCAGCCACAGGCGCTTGACCGGCAGCTTGCTGCCCGCGTATTGCTGGATCAGCCGGAAGATCAGCTCGCCCTCGCGGCCCGCGTCGCAGGCGTTGACGAGCGCGCCCACGTCCTTGCGCTTGGCCAGCTTGACGATGGCGTTGAGCCGCGTCTTGGTCTTGTCGATGGGCTTCAGGTCGAAATAGGGCGGGATCACCGGCAGGTTGGCGAAACTCCATTTGCCGCGCTTGACGTCGAACTCCTCGGGCGCCTGGATCTCGACCAGGTGGCCCACGGCCGAGGTCACCAGCCATTCATCGCTTTCAAAGTACTCGTCGTGCTTTTCAAACTTGCCCGCCGTGGACGTGATCGCCCGCACAATGTCTTGCGCGACCGATGGTTTTTCTGCAATCACCAGGGTTTTCATAAGTACTTCTTCAAACCTTCTACATCTTCGGGGAACATTTCCCCGCTTTCCGCGAATACGACTTTGCCTTCACGGCCGTCCGCCGACACCTTGAGCACCACCACCACGGGCAGTCCCGCCGGCTTGGGCAGGCGTTTGGCGACTTCCGGCGTCAGCATCCCGGCGGGGAAACTGTAGCCCTTGGCCTTCATATAGGCCGCGGCGGCGGCCGGCTGCTTGTCGATGGACAGTGCCAGCACCTCCAGCCCCTTGGCCTTCTGGGCACGCCACAGCGCTTCTATATGGGGCGATTGCAGCGCGCAAAAAGGGCACCAGCTGGCCCACCAGTACACCACAAGCGTCTTTGCGCCCACATCGGCGGGCTTCCAGGCGCTGCCGTCCAGCAGCGCCACGGCCGGCAAAGCCAGGCTGCTGCCGACCCTGGGCAGGGGGCTTTCCCCGTCCTTGGCCCACGCCGGCAGGCCCAACCCGGCCATCAGGACGGCGGTCGTCTTCAGCAGGTTTCGGCGCTTGAACATGAGGGGCTCCAGGGGTGCGTCACGATGCATCACTACAATAGCGGCTTCTCGCGCATGTACGCGCGCGGGTGCGCACGCATACGCGCGCACGCGCACATGCATGAATTAACCATACCAAAAAAATATCCCGTGTCAAAAAACCAGGCCAACGCGCCCATCGCGCCCCTTTCTTCCATGCCCCCCGCGCCGGCCCCCGCCGCCGACGGCCGGCGTATCCAGACACGGCGCTCCGGCGTGCACGGCAAGGGCGTGTTCGCCGTGCAGGACCTGGCCGAGGGCGAGACCCTGATCGAATACGTGGGCGAGGTCATCAACTGGAAGGAAGCGCTGCGCCGCCACCCGCACGACCCCAAGGACCCGAACCACACCTTCTACTTCCACATCGACGAAGACCATGTGATCGACGCCAAGCACGGCGGCAATTCCTCGCGCTGGATCAACCACAGCTGCAAGCCCAACTGCGAAGCCGACGAAGAGGACGGCCGCGTTTTCATCAAGGCGCTGCGCAACATCAAGGCCGGCGAAGAGCTGTTCTACGACTACGGCCTGATCATCGACGCGCCCTATACCAAGAAGCTGCTGGCCGAATACCCCTGCTGGTGCGGCGCCAGGAACTGCCGCGGCACCTTGCTGGCGCCCAAGGACGAGGACAAGAAAAAAGCCAAGGGCAAGAAAAAGTCCGCCAAGAAATCCGAAAAGAAGTCCGAGAAGAAGGCCGAAGCCAAAGCGGACAGGAAAAAAGCGGAAAAGAAGGCTGACAAGAAAGCTGATCAAAAAGCCGACAAAAAGCCCAAGAAGAAAAAGAAGGACTGAGCCGGTACTCACCGGTCCCCAGGCCGGCCCCGCCCGCCGGCCGGATTCCCGGGCCCTGAGCTTTCATGAGCACATCCTCACCCAACCCCTTACGCTGGCCCGCCGAGGCCCTCTGGGAGGCCCTGGCGCCCTCGCTGCCGGGCTTCACGGTCGAGGTGCTGCCCGAGATCGATTCCAGCAACACCGAGCTGATGCGCCGCTTCCGCGGCGGCCCCGGCGTGGAACCCCGTCCCGAGCCATTGCTGCTCATCGCCGAGCAGCAGACCGCCGGGCGCGGCCGCCTGGGCCGCCAGTGGCACAGCCGGCGCGGCGACAGCCTGACCTTTTCGCTGGGCCTGCCGCTGGCGCCCACCGACTGGTCGGGCCTGTCGCTGGTGGCCGGCGTCAGCGTGGCCGACAGCCTGGAGCCCTTGGCCTCCTCGCAGTCCTCCCAGGGCGGCAAACCGCGCATAGGCCTCAAATGGCCCAACGACCTCTGGCTGTCCACGCCCGAGGGCGAGCGCAAGCTGGCCGGCATCCTGGTCGAGACCGCGAGCTGGGAAGGCATCCGTTATGTGGTGATAGGCATAGGCATCAACATCCGCGCCGTGGCGCTGGATACCGCAGCCCCGGCGGCGGCCCTGCCCGCCATCCCGCCCGGCGGCCTGCAGGAACTGCTGCCCGCCCTCGACGCGCCGGCCACGTTGCTGCGCATCATCCCGCCGCTGGTGCAGGCGGTGCAGGCCTTTGAGCGCTTCGGCTTCGCGCCCTTCCAGGCGCGTTTCGCGGCGCGCGACGTGCTCGCGGGCCGGGCCGTGCAGCTGTCCGACGGTACCACCGGCACGGCCCACGGCGCCGCCGAAAACGGCGCGCTGCTGGTGCATACTGCGGCTGGCATGAAAGAAATCACCAGCTCCGAAGTCAGCGTGCGGCCCGTGGCGGCCCACCACCCGCAAGGCGCGCGCCCATGCTGAGGCTGCTGGTGCTGGCCCTGTTGCTGGCCAATGCCGGCTACTTCGCCTGGACACACGGCCTGCTGGCCGACTACGGTTTTTCCCCGGCCGTCCAGGCCGAGCCGCAGCGCCTGGCCCAGCAGATCCGGCCCGAGGCCATGCGGCTGCTCACAAGCGCCGAGGCGCGCCAGATCGAAAACGAACCCAGCCCCGCGCCCGCAGCGCAGGCCGCCCCCGAATGCCTGCAGGCCGGCCTCTTCAGCCCCGAACAAAGCAGTGCGCTGCGCGCCGGCCTTGAAAGCAGCTTTCCCATCGGCAGCTGGACGCTGGAAAGCAGCGTGGAGCCGGGCCGCTGGATCGTTTACATGGGCAAGTACAGCAGCGAGGACGCCCTCAACAAAAAACGCACCGAGCTGCGCGGCCTGGGCGTGTCCTTTGAAGCCCTGGTCAATCCCGCGCTGGGGCCCGGCCTGTCACTGGGCCACTACACATCGCAGGCCGAGGCCGAACGCGAGCTGGCCAAGGTGGCCACGCGCGGCGTGCGCACCGCCAAGGTGGTGCTGGAGCGGCCCGAGGCGCGCGGCCAGTTGCTCAAATTGCCGGCCGCCGATGCGGCGCTCAAAGCCAAGCTGGAAGCGCTCAAGCCGCAGCTGGCCGGCAAGCCGCTACAGCCCTGCTGAAATCAGGCCTCGACGGTCTTTATCTGCGTAAATCTGCGAAATCTGTGGATATGGATTTATCCGCAGATTTCGCAGATTTACGCAGATTGAAAACAAGGCAAGGCATTGATCAGCATCCTTGATGCTTATTCAAGTTCCAGGGGTAGGGTGAGGGCGCGACCGCAGTTGATGCCCCTTGTCGATATTTGATCTTTGAATATCGCAGCGCTACACGGCTTTCCAGGCGCGCAACGGCACACAGGTCTGCAAGCGCGTCACCGCCTGGTCCATCAGCGCCGGGTGCAGCTCATGGCCCAGCGAGCGGGCCACGTCCAGGGTCGCGTCGGCGCCCAGTTCCATCAGGTGGTCAAAATCGCTGCGCGTGCGCGCCAGCGGCACGATCTCGTCGTTCTGGCCGTGCAACAGGTGCAGGGTGGTCAGCGCGGGTGCGCGGGCCGGCCAGACCTGGTAGCCGCCGCCAAAGGACAGCAGGCGGCCCGCCAGGCCGTCGTGCGCATCGCTGAGCGCCAGTGCCAGGCTGGCGCCCGCGCCAAAGCCGGCCAGCGCGGTGTCCGATTGCAACACCTCAAAACGCTGTTGCTGCGCGCGCAGATAGGCGGCCAGCGCTTCCACGCGCGCGGCCAGTGCCGCCGCGTCATCCAGCCCCGCCGCCGCCGCGCCCGCCGCATCGGCATGCGGGCCCGTCAGGCCTTCGGGGATCAGCACGGCCGCTTCGGGAAAGGCGCCGCCCAGCAGGTTGCCCAGCTCCAGCATGTCGGCGGCCGAGCCGCCCGCGTCGTGCAGCAGCACAAACAGCTGGCGCGGCGTGGCGCCCGCGGGCAGCAGTTCAATGGTGACGGTGTCCAGGGGATTCATGGCGGGGCAGGGCGTTGGAGGGGCTGAAAAAAAGCACTTGGGGCCTGTGCGGCGGCTTTCAACCACTTTAGCCGAGCCCGCTATGCCGGGGCCGTTTCACCGCTGTGCGCCTCCTGCATCACCAGCAAGGCATGCAGGCCTATGCCGGCCGCCACGCCGCTCGCGCAGGCAAAGGTGATGCTGTGCGGCACGCGGGCCATGTCGCCGCCCGCATAGACGCCGGCCACGCTGGTCAGGCCCCAGGGATCGATGCGCACGACGGGCCCCATGGGCGTGTCGTCAAAGGCGCAGCCCAGCGCCGCGGCCAGCGGGCTGGCCATCCGCACCTGGGCGCCCACCAGCAGCGCCTTGAGCGGCAGGCGGCGGCCGTCCTGCAGCAGCACGCCGTCCAGCGCGGGTGATGCGCCCAGCAGCCCGGCGACGGGCGAAGCCTCGACCTTGACCTTGCGCGCCGCCAGCAGCGCCTGCTCTTCGGGGGACAGTTGCACCAGGCCCTGCGTGAACAGCGTCACCTCGCCCCAGTCGGCAAACAGCATCGCCTGGTGCACCGACATCGGCCCGGCGCCCAGCACGCCCACCGCGCCGCCGCCGATCTCGTAGCCATGGCAGTAAGGGCAGTGCACCACGGTTTGGCCCCAGCGCTCCTGAAGGCCGGGTATCTCGGGCAGCACGTCGGCCACGCCGGTGGCCAGCAGCAGGCGGCGACCGGTGAACCAGCGCATGCCGTCCTCGGCCTCCACCACAAAACCGGCCTCGCCGCTGTCCACGCGGCTCACGCGGCCACTGAAGAGTTTCACCGTCGGGTAGGCCTGCAGCTGCTGCCTGGCCTCGGCCAGGATCAGCGCGCCCGGCTTGCCGTCGTGGCCCAGCACGCCGTGCGATTCGGCGGCAAAGCGGTTGCGCGGCAGGCCCGCATCGATCACCAGCACCTGCCGCCTGGCGCGCGCCAGCTGCAGCGCGGCGGACAGCCCGGCAAAGCTGCCGCCCACAATGATGGCGTCATGCAGCATGGGAGGCCTCCGGCGAGGGATGGCGCGCCGCATGGGCGGCCATGGCGCGGTTGAAGTCGGCCGACAGGTCGGCCAGGGTCACCTCGCCCAGGCGCTTCATCAGCAAGGCCTCGGCCTCGCGCAGGCTGCCGGCCAGCGCGCGCTGCACCGACTGCTCGATGACGCAGCCGTCGGCATGCGGGCTTTCGCCGTGCGCCGGCGCGCTGCCCGCATCACCGACGGCCATCTGCACGTCCAGCAGGGTGACCGAAGCCAGGTCGCGCGCCAGCACCCAGCCGCCGCCGTGGCCGCGCTCCGACACCACAAAACCAGCCTCGCGCAGGCCGGCCATGGTGCGCCGCACCACCACCGCGTGCGTGCGCAGGCAGGCCGCGAGTTCGTCCGAGGTCATGGGCCCGCCGCGGTGGGCCATGTGCAGCAGGGCATGCAGGACGGCCGAAAGCCGGCCCTTTGATTTCATGTAACTTATCATGTTGCATGATTCTAGGGATACGGCCGCCGCGCGCCAGCCGGTCCCCTCAAAGCCCCACGCGGCCAGGGGCCAATGTCCCCGGATCCGGCACCCGTGCGGCCCGCCGGCGCCGGCTGGGCGAAAATCAGCGCTTTTATGCACGGGACACACATCCCGGATACCCCGGAAACACACCATGAAAATCGCAAAAGACACCGCAGTCACACTTAGCTACAAGGTGGCGGACGCCCAGGGCAAGCTGGTTGAGCAAAGCAACGCGCCCATGGTTTACCTGCACGGCGGCTACGGCAACACCCTGCCCAAGATAGAGGAAGCGCTGGACGGCAAGGAGCCGGGCTTCCAGACCGTGCTGGCGCTGGAGCCGCAGGACGCCTTCGGCCTGCGCGACGAAAGCCTGGTGCAGACCATCCCGCGCACGCAGTTCCCGCCCGGGGTCAAGGTCGGCGGCCAGCTCGAGGGCCGCGGCGAAGACGGCCGCCGGCATGTCTTCAACGTCACCAAGATCAAGGGCGACATCGTCATGCTGGACGGCAACCACCCCCTGGCCGGCAAGGCCCTGCGCTTTACCCTCAAGGTGACCGACGTGCGCGCCGCCTCCGAAGAAGAAATCGCCCACCGCCACGTCCACGGCGAGCACGGCCACCACCACTGACCCCCACCGACCCGCCACTGGTCGCCGCCCGGCGACCGGCCGGCGGCTGGCTGCCGGTAATATTCCCCGCGTTACCCCCCGTTACGGCAAAAAGATGCCCTCTGGCCTACAGTGGGATTGAGCCTACACATCCCGAAGGAGCCCGACGACAGGTGGGGCGCTGGATGGCGGCTAACTTCATGGATTAACTTCGGGGGCTCCATGGTCATCAACGCGTTTCTTGTCGAGGACAAGCCGGAAATACGCAATACCCTGGTCGAGGCCATGGAAGAAATCGCGCCGTTGCGCTTTGTCGGCCACGCCGATTCCGAGACCGGCGCGCGCCTGTGGCTGCACGACCATGAAGACTGGGACCTGGCCATCGTCGACCTCTTCCTCACCGAAGGCTCGGGCTTCGGCGTGCTCAAGGACTGCCAGCGCCGCAAACCCAGCCAGAAGGTCGTGGTGCTGACCAGCCACAACCAGGAAAACCTCCTGCTGCGCTGCCGCGAGCTGGGGGCCGATGAGATTTTTGACAAGTCGCATGATGTGGAGAAGTTGGTGAGGTTTTGCCAGCGACATGCGGATAGTCTGGATGGCGTCTTGCCGCCTACGCAGTGAGCCGGGTCTTGCTCCGGCGGCGCGCTCTTCCTCCTCATCTTCCTCCTTCTTCTGCTTGGTCCTGCTGGCCGG
>NZ_AKIV01000075.1 GCF_000282655.1 Polaromonas sp. CF318
ACTACAGCGCCGACCGCAGCAATGTGGTTGATGACTCCGCCGAAGGCTCGGTCATCAGGCTTGGCGCGGCGGGCATGAAGTTCGAAGACCTGGACGCCGTGCGCCGCGCCAACGACCTGGTGGTCGAGGTGCGCGGTACCTCGGCGTCCATGCGCATCAAGGACTACTATGCCTCCACCCAGACCTCGTGGGTGTTTGAGGATGCGCAAGGCAACACGACCACGGGCGAGGCGCTGGTGGCGGCCAGCCAGACGGATTGGGCCCAGCTGCAGGCGAATTTGCTCAAGGATTTCCAGTCCAGTGCGCTGGGTTCAATTTCGCGGGGTTACTCTGACAATGGCTATACGCAGCGGGTTGATGGCTCGTGGTACCAAGCCGCAAGTTATGGGGCGGACATTTCCAGGACCTATGTCAAAAGAACCGGGCTCTTCAGAGATATTTGGAATGTCACGTCTTCCCACGTTGAGGCTGAGGGATGGAGCGGGGATGTGACGTCGCCGCCGGCTAGTGACACGACTGCCACCATCACCTTCCAAACGAACATCGTTGCCAGTGGCGCCGATACGCTTCAGTCCTACAACTACTCCTCCAGCCTTGAAAACGCGTGGACTTCGGTGAGCTGGACAAAAGATTCCAGTTCCCACTTTGAATCGGACTGGAATCTTGTGTACCACACCGGCACGATGACGGGCTACAGCTACACACGGGTTGACATCGATACAGACTACTACACAGGCAGAGCCAACCAGCTGACATTCCAGGACCCGGGTGCGCCCGCCCTGGCTGGCAACCTGCCGAGCTATGTCGCGGTTGATTTTTGGCACCGCCAGGACAGCTACAACCTCGGCCCCTCGCTGCTGGCCGACGGCGACCAGACGGTATCGGCCGACGGCTACTCAGTCGTCATAGGCGGCGTCGGCAACAACACCATCTATGGCGCCGGCTTTGCCTATGGCGGCACCGGCAACGCGCAGCTGATTGGCGGCGGAACGCTGATGGCCGGCACTGGAGACCAATTGCTGCAGTTCGGCAAGATCATGGTGGTCGGTGACGGCCACGATAGCGACACGATTCAGGAAAATGACACTACCGCCGGCAACACCGACACGCTCCAGTTCATGGCCGGCATCAACTCCGACCAGCTGTGGTTCCGCAAGGCCGGCAACAACCTGGAGGTCAGCATCCTGGGCACGGCCGACAAGGCCACGGTTCAAAACTGGTACCTGGGCAGCGCCTACCACGTGGAGCAGATCAAGGCCGGTGGCGGCAAAGTGCTGCTGGACACGCAGGTGCAACAGCTGGTGCAGGCCATGGCTTTATTTAAGCCGCCGCCCATGGGCCAGACCACGCTGACGAGCCAACAGCAAACGGCGCTGGCACCCGTGCTGGCCGCCAGCTGGCATTGATCTCAGCGCCCGGCCAGCGCCGCGCGGTTGGACACGAGGATATTGCTTTTCTCGAGCCGGCCGCCGGCCTGGATGGCGGCGATCCAGGCATCGGTGGAGCCGGCCGCGGCAAAGCGTGTGTGGAAGACGACACTGAACACGCGGTGGATTTCCTCGGCGCTGGCGCTGCCGGCTTCGTTGGCATAGGGCAGGGCGCCGGTGGCGTCGCTCAAAAACTCGACGTGCAGGCCGCGGTGCGTGGCTTCGAAGATTGTCGAGGCGTCGCAGTTGTGCGTCATGTAGCCGACCACCGTCAGGGTGTCTATGCCGCGCTGCTCCAGCCAGGCGGCAAAGTCGGTGCCGGTGTAGACGCTGGGCCAGGCTTTTTCGATGTAGTGGTCGCGCGGGCGGCTGGCCACGGCCTCGTGCAGTGCCCAGGAGGGCGAGTCCTTGGCAAAGAGCGCCGCGGCGGGGGATTCGCTGTGCTGCACCACGACGACCGGAATGCCGGCCGCGCGCGCGGCGTCCATGGCGCGAGCGATGTTGGGCAGGCTTTGCGCCACGGGCGGGTGTTCGATCAGCAGGCCGCCGCCGGCGAAGTATTCCATTTGCACGTCAATGACGACGAGGGCGCGGCGCGGGGCTTTAGGGGTGGTGCTTGCGGTCATGGAAAAACTCCTGAAAAAAATGAAAGCGGTTTGTTTGTGGATGTAGGGATTGTTCGCCGGAAGATGTTTTGGTGACAGTGGCCCGAATGCCAATACTCGATAGAATCGGGCCATGTCACCACGCACCCCGAAATCACCCCGAAAAGCCGCCAAGCCTGCTAAATCCTTGGTGAAACCCGCCAGTCCCGCAAAACAGGACGGCAGCGTGGCCGTGGTCGCGTTTGACGGCATCAGCCCTTTTCACCTGTCGGTGCCCTGCATGGTGTTCGGCAACGATTTTTCGGGGGCCGACCTGCCGCGCTTCAAGCTGGTGGTCTGCGCCGAAAAGCCCGGCACCTTAAGCACCACTTCAGGCTTCGGCATCAGCGTGCAAAAAGGGTTGGGCGCGCTCGCGAAGGCGCAGACCATTGTGGTGCCGTCCTGGCGCGACGCGATGGAGCGACCGCCCGAGGCCTTGCTCAAGGCTTTGCAGGCCGCGCACCAACGCGGCGCGCGCATTGTGGGCCTGTGCCTGGGCGCCTTTGTGCTGGCCGAAGCCGGCCTGCTCGACGGACGGCCGGCGACCACGCACTGGGCGCTGGCCGGTGAATTCGCCGCGCGCTACCCGCAGGTGCGGCTGCAGCCCGATGTGCTGTATGTGGATGACGGCGACGTGCTGACCTCGGCCGGCACGGCGGCCGGCATCGACTGCTGCCTGCATGTGCTGCGCCTGGACTACGGCGCCGAGATGGCCAACCGCGTGGCGCGCCGCATGGTGGTGGCGCCGCAGCGCCAGGGCGGGCAGGCGCAGTATGTGGAACAGCCCTTGCCGGCCACGGGCGCCGGCCACCGGCTGTCGGCCATCCTGGCCTGGGTGCAGAAAAACCTGGACCAGCCGCACAGCCTCGATGCCCTGGCGGCGCGCGCGCTGATGAGCCGGCGCAGCTTCACGCGGCATTTCCGGCAGGTCACGGGCACCACGGTGGGCCAGTGGCTCACCAGCCAGCGCCTGGGCCTGGCGCAGCGCCAGCTCGAATCGACGGACCGCTCCATGGAACAGATCGCGCTCGATACGGGTTTTGGTTCGGCGGTGTCGCTACGCCAGCATTTCGCGGCAACGCTGGGGACTTCGCCGTCGGCCTACCGGCGCGAATTTCGCGGCGTTTAGTGTTCCTTGTAGGCCTCGGCGACGCCGGCCTGTCGGTTTGGAAGGGCAAGGCATCCCGGGAAATTTCGCCAACGGCAAACAGGGGCTTTGTTTGCGCGCCTAATGAGTGGCGATGGCGAACGATTCCGGTCGCCGCAGACATACCGGCTCCTATTTGGAGCCAACCCCCAAGGCAAAGGCAGAAGACATCCCATGGTCAGGCTTGAATTTTCCGCCGTGCTGGCCTACGAGGTGATGGCACCGGGCTGCGATTTCATCTTCAACATCCAGGCCGCCTACACGCCGCGGCAGCTGGTGATGCACGAATCCCTGGGGCTGAGCCAGCCGGCGGCCACCAGCAGCTACACCGACCCCGCCACGCAAAGCCGTTTTTTGCGCCTGCATGCCGAGCCCGGCAATTTCACGCTGAGCTATGCCGCGGTGGTGGATCTGGTCCACTACGAGGCGCAACCGGGCTCGCTGCCAGAGCTGAGCCCGCTGGCCCTGCCCGGCGAGGTGCTGCCTTACCTGTATCCCAGTCGTTATTGCCAGTCGGACCGCCTGCTGACCCTGGCCAACAGCCAGTTCGGTCACCTGCCGCTGGGTTACGGCCGGGCGCGGGCGATCTGCGACTGGGTGCAGCAGCATGTGAGCTTCCAGGGCAATACCAGCAACAGCACGACCTCGGCCATAGATACCCTGATAGAGCGGGTGGGTGTGTGTCGCGACTTCGCGCACCTGATGATCGCGCTGTGCCGCGCGGCCAGCCTGCCGGCACGCATGGCCAGCGGTATGGACTACGGCGCCGACCCCGCGCTGGGCCGGCCGGATTTCCATGCCTATGTGGAGGTCTACCTGGGCGACCGCTGGTACCTCTTTGACCCCTCGGGCACGGCGATTCCCATGGGTTTTGTGCGCTTTGCCACCGGGCGCGACGCGGCCGACATCGCTTTTGCCACAATTTTCGGCAGCGTGCGCGCGGCGCAGCCGCAGGTCCACATCGAGGCCGTGCCCAACAGCCTGGGGCAGCTGGTGCTGCCGCAGCATGTGAACTACGCGCTGTCGACCGACGGGCCCTGACCCCGGGTGCTTGAGCGCCCCATCAAAAAAGCGCGCAAGGCCTGCGCGCTTTTTTGATGGGGCGGTGCGTCGCTCAGCTTTGCTGCGCTGCCGCCTTGGCGGCGTTGCGGCGGCGCTCGAGAAAGGCTTGCAGCTCGCCGATCACGCCCTTGCGGAAGGCCAGCACGCAGATCACAAAGATCACGCCGATGATGACGGTGACCCAGGAGCCGACCTTGTCGGCCAGCAGGTTTTGCAGCGCGATCACGATGCCAGAGCCCATGACCGGGCCGAAGAAGGTGCCGACGCCGCCCAGCAGGGTCATGAGGATGACCTCGCCGGACATGGACCAGTGCACGTCGGACAGCGTGGCAAAACCCATGACCAGGGTTTTCATCGAACCGGCCAGGCCGGCGAGCGCGGCCGACAGCACAAAGGCCAGCAACTTGTAGCGATCCACGTTGTAGCCCAGCGAGATGGCGCGCGGCTCGTTCTCGCGGATCATCTTGAGCACCTGGCCGAAAGGCGAATGCACGATGCGCGAGATGAACAGGAAGCAGGCGACAAAAATCGCGACCACGAGGTAGTACATAGTCTCGTCTCCGCTCAGCTTGAAGCCAAATAGAGAAATATCCGAATCTAGCGGTAGCAAGCCAAATAACTTGCCGCGCGGCACGCCTTGCAGGCCGTCCTCACCGCCGGTAAAGCTCGCCTGCAGGCAGACAAAGTAAACCATCTGCGCGATCGCCAGCGTGATCATCGCGAAGTAAATGCCCTGGCGGCGTATCGCTACGGCGCCTACCACCAGGCCTATCAGCCCGGCGGCCACGGCGCCGGCCACCAGGCCCAGTTCGGGCGTCCAGCCCTGGGCCTTGATGAGCCAGCCGGTCACGTAAGCGGCCGAGCCGAAGAAGGCCGCGTGGCCGAAGGACAGCAAGCCGGTAAAGCCCAGCAGCAGGTTAAAGGCGCAGGCGAACAGCGCGAAGCACAGCAGCTTCATCACGAACACCGGGTACAAGCCGATCAGCGGCGCCACCAGGGCCAGCGCCAGCAGCGCGAGATAGGTGATGCGGGTCAGTTGGGCGGCTTTGGACATGGGAGCTTTATTCAGGGCGGTCATGGGCTCAGACCTCTTTACCAAACAGGCCCGCGGGACGGACCATGAGCACGATCACCATGATGACAAACACCACGATGTTGGAGGCTTCAGGGTAAAACACGCGGGTCAGGCCTTCGACAATGCCCAGGCCCAGGCCGGTGATGACCGAGCCGAGTATGGAGCCCATGCCGCCGATCACGACGACGGCGAAGACCACGATGATCAGGTTGGAACCCATCAGCGGGTTGACCTGGATGATGGGCGCGGCCAGCACACCGGCGAGAGCCGCCAGCCCGGCACCCGCGCCGTAGGTGAGCATGACCATCATGGGCACGTTGACGCCGAAGGCCTGCACCAGCGGCGCGTTTTCGGTGCCGGCGCGCAGGTAGGCGCCCAGCCGGGTGCGCTCGATCAGGAACCAGGTGCCCACGCAGACCACCAGCGACACCACCACCACCCAGGCGCGGTAAATCGGCAGGCGCATGAAGCCGAGGTCCATGGCGCCGGCCAGCAAATCGGGCACGTTGTAGTTCTGGCCCGAGACGCCGTAGATTTCACGGAACACGCCTTCGAGCACCAACGCCAGCCCGAAGGTCAGCAGCAGGCCGTAAAGCGGGTCCAGCTTGTACAGGTGCTTGAGGAACAGCCGTTCTATGACCACGCCGAGGATGCCGACCGTCAGCGGCGCCAGCACCAGTGCGAACCAGTAATTCATGCCGAACTGGTCCAGCATGATCCAGGCGGCGAAGGCGCCCAGCATGTAAAGCGCACCGTGCGCGAAGTTGACGATGCCCAGCAGCCCGAAAATCACCGCGAGCCCCAGGCTCAGCATGGCGTAAAAGGCGCCATTGACCAGGCCCAGCATCAGCTGGCCCATAAATGCTTGCAGGGGAATACCGAAAATTTCCATGGGAACCTGTCAGGACACCAATACCGTTAGTTGTGGCGGAGACGAGAGAGGCTTAAAAATGCAGCCGGTCATTCCTGCGAATGACCGGCTGGATCGAACCCCTCGTTCTTCTCCGTCTTTCTTGCCGTCAGTTCAAGGCTTGCGCAATTACTTCTTCACGGCCGCGCACTTGGATTCGGCCACCGTGGTGAAGGCCTGCTCGCCGGGCACCTTGGCCACGGTCTTGTAGTAGTCCCATGGCGTGGTGGACTCCTTGGAGCCCTTGACCTGGAACAAATACATGTCGTGGATCATGCGGCCGTCGGCGCGGATCTGGCCCTTGTTGTAGAAGTCGTCGATCTTCATGCCCTTGAGCGTGCTCATGACCTTGTCGGAGTCGGTGGTGCCGGCGGCCTGCACGGCTTTCAGGTAGTTCATGGTGGCCGAGTAGTCGGCGGCCTGCAGGCTCGAAGGCATGCGTTTGTATTTGTCGAAGAAGCGCTTGGCGAACTTGCGAGAGGCGTCGTCCTGGTTCCAGTACCAGCTGTCGGCCAGCTGCAGGCCTTCGGTGTTGGCCAGGCCCAGGGAATGCACGTCGTTGATGAACACCAGCAGGCCGGCGACCTTCATGGTCTTGCCGATGCCGAATTCCTTGGCGGCCTTCATGGCGTTGGTGAAGTCGCCGCCGGCATTGGCCAGGCCCAGGATCTGTGCCTTGGAAGACTGGGCCTGCAGCAGGAAGGAAGAGAAGTCGGAGGCGTTCAGCGGGTGGCGCACGGTGCCGGCGACGGTTCCGCCGTTGGCCTTGACCACGGTGGCGGCGTCGCCTTCCAGCGAGTAACCGAAAGCATAGTCGGCGGTCAGGAAGTACCAGCTCTTGTTGCCGGCCTTGACCAGCGCGGAGCCCGCGACCTTGGCCAGCGACACCGTGTCGTAGGCGTAGTGGACGGTGTAGGGCGAGCAGTCCTCATTGGTCAGGCGGGCGGAGCCGGCGCCTATGACGAGGAAGGGCTTTTTCTTTTCGGTGGTGACCTTGGACATGGCCAGCGCCGTGCCGGAATTGGTGCCGCCGATCAGCATCTGCAGGCCGTCCTTGTCGATCCATTCACGGGCCTTGGACGATGCGACGTCGGCCTTGTTCTGGTGGTCGGCGCTCAGCACCTCGATGGGGCGGTTCAGCACCTTGCCGCCGAAATCCTGCACGGCCCACTTGACCATCTCGGCGCCAGCCGGGCCGTCGATGTCGGCGTACAGGCTGGACATATCGGTGATCATGCCGATCTTGATCGGGCCGGTGTTCTGCGCGAAGGCGGCGCCGGTGAGGCCTACGGCGAGCGCTGCAGCAAGTGTTTTGAGTTTCATGGTGTCTCCTGTGATGGATGGGGGTGAACGGGGAATCAAAAAGATAAAAGTGGACGCCGTGCCGCCGCTGTCAGACGCCGAGGTATTCCTGCAGCATGCCCATGTTGCCGGCCAGCTCGGCCTGAGCAAACTGCTTGACGATGCGGCCGTGCTCCATGACGTAGAAGCGGTCGGCCAGCGGTGCGGCAAAGCGGAAGTTCTGCTCCACCAGCACGATGGTGTAGCCCTTGGCCTTGAGCGTGAGGATCATCTCGGCGAGTTTTTGCACGATGACGGGCGCCAGGCCTTCGGAGATTTCATCAAGCAGCAGGAGGCGCGCGCCGGTGCGCAAAATGCGCGCCACGGCCAGCATCTGCTGCTCGCCGCCCGACAGGCGCGTGCCGGGGCTGGCCGCGCGCTCCTTGAGGTTGGGGAACATCGCGTAGATCTCGTCCAGGCTCATGCCGCCCGGGCCGATGGTGGGCGGCAGCATCAGGTTTTCCTCGGCCGTGAGGCTGGCGAAAATGCCGCGCTCTTCGGGGCAGTAGCCCACGCCCAGCCGGGCCACCTTGTGCGGCGCGAGCTTGATGGCTTCCTCGCCGTTGATTTTGATGGAGCCCTTGCGCGCGCCCGTCATGCCGACGATGGCGCGCATGGTGGTGGTGCGGCCGGCACCGTTGCGGCCCAGCAGGGTCACCACTTCGCCTTCGTTGACCGTGAGGTTCACGCCGTGCAGGATGTGCGACTCGCCGTACCAGGCGTGCAGGTCTTCGATTTTGAGGAGCTCTTTGGACATCAGTGAGCTCCTTGCAATTCGGTGTTCGTCGTGCCCATATAGGCTTCGATCACCAGCGGGTTCTTGGCCACTTCGGCATACGGGCCGTCGGCGATGATGGCGCCGCGCTGCAGCACGGTGATGCGGTCGGCAATCGACGACACCACGTTCATGTTGTGCTCGACCATCAGGATGGTGCGGCCGGCGGACACTTTTTTGATCAGCTGCGTCACGCGGTCCACGTCTTCGTGGCCCATGCCCTGGGTGGGTTCGTCCAGCAGCATCAGCTCGGGCTCCAGCGCCAGCGTGGTGGCGAGCTCCAGCGCGCGCTTGCGGCCGTAGGGCAGGTTCACGGTGAGCTCGTCGGCGAAGGCGCTGAGGTCGACCTCGGCCAGCAGTTCACGGGCGCGGCCGTGCAGATGAAACAAAGTGTCTTCGGCCTTCCAGAAATGGAAAGAGGTGCCCAGGTTGCGCTGCAGCGCCGCGCGCACGTTCTCCAGCACCGTCATGTGCGGGAACACGGCCGAGATCTGGAAGGAGCGCACGATGCCGCGCCGCGCGGTCTGCGCGGGTTGCTCGAAGGTGATGTCGCTGCCGTTGTAGACGATGCTGCCGCGCGTAGGCGTGAGGAACTTGGTGAGCAGGTTGAAGAAGGTGGTCTTGCCGGCGCCGTTGGGCCCGATCAGCGCGTGGATATGCCCGCGCTGGACTTTGAGGTCCACGTTGTTGACGGCCACGAATCCCTTGAATTCCTTGGTCAGCCCTCGTGTTTCGAGAATGAACTCCACGGACAAATCGCTCTCCGGCAGGTAAGGGGTTGGACATCACGGGGCACCAGGGCGGCCGCGGCGGGTATGCAGCCGCGGGCATAGGCCCGTGAAACACAGCTGGTCATCCTAGCTATCCCCTCCCGCAGGCGGTACCCGGTCAGACCCTTAGGTAGTTTTGCGTGATCCCGCGCCGCCGGTTTATTGCTCGCGGTTTCGGTTGGGGTTTCCTTCGCCGCGTGCCTGGCGTGTGGGTTTGTCGGCGGTGGCCTCCCTGGCCTGGGCGGCTTCGCGTTGCGCCTGTTGCTGCTGCAGTTGCTGTTGCCGCCGCTGTTGCTGTTCCTGGGCTTGGGCCTGGTGCTGGCGTTGCTGCTCCTGCTGTGCGCGTAGCTGTTGTTGCTGTTGTTGCAGGTGCTGCTGCTGTTGTAGATGTTGTTGCTGTTGTTGTTGTTGTTGTTGTTGTTGTCTTTGCGCGGCCTGCTGCTGGCGCGCGTTTTCCTGGTCGCGCTGGGCCTGCTCGCGCAGGGCACGCTGGCCTATGGCTTCCTCGCCCGAGCGGCGCTGCTGTTCCAGCTGGGGGGCTTGCAGCTTTTCCCTTTGCTCCCGCTGTTCCCTTTGCTGGCGCTGCTGTTCGCGCTGGGCTTGCTGCTGGCTGCGCTGCGCCTGTTCGGCGGCGTGGCGTTCAGCCTCGGCGCGGGCTTGCGCGCCGGCATTGGCATTGGCCGCCTGGGCGCGTTCCTGCGCTTCGTTGCGGGCCCGCGCGTCGCGCTGGGCCTGTTCGCGCAGCGCGCGCTGGCCTATGGGCTCTTCACCCGAGCGGCGTTGCTGTTCCAGCTGCGGGGCCTGCAGTTGTTCCTGCCGTTCCCTTTGCTGGCGCTGTTGCTCGCGTTGCGCCTGCTGGACGGATGCGGCGGGGCCGCGGTCGGGTGCGGGTGTGGCGGGCTGGGGTCGGGCATCGTGGTCCCTGCCGGCGATGGGGCTGGCGCGTCGCTCATCCCGGTTGTTGTCATCGCGGCGGCCGTCCCGGCCATCACGGTGATCGTCACGCCTGCCGTCGCGGCTGCTGACGACGGGCACGGGCCGCGCGGCCACCGTCGGCGGCGGCAAGGCGGCAGCGGCCACGGGGCGCTGCAGTCCGCGCAGCTCCGCGGGGTTCGGGCGTTGCGGCAGCGCGCCGCGGTCCGCCACCAGCTGGGCGCGGCCCAGGTCCGCGCGGCTCAGTGCGTGCTGCACGCGCACCGGCCGGCCGCGCTCGAAGTCCTCGCGGCTGACGGCCGTCACGGCGGCGGGCTGGCGCTGGTAGCGGTACACATGGGTGATGTTGTTGGTCACGTTGACGGTGTTGTTGACCACGATGTTGTTGTTCACCTGCGTGACGTAGCGCGGGCTCACGCGGTAGGCCGGGCGGAAGGCTTCGCCGGGCGCCAGCGGGAACCAGCCCACACCGGGGCGTGCCGCGCCGCCTATCGAGATGTTCCAGCTCACGCCGCCGCTGCTGCCGCCCACAAAGGCGACCAGCGCCGGTGCGTACACAGGGCGCGGCGCCAGCCGCCCGGGCACCCAGGCCCAGCGCGGGCCGATCTGCGCCCAGCGGCCGTAGTGAAAGGGCGCGAAACCCCAGGGCGCGTCGTCCACCCAGGTCCAGCCCCAGGGCGAGACCCAGGCCCAGTGGCCCATGCGGTAGGGCGCCCAGTTGACGGGAACGGCGCGCGGTATCCAGATCGCGCCGTAGCTCGGGTCCTGGCTCCAGCTGCCGTAGCTGTCGAGCTGCTGGTAGCCCACGGTTTCGCGCGGCACATAGCGCGCGGACACCGACCGGTCCTCGAGCCGGTCGCGATTCGCGGCCCACAGGTCGAAGTCGTCCTGGCGCGTGGCGCCCGGCCCGGCCGGCACCAGCTGCGTGCCGCTGAAATTGGCCTGCTGGCCGGCGGCCAGATTCACCGAGGCCGAGTTGTCGCCGTAAATCACGCCGCCGCCCGATTGCGCGATCACGCGCGTGGTGTTGCCGGCCGGGTCCACGTCGAGGCGGTAGTCGCCGGGCTGCGAGACCACAAAAGCCAGGTTGGGTGTGTCGATTTCCAGGCGCTGGCCGTCAAACAGCTGGCGCACGCGCAGCTTGAGCGTGCCCTGGGCCAGGCGCAGCTGGGTGGTGTTGTCGTCCAGCGCGAGCAGGTCCAGGCTGGTCTGGCCGTTCATGCGCACGGCGGTAGAGCCGGCATGGAGTTCGGCGCGGGCCTGCGGGCCCGTCCACAGCCTGTCGCCGGCGGTCAGCGGGCGGTTCAATGCGGCGGGTGTCCAGGCATCGTTGGCATCGGCGGGCGCGAAACTCACGGCGCCTTCGGCCAGGTTGAGCCGGGCCACACGGCCGGGCGGGTCCAGCGTGTCGGCCTGCGGCGCGGGCTGCTGGGCCCAGGCCACGGGCTGCAGCAGCGCCAGCACAAAGGCGATCGCCAGCAGCACGAGGTACCAGTAGAGGTCGGAAAAGCGAAAGCCCCGGAAAGCATGGCCGGTGTCGCTGCGGGATGGTTCGATGTCGGTGCGGGTCATGGTGCACGCTCTCTTCCTGTCGTTGCGGGCTCATCGCTGATGAGGCCGGGTGGAGGCTGTGGCCTAAGAACCTGTTCACGGTCTAAAGACCACCATACCCATGACAACGTGCCGCACGATGGATGGAGTGCTAACAGGTGGTAAAGATTGCGCGATTCGCGGGGGCGATGAAACAGGATGTAAAGCGCGGGCGACGAAACGATGTGCGACGATGTCGCCCATGCAAGATTTCTGGCCTTCCAGCGGCTTCAAGCAACTGCGCCGCACTCCGCGCGGCTGGCTGCAGCCCACCGACGATTACCTGCGGCTGTTCCTCGCCCGGCCCGAACTGGCCCTGGTGCCGGAGTCCTGCGAGGCTGAGCGCGCCCTGCATGCCGCGCTGGCGGCTGCGCCCTCAAGGCCGGTGGCGCCAGCCGAATTGCAGGCACTGCAGGACGCCGACGCGCGGGACAACTATGCGCATTTCCTGCGCTTTCGCGACGGCCTGCTGGCCGCGGGCACGCTGGAGGCCTATTACCTGGGCCTGTTCCCGCGCGACGGCACGGGCCGCGTGGACATACCGCCGCTCTTCATCGACCTCATCGTGCAGGCCATGCTGCGCAGCCTGCTGGACGATTGCACTGATGCCTATGAAGTGCGCGCGGCCGAAATGCTGTTTCGCCCGCAGCGCATCAGCACCGAAGGCGGGCGGGTGCTCAGCGGCGACCTGGCGGTGCTGGACATGCTCCATGAAACCGGGGGCGTGGGGGACTTCGGCCGCTTCCTGGCCGAGGCCGGCGCGCCTGTGCCCGCCCTCGAACTGCGGGTATTGGCTGACGACAATGCGGCCGCTTATTGGCAAGAGGCCGAAGGGGCGGCAGGCCAGCGTTTTCTGCTGGACCTTACGCATGAGATCAACAATGAACTCGGCCACGGCCTGGTGCTGACCGTGGTTCGCGCGCGGTCCGGCCTCAAAGCGCTGGCCGGCGTGCTGCAGAAATGGATACGGCATTTGCTGGGCGTGGCCGTCATCATTCGACCGGTGCAAAAGGTGGACGACGAGGCCTGGCGCTGGCATGTGGGCCTGGACGCCGGGGCCACGGCCCTGCTCAATGATTTGTATGAAGGCCGCGAGGTGGAGCCGGCGCGCCTGCGGCGACTGGTCAGCCTGTTCAGGCTGGAGTTTGCCGACCCGCGCGAGATGCGCGCCGACGTGGCGGGCAAGCCGGTTTACCTGGGCATGATGATGGATGCCGGCGGCGTGCTCAGGCTCAAGCCGCAGAACCTGCTGGTCAACCTGCCGCTGCCGGACGCGGCTTCCTGATCGCGCCGCGGGTTCAGTCGCTGCCCTCCACTTCCACCACCAGCACGCGGGCCTCGCCCACCGGCGAGGCGACATGCTCGGTGCCCACGCTCGCGAAAAAGATGTCGCCGGTTTCCAGCATCACCGAGCACTGGCCGCAGTTGTCGCGGTAGCGCATCTCGACGCGGCCGTCGAGCACGGCAAACACTTCCTCGCCTTCGTTGATGTGCCACTTGTAGGGCTTGTCGGTCCAGTGCAGCCGGGTGGTGATGCCCTGCATATTGGCCACCGTCATCGCGCCCCAGGCGCGTGTCGCGGTGAAATCCTTGCTTCGAATGATCTTCATGTGGGTCTCCATCGGGTGGGCGCCATGGCGCAATGAAAGCCACGCCATGCTACGTCGCGGGGCCGATGGAAACATGAATTCTTCGGCCACCATTGATTCCATACGCGCATCACTGAGATGACGCACCACCTGCGCTTTCGCCTCTGCGGGGCTAAGATGTTTCTCATGAAAACCGTATTGCTTCCTTGCGGCGAAGCCGTCCCGGCCCTGGGTATGGGCACCTGGAACATGGGCGATGCGTCCGCGCGCCGCGCCGACGAACTCGCGACCCTGCGGCTGGGCCTGGACCTGGGCTGCACGCTGGTCGATACCGCGGAAATGTATGGCGAAGGCCTGTCCGAGGAGCTGGTCGGCGAGGCGCTGCAAGGCCGGCGCGACGAGGCCTTTGTCGTGAGCAAGGTCTATCCGCACAATGCGTCGAAGGCCGGCATGGTGGCGGCCTGCGAGCGCAGCCTGCGCCGCTTGCGCACCGACCGTATAGACCTCTATTTGCTGCACTGGCGCGGCTCGGTGCCGCTGGCCGAAACCCTGCAGGCGTTCATGGCGCTGCAAAAGGCCGGCAAGATTCGGCACTACGGCATCAGCAACCTGGACCTGGCCGACATGCGGGAATTGTGGGCCTTGCCCGGCGGGCAGGACGTGCAGGCCAACCAGCTGCTGTACAACCTCACACGGCGCGGCATCGAATGGGACTTGCTGCCCTGGCTGCGCGAGCGCCGCGTGCCGGTGATGGCCTATTCACCGATTGAGCAGGCACGGCTGTTGCGCCATGCGGGCCTGGCCCGCTTCGCCAAAAGCCACGGCATGCCGCCGGCCCAGGCGGCGCTGGCCTGGCTGCTGGCGCAGCAAGGCGTGATCGCGATCCCCAAGACCAGCCATCCGGAGCGGCTGCGCGAGAACGTCGCGGCGGCCGGCATTGAACTCAGCGGTGAACAGCTGGCCGAACTGGATGTGCTGTTCAAGCCTCCGTCCGGTGCCAGCCCGCTGGAGATGATCTAGGGCCTGTTAGTTAGCGCGTCAGCCAGATCCCGATCCCCAGCAGAGCCGCCTGCGCGACCATCGCGATGTAGAGCGGTTTGCGGGAGGGCATGGCGGCGTCATGCAGCGTCTGGCCGATACGCTGCATGAGCAGCGCGCGCAACACGGGATCGGGTGTGCCGGGTGCGGCGGCAGCTTCCGCGGCGCGCCCCTGTTGCCATTGCGCCGTCAGCTCAGCCAGCGGCAGGCGATTCAACACGAAATTGACCATGCCGCGCACGGCCCGGCCCTGGCCCAGCACCGGCGCCAATTGCTGGGTGATGGCATCGGCCGACAGCACGCCCGACACGCGCTCCAGCGCGCCCTTGGTTCGCGGCATCGCATCTAAGCGTGCGGCGATCGTGTCCGCCAGGCGTTGCGACATGGCCTCTCCATGGCCCGTCACGACTTGCTGGATAGCCCGGCTGCGACCGCGCGCCACGCCCAGCGCCAGGTAAATCGGCACAAAGGCCAGCAACAGCATGGCGACCAGCAAAGGCGGTGAAAACAGCAGGGCGAGGATGGCGCCTGCCCCGCCCGTGTGCGCGGCCGCAGGCATGCCGGGGCCGGACAGCCGGCTCAGGTAAAAGAAGAACACGCCGCCGCCCAGCAGGAAAGCCAGCAAAAAACCCATGACGACGGAACCCGCGAACGCCATACCGGCTTTGGCGCCTGTGCGCACCATGGACGGCGCGGCGGAAGAAGTTGATGGCATGCAAAGCCTCCCTTTTTTGAAGGCCCGATCATAAGTGGCGCATGCCGAGCCATCGCCGATCAAGACGGCCGCCCCCGCCGATCACGCTACGGTCGCGCGACACCGCCATGTTGTATAGACAGGGCGGCGAATAAAATCGAGGGTCAAAAACCGGCTGCACGCGGGCTGTCTTTCGTTGGCCTTATGCTTGCAAGCCCCATCTGGAGACCTTCCCCCATGCTTCGCAAAATCCTGTCCTTTCTTGCCCTCGCGTTCGTGCTCTGCGCCGCGCAGGCCCAGAGCTACCCCACCAAACCCATCCGCCTGATCGTGCCTTTCCCGCCCGGCGGCGGCACCGACATCCTGTCGCGCCTGGTGGCCACCAAACTGACGGAGGCCAGCAAGTGGACGGTGGTGCCCGACAACCGCGGCGGCGCGGGCGGCACCATAGGCATTGCCGAAGCCGTGCGCGCCGCGCCCACGGGCTACGACATGGTCATGGGCCAGAAGGACAATCTGGTCGTCGCGCCCTGGCTCTACAAAAACCTGAGCTACGACCCGACCCGGGACCTGGTGGCCGTGGCCCACGTGGCCTACACGCCGGTGGTCATCGTCACGGGCGTGCAGTCGCGCTTCAAGACCCTGGCCGACGTGGTGGCCGCCGCCAAGGCCGCGCCCGACAGCGTTACCTACGGCTCGCCCGGCAACGGCACCACCATCCATCTGGCCGGCGAAATTTTCAACGGCGCCGCCAATATCAAGCTGCGCCACGTGCCCTACAAGGGCTCCAACCCGGCCATGATGGACGTGCTGGCCGGCAATGTGGATCTGATGGTGTCCTCGCTGCCCTCGGCCATCGCCCAGATCAAGTCGGGTAAGCTGCGCCCGCTGGCCGTCACCTCGGCGCGCCGCAGCACCTCTCTGCCCGAGGTGCCCACCGTCGCCGAGCTGGGCTACAAGGACTTTGACGTCAGCACCTGGTATGGCCTGTTCATGCCGGCCGGCACGCCCAAGGACGTGGTGGCCACCGTCAATGCCGAAGTCAACAAGCTGCTGGCCACGGCCGACATGAAGGCCGCCATCCACGCCCAGGGCGCCGAGGTGCAGAACATGACGCCCGAGCAGTTCTCCAGCCTGCTCAAGACCGACTACGTGAAATGGAAGGGCATCGTGCAGGCTTCCGGCGCGACGATTGAATAGCCCCCACGCTTTTCACTCCGTGTAATGCGCTGCCTCCCGAGGGGGCGCCCCGCCTGCGGCCCGGCAAAG